>CAZSKU010000019.1:0-50307 GCA_964607515.1 uncultured bacterium | reverse complement strand
GAATGAACCCATTACAATGCTCAGCACTAACGGAGGATCTCATTACTGCAAGTATCAGAAGCGCCGCACTGAACTGAGGCAATTTCATGACGCCCCAAACTCTAAAATCGAGAGAACGGGATCAGTTTTTCTTTGCTCTCCAGTTTACCAGCCCAGACCTTCTCCAACTTCCAGAGGTTCCCGATGATGTTTTTCTAAATCTTATTCATCGAATGTCAAGCCTTACGGTCTTCCTGAGGCCGCTCCCCTATGTGCTCCCGGCACCTGGGGGGCTGACCTGATGCGCCGGGTCGGGGCAATTCCATAGCGTCTCCGAGACGGCGGATGGATCTGTGCAGCTGCCGGCACCGATTGAACTGGACACCATTGCCAAAAGTTCAGATGGCGGTGCTTTGAAGCGGTTCCGGAGCTTCCTCTCAGCGAAGGATCAATTCTCGCGGGCAGGCACTACGCGGCTTATATCCTATAGTTGCTCGGTGTGAATATCCGGTATATAGATGGGCAGGCGAACCGGAGTTCATGACCTGTTCGAAGGGATGCAACAGGTGCATGGTACGCAGAAGTTGGTTTTCTGTCTTGGCTTCCCAAGGTATACCGGACCCACGGAAAGGAAGCGGTCAAGCCATCTTCGGGTAACCGCGGAAGGTGCGAGGAAAAGCCATCAGACTTCTCTGAAAGGTGACGGATGAAAACGACTTCACGGGAGGGGTCAGGTGCCGTAAAACCCGGAAGTACATCGGGATCGCCCTGGAGATACATACTGACAGGTATTCTGTGTGTCATTCCCGTCTGGTTGATCCTTGTGGAAAAGGCGAGTCATTACGAACTCGACGATGCTCTGATCTACTTCCGATACGTTCGTAATTTTCTCGAACACGGGGAACTGACCTATAATCTGGGACACAGGTGGCACGGCATCACTTCGCCGCTGTTCACCCTGGTTTCGATCTGCCTGTCCTGGATCACCGGCAGAACCATCCTGGCGGTGAACATCTTCTGCGGGATATCCCTGCTGGGGGCCGCTGCAGGCATGCAATACTACGCTGCTCGGGAGACCGGCATGAATCTGGCTGGATACCTTGCAATGGCTCTGATCGTCTGCTCCCCCTTCTTCTATTGCTGTTTCGGCCTGGAGTCAACACTTGTGCTATTTATGATGATATTGGCAATAATAATATATATGAAGGAGAACTACCGGCTTCTGTCCTGTATTCTCGGTCTACTTCTCATAACGAGAATTGATACGGGCATATTCATCATCGCCGTTGTTCTGGAACTTCTGAGACAGAACGGCTGGAAATGGATGCGGCAGCGGCTCGTTCTGGCGGTGCCGATTCTGGCCCCGCTGATAGTTGTTTCGGTGCTGACGAACCTGTACTACGCCAATTCATCGCTGCACACGATGCTGGCGAAGGCCGGGCAGGGTCTATCCGGATACTGGGGAGCCTGGCCCCGGTCATTCATCAACATTCGAAGCCACGCCAAACTTTTCTGGGGAAACCATATCTGGCTATACCTTCCCGTGGCTCTTCTCGCCGTTATCGGCGCCGTTCAGGCGCCCCGGAGCAGGGCGAACAGGCTGATCATCACCTACATCCTTCTATACGGAGGAATCTTCGCCGTGTTCAACTCCCCTCCCTACCACTGGTACTATGCACCGCTGTATTTCTTCGGTCTCGCCTATGCAGGCGCTGCCCTCTCGAGAATGATTCACCGCTCGTTTTCAATCGGTAATCGGTTCCGCCGAACGGCGGCGGGTTCGGCCTCCATTCTGATCACCGCCCTGCTTGTTGTGTCCATTGGGGTGGTCGCCTACAGGACCACATCCCGGTTGGGCAGGGCCCGGCACTACTATTCCGCCTCGCTTTTCATAGAAAACAACCTCAATTCAACGGCATCGGTGGCGGCTGTGGAAATCGGCGCCATAGGATGGTACTGCGAAGACAGGCCTATCATTGACATCCTGGGGCTCGTTACGGAAGAGAACGCCTTGGCGGTGGCCCGCAGGGACGTAAGGAGCTGGTTGGATCGAAACCGCCCCGATTGCATCGTCGTCCACGACCCGCCATGGGTATTCGAGACGGTTGCCGTCGAGGCTGAAAACGCCGGCTTGTACGAGGGATATCCCGGGTTTGAGGCGGAAGGGCTTCGACTTCTGCGACGGACAGCACCATAGCGGACCGGCCGTTTCCGCCCGGAACGGAATAAGAAAGCGGTCAATACGATCGGTCAGAGGCTCGAGGCGACCATCCTGCCGAAGGCGACGCACTCCTCAACCGAGGTTTCATCGGGGTTCCAGAGACATCTGAGCCCCTGGTTCACCAGCTCGAAGCCTGCTCTGGTCAGCCATTCGCTTATCCTGACGACTCCTTCGCCGCTCCACCCGTAGCACCCGAAGGCCGCCGCTTTTTTACCCTTGAATCGGAGCCCCTCGATCTCCTCCAGAATCCCCGCGGTTCCGCTGGTGATTCCCTTCCCTATGGTGGGCGAGCCTACCAGCACCGCCTTCGATCGGAAAACCTCCGTAATCACGTCGTTCTTGTCGGACTTGGGAATGTTGAAGAGCTTCACGGTCAGGTCGCCCCGTTGAAGGTTGATGCCCCGGGCGATGTTCTCCGCCATGATCCGGGTTCCGTCCCACATGGTGTCGTAGAGTACCGTCACCTGGTTTTCGGCGTATCCGTCGGACCAGGAAAGGTACTTCTCCACGATCTGTTCGGGATTCCGGCGCCAGATAACCCCGTGACTGGTGGCAATCATGTCTATGGGGATGCCCAGGTTCAGAACCTCGTGGATCTTCTTCTTAACCAGGGGGCTGAACGGGGTGAGAATGTTCGCGTAGTACTTGACGCACTCCTCCATCAGCTCGCACTGGTCCACCAGATCGTTGAACAGGAGTTCCGTAGCGTAATGCTGGCCGAAGGCGTCGTTACTGAAGAGGATATTGTCCCCGGTCATGTAGGTTGCCATGCTGTCGGGCCAGTGGAGCATGGGCATCTCCACGAAAACAAGCGACTTGCCGTTGCCAATGTCCACCGTGTCCCCGGTTTTCACGGGGTGGAAGTTCCAGTCCTGGTGGTAGTGTCCCTTGAGGGATTTCACGGCGTTGGCGGTGCAGTAGACCGGAGTGTCGGGGATGTGCCGCATCAGTTCAGGCAGAGCCCCGCTGTGGTCTATCTCTCCGTGGTTGGCCACCACGATGTCCAGGGCGGACAGGTCTATCTCCCGGCTGAGGTTGTGCACGAACTCCCGGGCGAAGGGCTTCCAGACGGTGTCGATAAGGACGTTCTTCCCCTCCCGGATAAGGTAGGAGTTGTAGGTGGAGCCCCGGTGGGTGGAGTATTCGCTGCCGTGGAACTGTCTGAGTTCCCAGTCGGTCTTGCCCACCCAGGCTACGTTGCCCTTCACTGTCTTTCTCATGGCTTCGTCCCTTCGTTTTATCGGCTCGAAATCCGGCATTCCATGCACACGTCGAATCATCACCACAACAGCAGGCGCAAGGGCGGCTCTGATAGATGCTGTGCAGATCCCCAAGAAAACCTTCCCCATGAGGTCTCCTTCGGCTTCGAGACGATGGAAAACGGTCGCAGCCGGGTCAAGAGGAGGGCGGAAGCCGGGCGACGCGTTGACCCGGCGGAACCTCCGGTGTATTATGCATTTCTGTGGTGCGGATGTCGGCCTCTTCGGCCGGCCGGTTTTCTTTGCGCCACAACGTCTGACCCCGGCGCAGAGGAGTCCGGATGGAAAAAGAGCGTTCCGAACAGGGATATCCCATCCAGCTTCTCAATCCCGACTTCGAGGAGTGCCGCGATCTTCTGATGAACGCTCCTGTGGGAATCTTCACCTCCACTCCGGAAGGCCGGCTGGTGTTCGCCAACAGGGCCCTGGCGGGTCTGTTCGGGTACGACTCCCCCCGTAGTATGGTGGATTCGGTGTCGGATGCCGGTTCACAGATATATTCAGACCCTGACGACAGGATGGAGTTCCGGCGCCTGATGGACACCCAAGGATGGGTGGAAAACCACGAGTGCCGGATGACCCGCCGGGACGGTTCGGTGTTCTGGGCATCCTTCATGGCCCGAAGGGTTGTCAGGGAGGAAAACGGCCATGTCCTATACCAGGGATACGTCTCGGACATTACCGAAAGAAAGCAGGCCGAGGACAAGTTCACACAGGTGTTCCTGACGGCGCCTAACTGCATCGCCATCGTACGACTGGAGGACTCGTCCATCATGGACGTCAACGGGGCGTTCGAGGAGACCACCGGATGGCTGCGGGGAGAGGCTGTCGGAAAGAGTTCCCGGGAAACCGGGCTGTGGGCCGACCCCTCGGAGCACGAATACCTTGTGTCCGCTCTCCGGGAAGGTCGAGACATCCTGAACCGTGAGTTCAGGTTCACCAACCGGGCCGGAGAACTCAGGGAAGGCGTTTACTCGGCCCGCTCCATGCTCATCCGGGACGAACCTCATTTCATCCTGACTCTTCAGGACGTGTCCCAGAGGAAACTCGACGAGGAGTCGCTTCGGCTCACCCAGTTCGCCATGGACCAGGCTGCGGACAGCATTCTCTGGGTGGACGACCGGGGAATGATTATCTATGCCAACCGCGCAGCCTGTGAATCCATGGGTTTCACCCGGAAGGAACTCCTGGAGAAGAGGGTCTTCGATGTGGACCCGGACTTTCCGGAGTCCGGCTGGGAGCAGCACAAGAAGGATCTCAAGCGCCTGGGCAAGATGAGTTTCGAGGGACGTCACAGGACCCGGGACGGGGGGGTGTTCCCTGTAGAGGTGACCACCAACTACATCGAGTACAAGGGGCGTTTCCTGGGAATAGCCTTCGACAGGAACATCACCGAGCGGAAGAGGTCGGAGGAGGAGAGGGAAAGGCTTCAGAAGGAGCTGTTCCAGGCTCAGAAGATGGAGTCCCTGGGGATACTCGCCGGCGGAGTAGCTCACGATTTCAACAACCTGCTTCAGATAGTGGGCGGGAACATCGAGTTGCTTCTGTCCGGCAAACCTCCCGGCCATCCTGACGTGGACAGGCTGAAAACCGTCTCCAGGTCGATTTCCCGGGCGGGAAGGCTGGTTCAGCAGATGCTCCTCTTCGGCCGGAGAGCGATGGTCCGGAGAAAACCCCTGGATCTGAACCGGGAGGTGCTGGAAGCCCTGAAGATTCTGGGTCGTACCATCCCAAAGATGATCAGGATCCGGCACCGCCTGGCGGACAACCTCTGGCCTGTGGCGGCGGACCCCGTGCAGGTGGAGCAGGTGATGCTGAACCTGGGAGCGAACGCGGTCGATGCCATGCCCGAAGGTGGAGAACTGACGGTGGAAACGGGGAACATCCTTCTGAAGACGCCTCCTACGGCTGGGTTCGAGGACTTCCTGCCCGGCCGCTACGTTCTGCTCACGGTGGCGGACACCGGGTGCGGAATGACCTGCGAGGTCATGAACCACGTGTTCGATCCCTTTTTCACCACCAAGGAGGCGGGCAGGGGAACCGGCCTGGGCTTGGCCACCACCTACGGAATCGTAAAGGCTCACAGGGGATGCATCCAGTGCCGGAGCGAACCGGACAGGGGGGCGGTTTTCAGCATCTACTGGCCGGCCCTGGAAGGGGAAGCCGCTCCGGAACCCGCTCAGCCGCCGGAAACCCTCAGAACCGGCAGCGAAACGGTGCTAGTGGTGGACGACGAAACGGAGATCGTTAAACTCACCGGCGAGTACCTGAAATCCCTGGGTTACCGGGTGCTGGGCGCTGAAACCGGGGAACAGGCTCTGGAAGTCTTCGCCGGGGAAGCGGGCGGAGTCTCCCTGGTGCTGCTGGACCTTAACATGCCCGGCATGGGCGGAATCAGGTGCCTGCACAGAATCCTGGAACTCTCTCCGGAAGCCCGGGTTCTTGTGTCCAGCGGGTACATGGAGGAGGACCATTCCAGGGAAGCTCTGGCCTCGGGGGCCATGGGTTTCATCGGCAAGCCCTACCGGATGAGGGACCTGGGAATCAGGGTCCGGGAGGTGCTGGACCGGGAGGAGGGGCCGGCTGGTCCGACACAGTCCTGATAAGCTCGCAAAAGCCATGCTGATATCGTTTATCAGCGGCATTCCCCTGGTCGCATGGATTTTTTTCGGGGGCACCGGGCGCCTGGGGGACTACGCCCTGACGGAAGGCTACAGGACTGTGACCATTGTCATTGCGGTTCTGACCGGGATCTGGTACTTCGTGGTGACACCCTTCCTGATCTGGCCCAGGATATTCAACGGCTCCGGCTCCGAAAGCCGGGACTACATCCTCAAAAAAGGCGCGCCTGCCCGCGCCGTCCTGCTCTCCCTGGGGCTCAGGGGCCTTGGGGACATCCGCTGGAAGGGCCGGAGAAACACGTACCAGGTGATGTCCCTGAAGGTGACCCTGGAGGGGGAGGAGTACACGATTGACGGCCATCTGGAGCTGGTGCCGGAGAGCGTGGTCCCATTCCTGCGCCGGGGAATGGAGTTCCCCATGAAGGTTAGCCGGTCGGACAGGATGAAGATCGCCATAGACTGGGAACCACTCCTGCCGCACTTTCCCGGGTCCGCCGAAGGCAATCCGGAAGAAGCCACATGAGGGAGCTGATCTTTTTCGCAGTTCTTTCCACGGCTTCCGCCACTCCGGAACCCGAACCGCAGAGCGTCTTCTCTGCCGCCCTCGGGGGGCCGGAGGTCTTGCACGCCTCCTGCACGGACCTTCTTGTGCTTGAGGACGGAAGCACCGCGGCGGTGGTCATGGCCATGACGGGAATGTCCTTCGGGGATCCATGGCTGGTGGTGATGGGCCCTTCGGGGGAAGTAAGGCTGGCTGAATCCCCAACGGAGGTTTCAGTGCCTGTCTCCCGGGACCTGGAGTCCGGGGGATTCCTGGAGCGGGGGTCCCGGGGCAGCCTTCTCCTGGCGGCCTACGGCGAACCCAGGGCCACCGGCGTCAACTCAGACGCAGCTGTTCTAAGGGTCACGATCGAAGGAGAACTCACCGGTGTGTCGGTTCTTGGCTCCGACGACGACCTCTGCTGGTCCCTGGCGGGACTGGCGGCAAGAACCGACGGTTCCTTCCTGACCGCCGGAAGAACAGATTGCGGCCTACCTGAAGCCTTTGCGGCCTCATTCTCCGGCGACGGACGGCTGGAGTGGCTTATCGAATCTCCGGATGACGAGATGTTCATGCAGGCACTGGCTACGATGGAAGGCGGGGACAGCGTTCTTCTGCTGATGGTGAATTCATGGTCCAGGCCGATCTTCGTCGAGGTGGACAGGTCTGGAATGATCATCGCAGTTCGGGAAACGGACCTTCCGGAAGGCCTGTCCGTCTCCGTTCTGAGAGCCGGCAACGAACGGGTCTACCTGGGAGGGGCTCTGGACGGGGCACCGTGGATAGGTTGCGCGACCACCGAAGGCCGGCTGGTCTGGCGGACTGTCCTTCCCGACTACCGAGGACCGGTCACCGGAATGGATCTGGGGCCCGGCGGCGACCTGGCGGCCTGCGGATTCCGGTGTTCCGGGGAAGACGGTGAATTCGCAGGTTACTGCCGGCTGACGGAGGCCGGAGAAGTCCTGTGGATCCGAAAGGCAGGCGGCGGAACAGATCCGATACTCTGTACGGTGGCCTTCACCCCGGACGGCCGCATGGTGCTTGGAGGAAGCATCGGAGTACCGGGCAGAGGAGATACGGATTACAGGGCATGGATACTCAGAACCGACCACCAGGGAAACGGCCCTGAAGCATGTTCCGGTAACGGGTCTTCCGGGGTGGTCAGGCTTTGCGATGTCATCGGGGCACCTCTGGGATGGGTGGCCGCCTGTGGAACCTTCCCTGACAGGGCCTCGGCGGAGTCGCACTCAGCCCGGGCAGGCCAGATGACGGGCCTGGAGACGGGGGTGCTCTGGATTCCGGACTGGCCCTCCCTGTCAGGAGCGGAGGCGTGGCTTTCCTATGCCGGCCCATTCCAGCCGGGAGACCAGCGACTGGCGGAGTCCGCGGGGGAACTCAGGGCGGAGTGCCCCGACGCCTACATGATCTGGGCCGGGAGGACCAGGTCCAGGGCTGTCATGGCCATGGACGATTTTGCGCCGGCGGAAGGGGACTGAACCGGACCCGGCGATCACCGAACCTGTTGCATCGAACCCGGGAGCGGTGTTTCGAGAAACGGGTTTTCTTTCACCGGCCGTTTCCTATATTCGCATTCGTTGTTCGATCCGGGCACTCCCCATCGTTCAGGACGGGTGAATTGCTGAAGAATCCTCCACATCCCACCGGAGCAGCGCTGGTCATCGGCGGCGGCATCGGGGGCATACAGGCTTCGCTGGACCTGGCGGACTCGGGATTCATGGTCTACCTGCTGGAGAAACGCAGCGCCATCGGCGGGACCATGGCGGGCCTGGACAAGACCTTCCCGACAAACGACTGCTCGATGTGCATCCTATCCCCCAAGCTGGTGGAGTGCGGAAGACATCTGAACATAGAGATCATCACCGACGCCGAGCTTCTGTCCCTTCAGGGTGAGCCGGGAGACTTCACCGCGGAGGTGGGGATATCCCCCAGGTTCGTCCGTGCAGACCTGTGCACAGGCTGCGGCGAGTGTGTGAAGAAGTGCCCTGTCAAGGTGCCCGACGGATTCAACGGGGGTCTGGGGGAAAGACGGGCCGTCCACCGCCTCTACGAGCAGGCGTACCCCAACACCTTCGCAATAGACATGGACGTATGCAGAAAGTGCGGGCTATGCGCCCGGGTATGCAGGTCGGGCGCCATAGACCTCGATATGAAGCCCGAGACCCGCTTCCTGAGGGTAGGAGCGGTGATCGCCGCCACGGGTTTCGAACCCTTCGACGCAGGGCTTCTGGCGAACTACGGCCACGGGGTTTTCCCAAACGTGCTCACCGCGATGGAGTTCGAGAGGATACTGAGCGCCTCGGGCCCCTATCGGGGGCACCTCGTACGGCCCTCCGACGGCAGACCTCCTTCGAGCATCGCCTGGATCCAGTGCGTCGGCTCCCGGGACACCCACCGGGTCGGCAACGGCTACTGCTCATCGGTCTGCTGCACTTACGCCATCAAGGAAGCCGTGGTCGCCCGGGAGCACAGCGGCAAAGACCTGAGAACCACCATCTTCCACATAGACGTGAGAACCCATGGGAAGGACTTCGAAAGGTACTACGAACGGGCAAGGAACGAACATGGCGTCAGGTTCGTGAAGTCGGTGATCCACCGGATCTACAGAAATCCCGACGAAACCCTTATGCTCAGATACTCCGAGGATGGTGCCGTGAGGGAGGAGTGTTTCGATCTGGTGGTTCTCTCCACGGGAATGGTCCAGAGCGGGGAGGGCAGAACCCTGGCTCGAAGGCTTGGAACAGGGCTCAACCGGCACGGTTTCTGCGAAACCGAAGAGCTATTCCCGACGATCACAGGCAGGCCAGGGGTGTTCGCCGCCGGAGCTTTTTCGGGTCCGAAGGACATTCCGGAGACCGTTACCGGCGCCAGCGCCGCGGCCGCAGAGGTATCCGCTCTTCTGGCCCCCTCCAGAAACAGCCTGACCAGAACCAGGACGTACCCGCAGGAAAGACGGGTTCACCGCGAGAGGCCCCGCATAGGGGTTTTCATATGCAACTGCGGAGTGAACATAGGCGGGGTTGTGGACGTCCCCAGGGTAAGGGCCTGCGCCGGAAGCCTGCCTTACGTGGTTCACGCTGAAGAAACCCTTTTCGCATGCGCCCAGGACAGCCAGCAGAGGATCAGGGAGAGGATCGCCGAACACCGGCTCAACCGGGTGGTGGTGGCGGCTTGCACCCCAAGGACCCATGAAGCTCTGTTCAGGGAGACCATACGGGAGGCGGGGCTCAACGGCTTCCTTCTGGAGATGGCCAACATCCGGGATCAGTGCTCCTGGGTGCATCAGGGGGAACCGGAGAAGGCCACCCGGAAGGCCATGGACCTGGTGCGAATGGCCGCCTCCAAGGCGCGGCTGTCGGAGCCCCTCTTCCGGACTGAACTGGAAGTGGAGCCTTCGGCCCTGGTGGTGGGCGGCGGCGCGGCTGGGCTGGTGTGCGCCCTGTCCATCGCCGGCCAGGGATTCGGAGTCCACCTGGTGGAGGCAACCGGAGAACTGGGAGGCAACGCCCGCAGGCTCTCTTCGACCCTCGGCGGGGCCGATGTGCAGGTCTTCCTGGGGGACCTGGTGAAAAGCGCCCTGGCGAATCCCCTGATCACGGTGCACACAGGCAGCCGAGTGAGGGATGTCCGGGGATTTGTGGGAAGGTTCTGCACCACCGTCGAGAACTCAGAGGGTACGGAATCCGAGATCCGCCACGGAGTTGCCGTCATTGCCACCGGGGCGGAGCCCTTCCAGCCTGACGAGTACCAGTGCGGTGCCCATCCGGGAGTCATGACCCTGACGGACATGGAAAGGCTGATAATCGAAGAAGCCCCCCGGGTTGCCGCAGCCCGGAACGTGGTGCTGATACAATGCGTGGGTTCCCGGGAATCCGACAGGCCCTACTGCAGCCGGACGTGCTGCGGCAAGTCGATGAAGCTCGCTCTGGAACTGCTGAGGAAAAACCCCGGGATGAGGATCTACGTTCTGTACAGGGACGTCAGAACCTACGGCTTCATGGAGGAGTACTACCAGGAGGCCCGGGAAAAGGGTGTGCAGTTCATCCGGTACGATCCCCTCTCGAAGCCCCGGGTGGAGCCCCTCTCTCCGGAGGAAGGGCTGAGGGTTACGGTGAACGACATATCCCTGGGAGAGGAACTCTCGGTGAAAGCCGATCTCGTGGGTCTTGCCGCGGCCATGGTCCCGGCATCGGGCAACAGGGAGACGGCGGGCCTTTTCAAGGTGCCCCTGAACCAGGACGGCTTCTTCATGGAAGCCCATATCAAACTGAGGCCGGTGGACTTCCCGGCGGAGGGGGTTTTCGTCTGCGGTCTGGCCCACGGCCCGAAGCTGCTGGGCGAAAGCATCCTTCAGGCCGGAGCCGCCGCTTCCAGGGCTGCCGGGATCCTCGCCCGGGGAACCGTGGAGGCCGGGGGAGCCGTGAGCGAAATCGATCGGGAGAAATGCAGGGGATGCGGAACATGCACCGACCTCTGCCCCTTCGGGGCCGTCACCCTGGTCGAGGGGGAAAGAAGGGCCGAAGTGAACGAAGCGCTCTGCAAGGGTTGCGGGGTGTGCGCATCGTCCTGCAGAAGCGGCGCCGCGGATATCCGGGGATTCACCGACGGGGCGATGCACGCCATGATAAGAAGCGGTGCCCTGTGCACTCCGGAGCGTGGGGGAAGCGGGGTGACATGACTTCGCCAAAGGATCAATGGGAACCCAGGATAGTGGCCTTTCTGTGCAACTGGTGCAGCTACGCCGGAGCTGACCTGGCGGGGGTGGGAAGGCTTCAGTATCCCGCCTCGGTGAGGGTTATCCGGGTTCCATGCTCCGGACGGATCAACCCCCTGTTCATTCTCTCCGCCTTTCGCAGCGGGGCCGACGGAGTGCTGGTTAGCGGATGCCACCCGGGCGATTGCCACTACATCTCCGGCAACCTCAGCGCCAGGAGGAAGTTCGCCCTGATGAAGCGTCTTCTGGAGTATGCGGGTTTCGAGGAGGGTCGGCTGCATTTCACCTGGGTGTCCGCATCGGAGGGCGGAAGATTCGCCGACGTGGTGAGAGCCGTGACGGAATCGGTGCGGGCCCTGGGTCCGGCAAAGCAGATGCTGGGAAGACTCGAGGGATCATGCCGGAAACCGGGATGACCGGGCTTATAAGGAGCGAGACCCGCCGGCTTCTGGCCGGGGGCCTCGTGGACGTGGTGGTCGGCTTCGAGGAGGGGTCTGTTCCCGGAGTCTCCGCGCCGTGCTTCGTACGTCGCCCCGAAGACGCCGACCGCCTGGTATGGAACCCGTTCTGCTCGGGCAACCTGGCGGTGTACCTTCCAGGAATGTCCGGCCGGACGGGCATTGTCGCCAAGGGCTGCGATACCCGGTCCATCGTGGAGTTGATCAGGGAAAAACAGGTGAAGAGGGAAGACCTGGTCATCCTTGGGGTTCCCTGCCGGGGAATGATAGACGGCATCCCCGCGGAAGTCCGCAGAGGGGGCGCAGTCGTCCGGGCAAGGGAGGTCGGCGACGATATCCTCTTCCACGGGGAGGAGGGGGTGACCTCGTTTTCAAGGGTGGAACTGCTTCTTCCGGACTGTCGTTCCTGCACCCGGAGAAACCCAGTTCTCTGGGACATCCCGATGGCTCCTTTTTTGGAGGAGCGACCCTCACCGGGCTTCAAGGACGTCCGGGAGTTCTCCGCACTTCCCCCGGAGCAGAGGTGGGCTTACATCTCCGGAGAGATGGACCGGTGCATTCGTTGTTACGCATGCAGAAACGTCTGCCCTCTCTGCTATTGCAGGGAATGCTTCGCCGATTCGGCTAACCCGTCGTGGATCGGAAAGGGCGCCGAGCCCAACGACAACTTTGTCTTTCACCTGATAAGGTCCCTGCACATGGCGGGCCGGTGCGTGGAGTGCGGCGCGTGCCGAAGGGCCTGCCCCATGAACGTGGACCTGGGGATTCTGGGAAGAAAACTGTCTGCGGACGTTATGGAGCTGTTCGGGTGTTCGCCCGGGTTGGATGGGGCTTCTGCCCCCCTGTCCGCCTTCAGGGCCGACGATCCCGAGGAATTCATGCTGGATCCGGAGGCTTGCGGAAAACATGGGCTCTGAGGCCGGAATAATCCTGAAGAAGGATTTCGGGGCATTCGTCGAGAGGCTCCTGCTCGGCCGCCGGGTGGTGGGTCCGGTGGAAACCAGGGGAAGGGTTTCCTTCCGTCCTATTGCTTCGGGATCCGAGGTGACCATGAATTTCGACAGAGGCTCGGAATCGCCGAAGTCCGCGGTCATCCCCAGACTGGAGACCCTGATCTCAACCCGTGAGGGCGACGACAGGGCCGTGGAGAACCTGCCTCCGGATGAACAGGTGGTGCTGCTGGGCGCCAGGCCCTGCGACGCCAGGGCTTTCCTCTTCCTGGACAGGGTATTCCTTGAGGGGGGACAGAGCGACCCATACTACGCCCGCAGGCGAAAGGCGGTTCTTGTGGTGACCCTGGGCTGCCCATACCCCCGGGAAACCTGCTTCTGCCTGGAGACCGGCGGATCTCCACTTTCCACAGAAGGTTCGGACGTCCGGATGCTTGACCTGGGCGAGGCCTATCTGATCAGCGGGGTAACCCCCCGGGGTGATGTGCTCCTTGAGGAAATGGGGCTCGAGGAAGCCGGCGAAGATCACCTTCGAAGGGCGGCGGAACTGGAAGCCGCGTTCTCCGGATCAACCCGGAAACCATGGAACCTGAGCGGACTCGGCGGGGGCCTCATCTCCTCCTTCGGCGACGCCCTGTGGGGGGAACTCACTGAAAAGTGCGTCAGTTGCGGAGTCTGTGCCTTCGTGTGCCCCACCTGCCACTGCTTCGACATCATAGACGAAGAGGGTCCCGGGTTGCTTGCCAGGAGCAGGGTCTGGGACACCTGCCAGTTCCCGGGTTTCACCGCCCAGGCTTCCGGGTTCAACCCCAGGCCCACCTTCAAAGAACGATACAGGCAGCGGATCCTTCACAAGTTCAGTTACTGCCTGGACAGGTACGGCATGCCGGGATGCGTCGGCTGCGGACGGTGCGTGGAGTCTTGCCCAGTGAACCTGGACATCAGGAGGATCGTCGGGCGGATGTCCTCGGAAGGGGGAGGGGAATGAGAAACCCCTACCTTCCCATAGCCATGCGGCTGGAACGATCCGTGGAGGAAACCGACGACGGGGGTATCAGGACCATATCCCTTTCCTTCGCGGATCACAGCAAGCGGAACGATTTCACCTTCATTCCCGGACAGTTCGCGGAACTCTCGGTAATGGGGGCCGGAGAGGCCCCTTTCGGAATTGCATCCCCCCCTCTGCCGGAACGGCCCCTGGAGTTCACCGTGAGCAGGGTGGGCAGGGTAACATCGGAACTCCATCTTCTGGAGCCCGGCGATACGGTAGGACTCAGGGGACCCCTGGGCAACGGCTGGCCTCTGGAAGAGATCGCGGGGCTGAACGTTCTCGCCGTGGGCGGGGGATTCGGCTTCTCCACCCTGCGGGCGTTCACCGGGTACGCCCTGGATCCCGCCAACAGAGGTAATTATCGGGACATAACCGTGGTCTACGGGGCCAGAACCCCGGGCATGCTCCTCTATAGGAACGATCTGGCCTCATGGGAATCCCTTGACGGGCTGAACCTGAAGGTGACGGTGGACCGGGGAGGGCCCGACTGGGCCGGTATCACCGGGGTGGTCCCCGAGGTGGTGAAGGGGCTGCATGTTGATCCGGACAATACCGCCGCCCTGGTCTGCGGGCCGCCGGCAATGATGCGGTACACACTGCCGGTTCTTTCGGCCCTGGGACTTCCCGCGGAAAGGGTTTTTCTTTCACTCGAGATGAGAATGAAGTGCGGCATCGGGAAGTGCGGACGCTGCAACATCGGCTCGGAATACGTCTGCACCGACGGCCCTGTGTTCAGCCTGTCCCGGCTCGACCGGCTCCCGGAGGAGTATTAGATGATCGATCTTACCGAGGTGAATCCGGACCTGTGGCGGGAGATCACGGGACACTGCGGCGACGTGAGGAAGTGCTTCAACTGCAGCACGTGCGTCTCCGGGTGCCCGGCCGCTGAGGGAAACCCTCCCCTTTTCATCAGGAACCTGGTGCGAAAGGTGCTTCTCGGGCTGGAGGACAGCCTTCTGGAGGATGAGACGCCCTGGCTCTGCGTCACCTGTTCGTCCTGCGAGGAAATGTGCCCCATGGGGGTGCGGCCGTTCGAGGTATGCCTGGCCATCCGCCGCTGGCAGAGCAGGAACGACGAGACCTACATTCCAGCGGCGGTGGCGGAGATCTTCCAGACAGGACACACCCAGGCCCTTGGACAGGTGCAGGCGAAGAGGCAGGCGGTGGGGCTCGACGGGGTGCCGCCCACAATCGTCAGGTATCCGGAGAAGCTTCTGAGTTTCCGGAACATGCTGAGAAAGACTGATCTTGTGCGGGACAACGAGTACATGTTCAGAACCGAGTGATCCATGAAGTACGGCTTGTTTCTAGGATGCAACGTACCCGCGGTAAGGCCCGACGTGGAGAGGGCCATGCGGCTCACCATGCCCGGGCTGGGCGCGGAACTGGTGGACCTTGAGGGGAGCGTCTGCTGCCCCGCCTTCGGTACTTTCCCCTCCGCCGACGAGATCGCGGCCCTGGCGGTGAGCGCCTGGAACTTCTGCATCGCCGAAGAGAAGGGCGTGGACCTGCTCACCGAGTGCGGCTCCTGCTACAGCTCCCTGAGGATGGCCAGGAAGAGGCTTCTGGAGGACGGTGAAGCCCGGGACGCCGTAAACAGGCTGCTGGAACCGGAAGGCATGATTTTCCGGGGAACCTCCTCGGTAAGGCACATGATAGACGTGCTTTACAACGATGTCGGCCCGGACAGGATAAGGGCCGCGCTGCGTTTTCCCCTGAAGGACATGGACGCCGCGGTGCAGTACCCCTGCCACACCCTTTTCCCAAGCGAGGTGGTGGGATTCGATTCGCCCTCGGGAAGACCCGGAATGCTCCGATCCCTGGTGGAGGCACTGGGAGCCCGGGTAACCCCCTACAGCAGGGAGCTGCAATGCTGCGGCGGAGCCGGCGGTTTTACGAAGGGCAGCTTTCCCGAGGCCTCCCGGTTCGCCTTCAGCAAGCTTCTGGCCATGAGAAGCGAGACCGGAGCCGAGTTCATGGTGGTGTCATGCATAACCTGCCTGGAACACCTTGACAGGATGCAGGCCGAACTGGCGAAAAAGACCTGCGGAGAATACGTTCCCGTGCCGGTCTTCGACTACAACCAGATCCTGGCGGTCTGCATGGGTTTCGACCCGGCGGAGGTGGCGTCCATCTCCACCGTCCCCCGGGAAACCCTGATAGGAAGAGTCATCGGAACCGGTCCATAGGAGCCCGGCGCCCGGTCAGTGCATCTCAGGCCGGTCCGGCTGGAATCAGACGCAGCCGTCGGGCTTTGGAAGCCCTGCGATTCTGCAGGCGCCCCGGGCGGGGCCCTTGGGGAAGAGCTGGTAGACTTCGCTCAGCTTGAGGCCGCTCTGCTTGCAGAGGTTGCGGACCGTAGGCGCCATGTCCGATTCCTTCCAGTATTCCCTGATGTAGTTGATCATGTTCCAGTGCCGCTCGCCCATCTCCAGGATGCCGTCTATCCGGGCGAACTCCACGGCCACGGCTTCGTTCCACAGCTCGGGCTGCTGAAGGAACCCGTCGCCGTCTACCTTCAGTTCCATTCCGTTTACTTCAATAACGTCCATTCCGACTCCTTCATGCCGCCGGGGGTCACCGTTTCAGGGCCGCTATCTCCCGAACCGCTGCAACGGCCGTGTCTATCTCTTCCTCGGTGTTGAACGGACCCACGCTGAAACGGACCGTTCCATGGATTTTATCCGTGCCCAGCCCAACGTGCACCAGTGGAGCGCACTGAAGACCGGTGCGGGTGGCGATGTTGTAGTCCACGTCCAGCATCGTACCGGTGTCGCCGGCCACCCAGCCGGCGATGTTCATGCTGAGGACGGGATTCTGGTTTTTCGTGTCGTCGGCGCAGTAGGTGATCACGCCGTCGATTTCCTGAATACCCCGGCGAAGCTTGTCCCAGAGTCGGATTTCCCTGTCGTGGATCACGTCCATGCCCTGCTTCAGAACCCAGTTCACCCCGGCGTAGAGCCCGGCAACGCCGACCGTGTTCAAGGTGCCCGCCTCCATGCGGTAGGGGAATTCGTCCAGATGGAAAGGGTGCGCCGACCGGACACCCGTTCCTCCGTAGACGGTGCACCTGACGGGAACGTCCTCCGACACGTAGGACCCGCCGATGCCGGTGGGGCCCATGAGACACTTGTGGCCGGTGAAGGCCAGCAGGTCTATACACATGGCCTGCACGTCGATGGGCACGGCCCCGGCGCTCTGGCTGGCGTCCACGGCGAAGTAGACCCCGGCCTCCCGGCACCTCCGGCCTATCTCACCCACCGGCTGCACGGTTCCGATGATGTTGGACGAGTGGTTGATGATCACCAGCCTGGTGTTCTTCCGGATGGCTTTCCCGACGTCGTCAGGATCAATGTAGCCCTTCCCGTCGAAGGGGACCCTGGTCACCTCGATCTCCCCGTCGTGCTCCTTGTGGTAGAGGGGGCGGAGTACCGAGTTGTGCTCCAGGGTGCTGGTGACCACGTGATCCCCCCGGGAAACCATTCCGTTGATGATCCGGTTGAGGGAATCGGTGGCGTTGTAGCTGAAGGTCAGGCGGTTCGGGTCCGTGCCGTTGAAGAGCGATGTGAGGAGTTTGCGGGTGGAATGCACTATGTTCTCGGCTTCCAGGGCCTTGTCGAAACCGGAACGCCCGGGACTCACGCCGTGGGACTGGTAGAATTCCTTCATGAAGTCATAGACTTCCTGGGGCTTCGGGAAAGATGTGGCGGAGTTGTCCAGGTAAATCAGGTTGTCCATTCACGGTCCTTCCTGCGAATCTCGCCGGGGTGCGCCCCGATGGATAGGTGCTGATTCTCGAAACCCTTGTGCAGAGGGGTTCCGTTCGGTTTCATGAAAGGTTGAAACTACGCCCTGAACCTTTCTGTGTCAATGAGATGTGGAAATGCCGGGCGGCTGCGGCGCTGGCGGCTGTCTCCGCCCCGGGGGCTGTTCCCACCGGAGCTGAAGGTCAGAGAGCGTGTTTCAGATGAACCCGCAGCCCAAGCCCCGCCCCGGCGTTCCCGAACCCCTCGTTCTCCGTCTCCGGGTCACCGTCACCGGAAAAGAGGGAAACCGGCGCCAGCAGCCTCCCGCCAAGGATCAGCCCATCCCCCACCCGGAGATCCATGCCGAGCTGCGGGGTGACGCCAATGGTCCAGAAACTGCCTTCCTTCGTCTCCCAGTCCTCCTCCTGGGTGGTGAAGTCGTTGAATTGGAAACGGTAGTCCGCCAGGGAGCAGAAAACCCCCATCCCCACGTCCGCCTTGATTCTTCCCTCGGAGACAAGGCCGAAGAAGTCTATTCCGAACCGGTGGTACGAACCGGTCACATGGTCGATGTAGCTGGGCAACTCCGCCATGGGCTGGACCGGAATCTGGGTTCCGCAGCCGGCTCGCACTCCCAGGCCGCTGCAGGGGTAGTATTCCATGAAGGCCCCGATATCCAGGCCGTTGCCGGGGTACAGCGGCACCGGTACGATGATGGCCCAATCGGCGTCCGGAGAAGGCTTGAATTCGATCGGCAGCAGTTCGCCCACGGAAAGGGAACCCCCCAGCTCCATCCCCAGGAAGAGACTGCCGACCCCGGGGAATGGCTGTTCCGGCGGCATCGGGCCGGCCAGAAACACGCAGGTGATAAGGCCTATGGACATCTTTCCCCCTCAGGATGGCCGGCCGCTTATCGCAGGCTGGCTTTGATGGCCCCCCATGTGTCGCCCTGGAAAACACTCCAGGGCTCCGGGTCAATGTTGGACACGGAGAGCACGTACATCCTGGAGTATGCGGTGAAACCGGGCGAGCCCCCGTCAGCGCTCTCCAGGGACACCACTCCGCTCTGCCCTATGAATCCCTGGGGAACCAGCCAGCTGTAAATCCATGCATTCCTGTCCGTTACCCCCCAGTTGTCGGAGATGATTGCGTGGTCGAGAACCACCAGGCAGGGCCACCAGTCGTCTCCCGATGCGGGAACCTTCACGGAGCCTGAACCGACGATCTCCTTCGAATGGCTCTCATCCACGATCACATGCACGAATCCCACCCAGAAATCGTAGGTGAACTCGTAGTTCCATGTCTTGCCCACTTCCAGGGGGAAATCGAAACAGGTCGCCACGGGATCGTATGTGACCATGTACTGGTAGGAAAGCCATGGAAGCGTGGCACCGTGCTGTCTGTAGTCTCCGGAGAGGGATGTGTAGAACCAGACGGTGCCAACATCGTCCTGCACCACCCTCTCCGCCAGTTGTGCGCTCCCGAACTGGCTTCCGTGGGGTGAGGCGGATTTCTCCAGCACGTCGAATTCCGCGAAATCCGTGCCGGAAACCCCGGAAAAATCCCACGAGTCAAGAGACGGGTCCCATCCCGACCAGGTTCCGTTCTGAAGATAGAAAAACGTTCCCGTCACCCCGGCTTCGAAGTTGAAGTCTTCCTCTTCAATGGTCAAGGCGAACGCTCCGGCGGCAAGGAAGAGGGGAAAAAACGTTCTTATCACGGTCGTCCTCCTTTCTTGCCGGCAGCCCTGTCGGTTACCGGCGGACCGCCGCATCCTCCAGCCTTATGCGATAGAAGTCCATGGCCTTGCCGGCCACCTGCTCCCAGGTGGGGCGGACGCGTCCCTCCGCCCTTTCCCTGAGTTCGTTCCGAAGACCCTCCCCGGTCAGATCCCTTATGGCCCGCGTCCACGAATCCCGATCGAGCGCCGGCAGCACGAGCCCGGCTCCGTCAACGGTCTCCGGCAGGGCGCCGCCGTCGGAGGCCACCACGGGTATCCCGCAGGCCAGAGCCTCCAGCACCGTAAGTCCCAGCCCTTCCTCGCTGCTGGGCACGAGCACCGCCCTGGCGCCCCGGTAAAGGGAAACCAGGGTCTTCTCGTCCGCTTTCTTCACCACGGTGACTTCCCCGGAGTGTTTCGAGCCTTCGGCGCCCCATTCCTCCGCCCCCGCCAGAACCAGCCGCAGCCCCGGAACTTGAGCCGACCTGAAGCACTCCTCCAGGAAAGGAATGTTCTTTCTGGGCACAAAACTCCCCACGTGCAGCAGGTAGCCCCGGGGTTGAAGCCCCAGGGCGAGCATCACTCCGGGGTCCGGCTCCCCAGGCGAAAAATGGTCGTCCGCGGCTCCTCCCGCCACGGAAATCCTCTCCGCAGCGATTCCGAAGAGCCCGGCCGCCCGGCGGGCCGACCAGCCGCTGATGGCCAGCACCGAGGCTCCGCCGCGGATCAGTGCCTCAAGCCTCCGGGCGAAGAGAAGTGTGGTTTCCGTATGAGTTTCAGGGGCAGTCCAGGGTGTGTCGTCGTAGAAGGTGACCATACGCACCCTTCCCCGGCCGAAAGGCTGCACACCCGATAGATGGATCACATCGGGGGTCCCCAGGAACCGTTGGATCCTCTTCTCCCTGGTGGACTCCAGATACCCGGCCCTGTGAAGGAATCGCCTGAAAAACGGCACGCGTGTCCACGGGGGAGCAGGGAGAGATCTGGCTGCCGGCACGGCCCCCTGTACTCCGGGATGGGTCTCCGGCACGTCCAGGGATACGTGCCCGGGATTCAGAGCCTCGAGCCCCCGGGCCAGCCCGGAGGTCCACCGCCCCACGCCTCCCCTGCTGTGGGCGGCTTCGGTGACGTCAAGAACCGTTCTCACCGGCGCCCCTGCGCCGCTCGCGCCGAAACATCAGGAAGAAGAAGACCGCCAGCGAAAGCATGACCGCGGCGATGGGAACAACAGCCATGCAGGTTTCGATTTCGCCCGAGGTCATTCCGGGCCCGAATACCAGCGGAGCGAATCGCTGGACGGCAAAGGGCAGAACCCCGATGAAAGCCATCCAGAGCAGGAAACCGGCGGCCACTCCCAGGCACCTCAGTGGGGACGCCCCCCGGGGACAGCCCTCCACGGCGTTTCTGGAGGCGTAGGCATCCACCGCATCCCTGGCCTGTTTCAGGGGAAGACCCGTGGTTTCCCGGTAAAGGCGCACCGCTTCGATGTACCTTCCGGAAACCAGCAGTTCGTGAACCTGGGCTCTGATCTTCCAGGAGATTTCACCGGCGCCCGGGTCGTCGGTTTCCGGGGCGGCCCCGAGGCTCCCGCCGCAGGATGAGCAGAACGCGGCCCACCGGTCGGCGGTGTTTCCACATCTGGGGCAGGCGACCATCTCACCTTCCATGGAGCCCTCCGTCAGAACAGCGCCGCGGTGCGGCTGTCACAATATCGCGAACCGGAGGATCGGTGAAAACCCTGCCTTCAGTGTGCGGAACGCCGGTTCAGGGCTTCGCTGATGGATTCCAGGGCTGCTTCGAGGTTGGACCTGGGCGTGGCGATGTTCATCCGCATGCAACCGTTGCCTCCGGTGCCGAACATCGTTCCGTGATTCATGCACACACCGGCCTCGTGGATGAAGAAATCCCTCAGATCATCGTCCGCCATGCCCGTGCCCCGGCAGTCAAGCCAGAGCAGGAAGGTGCCCTCGGGTTCCTGGACACGGATGCCCGGAAGGCGGTCCCGGGTGAAATCCCTCACAAAGACGTAGTTGTCCCAGAGGTATTCCAGGAGCTGGTCGAGCCATTCCTCCCCGAACTCGTACGCCGCCTGGGTGGCCACAATCCCGAAGATGTTGGAGTGGGCCAGCTGCAGCCTTTCTATAAAGCTGATGTACCGCCGCCGGACCTCGGGGTCGGCGATCAGGATCACCGAGAGCTGAAGACCCGCCAGGTTGAACGTCTTGCTGGTGGCGTATGCGGCGACGGTTCTCCGGAGGGCCTTCTCGCCGATGGTCAGAGCGGGGATGTGCCGGTGCGGCCTGAAGACTATGTCGGCGTGAATTTCGTCGGAGAAGACAAGAAGATCGTGTTCCTCGGCGACTTCCATCATCCCCTGCAGTTCCTCCTCGGTCCACACCCTGGAGACCGGGTTGTGCGGGCTGCACAAGACCAGCATCCGGGCGCAAGCCGCCTTCCGGCGCAGGTCCTGCAGGTCGACAGTGTACCTTCCGTCGCTGAAAACCAGGGGATTCTCCACGGTGGTCCTGCCGTTGATCCTGATGGACTCCTCGAAGGGGTGGTAGACGGGAGGCTGAATGATAATCCCGTCCCCTGGGGAGGTGAACTCCTGCATGGCGAAACAGAAGGCGGGAACCACTCCGGGGGTGGCGATGATCCACTCCTCCGGAACCTCCATCCGGTACCGGCGCCGGAACCAGGATTGCACCGCCCCGTAGAAGGAACGGGGTCTGGCGGTGTATCCGAACACGCCATGCCCGGCCCTGTCACGGATCCGGTCGAGAATCGGGTCCGGAAGCCTGAAGTCCATGTCCGCTATCCACATGCTTATGAGGTCGTCCCGGCCGAACATGGAATCCAGGTAGTCCCATTTAAGGCAACTGGTGTTCCTCCTGTCCACAGGAGTATCGAAATCGTATCGCATTTTTCCCCCGGGGATGAATGAAAAGGAAAAGTTTCACGAAATATAGGGAGTTTTCGGGCTTGACACCAGGCGCCGCCGGGACGAGCTTCCAGGAGAAAGGCATTCGTTTCTTTCTTTCGAGCAACCGGAGGTTGGCCGTGAACAGGGACTTTCTCAGATCGGGATGGGCGGCTCTGGAGGAGTACGTAAGCGACCAGAGCCGGGGCGTCCCCATGCCCGATGTACAGCTTGGCGGGGAGGGCGAAAGGATTCCCCTGCCCCCCTCGCGGGACCTCGAGGTGACCCTTCGCAGGGCCATCGAATCCAGGGAAAGCCGCAGGTCGTTCCTTCCGGAACCCCTGGACTTGTCTGAACTGGCCTGGCTCATCCGCTGCGTGGCGGGGGTGCGCCGGACGCTGCACCGTCAGGGAACCGGTGTGATCACCTTGCGGACGGTTCCTTCCGCGGGCGCCCGGCATCCCCTGGAAACCCTCGTGGCGGTTCTCGACGTGAAGGGAATCAATCCGGGTCTGTACCGGTACATGCCCATGGAGGACTCCCTGATGGACACCGGAAGAACGCCCTCCCGGGAGGAGGTCACCGGGGCGTGCCTGGGACAGCGTTTCTGCGGCTCGTCTTCCGCGGTGTTCATCTGGACCGCGGTACCCTACAGGACCGAATGGCGTTACGGACCGGTATCCCCGAAACTGGTGGCCCTGGACGCAGGCCATGCCTGCCAGAACCTTTACCTGGCGGTGGAGGCGGTGAACGCCGGCACCTGCGCCATCGGGGCCTACGACCAGATGCTGGCTGACGCCATGTGCGGCCTGGACGGCGAGGACGAGTTCGTTATCTACATGGCGCCGGTCGGCAGGGTCACCGCAACAGGGAGTTGATGCCCTCCACCATGCTTTCGGCTCCCCGGAAAACCTCCAGGGGTCCGCTGGCCATCATGTAGGCGGGGGTTGTCACCACTCTGTTCTCCACGTCCACCACCGCCTGGTCGACTTCGCACTCCTCGGTTACCGCCCCCATGGCCTCCACCGAACGGGCGGTGTCCGGATGGCCTCCGACGGTCAGGGTGACTCCGGGAATGCAACGGGCCAGGATCACCGGGGCGATGCACATGGCGGCCACCGGAATCCCCCGTAAACGGGCGTCGGCGACCAGTCTCACCACCTCGGGATTCACCGTGCATGCCGACCCCTTCTCTGCGTAGTCGCACAGGGTCGTAGCGGCGCCCAGGCCGCCGGGAATCACCAGTACATCCACACCGTCGAGGCTGAAGGAGCCCAGGGGAGCGACTGCTCCTCTGGCGATTCTGGCAGCCTCCGGAAGGACCCGCCGGGCCGGTTCCCTTTCTCCGGTCTGGTGATTGTGCGATCTGGCCTGAATCACGTCGGGAGCGGTGAAGACCACCCTGAAGCCGCCCTGCTCCAGGGCTATCAGGGCGGATACCGCCTCATGGATCTCGGTGCCGTCCTTGACCCCGCACCCCGACAAAAGCATGGCTGCAACTTTCACCGACATCGGTGCACCTCCTCTTCTTCTCGGGCTGTACCCGAAGCATCCCATGCAGAATAATACACCGGTGAAGAAGGGGGGGAAGATGTGACCGCCAAGTCTGTATTCCCGGGAGTTGTGCTGCTTCTTCTTTTCACGGGATGCTACTACGGGTCTCTTCAGGGCGCCCGGACCCTGGGCGAAAACGAGTTCTCAATCGCCGGAGGGGTCGGGCTTCCGGCCTATCTGAGCAGTGACGACCGGAGGGAGGCGGACGCCTCCGGGGAGGACGATCTTCCCATCAGCCCGTCCTTCTCGTTTTTCACCGGCGCTGCCAGGGGCATCGACCTGGGAATTGCGGCCTACGGCTACGGCCTCGGCCCCCAGATAAGGGTGGCCCTGCTGAATCCGGGGGTCCGGGAGGCTCTCTCCGTCAGCGCCGGCGCGAACTACGTAATCCCCGCCAAGGTGATCGGAGGCAGAGCATCCCTGGCGGCAGGCTACCTCCTGGGAAACGGCCTGGAGCTCTACGGCGCCTGGGACGCCGGTTACGGACCCGACGTGATCAACATTCCGGAGGACTCCTCCGGCAACTGGGACTGGTCAGAGATGCAAGACGATTTCTACCACTGCGTAAGGGCCGGAGCCGTCTACTCCCTTCCCCGGGGCACCGGGCCCCGGCAGGCATGGATCCCCGAGGGAATAACCTTCGAGTTCGCGGTTCCCCTTGACCTCCGCTGGAACATGGTTCTGGTGGGCCTTGGAGTATCCTTCCGGTAATGCCCTTCCTGATCGATCTCCACGTCCACACGACGAACTCTCCGGACGCTTCCCTGTCCGAGGGCGAACTCGCGGATAGGGCCGCAGCTGCAGACCTGACTGGGGTGGGTTTCGTGGCCCACCTGGACCTCAACCCCGACGACGCATGCTACGGCTTCTTTCAGGGCGACAGGTACAGAACCGCCGTCAGGGAGGCCGAACGGGAACACCCGGGCCTCACCGTGCTCTGCGGGGTGGAGGTTGGGGAACCTCACCTTCACGGAGCTCGTGCTTCGGAGATGATCCGGGGCGGCGGATACGATTTCGTCACGGGGGCTCTGCACTGGGTGGACGGCCTTCTCGTTCTCGACCCGGAACCGTTCCGGGGGGAGGATCCACTGCGGCTGGCGGAACGATATTACAGAACCACCCTGGAAATGCTGGAAAATCCCCGTTTCGACGTTCTTGCCCACATGGGAATCTTCCGAAGGGGCATGGCCATGGCGGGCTTCGATACATCCCTGGACGAAACCGCCCTGTGGCCCGGCCTCCTTCAGGACGTGCTGGGCCGACTCATCGAGACGGGGGTGATTCTGGAAGTGAACACCTCCGGCCTTAGAAGACGGGAGCGCATTACCTATCCCTCGGCGGCGGTGCTGGATCTCTACCGGAGCATGGGCGGACGACTGGTAACCCTGGGTTCCGACACCCACGGGGACCCCTGGGTTTTCTTCGGCCTTCCCGAGGGCCGGAATCTGCTGATGCAGTGCGGTTTCGACCGCTGCCACTACCTCTGCCGGGGAGAACCGTCGTCATACGCGATAGGGGGTCGGACGGATGCCGGCGGAGCGGATGGTAGCCCGGGGGATTTATTGTTAGTATAGATCGGGATTAACCTCTCCCCGGGGAAGGATGCCTTGGAATCAGTTGCGGTGTGGGTTCTCTGGATCAGTGCGGGAATGATCGTTCTGCCGCTGGCGGTCTATCCGGCGGCGCTTGTGGTGGCCGGCGCCCTGGTCGGGAGACGGAAGCCGCTTCCACCCGCCGTTCTGCCTCGGGTCAGCTGCCTGATAGCCGCCAGGAACGAGGCCGGATGCATCGCGGCCAGAATCGAGAACCTCCTGGGTCAGGACTACCCCGGCGACAAGATGGAGATCATCGTGGGCTCCGACGCCTCCACGGACGACACCGACGGCATCGTCCGGTCCTACGCCCACCGGGGCGTGGTTTTATACCGTTCCCCGGAGAGGACCGGCAAGTCGGACATCATGACGGAGCTGAGAAAGATGGCCACCGGAGAGATCCTCGTGATGACCGACGCCAACACGGTGTTCCGTCGGGACACAGTCTCCAGACTGGTGGAGCCCTTCGCCGACCCTTCCGTGGGTTGCGTGGACGGCTCCAGACGGAACAGCCTCGAGGTGGAGACCTGCGAGAGCGCCTACTGGCGCTACGAAACCTGGCTGAAGAAGCTATGCGGGAGGCTCGGGGCGGTGCTGGGAACCACCGGCGCGGTTTTCGCGCTGAGGAAGGAGAAGTACATGCCGGCCGGCCCGAAAAGGGCCGACGACTTCGAGTTGGGGGTCATGGTAAGAATGCAGGGGAGCAGATGCGTCTTCAACCGGGATGCGGTGGCTCTGGAGCCCTCCGAGGGAGACTCATCCCAGTACCGGCGGATGGTCAGGATAGTGGCCCAGTACTTCGGCATGGCGGTGAGGTTCTTCTTCATGGCAGCGGGCAGGGGTAGATTCGGGCTCGCTCTGCAGCTGCTGCTGCACAAGATACTGCGATGGCAGATCGGTGTTTTTGGAATTCTGGCCACGGCCTCCCTGGTGGCGCTGCGGAACTCCGGCGCCTTCTATCAGACACTGGGGCTCGGAGTGCTTGTCTTCAACATTCTGGCGGTGGCCGGGGCGATGGCGCGCCGCGGGCTTCCCTCGGTTCTCCTGCTTCCGTACTACTTCTGGCTCATGGGCATCTCGGCGATAAACGGAATGGCCCGGCTGTTCCTGCGGGGTCCTACCCTTCTATGGGATCACGAGCCTAGAAGATAGCTCCTCCACGTCCACTGTTCCGTCCGAACGCTGCCAGGTTTCAACCAGAGCGGCCATAAGCCTCGGCAGGGCAAGCCCCGATCCGTTCAGGGTGTGTACGAAGACCGGCTTGCCCCCCCGGTCGGGTTTGAAGCGGATGTTCCCCCGCCTGGCCTGAAAATCCCTGAAGTTGGAGACCGATGAAACCTCCAGCCACTTCCCCTGCCCGGGGGACCAGATCTCCAGGTCGTAACATCTGGCGGCGGAGAAACTCAGGTCTCCCGTGGCCAGAAGGACCACCCGGTAGTGCAGCCCCAGTTTCTGAAGAAGGCTCGACGCCTGAGCGAGCATGGCTTCATGGGCCCGGCGGGACTGCTCGGGGTGGGCGAGCCAGACCATCTCCACCTTCTCGAACTGGTGAACCCTGTTCAGTCCCCGGGTATCCTTGCCGTAGCTTCCCGCCTCCCTGCGGAAACAGGGGGTGTAACCGCACAGTTTCACCGGCAGGTCCGACTCCCTGAGCATGGCCCCCCGGTAGAGGTTCGTGATGGGAACTTCGCCGGTGGGAATAAGGAACAGGTCGTCCCTTTCCAGCCGGTACATGTCGTCGGCCAGTTTGGGAAGCTGCCCGGTGGCGGTCACCGATTCGCGGCAAGCCAGAAAGGGCGGCCAGACCTCCTCCATTCCTGCCCTGACATGGTTTTCCACCATCCATCCGATAAGCTTCCTCTGAAGCCCCGCCGCCCATCCCCGTAGAAGGATGAAGTTGGAGCCGGCAATCGCTCCCGCCGCCTCCGGGTCGAATACCCCTTTCATGAGTTCCCAGTGGGGTCTGGGCTGGAAGTCGAACACCGGCGGCTCGCCCCACCGGGAAACCTCCAGGTTGGCATCCTCGCCCCCCTCGGGCACGTCCGGGTCGGGGATGTTTGGCACAGCCAGGATAAGTTCCGTCATCCTGGATTCCAGATCCTTCATCTCCCCTTCCAGAAAGGCTATCCTCTCCCCGGTGAGCCGGCTCTGTTCCATCTCCTCCCGGGGGTCGCCCCCGGTCTTCTTCACTGAGGACACCCGGTGGCTGAGGCTGTTCCTCAACGCCCGAAGGCGGTCGGCCTCCGAAGACAGGGCTCTCAGACGGGCATCCAGTTCCATCCACTCGTCGATGCCGCAGACGCACCTTCTGGCCAGGGCCGATCGTCTGACCAGATCGGGGTTGTTTCTCAGAAGGTTCCTGTCGATCATTGTTCCCCCTCACCGGTGCATCAGCACCGGGCAAAACACCGCCGCACCCACGACAACGGCCGCCAGCGAGGCCAGGAGAACCGCCGCCGCGGCCAGGTCCTTGGCGTCCCTGATGAGCGGATGCCTTCCGGGGGACAGCCTGTCGGCCAGCTTTTCCAGGGCGGTGTTCATGGCCTCCGCCGACAGCACCATCCCGGCGGCCAGGGCGATTAGAGCCCAGCCGCTCCACCCTATTCCGGCCGCAGCCCCCGCTGCCGCCACCAGGACCAGCAGCACCCCGTGAATCCTGGCGTTTCTCTGGGACTTCAGCAGAACCAGCACCCCCCGGAAAGCGTTCCGGAGTCCCCGCGCCAGGCTACCACTTCCGGCCGTAGTAGGCTCCCACCGCTTCGACAACCGCGTCGAGTTCCTCCCGGCGAAGCTCGCCGAAAACGGGCAGCGATATCACGTCGGCGCTGCATGCTTCGGACACTGGAAAGTCGCCCTTCCTGTAGCCGAGATACTCGAAGCATTTCTGAAGGTGAAGGCACAGGGGGTAGTACACGGCGCAGCCGACCTCCTGCTCCTTCAGGCTCGCCAGCAGACCGTCCCGATTCCGGGCTCTGATGGTGTACTGGTTGTACACGCTCGAGGCCCCCTCGGCTATCGCCGGGGTCCTGACCTCCGGCAGATCCCCCAGGGCGGCGTCGTACAGGGCCGCATTCCTCCTGCGGCCCCGGTGCCAGGTTTCCAGACAGCGCAGCTTGATCCTGAGAAACGCAGCCTGGAGCGAGTCGAGCCGGCTGTTGGTCCCCACCTCGGCGTGGAGGTAACCCTGGCCGCCGTGTTCCCGGAGCAGGACCAGTCTGTCCGCCAGGGCCTGGTCGTTGGTAGTCAGCATTCCTCCGTCGCCCAGGGCGCCAAGGTTCTTCGAGGGGAAAAAGCTGAAGCAGCCCAGGTCCCCCATTGAACCGGCTTTGCGCCCCATCCAGTCCGCCCCCACGGACTGGCAGGCGTCCTCGATCACCGGCAGACACCACTTCCGGCATACCTCCAGAATCCTGTCCATGTCCGCGGTCTGCCCGAACAGGTGCACCGGTACAACCGCCGCAACTCTGGTCTTCATGGCCCTGTGGACCACTCCCCTGTCGGTGACGGCGCAGTTCCTGTTCAGCCAGGATTCAAGCTCGCCGGGGTCCATGTTGAAGGTGTCCTCCCGGATGTCAACGAACGCCGGTATTCCCCCGGCCCGGACTATGGCTCCGGCGGTCGCGAAAAAAGTAAAGGGAGTGGTGACCGCTATCTCGCCGGGGGCGATTCCCATAGCCTGCAGGGCCAGAATGATGGCGTCGGTTCCCGAAGCACAGCCCACCGCCCTCTCGGTGCCGCAGTACCCTGCGAACTCCTGCTCCAGGGCTTCCAGTTCGGGGCCCTTGATGAAACGGGAGGTGGCAAGTGCATCGGAAAAAGCGCGTTTCAGTTCGTCCGCTATGGGTTCATGCTGCCGACCGATGTCCAGCAACGGGACCTTCATCGGTGTTCCTTTCCACGGCTAGTGGGCTCCGGATCCGGTAAGCACCACCTTGACCGTTCTCAATAGGATTTCCAGGTCGAGAAAGAGGGACTGGTTTTCGATGTAGAAAAAATCGTACTTCAGTTTTTCCGCCACGTCCTCCAGAGAGGAGTCGTACTCCAGTTTCACCTGGGCCCAGCCGGTGAGACCGGGCTTGATGGTCAGCCGCTTATTGTAGAATGGGAAGACCTCCCGAAGCCGGGCGATGATCTCAGGCCTCTCGGGCCTGGGACCCACCAGGGACATGTGTCCCGCCAGAATGTTGAGGATCTGGGGAACCTCGTCCATCCTGGTCTTCCGCAGCAGCGCCCCCAACCTGGTCACCCTGGGATCGTTCCTTCCCGCCCATACGGCCCCGGAACCGGTTTCCGCATCCTTCACCATGCTTCTGAACTTCACGATGCGGAACTCCCTGCCTCCCTTTCCCACCCGGGTCTGCCGGTAGAACACCGGCCCGGGGCTGTCCAGCTTCACAGCAAGCGCTATCAGCAGCCACAAAGGAAGGCCGGCGATGATTACAGCCAGGCAGACAAGCAGATCCATGATGGTCTTGGCGAGTTTTTCCCAGCTTCTGAGCCTGTCGGGCAGCAGCTCCATCAGGGGCTGCCCCAGCACCTGGGTGGAGTGCACGTAACCGGCTATCACATCGAACAGGTCCGGAAGCACCTTCACCCGGATGCCCTTCCCGGCTGCCGGCAGAAGGAGCGACAGTATGTCGTCGTGGAAGTTGCTGGCTATGGTCACCAGGATTTCCTCCACCTGGTGCCTCTCGATCAGGGAATCAAGATCCCCGGTGGTGCCGATTACCCTGCCTTCGGTTTTCTGGCATCCCTCCTCGCCGGGTGCCGCCACGAACCCCACCACCCGGTATCCAAGGGAGCGGTTGGCTTCTATGAAACCCGCCAGTTCGCCGGCCTTCCGGCCGGCTCCGATGACCAGAGCATTCCTTCGGATGAGGTCCTTCTTGGCCCATCGCCTCTCCAGCAGCCGGGCGGCTGCCCGGGAAACGAATACAAGGAGCAGGAGAAGGCCGTAGTAGATGAAGAATATCCACCTTCCCACCGTGATGGAGGGGCTCACGATGAAAGCTCCCAGGGAGAGAATCACCACGCCCACCGTCACCTGCTTGAAAACCAGGCTCATCTCGTCGGCCCATCCCAGATCCCACTTCAGAATGTAGATGCCGCTGACGGAGAAAAGCAGAATCCAGAAGGGAACCGAGAGCATGCTGCCGGAGGCGACAATCAGGGGGGGGATGGAGGATGTTCCCAGGAAGAGCCCTGACTGGAACTTCACCATTCCCGCGATGAACATTGCAAGGAATACCGCGAGGGCGTCCATGCCCACCGCCAGGGCAACCAGCGCCCGTCTCACCGGGAACCCCTCAGGAGGTGCTTTCGAAAGGTTCCGAAGGCCTTCAGGTTTCTCCTGCCCTCGGTCAAAGGGTGAAGGAGGGATTGGAGAGCCTTTCCTCCGATGTACCCCGGTCGTAGATAGAACCTTCTCCGGGCGCTGTCGCAGAAGGACACCAGCGCTTCCCCGGGAAGCCCCGGCAGGTTCACCACGCAGTTGTGGAGCCCCTGCGGGGTGAGCCAGCGGGAGAAGTCCGTGGTGGACAGCTTCCCCTCCTGAAGGTACTGCCGGTACAGACGGGTGCCGGGGTAGGCCATGATCGGGAAGAACTGCGCCGTGTCCGGCCTGAGCTTCATGGCCATGGCGAGGGTCTCCTCCATGGTTTCCCGGGTTTCCCCGGGATTTCCGACCATGAAGCACCCGTGAACCATCAGCCCGGCCTTTCTGGCCCTTCGGGAGAACTCCAGGTTCTGGGCCACGGTGGTTCCCTTGGAAACGCCGTTCAGTATCTCCTGGCTGCCCGATTCGTAGCCCACTATCAGCATCCTGCAGCCGGCCTTCTTCATGGCCCGCATGGCTTCCAGGGAAAGGTTGGCCCGGGTGTTGGCGGTCCAGGGAAGCCTGTTGCCCGCGGCAATCAGCGCTTCGGCCACCCGGAAAACCCTCTCGCTGTCAACGCTGAAGGTATCGTCCTCCACAACTATTTCCCTGACCTGGGGAAAGTACTCCGCCAGGAGCATGAACTCCCCGGCCACGTTTTCAGGACTGCGGGCCCGGTAGCCTCCGGGATGGAGCACCTGGGGCCATACGCAGAAGGAGCATCGGTAGGGACACCCTCGGCTGGTTATCGTCATGACGCTGGGAAACCGGGCTGCGGCGAAGAAGTAGTCCTCCGGCCTTAGGTGTCTCCGGTAAACGTCCGCCAGCAGGGGAAGCGAATCCAGATCCTCGACAAGTTCCGGCGGCCCGGTGAGTAGCGGGCCGCCCGGAGTGTTGACTCCGAGACCCGGGATCCTGGTCAGGTCTTCCCCGTTCGCGGCCCTGAGGAGGGACAGGTCGTACTCCCCCACGGCCACCGCGGCCACGAAGGGCGCCTGCTCCAGAACCTCCAGGGGAAGGGCGCTCACATGGGTGCCCACCAGGAATACCCTCGCTTCGGGAAGGTCGGCGGTTATCGTCCGGGCGATTTCCAGATCGCTCACTATGGACGGGGTTGAGGTGTCCAATACAACCGTTTCCGGGCCGAAGCCCTTCAGGAGCCCGGTCAGATCCCTCGCAGGAACGCCCCGGGCGGGGCAGTCCAGGAACTGAACGTCGTGGCCGGCCCTCTCCAGTCCCCCCACCAGGTAGGCCAGCCAGAAAGGCCAGTACATGGTGCCGCTCTTGATGATGGCCGGAGACCTGGACGTTCTGGAGAACCTGCCGTCCATGAAGGGCGGATTCACCACCGAAACCCTCATGCGTTTCCCTCAATGGAGCGGACGAAACGGAGAGCGGCTTCCCTCCAGGTGAACCGCCCGGCCCGTTCCATTCCTCTTTCGCCCATCCGTTCCAGGTCTTCCGGTGATGCCGCCGCCAGAAGGGCGATTCCCCGGGCAATGTCGATCACCGAGTAGGGGTTCACCAGAACGCCGGCGTCCCCTGCCAATTCTTCCAGGGCAGTTGATCCGGACACCATCACCGGGGCCCCGGAAGCCATGGCCTCCAGGGCGGGAAGCCCGAAACCCTCGTATACCGACGGCATCAGAAGCCCCCGGCACGAAAGGTACAGTTCCTTCAACTCCCCGTCGGTGACCCCCGAGACCACCCGTATCTTCCTCCGGGCGGGATTGGTGGACAGGTGAGTGCTGAATTCCCGGTAGGCCCGGTCCTTCCGCACGGCCATGACCATGTCCGGCACCGAGCGGTTCGCGGCCCATACCCGTCCGTAGGCGGTGAGCAGCCTGGGGAGGTTCTTGTATGCCCTGGCGTTGCCCACCACCAGGAAGGGTCCGTTTTCCCTCCCCGTGGTCCTACCCTCGCCGGTCTCGAACAGGGACTGGCCTTCACCGGAGATGAAGACCTTCCCCGAAACCTCGGGAAACCGCCGAAGCACGTCCCTTCTGGTGGCCTCGCTGGGAACCGCGATAGCCCCTGCGGAGAAGGTGCTCTTCAGGAGAATCCTTCTGAACCTGAGCCTCGAAAGGGCGTTTCTTAGCATTCCGCCCCGGAAGTAGCCGGGTACGCTGAGCACCATCAGGTCGTGAACGGTAATGATGGTGCGGACACCCTCAGGGGTGGGGCCGGCCATGGAGAAATTCATGTAGACGTCCGGATTCAGTTCCCGGATCAATGGGCCGAGCCTGCGCTGCTCTCCGGGCATGAATCGGGGAACCTTGCTGGTGTGCAGAGTCATGCCCAGGGGCTTGAAATGAAAGGCTCCCTCGGGGTGCACCAGGGCGGAGAATTCCCAGCCGCTCCTGATTTCCATCAGGGCGGAAGCGAGGTTCAGGGAGAACCTGGTAATGCCGTCGGCGGTACTCTGGGCGGCCCTGGCGTCAAGCAGGATTCTCATCGGTCACCTGGCCAGGCCCCTTTTCGCGAGCTCCTCGGTGGCCAGGTCCACCATGTCCACCGCGGTCCGGCCCTCGACCCACTTGCAGAGTTCCCGGACGCCGGTGCTGAAGGGAATTTCGGCTTTGAAGCCCAGCACCGACTCAGCCAGGGAGACGTCGGCGTAGCAGTGCCTTATGTCCCCGGCCCGGAACTGGTTCCTGACGGTGAATGGGATGTCCGCCCGCCCCAGTTCCCCGGCGATGGCCCGTCCCACCTGGAGGATGGTGACCTGTCCGCCGGTTCCCAGGTTGAAAACCTTTCCCGGGGCTCCGGGGCTGGAAAGGGCCGCCAGGCATCCCCTCACCAGGTCCTTCACGTGTATGAAATCCCGGCTCTGGCCCCCGTCCTCGAAAACCACCGGAGAGTTGCCGTTGAGAAGCCTGGAGGCGAAGATGGCCCCCACCCCGGTATAGGGGTTGGAAAGGGCCTGTCTCTCACCGTAGACGTTGAAGAACCTCAGGGCTGTGGAGGGAATTCCGTAGGCGTCGCCCACGGAAAGGAACAACTCCTCGTGGTCCCGCTTGCCCACGGCGTAGACGCTGGTGGGCGCCAGAGGTTTGGATTCCGGGGTGGGAACCGGAACACATTCGCCGCCGCAGCGGGGGCATCGCATCTCCCAGTCATGCCGGGCCAGCTGCTCCGGAGGTCTCAGCCCGGGATTGACGGGGCCACAGTGTCCGCAACAGTAGGCTCCCTCGCCGTAGATGGACATGGAACTGGCGACCAGCATCCGGGAAATCCTGTCCCTCTTCTTAACCGCCTCCTCCAGAACCACCGCGGCTCCCATGGAGTTCACCGAGGTGTAGCGGACGATCTCGTACATGGATTGCCCCACCCCGACAGCGGCGGCGAAGTGGATCAGCACCTCGACCCCCTCCAGGGCCCCGGCTACCGTTTCGTGGTCCCTGATGTCTCCCACCACCAGCTCCGCGTCCTGGGAAAGGTAGTCGGGGCGCTTCCTGAGAGGGCCGTGAACCTGAGGATCCAGGGAGTCCAGCACCCTGACCCGGTATCCGCTCTCCAACAGAAGGTCCGCCAGGTGTGATCCGATGAAACCGGCCCCGCCGGTGATCAGCGCGAGTGTCTTCATGATGCGAGGTTCTCCCATCAGGTAGCGGGGATTCAGCCCCGGACCCGGAAAAATACCACACCCCTCAACGGGTGTACAGGTTGCGGCCTTTCAGAAGGCCAGCAGATCGGCGAGTCTTGCGGCGCAATCGGACGGGGTGCGGTGGGAGATCACGAAGTCCCGCCCCCGGGCTCCCAGGCTCTCCGCCAGCTCCCGGTCCGAAACCAGAAGGGTGATGGCCTCCGCCGCCCGGGCTTCCGATCCGTCCACGAGAAGCCCGTTCTGGCGGTGGAAAACGTTGTCCGCCAGGCCGCCGGAGTTCCTGGCGATCACCGGCCGACCGCAGGCCATGGCCTCCAGGGGCACGAGACCGTAGGGCTCGTTTTTCTGAAAACAGAGCACTGCCAGGGCGTTCCGGTAGAGAGACAGCAGTTCCGTATCGCTCACGTTCCTCCGGATAGCCAGGTCCACTCCCAGGGAGGCCGCCAGACTGGTCAGCCGGCGCCCGTACCCCGGGAACTCCCGGTCCGCCGCGATCACCAGGGGCGGCCTCGACCCGGGGGGAAGCAGGGCCGCCGCCCCGATTGCCGAATCATGTCCCTTGAAGGGCCACAGGGCGCCCACGGAGAGGAGGTGTTTTCCGGAGGACCACCGGGGCTCCGGAGTGAAGAAGGATGAATCCACCCCCGGGTACACCGTATCGGCGGTAATGCGGTAGATCTCCGAGAGCCTGCCCGCCATGTAGGGCGAGAAGGTGGCGACCCGCCCCGCCCTTCCCACCGAGAACCTGTCCTCCCGCCGTTCAGCCCGCTCCAGGGGCGCCAGCAGCAGGTCGCCCAGCCGACTGCCGGTCCTGTTCACCCGTCCCTTTTCGTAGAGGTGCCTGGGGTACTCGTAGCAGAAGTAGAGGGAAGGGATTTCCAGGTAGTCCAGCACCGGCGGGGCAGCAATGACCATGCTGTTGTGCACCAGCGCCGCTCCGCCCCGGAAGTTCATCTCCGATGCGGCTTCCCTGCAGACCTTCCTGAATCCCCTCAGCCTTCCCTGCAGCAGCCAGGGGGCGCAGAGCCGCCGAAGGCCGGTGAGTCTTCTCCCCCCCGGGAAGGGATGCTCCCGGGTCTCCACCCATTCGGGCGCCGGAAGTCTCAACCCCCCCTCCACCCCGTGGACCGTGATGGAATAGCGCCCGGCCAGCAGCTTCAGATTCTGGGCGGCGAGCCTTGCCCCCCCGCCGCTGGGCAGCATGTGGAACACCGAAAGAATGCCTGTACCGTCGGTTTTTCTCATTGCGCGAATATATTACGGTTCCCGCCGGCATCGGCGGCCATGGAACAAAGGAGCCGGATTTGACGGACGGAGCCCGGAAAAGCTGCGCAAAGCCCTTCGGAATCAACTACGCGGGATATCTGAAGGCCGGTTTCGGCCTCGGGGCAGCCGCCAGAGGCTACGTGGAAGCCCTTAGGAACACCGGATATCCTGTGCTGGAGATTGACGCCGGGGAACTGCTTCCGGGGGGGGAGCACCGGTCGGGGACCCTCTCGATGGATCTTGCGAAAGCCCGCCGGCTCCATCGGGTGAACATCGTCCACATCAACCCTGACCTGCTGTTCACCTTCAGAAACAGGGCGGGTTCCGGGTTTTTCCGGGACAGGTACACCATCGGCATATGGGCATGGGAGACCCCGGTCTTCCCCGACCGGTGGCATGACAGATTCAACCTGGTGGACGAAGTCTGGGCGGGGGGAAGCTTCATGGCCCGGGGAATCTCCATGGCCTCTCCGGTGCCGGTGCTGGTGGTACCCCACGCGGTGAGGGCCTGCGGCTCGCCGGACAGGAAGCGATTCGGCCTGGACCCGGGTGAGTTCATCTTCCTCTACTCCTTCGACTTCAACAGCACCTACACCAGGAAGAACCCCCTGGGCGCCCTGGAAGCCTTCAGGAAAGCCTTTTCCCGGGATGAACCGGCCAGGCTGGTCATCAAGTCCCTTCACGGTTCGGAAAACCCTTCCCACATGAGCGCCCTGGAAAAGGCGGCTGAGGGGTTGCGGGTGACTTTCATAGACCGTTCGTTGACCTCCGGGGACAACTCGGACCTCACGGCCTCCTGTGACGTTTTCGTCTCGCTGCACCGGGCCGAGGGATTCGGGCTTGGAATCGCCGAGGCCATGGCCCTGGGAAAACCGGTCATCGCCACCGGCTACAGCGGCAACATGGATTTCATGGACGTGGGGAACTCGCTTCCCGTGCGTTTCAGGCTGGAAGAGCTGAAGGAGACCGACCCTCCCTATGAGAAGGGATCCCTCTGGGCAACCCCGGACACGGAGGATGCCGCGGCGAAGATGCGGCTTCTGTTTTCGGACCGGGAGCTGGCCGTGCGCCTGGGGGCCGTGGCGAAGGAGCACATGGAGAGGTTCTTCAGCCCGGAGGCCGTCGGTGGCATCCTGGATCGCAGGCTGGGCAGGATCCATCAGGAAGGCGCCGGAAGGAGATTCCGACGGGACCGGCTCTGGTCCGTCAGGTACGCCGGCAACCGGACCGTGCGTAAGGCCGGTTCAGTTCTTCTGAGGATTCTTCCCAAGGGCATGACCCGTTTAAGAAGGGCCCTCTGTCGCGCCAGGGACCGGGCCGCCGCGAAGCTGTAGACAGCCATGGGCTTCACCGGTTTATATTCACACCGGGTCTTCCTTCCGCAGACTCCCGAAAGGTAGGCAATGCCGGAGAATCAAGGGCATCCCGTCCCGTCAGCGCCGGCTCTGTTCCTCTCCGGAAAGGGGTTTCTACGCCTTTCCGGGCTGCTGTTGCTCTATTTCGCGTGGTGCATTCTGATGCTTCCGGCCTCCGCGGTCATACCCGCGATGCTTCTGCCGGGGTTCCCGCTGCTGCTGTTTGCCGTGCCCGACCCGAAGAAATGGCTTCTTCTTCTGCCCCTGGCGGTAAGCATCGGTTACAGGGAGATGAGCGTAGGGGTCTTCCCGGTCTTCCTGTCGGTGGTATTCATGTGCGCCGGCTACGTCGTATATCTCCTGGGAAGTTTGGTCGGGGATAATACGGGCACCCCTGACCGCCGCTTCGCGTTACTGGTGGCCCTCGCCTACCTTGCCCAGGTCGCCTCGCTCCTGACCTCGGTTCACGTGAACGGACAACACCCGATGAACGCCTTCCGGGAGTCGCACAAGTACTTCATCCACGCCCCGATGGCGTTCATCGTAATGACGTGGTACCGGGAAGATCCCTGGTTTCACCGCATGTTGAAGGCGTTGGTCGTAACGTTGCTGGCAGTATCCATATACGGGATCTACCAGTTCCATTCCGGGGCGGCCTGGTCCGTGGGCGAGGTGGCCTCGGGATACGACATACAGGGAAGGGTGTTCTCCACCTTCCGCGGCGGAGCCAACAGCTACTCGGGCTTTCTCGAACTGGTCGTTCCCCTGGTTCTCGCCTCGTCGTTCCATTTCCGGGAAAGGGGATGGAGGATCACGGGATTTGTGACCGCAGCCCTCGGAGTACTGAACGGCCTTTACACCTATTCCCGCGGGGGGTTCATAACCATATCCCTGGCCTGCCTGGCCTATCTCATCTACCGCTTCAGAAAGAAGGTCTGGGTTCCCTTCCTGTCCCTCGCGGCGTTTTCCGGGGTGGTGGCGTCCAACGCCGACACGTTCCAAAGGCAGCTGGTGCTCATAACCGATCCCACCAGCATGGTTCTGGAGGCCACGCTCCTGCACAGGTACGTCAGCTACTCCAGATTCATCGAGGATATCTCGGCCAACCCCATTTTCGGCGTAGGCTGGGGGGCAAGGGAATACTACGCCGGGGGTTCCAGCCTCTACAGCTTCTGGGAAGTCAGGCACGAACGGAGCATTGACCATATCGAGCATTTCGGGGGTCTCAACAGCCTGGTTTTCGACATGATCCTCAAGGGGGGTATAGCATCGGGGATATCCCTGGTTCTCATCGCGATAACGGCGGGATACGTGGCGGTGAAAGCCTACAGGAGGAGGGGAGACGGCGATCTGCCGGTCGGGATAGTGATGGGTCTGCTGGCGTTCGTGGCCCACCAGACCGTGGACAATCTGCTGCAATGGCCCCAGACCGGCGCCTTCTTCTGGATATCCCTCGGTCTTCTGGCGGTCATAGCGGGGCAAAGGAGCGAATCGCCGTATATTAGCGCCGAACACGACGGGGAAGACGCAGGGGCGACACAGTCGCCCTTACCGACGAGGGAGTGATATGCAGAGCGCGCCTGCCAACCTGATGTACATGCTTCTGAAGAACCGCGGATTCATCCTTAAGGTTCTCCTGTTCGTAATGGTTCCCACCGTAGTGCTGACGTACATCCTTCCCAAGCAGTACACAGTCACCACGGTCATCCTGCCCCCCGAAGAGCAGTCCGCCGGAGGCCTCAGCCTCGGAGGCCTCTCCATGGGGGAGCTGGCGGGTTTCTTCAGCGGCGGCATGGGGTACTCCCTTCCCCTGATGACAACCCTGGGCGACGTCTATGTGACGATCCTCAACAGCCGGTCCCTGATAGACCACGTGATGCTGAAGACGGGATACCTTGCCACGGTGGAGAACCTCGACGAGAGGTATGAGCGTGAGCCTTACACCGCCCTGTACCTTGCCAGAAAGTACTTCCGAAGAAACTACAAGGCCACCACCACTTCCTCCGGTTTCATTCAGATCGCGGTCACCACGGGAAGCCCCGAATTCTCCATACAGGTGTCGGAGGAGGTGGTTGCCGCTCTGGACAGCGTCAACATCTGGGTGCTCTCCCAGCGGCAGACCGAGGACAGGATTCTGCTGGAGAGGCAGTTGAGGGCCGCAGACAGCACCCTTTCCGCAACCTCGGCGGCTCTGCTGGAATTCGAAGAGACCTACGGCTTCATCGAGCCTAACGCGGTCCTGACCCAGTTGATGGACGTGCTTGCGGAGATGAAGACCCGCTACCTGGAGGCGGCGGTGGCGGCGAACGCGGCAAGAAACGGAATCAGGGCTGGAAACAGTGCCAGCCTGTCGGAACTGGAGGCGGAGGCCGCTGCCATCCGGCGAGCAATAGATCAGATCGAGTCAGGCAGCAGCGTCGGCAATCTGGAGATCGGCATCCAGGTGGACAAGCTCCCGGTGGCCATGCTGGAGTACGCCAGGCTCAGAACCGACTACGAGGTTCAGCTGAAAATGGTTTCCATGCTGGCCATCAGTCTGCAGCAGGCCCAGATCCAGGAGGCCAGCATCCACTCCACCCTCAGGGTTCTGGATACCCCGGGCCACCCCGGATGGAAAAGCAAGCCGAAGAAGCTTCTGATATGGATAGAGGTGTTCCTGGCCACCTTCTTCATCCTCTGCTGCTACCTCCTTGCCAGGGAGCGGTGGCACACCATGCGGAGGGAGAAACCAGAGGCCTGGAGCACATGGAACGACCTCTTCAGCGAGATCAGGTCCGACTTCAGACGCAAACGGCGCTGAGCCGGTCTGCAGCCGCATGACCGACAGGTCCGCTCCCAGACCGCAGGGAACTCTGTTCGGGCTTTCGGTTCTGTCCATGACCAACCTGGTGGTCGCCCTGCTATCATACCTGAGGTTTGCGGGCATCACCCGGTATTTCGGGGCCGACTGGAGAACCGACGCCTTCGCCGTTGCCCTGGTGCTTCCCTTCCTGGTGAGAGACCTGATCGTAAACTCCTTCGGCTCCACGTTCCTTCCAATCTATGCCAGGGTGCTGGAGAACAGGGGCCGCCGGGGCGCCATACGCTTCATGAACCTGGTTATCACCTGGGTGGCCGTGGCCGGCGCCCTGCTGACGGGACTGCTGTTCTTCTTTTCCAGGTCTGCGGTGACCGCCGTGAGCCCCGGCGGTTCGCCGGAGATGCTCGACCTGTCATCCTACATGCTCCGGCTCATGGTGCCCATGGTGCTCATAAAGGGCCTGACCGGGATACTGTCCAGCTTCATCCAGTACGAGAAAAGGTTCTCGACCCTGGGAGTGGCCAGCATGCTGGACCTGGCGGTCTCCACGGGCATGCTCTTCGCGGCGGGGACAAAGTGGGGGGTGGCGATACTTCCATGGTCGGTCACCGCGGGCTTCGTAACCGCTTTCGTATACATACTCTTCGCGGCGGTAAGAAGCGGATTCCGGCCCGAACCCGTGCTGGAGAGGGATCCCCACATGGGACAGCTGGTCAGAATGGCCGGGCCGGTTCTTGTGGGAACCATGGCAGGGTTTCTTGGGCCGGTGGCGGACAAAATGCTGGCTTCCTTCCTCGTGGCCAGTTCCATCACGGCGCTGGACTACGGCGACAGGATAAAGAACCTGGTTTTCGCGGTGGCCTTCACGCCCTTTGCCGTCATGGCCGAGATCAGCTACTCGAACAGCGCCGCAAGAGGCGAGAAGGAACAGCTGCTGGAACAACTCAGATCGGGCCTGAACCAGACGTCCCTCGTCATGTTTCCCCTGGCGGCCATGCTGACCGCCGCCGCGCTGCCCCTGGTAAGCGTGCTTTTCCAGCGGGGCAGCTTCACCACCGACAACGCCCGTTACGTGGCCTACGCCCTGGCCTTCTACGCTCCATGGCTCATGCGGAGCGGTCTCTTCACGCTGACGGCGAAGGTGTTCTACGCTCTGCGGGACTCCACCACCCCGGTGGCCATCGGTATGGTCGGGCTGATCATCAACGTACTTCTGAACTTCATTCTCATAGGACCGATGGGTATCGGCGGGCTTGCCCTCGCCACAACCGTTTCGTCAACGCTCAAGGCCTTCTATCAGACCCGGTCTCTCTCGAGGAAGCTTGGGGGGCTGGGCCTCGGGAAAATCCTTCCGGAGCAGTTGAAAATGCTGGCGGCGGTGGCGACGATGGCGGGTGCGATCGTTCTGACCAGGCTTTTCTTGCCCTTCGACCCCGAGGCCGGATTCACCGCCAGGGTCGTATCCCTGGCGGTCTACGGAACGGCGGGGTCTGCTGCCTACGTATCCGTGCTTGCGGTATCCCGTTGCGAAACCCTCGGCGTGGTGTTCCGAAGGATCAGGGCCAAGCTGAGCCCGCCAAAAGCGATTCCCTGAGAAGCCCGTCGAATATCCGCCTGGGCTTCTCTATGGAGTAGTTTTCTGTAACCCAGTCCAGAGCGGCCCTGCGGCGGGATTCATACCCCTCCCACTTCTCCGCGATCTCGTCCAGGGCTGCTGACATTTCTTCCGGAGTGGTGTATCCGTGCAGAAGGCCGGAGGCGGCGTTCACCGAATCGGACCATCGGCTGGCAACCACATGCATTCCCATGGCCATGTAGGTCACAACTTTCATCTGGTACACCGGCCTGTCCCTGGGGGCCAGAGTGGCCACCCCCACCTGGTAGCCCCCGGAAAGCTCCATGAGTCCCAGTCTGGGGACGGGAGGCAGGAGCCTGACCCGGCCGCCGGTTTCCCGGCACATCCGGCGGATTCTTTCCCGGATCGGGCCCGTTCCGACTATGTCGCCCTTCATGGCCCTGGAGCCCATGATCCCCCGAATGAAGTCCTCGGGGCGGTGGTCGTCGTCAAGGACCGTAAGAAGCAGGGCGCGTTCCGGTTTGCAGGCCGGGGCGAACCGGTAGCGGGACAGATCCTCGGAATGGGGGATGGGAACGGTGCCGGGAACCGCCGTGCTCTCGCACGAGGTGGCGAAAAGGGCGCCTTCGATCAGGCCCCTCACCGCGTCCGGATCGCTGGAGGGGTGAATCCTGTTGTGAAAGCGCATGGCGTAGGGAAACCCGGTCTTCATGGCGGCGAAACCGGCGGGTTCGTCCAGACACAGGATGAAATCGGCTCCGAACCATCCGAAGCTCAGCTTCACCGCCCGGGGCACAAGCTCCCTGTAGGCTTTGTCCCTCGCCCTTTCCAGGAGTCCGCTGCGATACCTTCTTCCAGATATGCCCAGCCCCAGGTAGGGAACTCCCTCCATCCTTCTCAAACCCGGCGGACAGGAAGATATCACGTACATCGCCATGTGTTCAGCGCCGAAGAGGTCCAGGGGAGTGGACCACCCGCCGGAGTAGCCGGGTATGGTGGCGGTTGACGCCACGAGGATCCTCACTCCCCGCCCCTGTTCTCCCTGAACAGCATGTCGAACCGCTTCCGGGAGGAGCAGGAGCCGGGGTTTCCGGCAAAGCCGGATCCCGGGATGAACTCCTCGCAGAAGTTTTTCTCCTCCGGACTTCCGGAGTATTCGGTGGTATGGGACCGGCACCGGCGGGAATCAGGGTTGTAAAGGGCGCATCCCAGGCAGGTGTGCAGCCAGGCAAGGCACTTCTCGCAGGCGGCGGAGAATCCGGATTCTCCGGGGTTGTCGTGGCCGCACTTCCAGCACTTCATCTGAGGTCCTTTCCGGCCATGACCTCCACTCCGGAAACCCTCCATGTCCTTTCCTCTCCGGGCAGGGTCACCGAGTCGCCGGTGGTCCGTCCCAGAAGGGCCGCGCCCAGCGGGGCCTGGTAGTTGATCCAGCCCTTCTCCGAATCCACGTCCAGGGGTCCGACTATGCCGAGTATCCTGGCGTCGCCGGAATCGTCCAGGGCTTCGATGACCACCCTGGTGCCAGGAGACACCATCCTCTCGGATATGTCCTGCTCGGGGTAGGGCCTGAGAACTGCCAGCAGCTTCCGCCGCCGGTCAAGGGTGTCCAGCAGAAGGTCTCTCCTCTCCAGTGCGGCCTTGTACTCGGCGTTCTCCGAAAGGTCTCCGTGGGTGGCGGCCTCGGCTATGGCTTCCGCCGCCGCGGGTATCTCCTTCTGCTGGAGCCTGTCGACCTCCTGGTGCATGGCGCCTATGGCCGAAGGGCTCGAAAAGATCGCGGTGGTCTCCCAGAAGTGTTTCTGTCTGGAATTCTCCCCGATTCTTCGGCTGTTCTGCTGCCGTCTCACCAGCAGAAGCATCCCGGTTTCATGGGGGCTGGCCAGCTGATCCAGCTCCTCCGCCAGCCTGTCCAGCCGCCGGGTGTCCAGGCCCCCGATGAGGCTCTCGAAGGAGGGCCGCAGCCGGTTCATCAGAAGGACGCAGAGGCGCTTCTGGGTGTCGGCCCTGGCGCGTGACAGGTTCCTCAGTATCTGCTCGGTCAGTTCCTCCGGAGGAAGCATGTCTCCCGCTTCCGCGGCCTGCTCCAGGCTCCAAAGGTGTATCTCCGTCCTGGAGGGGTCGGAGATGCGGCCCGCCAGGTAGCCCGCCAGAAAGCCGGGATCCGTATCCCTCAGTATGTCACGGCATAGCTGCCGGGGGCCCCGGGGCAGGTTGTCCATCAGCTCCTCCAGCTGATCCGGATCGGGCTTCGACAGCACGTAACGCGCAAGGTATTCCCTGCGGCACGACTGGGAGTGAATTTCCGAAAGGGCGCGAATGACCCGGGCTGAGGTTTTCTCAAGGAATCCCTCCGTCCGGGCGTCCGAGCCGGGATCACCGCCGGTAAGGAGCCAGACCAGCTCGAAGGCGGCGCCGGACTCCACGCACTTCCCGCCGGGGCAGACCAGGGGAACCAGCGCCGCTATCTCCTCCCGGGGAACCCGCTGGTCCGACGAAAGAAGGCCGTCCACCACCCTGGCCTTTTCGGAAAGGGCCGGTTCCCTGGAGAGAAGAAGGCTTCTGACCATATCCACCGTGGACGAACCCTTCTGATGGAAGATTTCGTCCCCCACCAGAACGTAGCCCGGCGCTGTCCTGGCCGCGGTTTTCACCGACCTCCAGAAGGGGGCGGGATCCAGCTCCGTACCCGCAAGTCCGGCGGCAATTCCGGCCCTGGTCAGGACACCTTCGGTGGACAGGTCCGCCATGGCCCGGTCCAGAAGGGGCTGGCCGGCTGCATCCACCAGGGCGGCCAGAGCAATCGGGTCCTTCCAGGCGAGAACTGGAATGGAATCATGGTCCACCGGCCGGGTGGTCTCGATCACGGCTTCCAGGGACATGTCGTGGTCCCTGGACCTCTGGAAATCCACGTTGAAGGCGGACCTGCTTACCCTGGAAACCATTCCCGGTCCGTAGGTGGGGTGCAGCAGGTAGGAGCCCTCCTGCATCTTCAGGAAATCCCTCATGGTCTTCCATGACCCGTGGAGGGAACGGGAGTCGCTGAGGAGGCCGCTCCTCTCGAGAAGCATCTCCAGCGGTTCGTACAGCATGTAACCGTCCCGAAGGGCCTCCACCAGCACCCGCCGCAGAACCGGCGACCTTTCGAACAGCTCCGCCGCGCCGGAGACGAACTCCAGAAGCGCCGGGGAAGAAGCGGCGTCCATTTCCTCGGCCGCGGTCTCCGCCAGAAGCAGGGCTTCGGCGGATTCGCCCGAGGATACCAGCGCCCTCAGGGCCTCCAGCATGTCGCCGGGGTCGGGAGACTGCAGAAGCATGTCCGTCCAGAGGTCGGTCAGTTTCGACAGGTCGCCCCGGCGGGCGCATTCCGCAAGTATGGACACGGCGCGTTCCTTTCGGGTAGAGTTCCGATTGTTGCGCAGAAGATAATCCATAGCTTTCCGGGTACGCCAGTGGAAGGAGAGGGTCGCGATAATGGACAAGAAGATGAACCGCAGGGAATTCCTGGGGAAGGCGGGGAGGCTCGGGGGAGCGGCCCTGGTTTCTTCCATGGCCGGAGGAACGGCCTTCGCCCGGGAACTGGAAGGGGCGCTCATGGACGGCTTCTGGACCGGCGGAACCTTCAGGCAGGACTGCGTCGACGCCACGGGCGAGGCTGAGGGAAATGTGAGGGCCAGGATCGAGGGGGTCTGGCGGGACCACCGGGTGGTTGCCCTGCCGGACTGCTTCGTGGAGTGGAACTTCGGAGCCAGAAGGCAGATGCTGTCGGATCTTGCCGACATGGTCGCGGGCAGGGGGGGTAACCCTCCCTCCCTGGCCGGCCCCCACAACGCAGCCATGGCCACCCTGGGCCGGCGCCGGGAGGACAGCATTCTGGAGATCAACAACGCCTTCAAGGGTATGGGACTCTGCCCCGCCCGGGGAATCATCAGGGAAAAGATCGCAATGATGAATGAGACTCTTCGGGCGCCCATGCCGGAAAAACTGGCCTTCCTTCAGGACATGTACGCGGACACGGGCAACTTCGATCTCACCAAGCTCATCAGCCTGGAACTCTACTCCACGCCGGAGTTCGAGACCCACACCTTCCTGAACCTGATGACCGAGCCGGTCACCTCCCTGGTCTTCCTGGACAGCAAGTCCTACGAGGTCCGGGGCATAGGCCAGCTGGTGCATCACGACGACCCGGAGGCCGGGGATTACCCCAGGAGCATCGTGGAATACACCAATCTTGCCCACAGCTATTTCCACGGCGACTTCCCCAGACTGTTCCCCGGCATACTTGTTCACGTTCTGGAGGTGTTCGACAACACACCGGGAACGGGGCGCGGCGTATCGGTGAGCGGTTGATCCCCGGGCTGGTGGTCTGCGATCTGGACGGAACCCTCATCCGGGGTTCCAGCGAGCGGCAATTCCTGAACCAGCTTGCCCGGCGGGGAGTTCTCAGGCCTTCCGGGGTGGCGCACTTCCTGGCGGCGTACGCCTGCCATCCCCTTCGAACCCGCAGGGAAGGCCCCGGCTGGAACCGCCTGTACCTTCGGGGAATTCCAGCGGGGCGGCTGATCTCGGAGGCCGACCGGCTTGCCCCCGTGCTTCTTGGAACGGTGCGCCCCGAGGTGTCGGCCTTTCTGAAAGACATGGGCCGCAGGGGAGCGCGGCTGCACCTTCTCTCGGCCTCCCTGGACCCCCTGGTGGAAAGGATATCCCTGGGATGCGGATTCCACGGTTTCACAGGAAGCACCCCGGAGGTCAGGGAGGGGAGGTTTACCGGCGGTATCCTGGGACTCCGCCCCTGGGGTTCCGGCAAGGTCCCCGCCGCCCGGAGGGCCATGGAGTCTGCGGGGGTCTCCCCCGGGGAAACCCTTGCCCTGGGGGATTCCTGGTCGGACATGGAACTGATGGAGTTCTGCGGGGACGCAGTGGCGGTCAGCCCGGATGCGCGACTCATGGCGGCGGCCCGGAAAAAGGGCTGGGGGGTGATGGAGTGACGGTAAGGGCTCTGGGCGCCTTCAGCGGAGGGCTGGACGGGCTTCTTTCGGCCAGGCTTCTCATGGACCAGGGAATCTCGGTTCACCTCGCAACCTTCTACAGCCCCTTCTTCAGCGCCGCCGCGGGCCGGGAGGGGGCGGCTCTGCTGGGAGTTCCCTGGAGAAGCGTGGACTTCACCCCTGAGATAATGGCACTTCTGCAGAACCCGCCGTCGGGCTTCGGCAGCAGGATGAACCCCTGCGTGGATTGCCACGCGGCCATGTTCCGGGTGCTCCGGGATACGGCCCGGCGGGATGGCTTCGACTTCATCTTCTCCGGTGAGGTTCTGGGTCAGAGACCCATGAGCCAGAACAGGGGCAGCCTCAACAGGGTGAAAAACCTCTCCGGCACGGGGGGAATGCTCCTCAGGCCCCTGTCCGCCCTCCTGCTGGAGCCCACCGAGGCGGAATCGAGGGGGCTTGTGGACAGGAGCCGTCTGCTGGGTCTTTCCGGGCGCAGCAGGAAACCCCAGATGGAACTGGCCGCAAAAATGGGTTTCGCAAGGATACCCACCCCTGCGGGAGGCTGCCTTCTCACGGATCCGGGCTACTCCAGACGCTTGAGACTCCTGCTGGACATGGGGCTTTGCACCCCGGAAACAGCCCGGGCGATCAGGGCCGGCCGGATGTTCGATCTGCGGAACTGTGTGGCCCTGGTGGGCAGGTCCGAGCAGGACAACAGGAAGCTGGAAGAGCATCCTGCGGGAGTGATGATGTGGCTAGACGGGGTGGCCGGCCCACTGGGAATTCTCATAGGGGAACCCGGCAGGGACAACCTGACCGCTCTGGCCAGGCTTCTGGTTCTCTACTCCAAAGCCCCGGGAGAGGTCAGGGCGGTCACCGAAGCCCATGGTTCCTTTACCGTTACCGCCGAATCCCCGGAAAACGCTGAAAAACTTGCCGTAAGGCTTCCCTGATCCTTTTCGGGGAACGTGGCTTGACGCGGCATATTCTGGTATTATGGTACTTGTATACCACATTGTACCGAAGGGGGTCTCATGGCGGGAGTACTGAAGTTTTCCGAAGCGGCCAGCATAGCCATCCACGGAATGATCCTGATGGCGGCCTCCCCGGATTCGCCGGTGACCGGGGCCGTGATAGCCGATTCCTTCGGCATCAGCGAGAACCACACCCGGAAGGTAATGCAGAGGCTGGTGAAGGCGGGCTATGCCGAGTCGGTCCGGGGCCCGTCGGGAGGCTACTGCGTCAAGGGCGACCCCTCCGGCATCACACTTCTGGACATCTACGAGGCCCTGGACGGCAAAATCGGCGCCGACAGGTGTCTCTTCCACCGGAGCCGCTGCCCCGCGGAAGGCTGCCTTCTGAAGGGAATGCTGGAGGAGGTTGACTCGGTGGTGCGCCGGCACCTGTCCGGAACCACACTGACCGATTTCTCGAAAAAGAACCCGGGGAGAACGGAATGAAACGCAGCATTGTGCACATAGACCGGGATAAGTGCGACGGATGCGGCCTCTGCGTGCCCGGTTGCGCGGAGGGAGCCCTGAAGGTGATAGACGGCAAGGCCACCCTGGTGAAGGACAGCTACTGCGACGGACTGGGCGCCTGCCTGGGTACCTGCCCCAGGGGGGCCATCACCATCGAGGAACGGGAAGCCGACCCCTTCGACATGGAGGAGGAGAACCTGAGCCACGTTCCCCAGGGCTGCCCCGGAACCCATGTCAGAGAGTTCCCGGCTTCCGCACGGGAGGCGCACCGGGCCCAGTGGCCGATCCAGATGCACCTGGTGCCGGTGAACGCACCCTTCTGGGAGAACGCGGACCTCCTTCTCTGCGCCGACTGCGTTCCTCCCGCCTTCACCGGTTTCCACGACGCGCTTCTCCGGGGAAGAATCCTGATAATCGCATGCCCCAAGCTGGACGACACCTCGGGGTACAAGGAAAAACTTCTGCGAATCCTCCGGAGCAACACCATCCGAAGCCTCACCGTGGCCCGGATGGAGGTGCCCTGCTGCGGAGGGCTGGAGAGGATTGCCGGGGCTGCCCTGAAGGAGTCCGGGCTCGACATTCCGTTGCGGGTGATAACCATAGGCGTTGACGGGCGCCTGAAGTGAAAGGGGAATGAAATGGACATGTTCTGCTACCAGTGCGAACAGACCGCCCGGGGAACCGGCTGCACGGTACAGGGGGTCTGCGGAAAGACCTCTGACACCTCGGCCCTGCAGGATCTGCTGCTGCACATAACCAAGGGGCTCGGGGTCTACGCCCATCGTGCCCGGGAGATGGGACGCACGAACTCCGAGGTGAACACCGCGACCTCAGAAGCCCTCTTCACCACGATCACCAACGTCAACTTCCACCCCGAACGGGTGGCCGAAGTGATCGAGAAGACCGTCAAGGCCCGGGAAACCGCCAGGGACCTCTACGAAGACGCCTGCCGGGAACGGGGCTTTGCCCCCGCTCCCGTACCTCCCCAGGCGGTGTTCATGCCCGCCGGGGACCTCAAGGGGATGATCGCCCAGGGAAGGTCCGTGGGAATCCCGGTACGTCGTGAGAAATACGGAGACGACGCCGCGGGTCTGCAGGAACTGCTCACCTACGGCCTCAAGGGTGCGGCGGCATACATGGACCATGCCCACGTCCTGGGCATGGAGGACGACCAGGTTTCGGCCTTCTTCCATCGAGCGCTGGAAGCTCTGGCCCGGGAGGAGCACGACCCTGCGATCCTAACCTCGCTTTGCCTTGAGTGCGGAAAGGCAAACCTCGGGGCGATGAAACTGCTGGATCAGGCCAACACGGATGCCTACGGCCACCCCGAGCCCACCAGAGTGAGAATCACTCCGGTCGAGGGCAAAGCGGTGCTGGTGTCAGGCCACGACCTGAAGGACCTGGAGATGATACTCCGACAGACCGAAGGCACCGGAATAAACGTCTACACCCACGGGGAAATGCTCCCGTGCAACGCCTACCCGGAACTCAAGAAATATCCCAACCTGGCGGGGAACTACGGGGGCGCCTGGCAGGACCAGCAGCAGGAGTTCGACCGGTTCCCGGGGGCCATTCTCATGACCACCAACTGCATACAGAAACCCAGGGACACCTACATAGACAGGATATTCACCACCGGGCTTGTGGCTTTTCCGGGGGTGAAACACATCGCCGACAAGAACTTCAAGCCTGTCATAGATGCCGCCCTGGCGGCCCCGGGGTTCCCCCGGACCGAGCCCGGGAAGTTCATCACCGTGGGATTCGGCAGGAATGCGGTTCTCTCGGTGGCCGGTCAGGTCATCGAAGCGGTGAAGTCCGGCGCCATCAGGCACTTCTTCCTGGTGGGGGGCTGCGACGGCGCCAAGAGCGGAAGGAACTACTACACCGATCTGGCCAGGGCGGTGCCGGACGACTGCGTGATCCTCACCCTGGCATGCGGCAAGTACCGGTTCAACAAGCTCGAGTTCGGCGACATCGGTGGAATACCGAGGCTTCTGGACATGGGCCAGTGCAACGACGCCTACTCGGCTATCGTGGTGGCCTCGGCCCTGGCGGACGCCTTCGGGGTGGGAGTCAACGATCTGCCCCTGAGCATCATCCTCTCCTGGTACGAACAGAAAGCAGTGGCGATATTGCTGACCCTGCTCCACCTGGGAATACGGAACATCAAACTGGGCCCCAGCCTTCCGGCGTTCATCACCCCGGAAGTCCTGGACGTTCTGGTGAAGAACTTCGGCATCGCCCCTGTAACGACGCCGGAGGAGGACCTGAAAGAGATTCTGGGGTGACGGATCGAAAGGGGCGGGGCCTGAGCCCCGCCCCTCTTCTAATATATTCGGTCTATCTATGGTGATACATATACTTCATTGCACATAATCTGTGCCTTTATACCGATATTATTCTGATACCTTAATCCATCTATGTCTTGTTGATTTATGCTTTTTGATGTTGCATTATTAGAACATATAATAGCACTCTTGGTATTATCATTTAGTAAAATATTGACTCGATTC
>CAZSKU010000018.1:0-50372 GCA_964607515.1 uncultured bacterium | reverse complement strand
GATGGTACTAGTAGGGTAACCTTCTGGGAGAGCAGGACGCCGCCGGGCAATATCCTTTGAAGCCCCCGAAGCGAAAGCTTCGGGGGCTTTTCTGTTCTTGGACAACTCCGTCGTATACCGTTGTCAGCCTGTACCGATCGAGGTGAGTGGAATCGGGTGAACAGCGCTGGCTATTGGCGGCAATCCTCTAAATATTGCTTGGTATGCACAATGGATCATGCATGGAAGCCATAAGGGCCTACCTCTTCGATTCGCCCTTCGAGGGCGGGGGAATGAGAGAGGCTTTCCGGTGGCTCGGCAGCATGGAAGGGCTTCTGATACTGGACGCCGGATGCGGTCACGGAGCCTTTTCCGTGTACGCCGCCGGTGAGGGCGGTTTTCCAGCGGCCCTGGACGTCCAGATGGACCGGCTGGCCTTCGCCAGAGCCCAGAGTGCTGGAATGGGAGTTTCCGTGCAGTGCGTCCGGGGGATGTCCGAAACCCTGCCCTTTCCCGACGGCCTATTCGACATGGTTTTGTCCCGGAGCACCCTGCAGTACACCAGGATTCCCGACGCCCTGGCGGAGTTCCACAGGGTGCTGAAACCCGGCGGCGCGCTGATCCTGGTGGAGAACCTGGCCCACAACCCCTTCCTGTTGCTGTTCCGAGCCTTCCGGGGGGTGACCGGCAACAGGCTGAGACTCGGCCCCTACGCCGGAAACAAGGCCGGAGCCATCAGAGGTTACGTTTCCGCGGGCCTTATGAGAAGCGTACAGTCAGGGTTGCTGGAGAACGGGTGCCTTTTTCAGCACCTTCTCAGGCCGTTGAGCCTCGGGCTTCTCTTCGCCCTTCGACAATGTTCCCCGGTGAAAAGACTGGATCGGGCCGTGGAAAGGCTGGATACCCGTCTGATTGGAAGTCTCCCTATTCTTCAGCGTTTTGCGTGGGCCGGGACCGTCTGGGGCAGGAAACCACGGAGCTGATTCCCTGAAGTCGGTCCACCCGGCGAAGCCCGGGGAAAAGCCTGCTCCAGGCCGCAACCACCATCAGCGTGCCGATCCCGCCACTCACCACCGAGATAACAGGGGAGAACAGATGGGCCACAAGCCCCGACTCGAACCCTCCCAGTTCGTTGGAGGAACCGATGAAGATCGAGTTCACCGCGGATACCCTTCCCCGCATCTCGTCCGGGGTCCGGAGCTGAACCAGGGTCTGCCGGATGACCACGCTCACGTTGTCGAAGAAACCGGTGAGAAACAACATCGCCCAGGATAGCCAGAAATTCCGGGAGAACCCGAAAACCACCGTGGCCGCGCCAAAGGCGGACACGCAGAAGAAGAGGGTTCTTCCGGTCCTTTTCAGGGGCGGTGTGTGGGCCAGTATCAGGGCCATGATTATGGCTCCCGCGGCGGGAGCCGCCCTGAGCCACCCAAGGACCTCCTCCGGGCTGGAACCCAGGGGCGGGTTGGAGATGATGTCCCTGGCGAACACGGGGAGCAGGTAGACCGCCCCGCCCAGGAGCACCGCGAACATGTCCAGTGATATGGCGCCCAGGATGATCTGCCGTTTCCAGACGAATCCGATCCCCTCGGCTATCTGCCGGAAAACCCTTCCCCTGGCGATTCTGCTGGTTTCAGGAATCCTCATACGCAACAGCAGCGCCATGAACACGATGGTGGTGGCGGCGCTGAAGAGGTAAGCCGCCGGGACGCTCCAGGTGATGATGATTCCTCCGACTGCAGGGCCGGCCACCGCCGCCAGCTGGAAGGCTGTGGTTCTCCACTTTACCGCGTTCTCGAATATGTGCTCCGGGACGATCACGGGAAGTATCGCCGACCACGCCGGATTCGCCAGCCGGTGGAACGCCGCGTCGAAGAAGAGCAGAACGAACATCCAGCCGATGGATCCCCTGGAAAGGCTGAAGACCGCCAGGGCCAGGGATGTGAGGGTGGTTCCAAGCATGCCTGCTATCATAACCTTGCGACGGTCGTAGGCATCCGCCAGGTACCCGGCGGGCAGGGTGAGCAGAAACATGGGAACAGCCTGGGTTAAGCCTATCAATCCCAGGAAGAGAGCCTGGTCGGTTCGTTGGTACATCTCCCAGCCGATGGCCAGCCCCTGGGCTGCGGCCCCTATCTGGATAAGGGTGTTCCCCAACAGAAGGCTTCTGAAGGCGGCCACGCCGAAGGCAATGTAGGGTGAGTCGGTTTTTGCGGATGTCATGGCGTCGTTTCAGATGGTCCTCGCCCCGGGAGCGTGCCGGGGAAATCGCCCCCGCCCGGACGGGCGGGGGCATGGAGCGTCAGAAAACGCACAGGGCCGTGGTGCCTTCCCATCCGGATCCCAGGCTGGCGTAGTCGCCGGTGGAGGCGTCGGTCTTCCAGAGCGACCCTTCCCAGACGCAGTACACGTAATTCCCCCAGGCTCCCATCTCCGCAGCACCGTCGTAGCCCCCGCCAAGGCTCTCGTAATCGCCGGTGTAGGGATCCACCCGGTAGAGCACGTCGCCCTGGATGGCGAAGAAGGCGTCCGGGGTGCCGGCCACGGCGGTTGTTCCCTGGTAGCTGGAGGGGAGTTCCGTGAAGTCGCCCGTAACCGGATCGGTCCTGTAGAGGGTATTGTTCTGGAGCACCATGAGTGCTCCCCCCGCCCAGGCCAGGTGGGTGGTTCCGACGTAGTCCCCGGGGATGGTCTCCCAGTCGCCGTTGGACGGATTCACCCTGTAGATGAGATCGTTCTGGGCGGCGTAGAGCCATCCGTCGCCGGCGGTGAGGGCCACGGTGCCGGTCCAGAGGTCGGTCAGGGCCGTCCACACGCCCTGTCTGTCCACCTTGTAGAGCACGTCGCCTTGGATGGCGTAGAGGTTGCCGGCGCAGGAGGTGAGGAGTTCCGTGCCGGACCATGTGTCCGAAAGAGCTTCCCAGTTGCCGTTGACGGGATCGGTACGGTAAAGCACGTCGCCCTGGATTGCATAGATATGCTCCGCCCCGGCTACGCCCACCTGCAGCGCCAGAAGCACCGCCGCCGGAAGAATGAATCCGATGTTCTTCACTGCCCCTCCTTTCAATGGGGTGACCGGGGGATTATAGCAGCAGGGGCAGCGCCCTCAATACCCCCCTGGTCTCCCGCCAGTCCGGCAGAACGCCGTCCAGAAGCCTCATGAAACCGGGTCCGTGATCGTGGTGCACCAGGTGGCAGAGTTCGTGAACTACCACGAAGTCAACGCACGCCGGGGGGGTTTTCACAAGCTGGGTGTTCATGACGATTCTCCCGCCCGCAGTGCAGCTTCCCCAGCGGCGCCGCATCCAACGGAGACCCAGGCTGAACTCCGGAAGGTCACGGAAAACGCCGCGCCAGTGCTCCACCCTTTCGGGGACGAGCAGGAGAGCCTGCCTCCGGTACCACCTTCTGAGAGCCCTCTCCATGGCCTTTGTGTCGTGAGGATTCCGAGAGAAAAGGGTGATCCGGTCCCCCTCCAGAACCGTGCCTGGTCTTTCGGAAGGAACGATCCGGAGAGTCCTGGGCTCTCCGAGGAAATAATGGACGGCTCCGCTCTCCATCCGGACCGGCACCGGAGGATCGTTCCTCAGCCTTTCCAGGTGCCGGTGAAGCCAGTCAGTCTTCCTCCGCAGAGCCTCAATCGCTCCCTCCAGACCCTCGGACAGGGGAGCCGTCACAGTGACATCGCCCAGGGGAGACACCCTGATGGTGATCCTCTTCCTGGAGTCCAGTATGACTTCCACGGGAAGCTTTCCCCGACAGGTCTGAAAAACAAGGGAAGCCTTCGTACGCACGAGTGCTGGTTTCATCTTTCCCCGCGGAATGTGCCTGCATCGAAAGGTTGCCTGGAGCGCCGGCGTTTCCCGTCAGATCCTGACGCTGACCTCCCGGGCCGTCTTCCGGGCTTCATCCGCCAGATCCTCAAGAAGCAGGGTGGGGTAGGGTTTCAGGTCGGCAAGGTCCCGGGACAGAGTCTTTCCCGGTCGGAACTGCTGCAGTACGAACCTCCTCACCGGGCCGAGAACCGCCACTATCTCACGGACGTCCTCGGGGGTAACCAGCTCGGGAACCATGGTGGTTCTGATCTCGTAGTCGTCAATGGTCCTGATGATATCGAGGCTTTCCATGACATCTTCGAAGACCGCTCCGCCTCCGGTTGCCAGGGGGTATTTTCCGGGGGAGGTCTTGAAGTCCATGGCCACGTAGTCCACCCGGGAGAGGCACTCCTTCAGCCTTTCCGGATAGGTGCCGTTGGTGTCCAGCTTTACCATGAGACCGGTCTCAGTCTTGATCCTGGCGATGAGATCAGAGGTGTCCGGATGGAACAGCGGCTCGCCCCCGGTGATGGTGACCGCGTCAATGAATCCCTTCCGCCTCCGGAGCGATTCCAGTACGTCGTCGTCGCTGATGGAGTACTGCCGGTCCAGCAGGTCAGGCAGCACCAGTTCGGGGTTGTGACAGAAGGGGCAGGCCAGGTTGCATCCCCCGGAAAAGAGAACCGCGCTGATCCTTCCGGGGTATTCGATGAGGCTGGTTCCGAAGATGGATCGTATCAATCCTTCTTTTCCTTCTCTTCCTTTTCGATCTTCACGTACTCCCTCAGGGCGAATTCTTCCTGCTTGCCCCGGTTCCAGTCCTGCACCGGTCTGTAGTAGCCTACGACCCTGGAGTACACCTCGGTTTTCACGGCCTTGACCTTCTCCATCACAGATCCACCTTGTCCAGGTTTAGAAACAGGCTTCCCTGTTTCGACGATTGTTCATCGGCGGCGATCAGCTGGTAGCTTCCCTCGGGGAGCGGCTCGTTCAATTCAATCTCCTCCCCGAACAATTCGATTTCCCTGCTGGTGTGCGGGTACGGGCAGAAATGGTGCTCACCGGATATGTAGCCGTGCACCGGGCAGATGCTGAAGGTCGGGGTGAAGCTGAAGTACGGCAGATGGAACCGGGTAACTATCCGTCGGGCGAGGGTTCTCACCATGCGCCAGTCCTTCACTGCCTCCCCCATGAAGATGTGAACCACGGTTCCGCCGGTGAACTTCACCTGCAGTGGATCCTGGTGTTCCAGAAGGCTGAACACATCGGTGGGGGTGCTCACCGGCAGATGGACCGAATTGGTGTAGAATGGGTTAGAGCAGCCTTGGGTGAAAATTCCCGGGAACTGCTTCAAATCCTTGTTGGCCAGACTGTAGCTGGCCCCTTCCGCCGGTGAGGCCTCCAGGTTGTAGAAGTGTCCGGTGGTTTCCTGGAATTCCTCCAGCCGGGTCCTCATGAAGTCGAGTACCCCCAGGGCCCAATTTCTGGACTTCTCTTCGGAGATGCCTGAGCCCAGGAAGTTCTGGCAGGCCTCGTTCATGCCGATGAGCCCTATGGTGCTGAAATGGTTGGCCCAGTAGCTGCCGGAGTTCTCCCTGACCTCCGACAGGTAGTGTCTGGTGTAGGGGTACAGGCCCCTTTCAGTGAGTTCCTCGATGAACTTACGCTTGAGTTCGAGGGATTCCCGGGCGGCCTCCATGACCGAGGAAAGCCTGCTTTCGAAGCGGTCCGCGTGGCCCCTGGTCATGTGGGCGATTCTGGGCAGGTTAATAGTAACCACCCCGATGGATCCGGTGAGAGGATTGGCTCCGAAGAGCCCTCCACCTCTCCTGCGAAGCTCCCTGTTGTCCAGCCTGAGCCGGCAGCACATGCTCCTGGCGTCCTCCGGGTTCATGTCCGAATTCACGAAGTTGCTGAAATAGGGAATGCCGTACTTGCCGGTCATCTCCCAGAGGGGTTGAAGACCGTCGTCTTCCCAGTCGAAGTCTCTTGTGAGGTTGTATGTGGGAATGGGGAAGGTGAATATCCTGCCCCGGGCGTCGCCCTTCATCATGAGATCGCAGAAGGCCTGATTGAACAGGTTCATCTCCCGCTGGAAGTCGCCGTAGGTCTCGGGCATCTCCCGGCCGCCCGCCACCACCTTCATGTCCCGGTGGGTCACCGGGACCCTAAGGTCCATGGTGATGTTGGTGAAGGGGGTCTGGAATCCCACGCGGGTGGGGATGTTCACGTTGAATAGGAACTCCTGGATGCACTGCTTCACCTGCTGGTAGTCGAGCCCGTCGTAGCGGATGAAGGGCGCCAGAAGTGTGTCGAAGTTGCTGAATGCCTGGGCGCCCGCGGCCTCGCCCTGCAGTGTGTAGAAGAAGTTCACGATCTGCCCGAGGGCCGTTCTGAGGTGGGAGGGAGGGGAGCTTTCGATCTTTCCCCTGGCGCCTCTGAACCCCTCCCGCAGAAGGGTCTGAAGGTCCCATCCCACGCAGTACGGGCCGAGAATGCCCAGGTCGTGGATATGAAAGTCGCCGTTTTCCTGGTATTCCCGGATTCTCGGGGTGTAGATCTTGGTGAGCCAGTATCTGGACGTGATGGAGGAGGAGAGGTAGAAATTCAGCCCCTGAAGGCTGTAGTTCATGTTGCTGTTCTCGTTCACCCGCCAGTCCTGGCGGCCCAGGTAGTCAGCTATGAGGTTGTCCACCCCGCTGAATATGGAATCCACCTCCCGGGCCTCGTTGCGCTTCTCCCGGTAGAGGATGAACTGCTTCGCCGCTGCGGGAAGGTTCCGGAGGACCAGGGTCTCCTCTATGCAGTCCTGGATGCGTTCCACCGAAGGAATGGTACCGCCCTTGAAGTAGTCCATGTAGAGGGCTGTTTCCACCTGATCGGCCATTTCCCTGGGACTCCCGGGAGTCTCAGAGGCCTCCAGCGCTTTGCGGATGGCCTGTTCGATTTTGCTCTTGTTGTATGTCTGTATGGATCCGTCGCGTTTTCTTACAAGCCAGTCCATCACCCCTCCCCCGGCGCCGTGGAACTTCCCCTGGACTTGGCGAAGATAACAGGATGACCACCCGGGTCAAGGGGAACACCACAACATATTGTGTTCCTGGCCCGTCGGAATATCTATATATAGAGCTATGTTGTTCTTCTCCAAGCATATGCGCTTTTTGCTGACCGGCGGCCCTTTCAGAGGGTGAATGCAGCAGCCGGGGCGGCTGTTCCTTATGGGACGAGTACAATATGTTGTGTCCGGCGGAGGAGGCGCCCCTGGCATATGGACAGCAACGCAAGGGCTATCTTGAGGGCTTCCGGAGCGGTTCTTCTCTGGTCAACCGCCGCCTCGGCCTTCAAACTCACTCTTGCCCGGGGAGATCCCTGGCAGGCGGTTATGGTGGCGTCGGCCACCTCCACCCTGGTCTTTTTCGGTGCGTGCCGGGGAAGACCCGGCCCTTTTTCCCTCCGTGGACTTCTGCATGGCGCGGTCAGGGGTTTTCTCAACCCCTTTCTCTACTACCTGGTGCTGCTGACCGCCTACAGCATGCTTCCCGCACAGGTAGCCATGGTGGTGAACTACCTGTGGCCCCTCACCCTCTCGATTCTGGCGGTCCCCCTGCTGGGGCAGCGCCTCGGGGGTCGGGCATTGGCGGGCATACTGGTCAGCTTCGGCGGAGTTGCCCTCATGGCCTTGATCCGTGGGGGCTCCGGCGGTGAAGTCCAACTCCTGCCTCTGTCTCTGGCCTTTGCCAGCACCGTCGTCTGGGCGCTCTACTGGGTGCTGAACACCCGGGCGTCCGGCCCTGTGCCGGTGAACCTGTTCCTCAACTTCTGCTTCGGAACCCTCTACCTGGCTGTCTGGGGAGTCATTGCTGGCCGGCGGATTCCCGCCGACCCGGGCCTGCTGGCCGGGGGGGCGTATATAGGGGTATTCGAGATGGGGGTGACGTTCCTCCTGTGGAACACCGCCCTGAAGATGAGCGACAGGGCTTCCCGGGTCAGCGGCCTGATCTACTTCACGCCGTTTCTCAGCCTAGGTGTCATCGCCCTGTCGGTCCGTGAACCCATAACCCCGTCGACCTTCGCCGGCCTTCTCCTGGTCATCGCCGGCGTTCTGATCGGGGACGGACTAAACAAACACAACAAACCTCGGCAGATAATTGATGTATAACGGATTACAAAAAACTAAGCTTTTTATTGCCGCTGTCTGATCTTCTCCCATGTGTCCCTCAGGGACAGTGTCCTGTTGAACACAGGGCTGCCCGGTGTCGAGTCCGCATCCAGTGTGAAGTAGCCAGTTCTCTCGAACTGGTACACCTGTTCAGAGGTGCATTCAGCCATGTGGGCCTCGATCCTGCATTCCTCAAGGGTTCTCAGGGAATCGGGATTAAGGTGTTCCGTGAGGTCTCCATCCTGCGCCATGGGGTTCTCGTGCAGAAAGAGACGATCGTAGAGTCTGACCCTGGCGGGGATGCTGTGTAGAGCGCTTACCCAGTGGATCGTTGATTTTACCTTTCTGCCGTCAGGGCTGGTCCCGCCCCGGGATTCCGGATCGTAGAGGCATCTGATGGTGGTAACCCTGCCCTCGGAATCTTTCTCGACACCGGTGGCTCTGACGAGGTAAGTGTACCTGAGCCTTACCTCGGTTCCCGGCGAGAGTCTGTAGAATTTGGAGGGAGGGAATTCCATGAAGTCATCCCTCTCTATGAACAATTCCCTGCAGAACGGTATCCGCCGTACTCCAGCGGATTCATCCTCCGGATTGATCTGGTAGTCGAACTCCTCAACCCTGCCTTCCGGATAGTTATCGATGACGAGACGCACAGGGTTCAGTACCGACATCGCCCTGGGGGCCCGGAGGTTCAGGTATTCCCTGACAATGTGCTCCAGAAGGGCGATATCCACCATGCTGTCGCGTTTTGCCAGCCCGATTCTGTCGCAGAAGATCCGAATGGCCTCCGGTGGAATTCCGCGCCGTCTCATACCTCTCAGTGTCGGCATCCTGGGGTCGTCCCATCCGCTGACCATGCCTGATTCCACCAGCCCCCTGAGGAACCGTTTGCTGAGTACCGTGTAAGTCATATTGAGCCGGGCGAACTCGATCTGCTGAGGGTGGAAGATCCCGAGTCTGTCCAGGAACCAGTCGTAAAGGGGCCTGTGGTCCTCGAACTCCAGGCTGCATAGAGAATGGGTGATACCCTCGATGGAGTCCTCGAGGCAGTGGGCGAAATCGTACATGGGGTAGATGCACCAGTGGGAACCGGTTCTGTGGTGCGACCTATGAAGAATTCTATAGATCGCCGGATCCCTCATGTTGATGTTCGGGCTGGCCATGTCTATTCTGGCCCGCAGTGTTCTGCTTCCCTCAGGGAACCGGCCGTCCCTCATGGATCTGAACAGGTCCAGGTTTTCCCTGACGGGCCTGTTTCTGTAGGGGCTTTCCCGGCCCGGTTCGGTGAGTGTGCCCCGGTAGGCCTTCACCTCTTCCGCCGATAGGTCGCAGATGTAAGCATCTCCTTGAAGAATCAGATTTTCGGCGTACTCGTACATCTTCTGGAAATAGTCGCTGGCGTACAACTCCTTGTCCCATCTGAACCCCAGCCAAGCGATGTCTTCCTTTATCGCTTCTACGAATTCGGTTTCTTCCTTTACCGGATTGGTGTCGTCGAACCTGAGGTTAACCTCTCCGCGATACTCCTCGGCGATGCCGAAGTTCGTGCAGATGGCCTTGGCGTGACCAATGTGCAGGTATCCGTTGGGTTCGGGGGGGAATCTGGTATGAACCCTTCCCGAGTTCTTGCCCGACTCGATGTCCCTTTCGATGATTTCCCTGATGAAATCTCTCGTTCTGCGAGCTTCCGTACCGCTCATTTCATGCTCCCTTCAACCTGCAGCCCCTTTGTAATCTGCGTAGCGGAGATGCCCTGTTGTACCAGGTTCAGAAACTGCTGCCATCTCTCGAGGAAAAGCTGCGGAGGAGCCGAGTCCAGTGTTCTCAGTTCGAGGGTGATACCCTTCATGTTGATCCTGACATCGGTAAAAAGGGTTGTAAGGTGATCAAGAAAATCTTGAAAGGTCCTGTCCGGAAGCTCCCTGAAGGGCTTTCCGGTAGCCAGATCCAGCGCTTCCAGGCCGAAATCCCTTATCCTGTCTATGAAGCCCATGTGGTCGGAGTAGGGGATCATCTCCCCTCTGCAGAGAAGCCCGCAGCGGGAGGGATCGGTATTGTTCCAGATGTCGCGTCTTTCAGGTCCCATACGGAACTCCTGCAGACGGGACATCTCGCACACCGTCTTCCACAGGCCCGGGAGTTCCTCCAGGCACAGAAGTCCCACATGAAGGTGGATCGCCGCGGTGCCTTTCATCATCTCGCGTCCCCGGGTGCCTGTTACCCCCAGAAGCTGGTGCAGGTTGTGATACCTTGGCTTGTCCAGGAGCATAGGGGCGGACGCCCTGCCCGGGATGAATCCGATGGGCAAGTACTCCAGCCCGATGCTTTTCTTCACGGCTTCGATGACCTCCCCGGCCCGGTCGATTATCGCAAGGACAGTTTTCATGTCGCCCGGGTCCACGGGTCTGCTGCAGAACTCAATCTGCCCCCCCGGCTCGAATGTCACGTAATGGTCGCCGGTTCTGAACAGCCCTGGCTCGGAGGTGTATCCGAATCCTCCGACCAGGATCTCCTGGACCTTCAGCAGATCCCCGGGGCTCATGATACGCCGCGGCATGAACTCGTACTCGAAACCGAACTGCCGTGTCCTTGGGACAGCCAGCCTACGGGCCATCAGGCCCGACAGCATCTCCGAAAAATCATCTGTTTTCAACGCACTCCCTGTACCATAGAGTAAAGACCAGGACCGCAAAGAATCTGTCCGCAGCGGAGCGGAGGGTTTCCGGTCCCACACCGTGACCGCTCACCTCCCCGGCGAGTTCCTTCACCATGGCAGGATTCAGGATGCCCTGGCGGTTCACCTCGTCCCCCCCGGCAATGTCCCTGATCTGGTCAGGAAGCAGTTCCAGCCTTTCGAACCACTGTGCCATGGGCATGGTGAAGGGTTTCTTCGGTCTGAAGGCCGTTCTCTCCGGAAGAATTCCCGAACTGCTGAATGCCCTGCGGCATATGTATTTGTCGAGTGATAGACGGGACCTGACCTTGAGGTCTACTGGCAGAGATGCTGCGAATTCCGCCAGTCTGTAATCAAGGAATGGAGTTCTGGCCTCGAGGCTGTGGCGCATGCTGAGCCTGTCCAACCTGGTTATCACATAGTCCGGAAGCCTGGTTCGGCATTCGATGGCCTGCATGGCCTTCACTGGATGAATACCTGTCAGGTCCGGGAGTCCCTCCATTGGAAGGTTGACAACGGGGGTGGTTCCGGTTCCCAGGAGACGCTGGAGTTCTTCAGCCGAGAAAAGGGCTTCGCTGACGATATGACGGCCAACGGAGTCCAGGCTACCCGCAGCCATTCTGCATGCAAGTTCAGGGTATAGCCCTTCAAGGTGCTTCCGCTGTTCAACGTCCGCAGTCTGGTACCGGATGAATGCGTCTTCCACCAGGAATTTCCTGTATCCGGCGAATACTTCGTCGGCCCCTTCACCGGTGACTACGACCTTGACCTTCTCGGATGCCAGAGCGCAGACCGCGTCCGTCGGGATAACCGCTCCCAGGGAAAGGGGTTCTCCGATTGCCCGGACTAACTCGGGAAGCTGGTTTAGAGAGTCCCGCGTGCACTTGCGTGTGAAACGACTCGTTCCGAGGAAAGCGCTGCTGCGCTGCTCGATGAACTCCTCCACCAGGGCGGTTTCATCGTATCCGGGTTCGTCGAAGGATACCGTGAACAACTTTAGATCGGGTTTCGTCTCCGCCGTCAGCAAAGCCACCGCAGAGGAATCTATTCCCCCCGATATGAAACTTCCCACCTCCACGTCCGAACGAAGGCGAATCCTGACAGCGTCTCTGAACAGCCTGATGAACTCCTCTGAAGCCTCATCCTCGTGGGTGTACTTTTCAGGCATTCCGGGGTTGCAGTTCCAGTAGCGCCGGATGAGGTGTTCTCCGCTGGCCAGGTCGTAATCAAGAAAGGAAGCCGGCGGCAGTCTGAAAACCCCTCGATATACGGTTTTTTCCCCGGGCAGGTATCTGTACGTGAAGAAGGCGGGCAGGAGGTTGAGATCCGGCTCCGGATCCACTCCGGGAGCCGTCAGCAACGGTTCGATCTCGCTGGAGAAGAACAGGCCGTCTTCGGTCACGGCGTAATGCATCGGCTTTATTCCGAACCTATCCCGGAAAAGAATAATCCTTCTCAGTCTTGGATCGTATATGACCCCGGCGTACATTCCGTTCAGGTGATGAAGGAATTCGATTCCCATCCGGCGGTAGAGGTGCAGGGCGACCTCCATATCGCCTTCGGTGGCGTACTCCTGCCCGGAAATCATGCTTCTCAACTCTATGTAGTTGTAGATCTGTCCGTTGCAGGCTATGGTGACACCATCGCCCGGGGATCTTATAGGCTGCATTCCCCTGGCCAGGTCAAGTATCGCGAGCCTGTCGAATCCTATACCGACCCGGTCCTCCAGGAAGACCGCTTCCTCGTCGGGTCCGCGGTGTCTCTGGAGGCTGTTCATGCCGGCGATCAGCCTCCTGATACGGTCCTCCGGAAGGGTTCCGGAAACTATGCCACACACGCCGCACATGGATTCCCCTTCGAAAACAACAAACAACGGAATCATACCCTTTTTGTATGGAGACCGCATAACCGAATGATCTTCAGCGGTTTTTCTGTTACATTTACCTTGTGCCATGGAATCGTGCCTGCAAGGCCTGATTCTTCAGTTACTGTATCTAACTGTGGGATAGCAAAATGGTGCGATTAGTTGATGTTGTTGAGTCCGTCCCCGTGGTGGGAGCGGGGCTGGCGGGGTGCGAGGCGGCCTTCGCGCTGGCGGAGAGGGGAATCCCGGTAAGGTTGCTGGAGATGAGGCCGGGAACCCGGACACCGGCCCACGCTACGGACCTGCCGGGGGAACTGGTCTGCTCCAATTCCTTCAGGTCCGGCAATCCCGAGAACGCTCCGGGGCTCCTGAAGGAGGAGCTGAGAAGGGCGGGCTCCAGGCTGATCAGGACAGCCGACTCCGTGAGGGTTCCGGCGGGCGATGCCCTGGCGGTTGACCGGGTGCGGTTCAGCGAGTCCGTTCTGGAACAGCTGGACCGGGAACCCCTGATCAACCTCGAACGCCGGGAGGTCACGGAGCTTCCATACGAGCCGTGTATCGCGGCGCCGGGGCCTCTGGCAAGCCCCGCCATCGCCGGCGGAATACAAAGGGCGACCGGCGCCGGGTACCTGTATTTCTACGACGCCATAGCCCCTATCGTCGAGGGAAGCACCATAGACAGGAGTGTTGCCTTTTCCGGTTCCCGGTACGGCAAGGGCGGGGAGGACGACTACCTGAACTGCCCCATGACAGAGACCGAGTATCTCGGCTTCGTGGACGCCCTGATCAAGGCCCGGCGGGTGCCGCCACGCCCCTTCGAGGAAGAACTTCACTTCCAGGGATGCCAACCGGTGGAAGCCATCGCCGATTCAGGCCGGCTTTCCCTGGCATTCGGCCCGATGAAGCCCGTTGGTATCCAGCCTCCGGCAGGAAGGGACAGACCCTTCGCAGTAGTCCAGCTTCGCCGGGAGAATGCGGAGGGGACCGCCTGGAACATTGTGGGGTTCCAGACGAAACTGGTTCAGGATGAGCAGAGACGGGTGTTCCGGATGATCCCTGGGCTGCAGGAAGCTTCATTCCTCCGCCTGGGCAGCGTCCACCGGAACACCTACGTGAACGGCCCGGCCGTACTCGACCGGTACATGAGGCTTCGGGCGGCTCCAAACGTCATGCTGGCGGGGCAGATCACCGGCGTGGAAGGGTACATAGAGTCCATAGCCTCGGGGCTCCTGGCGGGAATGTTCATGGCGGCTTTCTTATCCGGACGCGAGCCGGTGCCCCCTCCGGCGGACACCGCACTGGGCGCTCTCCTGACGCACGTCACCCGGAGTAACGGAACCGCCTTCTCCCCCAGCAACATCCATTACGGCCTGTTTGCCGGCACCCTGCCCGCCAGGGGAAGGAGGGAGCGCCGAAGGGCTATGTCGGCAAGAGCCCTATCGTCTCTCGACAGCTGGCTTTCCGGTTCGCCCTGAACAGAAGACCGACCAGAAGCCCGGCCATTGCGGCGGAGCACGCCACGAAGGCGTCCGCATGAGGATTGCCAGGAACGGGTGCGAGAACGCTTCCCGGGTAGACCGGCAGCAGAAGGAGCCTAATCCAGCCCGTCACAGACCCCGACAGGTGAAAGGACCACGTCCAGTACAGAGCCGGAAGCACCAGCCCCCCCGGAGGGGAAAGCCTTTCAAGAAGCAGCAGGGAAGCTGCAGCCGCAAGGGATGTGAGGGGCGCCACCAGCCAGAACTGCCAGGGGACGTTTCCCGAAGCGAGAGCCGCCAGGGAGGCCGGCAGAACTCCTGCCGCGGCGGGAACCACGATTTCAGCGGCCGCAAGCCTGTTGATGGCGCCGGAGTGACGTTCGCATATCAGAAGGAGTCCCCGGCGTTCCGGGGAGTTCCTCCATCCCATCACCGCCGCGGTCGGAAATCCGAATGCCGCCAGGGATGACAGCCAGGAGAGCGGAGCGTCACCGATGCCGGCGAGGGCGGTTCCCGCCAGGAAGAGCAGAGCCCACTGAGCGCTTCTTCCGGAACGAAGCCTCTTCCACAGAAGCGTCGTCGCGGACAGGAACATCATGACTCGGCGGGGCCGAAGAGGTCCTGCAGAGGCTCCTCCCTGGGGGGCAGGAACGAGGCCAGCAGTGCCGAGGGGGAGGGCGGGGCCACGGACAGGTAGGCGATGCTCCTGGCGTTGGCCCGGGCTGTGTTGCACACCTGGACCAGGGCATAGGCTGTATCGGAATGGTTGAAGAAGTAGTATCCCTCCCTGTGGACCAGATCGCGGACACCGGGGATCTGCTCCATGACCTTCCTGGGAAGCACCGGGTAGAACGACACCTGAATCTCCGCCCCGCCCCGGACCGCCTCCAGAAGCTGGGAGTGCCGCACGGAAGCCCTGATGCCGGACTCGTCGCAGAGGGCTATCATTTCCGTACCCGGGGGGATTTCGCCCAGCCGGGACGCCACGAAGAGAACACCCCTGCCGGAGCCATGGGTGGCGAAATCGGTGAGAGGTTCCACCAGACACTCGTGCACCGGGCACGACACCACGAGAAACGAAGGAACCGAAGCGAGCGAGGCCCCCAGGAACGCCAGCCGGCGTTGTTCCTCGGTAAGTTTTCCGCACGGCGTTTCCGCGAGGCGGGCCATTCCCAGCCATTCCATCAGTTCCGCCGCCCTGTCCCGGGCCTCCCCCCGACGGGCGCCCGCCGCAGAGGCAGCCAGGGTTATCACCCCGCCAGGGGTCATGTCCGGGGGTATCTCAGGATTCCGCGGAATCAAAGCCATCCGGGACCGGCCGTCCCTGGAGGATGTGGACGACATGACCCCGCCCATGCGCCCCACCAGGGCCTTGCCGGTCACCGGAGCCCTTATCCCGGCGGCCACCTCCCCCAGGGCTTCGGCTCCCGATTTCCGTTCTCCCAGAAGGGCCGCCATGGAGCCGCCCAGGACCACAAAGTCAAGCCCGGCGGGCTTGCCGGGAAGCACCGCGACCCCCAGGATCTCCAGAAGTGCCCGGGCGGAATCGGTGTTCAACGGCGGCATCTCACCTGTGGGCCGCCAGACTCGCATCAGCCAGTTCCAGGGCCTTCACCACTCCAAGCCCTCCCCGGCCAGAGGTTTTCGGAGCCTCTCCGGTTTCCACGCACCGCAGAAACTCCTCCATCTCCGCCGCCAGCGGCTCGAAGCTGTCGAGCTTAGGGCTGTGGATGTCCCCGGTCCGATAGGCCAGATGGTACTCGCCGAAGGTCTCGGGTTCGATCACGTCGACGCCCTTGTCGTAGATCTTGACCTTTTCGTAGGGCTCCGTGTCGTCGTAGACCAGCATCTTCCTGCTGCCCACGATGACGGTCTTCCTCAGCTTGGACGGGGCCAGCCAGGACACCTGAACATTGGCGATGGCGCCGCAGGGAAACCTCAGGTTGATGAAAGCCACGTCGGGTATGCCCTCCAGGACGTAGCAGCTTCCGAAGGCTTCCACGAAGTCCGGCTCGTCGTCCAGCCAGTGGAAGATCATGGAGAAATCGTGGGGCGCCAGGTCCCAGATCACGGAAACATCCTTCTGGTGCAGCCCGAGGTTCACCCTGTTGCTGGTGATGAACCGGATGTCGCCCAGTTCGCCGCTGCGGACTATCTCCTTGATGGTTATCACCGGAGGGGCGTAGAGGAAGGTGTGTCCCACCATGTTCACCAGCCCCAGGGATTCCGCCGTATCCACCATTTCCCGGGCCCTGCCGGTGGTGTCGGCGAAGGGTTTTTCCACGAAGATGTGCTTCCCCGCCTTCAGGGCTTTCATGGCCAGGGGATAGTGAGCTGAAACATCGGTGGCGATCAGTATCGCATGAATGTCCGGGGAGGTCAGCAGGTCGTCGTAGTCGGTGGTCCGGAAACAGCCCGGGAACCTCTCCCCGATGCGGTCAAGCCTGGCCGGATCCCTGTCGCAGATCGTCACCTTCCCCGTTCTCCTGTTGGTGACCAGATTCCGGAGAAGGTTGGGGCCCCAGTAACCCAGCCCCACTAGCCCAAGGTTCACCATTAGATCCTCCGATTGTTTGAAACCAGCCTCATCAGGTTCAAAGCTACTAAAACTTCCCGATTTTGCAAGTTCGCGACTGCGTCGTTTCGGCGCACCCAACGCGTTTTCCGAAGAGATAGCACCAATTACACAGGTTGTATACCAGTAATATTTGCATAATCCTGGCCTTCCCATTGCTATTACCTCATCGGGACAAGGAGGAGAAATGAACCAGGACAAGTTTACCATAAAGGCAAGGGAAGCCATAAACTCCGCAGTCGCCGGGGCGTCTTCCGCCGGTCACCCCGAGGTTACCCCGCTTCATCTTCTGTCGGCGCTTCTGGAGGCAGGAGACGGCATCGTGCCCTCGGTTCTGTTCAGGCTGGAGGCCCCGGTGGAGGAGCTGCGCCGGAGGGTGTCGGAGGCCATGGAAAGGGTGCCCAGGGCAGCCGGAGCAGCCCGCCCTGAGGCTTCCCGGGGATTCCACAGGGTCCTGCAGAACGCGGAGAAGGCTGCGGGAAGGATGAAGGACGACTTCATCGCCAGCGAACACCTTCTGCTGGGCATACTCGAGGGGGGGGGCGATGCCGCGGGCATTCTTTCCGGGTCGGGCATTGACGGATCCCGTTTCCTGGAGGCCCTCAGACAGGTCCGTGGTTCCGCCCGGGTGTCGTCGGAGAATGCCGAGGAGAGCTACGAGGCTCTGAAAAAGTACTGCCGGGACCTCACAGCCCTTGCCCGCCAGGAGAAGCTCGACCCGGTGATAGGCAGGGACGATGAGATTCGGAGGACCATGCAGGTGCTCTGCCGGCGAAGAAAGAACAATCCTGTGCTAATCGGCGATCCGGGGGTCGGCAAGACGGCCATCGCCGAGGGGCTCGCCGGGCGGATCGCCAGGGGGGATGTTCCGGAGAGCCTGAAGAACCGCAGTCTGATGATGCTGGACATGAGCGCCCTCATCGCCGGAGCCAAGTACAGGGGTGAGTTCGAGGAAAGGCTAAAGGCCGTCCTTCATGAGATTGCAGCCTCGGACGGCGGGATTATTCTCTTCATAGACGAGATGCACACCCTCGTGGGCGCCGGCGCCGCGGAGGGCGCCATGGACGCGGCCAACATGCTGAAGCCCGCCCTGGCCCGGGGAGAACTTCACTGCATAGGCGCCACCACCCTGGACGAGTACCGGAAGCACATCGAGAAGGACGCCGCCCTGGAGAGGAGGTTCCAGCCGATCATCGTGGACGCCCCCTCGGTGGAGGACACCATCAGCATCCTCAGGGGCATCCGCGAGAAGTACGAGGTGCACCACGGCATCAGGATACTCGATTCGGCCCTGGTGGCGGCCGCCAGGCTGAGCGACCGGTACATCACCGACCGGTTCCTGCCCGACAAGGCCATAGATCTTGTGGACGAGGCAGCAAGCAGGATCAGGATCGAGATAGACAGCATGCCCGGGGAGGTTGACGAGATCCGCCGCAGGATAACCCAGCTGGAGATAGAAAGGGAAGGTCTTCGCAGGGAGGACGACAGGTCCGCCCGGGAGAAGATGAAGCTGGTTCAGAAGCAGCTGTCGGACCTTCAGGAGGAGAGGAAGGCCCTGGAGTCACGCTGGCTGGCGGAAAAGGACCTGATAGAGCGGGTCAGGGAGCTGAAACGCCGGCAGGAGGAGCTGAAGGCCGAGGAGAAGAAGGCCGAGAGGGAGGGCGCCCTTCACCGGGTGGCCGAAATCCGGTACGGCGAACTCCGGGAGTGCGAGGCCGCCCTGTCCCAGGCCCGGGAGAGCCTGCGGAAGCTTCAGGAGAAAGGCTCCATGCTCACTGAGGAGGTGACTCCGGAGCATATTGCCCAGGTCGTCTCCAGATGGACCGGTATTCCGGTCTCCAGAATGCTCCAGGGGGAGCGGGAGAGGCTGCTGACCATGGAAGAAGCCCTGGGCGGGGCAGTGGTGGGCCAGGACCCGGCCATCCGGTCCGTGAGCGCGGCGATCCGCCGGGCCAGGGCCGGAGTGCAGGACCCGAACCGGCCCCTGGGCAGCTTTATCTTCATGGGGCCCACGGGAGTGGGCAAGACCGAGCTGGCCAGAACCCTGGCCGACTTCCTGTTCGACAGCCCTGAAGCCATGATCCGGCTGGACATGAGCGAGTTCATGGAGAAACACTCCGTCTCCCGGCTGATCGGAGCTCCTCCGGGTTATGTGGGGTACGACGAAGGGGGATACCTGACGGAGGCGGTGAGAAGAAAGCCCTATTCCGTTGTGCTCTTCGACGAGATCGAGAAGGCCCACCCGGACGTGTTCAACGTGTTCCTTCAGATACTGGACGACGGCAGGCTCACCGACGGCCAGGGCCGCACCGTGGACTTCCGCAACTCTGTTCTGATCATGACGTCCAACCTGGGCAGCGACTGGATCGGAACCCTGGGGCGTGACCTGCCCCGGGACCAGGTTGTGTCCCGGGCCATGAGGGAACTGGAGGGAAGGTTCAGACCCGAGTTCATCAACCGCCTCGACGAGGTTATCGTGTTCAACAGCCTCGGTCGGGAGGAGATCAGGAAGATAGTCGAGATCCAGATCAGCCGGCTGAACCGGGTGCTCGCCTCCCAAGAAATCCGGCTGGAGCCCTCGTCCGAGGCTCTGGACCTGCTGGCGGAGGCCGGCTGGGATCCGGTGTACGGGGCTAGGCCTCTGAAGAGGGTCATCCAGAGGTCTGTCCAGAACAGGATTGCGGAAGCCCTGCTCCGGGGGGATGTCTGTCCTGGGCAGAGAATTTCCCTTAAGGTCTCGGGGGACCAGCTGGAACTGGTCCCCGAGGGCATCTGCAGGGAAGCCGGTGCGGAAGGTGAACAGGCCGGCGAGGGGACTGGAAACGAAGCGGCAGGCCAGGACTGACCGACGCTTCAGGGTTGGTCCGGAATTGACGCGCAGTCCATATTAGGGCTTCCTTCCGAAAGGGGATGCGGTGAAGGTAGCCCTTGTGGTTCCGCCCTGGGGGCCCGATGACATACGCGCCAAGGACACCCGGGGGATAGCCGGCTGCTGGCCCACTCCGGGGATGCAGTACATAGCCGGGGAACTCCGCCGGAGGGGCCACCAGGTCATCTACCTGGAGGGTTTCTTCCACTCCAACGAGGAAATGAGGGAAATGACCGCCGCCTTCGGGGCGCAGGCCCTGGGGGTCTACGTGATCAGCCTGCTCTGGCACAAGGCGGAGCCCTTCATTCGGGGAGTCCGGGAGGACAACCCAGGCATCTTCACGTTCATAGGCGGCCACGGTGCCACCGCCATGCCCCGGAGGCTCCTGGAGGAGTGCCAGGCGCTGGACGCCGTGGTGGTGGGCGAGGGGGAGATCACCAGCGGAGAGATGGTGGATGCCCTGGACAGGGGCGATCCGCTGACCGGTGTGAAGGGCCTGTTCATCCGCGACGGCTCGGGCGGCGTGGTGTTCACCGGTTCCAGGCCCCTGGTGGAGGATCTCGACACCCTTCCCTTTCCGGCGGTGGACCTCTGCGAGATGGAGCGGTACTTCCCCAGCTTCGAGCAGGTATCCACGGTTCCGGTGGTCCAGATGCTGGCCAGCAGGGGCTGCAACGGAACCTGTCTCTACTGCTACAAGATGTATGGAAAACATATCCGCCTGAGGGATCCCGCAAGGGTCGTGGACGAGATCCAGTATTACGTCAGACACTACGGCGCCAGGGAAATCAAGTTCTGGGACGAGCACTTCACCTACAGCCACCGGCACACCTACAGGTTCTGCGAAGAGATGATCCGGCGAGGGGTCAATGTACGCTGGTGGTGCTCGTGCAGGGCCGACGCCGTGGACAAGAGGATACTCAGAGCCATGAAGGCGGCGGGTTGCTGGTGCATCAACTTCGGTGTGGAGAGTGGAGTCCAGAAGAACCTGGACACCCTGAACAAGCACGAGACCCTGGAGCGGATCAAATTCGCCGTCAGGCTCGCCCACAGTGTGGGAATCAAGACCCATACCACATACATCTTCGGAATCCCCGGGGAGACATTCCAGGAAGGGTTGGAAACCATACGGTTCGCCCGAAGTCTGGGAAGCTTCACCGTGGAGTTCTTCCCCATAACGCCCTTCCCCGGAACCCCAATGTACAAGGGGATCGAGAAGGGCCTCTTCGGGACGATGAGCGAGAGGCTCAACGATCAGGGCATGTTGCTGGACAGGCCCTGCTTCGTCCCCTTCACCATGACCGGGGACCAGATCATGGAACTCCGACGGCTGGCGTACATAAGGTATTTCTTCAGGCCGTCTTTCCTGTACTACAGGTTCATGAACATCACCAGCGCCTTCCAGCTGAGAGCGGTGTGGCACGGCGCGAAAAGCCTTCTCATGATGCTCGCCGAACAGCTGGGGTTCTCGAAGAGAAAAGGGTAGGCCGTTGCCGTCCCTGACCGTGGTCATTCCCGTCCACAACAGCTCCGACACCCTGGAACAGGTGGTTACGCCGGTTCTCCGGGAACTCCGGAGGGATGACCGGATCATGGCGGTGGACGACAGGTCCGACGACTCCTCGGTCGAGGTTCTGAAGCGCCTCGGAGTGCCCGTGTTGAGGTCGCAGCGCCGCCCTGGAGCGGCAGGCACCAGGAACGCCGGAGGGTTCGCCTCGCAGACCGGGTGGATACTGTTCCTGGATTCGGACGCCGTGCCTCCCCCGGGATGGCGGGAGGCACTGGAAAACGCCATGTCCCGTGGCGACGCCGTGCAGGCGGTGTACGGGCCGAGGGCTCCGGGCCGGGGGGCCGCCACTTTCTACAAGAACTACTACTACCATCACACCTTCACCCGGCGTATCCGCGGCCCCTACATCAAGGGCTGCGGAACCTTCTTCTTCGCGGTGGGCCGGAAGACCTTCGAGGATCTGCATGGCTTCGACGAGAACATCGCCGGAGCAACCATAGAGGATGCGGACTTCTCGGAAAGACTGTGGGCCCGGGGGGGAAGAATCGTCATCGCGCCGGAGATACAGGTTTTTCACCTCCGGCGGTACACCCTGGGGGAGTTCTTTCGCTACGAGTGGAACATGATGAGGGCAAAAGCTCTCTACATCCTTCGCAGGGACCGGGACCGGGGAGCCCCTTCCATAAGTGTGGCGGGATTCTCGGAAATGCTGCCCGTTACCGCCGGGGCGGTCTTCTCCTGGGCAGCCGCGGCGCTGTGGATCATGGCCGCCGTGGGTGTCCCCCGGGCGGCGCCCGCCGGGCTCGCCGCTCTGGCCGCCGCCCTGGTCGGCCAGACGCCTTTCCTGTTTCGGATGATCCGTGAGGGAGGCGTGCGGGGCTTCCGGGCGGGGCTTCTCATCCTTCCCGACCTGATGCTGATCCTTCCGGCCTGCGCCTCCGCGGCGGTATCGGCCGTGGCCGGCAGAAGGTACTGAGATGAAGATCCGTGTCCCGCCCCTGGTTCTGTGCCTGGCGCTGTCGGCGTTGTTCACCGTCTACGCCCACTCGGGCCAGAGACTCCAGGGTCCATCCGACAAGGCGGTGCAGTTGGCTTTCCTGGGGACCGCCTCCGTTATGCTCGCCCTGGCCCTCAGGCGATGGAGCGCTCCCGAAAGGGCCGCCGTGATGCTGCTGAGCCGGGGGAGCGACGGAACCTTCCTGGCCCTGGTGCTGGCCCTGTCCACGGGATTTACTGTATGGATGGCCTACGGCCCTCTGGAAGGCATCCCCAAGGGGGGCGACGAGGCGGCCTACCTGGTGCAGAGCAGGATGTACGCCAGGGGAGCCGCCTGGGCTCCCGTGCCGGATGTGGAAAACCCCCGGGACCTTTTTCCCTTCCGGCACTTCATCTTCCACCGGGACCGGTGGTTCGTGATGTACACCCCCATGCATTCCCTTCTCATGGCCCCGTTCACCGGAGCCGGCGTCAGTCCTTTGATGGGTCCCCTTCAGGGAGCGCTGACCCTGACCGGAGCATTCCTTCTTTTCTCCCGGCTGTGCCGAAGGGCGACGGCCCGGCTGGCGCTCCTGGTGATGGCGGTCTCTCCGTTCTTCCTCTTCATGGCCTCCACCCACATGGCTCACAACACGGAACTCCTGCTGATGACCTGGTCCCTCTATCTCCTGGTCAGGGCAGCCGGGGAACGGAAGAGGCGGATGTACATCGCCGGGGGATTCCTTCTGGGAGCAGCCTTCTGCGCCAAACCGTACACCGTTGTGCCATGGGTTCTCTGCATCAGCGGGGTGGCGGCGGTTAAGCTACGAAGAGATGCCCTGCCGGCCCTGATGCTGACGGGCCTGGGGGCACTGCCTGCCCTGGCATTCTTTCTCGCGTCCAACGCTCTTTATACGGGCGACCCGTTCTCGCCGGCGTACAATCTGGCCCGGGGGGGCAGCCTTCTGGGCTTCGGCCCGGAAAGCGCATGGTTTCCCGAGTACGGAGACCGGGCTCACACTCCCCTGAGGGGCCTGATGAACCTGTCGAAACAGGCCGGCGCCGGCAGCACCATACTCCTGGGCTGGCCGTTCCTGTCGCTGGTGCCCGCACTTCTGCCCCTGCTCGACCGGGAGAAACGGCGCAGGTGGTGGCCCCTCTACCTGCCGGCCCTGGCGACGATTCCCTTCATGTTCGTCCACTACGCCGCCGCCGTGGACTACGGCCCGAGACACTACTACACGACCCTTCCGGCCTTCGCCCTGTGCAGCGCCCTGGGTTTCGCCGAAGCCAGGAGAAGGTGGGGCAATTCCGCGGTTCTGGTTTCCGGGGCCCTCTTTCTGTTCTCCACCCTGGCGGTCTACATTCCCGACGGCGTGGTCCTTCGCAGGGGGCCCTGGCAGTCCATAGACGGAATACCCCTCAGGCTGGCCCGGAGTGAGGCACGGGCTCCGGCGGTGGTGTTCATGGAAGCCTCGGAGCACGGGTATCCCAACGTGATGAGCGGCTTCCTGGCCAACGACCCCTTCCTGGACGGAGACCTGGTTTTCTGTGCACACCAGACTCCCGAAGAGGATATGGAGGCCATGGAAAGCTTATTCCAGGGGATGAACGCCTACCTTTTCCACATGGAGGGAAACCGTGGGGTGCTTCAACCCTGGACCCCTGAGGCTGCCCGGATGCTGGTTCCCGAGAGAAGTCTCAGGCCCTCCTGGGCGCCCGAAAACACCCTTCAGGAGCAGGTTCGGACGGCGGCTCCCTGATTCCGGCCACCAGCACCGCGGAAGCTCCTGCGAAGCCGACCCGGTGAAGGCGTCTTCGGAGACGGCGGCCCTGTTCCTGCAGCCCCGGATTGCCTTCGGAACGGGCGATGGCGCTGTCTATGGTCTTCTCGATGTACCTCAGGTTTTCCGGATTGAAGGGGTCCGTATCCATGTCGTTCTGAACCTCCGAGACCACCCCGGTCAGTCCCAGGAGCCCGGGAAGAGACTCCAGCCGGGCCCGGGTGAGGGTCCTTCGGTGCACGACCCCCCGAAGCCTGTCCACCCTGCCCCACCAGTGGTGGAGCAGAATGTGGGTCCTCTGGGGACCGGTCTGAAGGCCGTCCCGGAACATTTCCCGGAGGATGAAGATCCCTCCCGGCTTAAGAACCCTGGTCATTTCCCTCAGCACCCCGATAGGGCTGGCGAAATGGTGCACCGAGTTGGCAACCGCCACCGTGTCGAAGGTTCCATCCGGGAAGCACAGGTGCGCTCCGTCGCACTGTACCCCGCCGACCCGGTCGCCCTCGAAGGCTCCGGCGGCTGCGGCGACGGCATTCCTGGACATGTCCGCGGCCACCAGCAGGGCTTCCGGCCGGGAATAGCTGCGCAGGAAACCTATGAAACTCCCGCTTCCGGTGGCGACGTCCAGGATCAGGTCCCCCAGCCCCGACTCCAGCAGATCAGCCACGGAGTCGAAACGCGCCATTTCCTATCTCCCCTCCGTATTGCTCCCAATAGCAGCTTTTCGTAGTTTCAGCCGTCACTTTCCCCCTCACAGGGGTAGGATGGTCAAGCGATGAACTATGCCTGCTTCATGCCGGCTTACAATACCGGCAGATTCATCGAGGGCGTTATACGGAACATACCCGGGGAGGCGTGGGACGCCCTGGATGCGCTTCTGGTGGTGAACGACGGTTCCACCGACGATACGGCGGAGGTGGCGGGGAAACTGGCCGGGGAGTTTCCCCGAATCCGGCTGATATCCCACCCCGTGAACCGCGGTTACGGAGCAGCCCAGAAGACGGCCTTCGACTGGGCGATTGAAAACGGCGCCCTGGGAGTCGTCATGCTTCACTCCGACGGTCAGTACCCTCCCGATTTCCTTCTGAGGATGCTGGCTCCCCTTGAAGACGGGGCCGACGTGGTCGGGGGGAGCAGGACCATGTACGGAGACATGAGGAAGGGGGGCATGAGCCAGGCAAGGTACTGGGGCACCCTGATGCTCAACGGGCTCGAGAACCTGGTGTTCCGGGCCAGGCTCACCAGCTACCACAGCGGCTACAAAGCCTACAGCCGGGCAGCCTTGGAGAGGATTCCCTACAGGAAGTACTCCGACACCTTCAACTTCGACTCGGAGATGCTGGTGGGAGCCCTCAGGCACAAGCTGTCGGTGGTGGAGGTCCCGATTCCCACGGTTCACGGGCAGGGTTACTCCAGTCTGAAGCCTATTCCTTATGGTCTCAGCGTTCTTCACACCATCTGGAAGTACGTCGTCGGCAGAATTTAGGGGACGGAGTAAACTTTAGCTACAAACTCTTCCATATTGTTGCACTACTACAGAATAGAAGCCGCAAGAATCAGTACTTCCTGCCGAAAAGATACTCCAGAGTGCCGCTTGCGATACCCAGGCCGAGAATCGTCATGTCAGCCAGGCACATCAAGGCGAATCCCGGAAGGACTCTCACCCCGAACCTCCTCCGGGCTGATCCGAAGAAACCGGAGTGGCATACAAGCGCAGCCGGCAGAAGCAGCAGAGCAGGAAGAGGATTGCCGGTGAGCGGCAGAAGCAGTGTGAGTATCCACGCCAGCAGAGTGAGGACGATGGAGAGTACCACCCATCTGCTGTGATGGGTGCCAGTGTCGCGCACGTTGATGTACCTGGCCAGCAGCCTGCGTTTTACCTGTCTCCAGCCGCTCTTGGCCTGGGCCTTCGCCATTCTCAGCCGGCGTCTGGTGAAACCGGAGAAGCTGTATTCCGCCAGATGAACCACCTGCAAGGACCTGTCCATGATGATGGAGCCGCCGGAGTCGACTATCGCGTAGCCAAGCTCCTCGTCTTCCACCGTGGGCTCCGGAATGCACTCATTGAAACCCCCAAGACCAAGGAAGACCTCACGCCGCACTGCGGCGCACCAGGTTGCGAACACCGCTGCCCTTTCGTGGCTGACCCTGTAAAGGGAATGGTGGTAGTAGAAGTTCTGATACCTCGTAACAAGACCTTCACCGGGGCAGTCGGGGGTATAGAGGGTCTGAACCGCGGCCACGGAATCGCGGTCCATGTGTCGGGCGACTTTTTCCACCAGGTCTTCCGGAATCACTACATCAGCGTCCAGAAACAGCACTGCTTCTCCCCGGGCTGCTTCGGCCCCCCGGTTCCTGGCCCGTGCAGGCCCTTCGTTCCTGGAAAGACGAAGCACCCTGACACCCATGGATGCGGCGATTTCCGGTGTGTCGTCATGGGAACCGTCGTCCACGACGATGGTCTCCAAGGGCGGCAACGACTGGCGGGAGATCCCGTCGAGGCACCGGGCTATTGTTTTTCCGGCGTTCCAGGCTGGTATGATCACCGATACGGCGCAACCCATCGATGCACGCCTTTCCGAGGTTTCCGGGAAAGTCGATATTATATTCCGTTTTCTACGGAAAGGGCTGGCGGATGAAGATTGTACTCCTGACGATGCCCGCGGCCTGGGAACAGGACCAGCACGACTTCATGAACCAGCGAATATCCCCCTTCCGCTGGCTGAAGATAAAACCCCTGGTGAACGTGGTTCCCTCGCCGTCATTGCTGTACCTGGCTCCTTTCGTGATTGCCGACGGTCACGACGTGGTCTACCTGGAAGGTCTTTTCCACACCTTCGAGAGCATGCGGAAGCGCCTGGAGGAGTTGAAGCCTGACATGGTGGGAGTCACCATCACCAGCGTGGACTGGGAGAACTCCCGGTGGATGCTGATAGACTTGAAGAAGGCGTTTCCGAATACGGTGTTCGTGGCGGGCGGGATTCATCCGACCCTCTGGGGCGGCAGATGCCTCGAGGAGTGCGAAGGCATCGACTTCATAGTCTACGGGGAGGGCGAGCACACCTTCAGGGAGCTGGTTTCCGCCGTCGCCGCGGGTACGGGATCGGAAGGAGTTCCCGGAGTCATCTACAGGTCGGCGGATGGACCTGTCCGAACCCCGCCGAGACCCGTCGTGGAGGACATAGACACGCTGCCCTTTCCGGCCCATCATCTCGCTCCGCCCTACGAGTACCTGCCCTCGCCCACCTTCTACAACAGGCTTCCCCACGCCAACATCATCGGCGCCCGGGGATGCCCCTACGAGTGCATCTTCTGCCACACCGACAGGCACACCAGGATGCGCAGCGCCGGGAACATCGCGGACGAAATCCAGTGGCTCGTGGAAAACCAGGGTGTGAAGGACATCGCCTTCTGGGACGACACCTTCACCCTGTCGGAAAAGAGAGTCTCCGAGTTCTGCGAGGAGCTTCTGAGAAGGAAGCTGGACGTGGACTGGGCGGTGAACGCCAGGGTCGACAGGGTCACCCTTGACATGCTCAGACTAATGAAGAGGGCCGGATGCTGGCGAATCCTGTTCGGGATAGAGAGCGGAGTGCAGAAGAACCTGGACACCCTCAAGAAAAGAACCACCCTGGAGCAGATTCGACGGGCGGTTTCCGCGACCAGTTCCCTGGGAATGGAAGCATACGGAACCTTCATGTTCGGCATTCCCGGCGAGACCTTCCAGGAGGGGTTGGCCACCATAGACTTCGCCTGCTCGCTGGACCTGGACTACGCCGTTTTCGTCAACCTTACCCCCCTGCCGGGAAGCGAGGTCTACGACGACCTTCTCGCGGGCAGGATAAAACCGTCCAAGTTCACCAGGGACCGGTTCAATTTCAAGAACGTTTCCTTTGTTCCCGAAGGCATGACCGAGGACCAGATCAGGTTCCTGATCCAGGAAGGCCATCGCAGGTTCTACCTCAGACCAGGGCTGGTGTGGAAGAAGATTCGACGCATGCGCAGCCTGCTGAATCTGCGCAAATATATCAACGGATTCTCTCTCATTGCTACGGCCAGGTACATGAGAAGACCCGTGGAAACGCAACGGCATTGAGGGAACTGGTGCTCGTCCGCCCCCCGGTGGTCCACCTGAAGGCGGACTTCTACGGGAGCATCCCCGGGATACCCTCGGGAATGGCGTACCTGGCGGCATCGGTCAGGGCCGCAGGATTTCCGGTAAGGATCATCGACGCCTTCGGAACGTCTCCTCACCACTTTTATACCTTCCGCGGCCGCTACCGTGCCAGGGGACTCACCCCGGGGGAGATCGCCGACCTCGTCCCCCGGGACTCGGTGGCGGGGATAAGCGTCCACTGCGCCGGGGAACACTCCATGTCCTGCTCCATCATCAGGGAGATGAAGGTCAGGGTCCCCTCCAGACCGGTCATCGTCGGAGGCTACCACGCCACCTTCGTACCTGACGACTTCATCACGGCCGGAGCGGACTACGTGATCATGGGTGAAGGGGAGAACAGGCTTCCCGGGCTTCTGGCCGGGCTGGAAAGGGGACTGGGGGCCGAAGGTCTGGAGGGGATCGCCTTCCGGAACGGAAAGGTCGAGAGAAAGACCAGGTACATCGTAGACCTGGACAGCCAGCCCTTCGCCGCAGTGGACCTCCTTCCCCTGGAAAACTACTGGAAGCTCGGTTACGGCCACGGCCCGGTGATGAGAAACATCCGCTACATGAATATCCTCACGTCCAGGGGATGCCCATACAAGTGCTCCTTCTGCCAGGCGCCGGAGATGAGCGGCGGACGATGGCTCCGCAAGAGCCCGGAGCGGGTGCTGGAGGAGATCCGGTGGCACATGGACCGGTTCGGAGTCAGGGATTTCCATATTCAGGACGAGAATTTTGCCGTCGACCGGGAAAGGGTGGAGAAGATCTGCCGTGGACTGATCGACGGAGGGTTCGGGATAACATTCTGTTTCCCCTCGGGGCTCAAGATGGAAACCCTGGACCGGGACCTTCTCGAATTGCTGGCCCGGGCCGGGATGCGCTACTTCAGTCTTTCACCGGAATCCGGGTCTCGAAGAGTCCTGGCGCTGATGAACAAGACCGCCGACATAGACCGGGTCCCCGGGCTCGTTTCCGCTGCGTCGGCCCTGAGGGTGGCCACCTGCTGCTTCTTCGTGGCGGGAACACCCGGGGAAACCGACGAAGACCGCAGGGACACCCGCCGCTACATTCGAATGCTGGCCAGGTCAGGGGTGGACGAAGTGGTGATGCCGGTGATGACGCCCTTCCCCGGAACGCCCTCCATGAACGAGCCTGTACTCCAGGGTTTCAGAGAGATGGACGAGCTTTGTTTTTCCCCGGTCTGGCGTCGGGACTACGGGAAACTCGACCTGTACAGGAGAAGGAGCTATTTCCACTTCTACCTCGCCAGGCTGGTTCGCCATCCGCTGGCTTTCCTGGCCATGCTGGGCAGGATCGTCACCGGCAGGTGCAGAACCAAGGGCGAGATGACTGCCCGCAGGCTGGTCAGGGACTTCTTCGACCGGCTGGCCTCCCTGGGCAGACCTGAAGTGGATTGATGGGCGGGTACCTGCCTGAGTTGCTCCTGGCGGCGCTCTTCATCCTGGGCGACACGATTCTGAAGGGTGTCGCTTCCGCCGCCGCGGCAGCTGTTGCTGGGATTCTGGCCTACGCCGTCTCAGTTCTGACCGGCAGGGGAAGGATCGCCCTGCTTCTGGAGGGGGCCGTCCTGGGGGGGCTGACCCTGGCGGCCCATCTGTCTTCCTTCCCCGGAGGAGCATTGACCCTCACGGAAATTTCCCTCGGAGTCTTTCTTCTGGTATCTGGACTGACCGGCCGGCCCGCCCTGGAAAGACTGGCCGGCGGACTCGCCCGGGGCATGCTGTCAAAGGGGGATGGAGCTGTCCTCTCTTTGTACATGGGCGGCGGACTGATCGCCCATGGAACCTTGATCCTTGCAGCGACAGCACCCGGAAAGGACGGCGACGCCCTTCTGATAGTTCTTCTTCCGGTGTTTCTGGCAGTCGCGACGTTTGCAGCGAGAAGAAGAATCGGAGCCACTTCCCGCTGCCCGCTTCCACGCCTTCTCGACGTCCCTGACGGAGGGCGGACGCTTCTTTCCCCGGAGGGTACGGTTCTGGGCAGAGTCTCGGTGACCGGGGAAGGAGGCGCTGCCGTGGTGGAGGTAAGGGAACTCGACCCGGTCAGCCTTCCCTCCCTGGAGGCCGCATTGGCAGCGGCGGGATACAGGTCGCTGCTCATCACGAAATGGCCCGGGGACGTGCTGCTGCTGGAGATGAACGGCTACTCCGTCTCCCCCGGAGGGTGGCTCCGCCGCCTCGGAGGGTGAACCGGGAAGACCCGGACCGGGTTCCGGAAGGAAGCCCCGGGCATGGATTTTCCCCTGAAGGCCATGATTCAGGGCTGCCTTGAGGGAGCGGGTCAGATGTGGACTCCCGCCCGGTGAATCCTGCCTGGTCGGGGCATTTTTTCTCCGCCGCATTTCACTTCCGAGTTGACTTCCCCGCCAGGCCCTGCAATCTTATAGAATCGCAGTTCCATTTTCTTCACAAGCCCGTTCCCACGACCAGGGAGGTCACTGAAATGTCCCAGTATCCGTGTCCCGAAATCAACCCGGACCACTGCAAGGGTTGCGGCCTCTGCGTCGCTGCCTGCCCAAAGAAGGTCCTGGTGATTTCCGACAAAAAACTCAATTCCAAAGGCTACCACTACTGCGAATACGTCGGGGATGGCTGCATCGGCTGCGGCAACTGCTTCTACAACTGCCCGGAGCCCGCGGCCATCACGGTGTACCTGAGGGACTACCTGCCCGGGAAGGAGGCCTAGCCCCATGGCCAGGACACTCATGAAAGGCAACCACGCCGCGGTGTACGGGGCGGTGATGGCCGGATGCACGGCCTACTACGGATACCCCATCACTCCGGCGAGCGAAATCGCCGAAGCCGCCGCCGCGCTTTTTCCCAAGCTGGACAGGACTTTCCTTCAGGCGGAAAGCGAAGTGGCCGCCATCAACATGGTGTACGGAGCCGCGGGCAGCGGACGCCGGGTGATGACCGCCAGCTCCGGTCCCGGCATCAGCCTCAAGATGGAAGGTCTCTCGTACTGTGCCGGATCGGCTCTGCCCTGCGTGGTGGTGGACGTGATGAGGGGGGGGCCGGGGCTGGGGAACATCGGTCCCGAGCAGAGCGACTACAACCAGGTGGTCAAGGGCGGCGGACACGGCAACTACAAAAACCTGGTGCTGGCACCCAACAGCTGCCAGGAGATGTGTGACTTCACCAAGCTCGCCTTCGATCTGGCCGACAGATACAGGAATCCGGTGTTCGTACTCACCGACGGAGTCATCGGCCAGATGATGGAAGCGGTGGAGCTTCCCGAACCGGTGGCTGACATTCCCGACAGGTCCGAATGGGCCGTGTTCGGCACCCCCCTTCACAAGAACCTCATCAACTCAATCTATCTCGACCACGACGACCTCGAGCAGTGGAACAAGCACCTCAAGGCCAAGTACGAATCCGCCAGGGAGAAGGAAGTCAGGTACGAGGAGTACCGGATGGAGGACGCCAGTATCGCCGTGGTGGGATACGGCTGCGTGAGCCGGGTGCTGCGGAACACCGTGGAGATGGCCAGGGCCAGGGGGATCAAGGTGGGCCTGTTCAGGCCGATCACCCTCTTCCCCTTCCCGGAGAAGCAGATCCGGGCGTTCGCCGACCGGGGGGTGGAGAAAATCCTCACCGTGGAGCTCTCCACCGGGCAGTTGGTGGACGACGTGAACCTGTCCCTTCAGGGCACCCTGAAGAGCGACCTTTACTACCGCGTGGGCGGTAACGTTCCTTCCGCTCTCGAGATTCTCAACAGGATCTCCGAGCTTTACGGGGTGTAGCCATGGAAAAGAAGACAGTTCTCAGAAAGCCGGCCGGTTTCCTCGACGTGTACAAGCACAAGCCCGGAGCCGAGAAGGACAGAACCCACTACTGCCCCGGCTGCGGTCACGGCATTCTCCACAAACTCATCGCCGAGGCGATGGAAGATCTGGAGATCATCGACGACACCATCCTAATCAGCCCGGTGGGGTGCAGCGTCTTCGCCTACTACTACTTCGACGGAGGCCACTTCCAGGTGGCTCATGGAAGGGCTCCCGCCGTGGGCACCGCTGTGAACAGGGCCAACCCGGACAAGGTGGTTATCAGCTACCAGGGCGACGGCGACCTGGCGGCCATCGGAGGGAACAACATCCTCCAGGCGGCGAACCGGGGCGAGAACATGGCGGTTTTCTTCGTGAACAACGCCATCTACGGAATGACGGGCGGTCAGATGGCACCCACCACCCTCGAGGGGCAGAAGACCACCACTACGCCGTACGGCAGGAATCCCGCCACCGACGGTCTGCCTTTGCGCATGGCGGAGATCATCGCACAGCTCAATGCCCCCACCTTCGTCACCCGGGTGTCGCTTCACAACCCCGCCAACATCCGCAAGACCAGGGCCGCCGTGCGTCAGGCCCTGCAGAATGCCAAGGAGCACAAGGGATTCCAGTTCGTGGAGGTACTCTCCATGTGTCCCAGCGGGTGGAAGCAGGAGCCCGTGGACTGCCTGAAGTGGATCGAAGAGAACATGATGCCCGTCTACCCCCTGGGCACCCTCAAGGACCGCAGCGCCGAGATGAAACCCATCGTCCGCCCCGAACCGGTTCTCGCCCCGGAGAAAGTTCTGGAGAAACTCGGACTCACCGGGGAGAAGCCCCGGGGGTTCACCCGGGGGGATGTCTCGAAGGAGTACTCCGAGATGTCCATCAGAATAGCCGGTTTCGGGGGGCAGGGCATCATGTCCACCGGGCAGATCCTTGCCCAGGTGGCTCTCCAGTACGGCTACAACGTATCCTGGCTCCCCAGTTACGGGCCGGAAATGCGAGGGGGAACGGCCAACTGCTCGGTCAACATCCAGGACGGCACGATCGGCGGGGCCGAAGCGGTTCACCCCAACATGGTGATCGCCATGAACAGGCCCAGCATGGAGAAGTTCGAGAAAGCACTGCTAAAAGGCGGTTCGCTGGTTTACAACAGCACCCTTATAGACATCGAACCCTCCAGGTCCGACATCAGGGTCTTTGCCATCCCTGTCACGGGCCTTGCTGACGAACTGGGCGACACCAGGGTTCAGAGCATGGTGGGCGTAGGCGCCTATGCCGCCATAACGGGCATGTTCAAGCCCGAGGACGTCATCGGAATGCTGCCCCAGGTCTTCAAGGGCAAGAGCAGGGATATTATCGACCTGAACGCTTCGGCGGTGAAGGCCGGTTACGATTACGTGAAAAAGAGCTTCTGAGTTGAGGGCCGGGCTGATCCGGCCCCCTTTCGGAAGCCTCGGACAGGGCTGTTTCCCGTCGCATCCGGAGGATTTCCGGATGTGGATGTTGTTTTGTATACGCCTTCGAGGAGGGCCGGAATGAAGAGAATAACCATCGTCCTGGTTACACTGCTGCTGCCTTTTCCCATTATGGGCTACGGCTACCCGGCCTCCCTCGAAACCGGAACCAGCCTGTTCGGTATGGACGCCGTCACCGCTTCGGTGGGCGGGGCCGGCGCCGTGGACGCAGGCGGTTCGACGGTGATTCTGAACCCTTCCGGTCTGGGGCTGGTCAGGTCGGCCAGAATCCAGGCGAGCGTCGGTCCGGTGCTCAGCAAGGAAACCGTGGAAACACCGTACGGCAAGTTCAACGTGTCCACCATCGCCCTGGGCAGCACCGGATTCACCCTGGCCATTCCCGCCGGCCGGGGACTCGGATTCGGAGCGGGCATCTGCCGTCTCTCGGACTTCTCCTACAAGGGAGAGTTCTACGATTACGGCATTCAGGGCGCCGACACGGTGACCGTCTTCGAACAGCAGAACAACAGCGGCAGCATCTGGGAAGCATCCGCCGGGATAGGAACCCGACTGGTGGACGGGATATACGCCGGCGTCTCCGGTGGATACCGCTTCGGCGACGGCACCCGGGACTATTTCCACGATACCTCCGTGGACACCGCATACACCATCATAGAAACCTGGGAGGAAGGCTCCTTCGCCTACAGGGCCGGGCTGACCGGGGTTTTCTCCAGGGTGCGGATCGGGGCCGCCTACGCCAGCGGCATGGACATGTATCCCTCCCGGGTCTCCGCGGGGTTCATGCTGGGTGACATGTCCCTTTGGGAACCCGCCCTGGGGGCGGACCTGGAGATAAGGTTCCCCGACGACTCGACCCAGTTCACCGCAAGGATCTTCGGAGGCGCTCTGATCTCCGGCAGCTCCCTCTACGGAAGGGCCGCCCTGTTTCTGTTCAGCGCATCCGGATCCGACGCCAGGGAGGGGACGGGGCTTTCCATGGGCATGAGCGTGAAGATGAACGAGCACTTGAATCTCGACACAGCGCTTTCCTGGACTAACCAGAGCCGAACCGGCGACGTGTTCGGGGGGTATGCCGAAAACGCCTCCGTTACCGACACAAATACGGGCCTTACTGCCGGAATCACCTGGAAACCATAGATAGGAACTTTTCCATGAGACTCATCCACCTTTTCACGGCCGTCCTTGTCATTTCCGGAACCCTTGCCGGTTACGGCTATTACGACTCCTTCACCACCGGCACCCCCATAGGGGGGGTCACCTCCCTGGCCACCGCCCTGGGCGGCCTGAAGGCCCAGCCCCTGGGGGGCCCCTCGGAGGTCTTCATGAACCCCGCCGGCCTGGGTCTGCTGCAGGATTTCTCGCTGAGCGTAGACGGCGGAGCCCTGAGATGGACCGAAACAGTGAACGGCGACATTGTCACCAACCGCGGGGGGGAAGCTCTTGGCGCGGCCGCCCTGGCGATCGCGGTTCCCCTGGAGCCCCTGGTCCTGGCTGCGGGGATCGCCAAGATCGCTGATTTCGACTACGCCGGCACCCACAACTCTTTCAACTCATACACGGGCGACCTCGACAGCGTGGAAGTGGCGTATGTCACCGGAAGCCAGTGGGAATACCTGGCCGGGATATCGGGACGGCTGAGCGACGGATTCAGCGCCGGTCTGTCGGGTGGCGTTCGGAGGATTAACGCGGAATACGACTACTATTTCAGCGACAGGACCTTCGGCGGAGTGGACTCCACCGCCCAGTGGACGGTTTCGGAAGGGGAATTCTGCTGGCACGGAGGGCTGGTGACCACTTCGGAACTGGCTTCCGCCGGAGTATCCTACACCTCCGGCACGGATTACTTTCACCCGGTGCTGGCCTTCGGGGGAAGTGTGGTCTCGCCCCACATCAACAACACACGTACGGGCTTCGAAGCGGAGATCGGCCGCCCCTTCGACAGAAACGATTTCACGGGAAAGCTCTTCATCGAGTCACCACTCACAGCCCGGTTCGACATCAGGGCTTCGGTGCTCTTCAACGAGGGCTACCGCGCCAGCCGCACCAGCGTGGGATTCGGCCTCGGCGGGGGATACAGCTTCGATGCTCTGGACCTTTCGGTGGGATGTCTGGTCAACTCCAGAAGCAGAAGCGGCAGCGCTTTTCCCAGCGAGGACGCCGAGAGTGTCGAAGATTCCTCGATCTCATTGGTGTTCGGTTCGATCTTCAGGCTCTAGTCACCGGAGACGCCTATGGGCAGATGGGTCAGGATCACCTGCAACCGCTCAGCCGGTGGCATCAGGGTTGCCGGCGACTGCCCGGGTCTGCTCGGAGTTCCCCTGGAGATTCTGCAGTCTGCCGTAGACCCGGGTCCCCTGCTTCCCGGAGTTGTCAGGGCCGCCCTGGAGAATCCATCGGAACCCCTCAGGGAGGACCGTCAGGCAGGGCTTCTGGTGACCGTGGGGCAGTCCGGCCAGGAGCTGGTCCTGGTGGTCACGGAGATTCCCGAAGAAACAGACCCGGTCTACCCTGACCTGCCCGCCGGGGTTCTGTCCCTGGACCACTCCGGGATGATACGTCACTGCAACAGGCTTCTGGGGGAGATGTTCGGGGTGGATGTCCCCGGATGCATAGGGTCCGACGTGGCCAGGGTTCTTCCCCAGCCGGTGCTCTACAGCTGGAGCAGCGTAATCAAGTCGGTGATGATGGGGCACCAGGTCAGGGTGGAGTTCCTGCCGGTGGCGGGAAGGAAGAACTCCGGCATGCTGGTCCGGGGCGGCGCGGGAATCGTCGGCCTTTTCCATGACATCACCGAGTCCATTGAAACCGAGAAAAGGCTGAGAGCGGTTCAGAGGATGAACCAGGCCATACTCAGCGCCAGCGAAGCGGGCATACTGATGTTCGACGGCAAGGGCAGGATTCTGCTGGCCAACCGGGCGATGGGGCGCATCACCGGACAGAGCAACAGCCTGGTGGGCATGCATGTAAGCGACGTGTTCGCAGGCGAGTGTCTGCGATGGGTGGACCGGTCGTCCAAGAGGCTCCTGGCCAGACCTGGGAAGGGAGCCACCAGCGGCGACATGGAATGGTCGGGCACCTCCGGAGAGGCCAGAGTCGTTAGACTGTCGCTCCAGTCCATAACCGACGACTCCGGTATCGTCACCCATATCATGGGATACGTGGACGACATCACGGAACAGGTACAGGGCATGAAGAGGCTCGAGTCCCTGGGCAGGAGTCTGGATCTGATGGCCAGGCTGACGACCCTTCTTCCAGGGCCGGGCCGGCAGGACTCCGGCAGCGCGGCCCTGATCAGGGAGATCCTCGAGGCCGATGCGCTTGCGATCTATGTGAGCGACCCTTTCTCGGGGGTGATCCTGTCCGACACGGACGGTTCCTGGCCTGAAGGACCGCCTCCCGGAGATTTCCAGGAACTCAGGCTTCCAGCGTTCACCGGGGGAGACGAGGGCTTCAGTCTGCTGGCGGGGGACAGGATGGGGATACTCAAGGGAGTTTTCGCCAGGATTCTGGTCTACCCCCTGGGCGGCATCGAGAACCCCATGGGCTACATCATGGCGGGATACTCCACCGACCAGGTGGCCATGCACCGGGAAGTGTCCGTGGGCGAGCTTTCCGCGGCGCTTCTCACCTCGGGGCTTGCCTTGAACCGGGAGCACAGCGAGGGCGAGAAGCTGGCGTACATCCTCAGGGGCAGGGACCGTTTTCTGGAGGACCTCTTCGCGAAACTCCCCTATCCGGCGGTTCTCTTCAGCGAATCAGGCGAGATAAGGTTCTGGAACGACGAGATGACGCTGCTGTCCGGCGAGAATGCCCTGGCTCTCACCGGAAACCTGCAGCAGAGATCCCTGGAAAGGCTGCTGTCGGGCTTCGGAGGGGTGATCGAGGTCCTGAAGAGGTTCTCCCGGGGCGAAACCATTCTTCAGGGCCCTCTTCAGCCCGGCAACCATGAGGGAGAAGCCGGGCCGCTGTTGCAGATCAGGAAGGTGAGTCCTCTCCTCAAGGGATCTGACGAATCGTGCTTTCTGGCCACTGAGGTTCCCTCGGGGGAAGGATCCCTCAGGGTTCCCGGTTCCACTGCGCTTTTGGAAATCATCGCCGGGATGTACGAAAGCCTCGAGCCGGGACAGGTGCTGCAAAAGGCTGCCTGCGGAGCCCTGAGACTCACCGGCGCCTCAGCGGTGAGGCTCAAGGTGGCCAGGGCCGGTCATGCCCAGGCGCCCGACGACCACTGGACGGGAACGGCGGACTGGGAGACCGTGATTACCCTGGAGGGCGACACCGCCGTTTTCCAGTTCTCGGGGGGAGGACGCACCGGACTGCTGGAACAGCTGGGAAGGGCCGTGCTGAGAATCACCGGAAGACTTGTCTCCGTAGTGTCGCCGGCGGCCCTGGAGAGGATAAGCGGGATTCCGGGTGGCCTGGCGGTCATTTCCGACACCAGCGGAAAGGTACTGTTCGCCAACTGGCCCGAAGTCGTTTTCGGTGAGACCGGCTTTACATCGCTGGAGGGATTGTTCGGCGAACAGCCTCCCTGGGACGCCCTTGCATCATTGAAAGCCGTGGGCAAATGTATCTGGAGGCACTCCCGAGAGGGCCTGATACAGGGTATTTCCCTGTCCGGAGACCCTTCCGGAAGGATACTCTGGTTTCCACGGGGGGCCGAAGAGGGCTACGCCGGCGATACGGAAGCGGAAAACATGATTCCGCCCATGGCGGACGCCCTCCTGGCCTACGCCCGGCGGGTCAGGGCCTATCTGGATTCAATGGCCCGGATGCTGGACGGCAGGGATACGCTCCGAGGGCTGGTGACGACTCTTGCCCTGGAACACGACACCGCCGAGGACATGCTGGAGGTGCTGAAGGTGGCGGGCACCTCCTCCGGAACCCGGCCGCGGCCGGTGGACGTGGAGGAGTGCCTCCGCATGGCGGCGGGTCTGGTCCGGGGTTCCGGGGGAAGGGCTCCGGAGGTGGTCCTTCGGGGCAGGCTTCCCGGGGTGCTCATAGACCCGGAGTGGACCTCCAGGGTTCTGGCCAGGCTACTGATGATGGTCCGGGAGGGTAACGTGGTGGTCGGGGTGGCCGACCGCTGGGTCACCATGGAAATTCCCGCCGGGCTGGAAGAGGAAACCCTTTCCTTGCCCGGAACCGGTGCGATACCTTCCCTCCTGATGGACGGAACCATGGGGCAGGCCGTGGAAACGGGTATTCTTGCGGCCCTGCTGGGCAGGCAGGGATGCCGCCTCGAGCCGGGGCGGTCCGGCGTGCTCAGGCTGTACCTTCCCGTGATGGATTAACCCCTAAGACTTATATTTGCGGTCCACTGTTTTTTTGATCGGAGGATCCGGTTGGAGAGCTACGACTTCAGAAGCCTGCAGAAGAAATGGTCGCCGATCTGGGAGAGAATGGACCTTTATGCCACCGGCGATGATCCGGAAAGACCGTACTTCTACTGCCTCGACTACTTCCCGTACCCCTCCGGAGCCGGCCTGTCGGTTGGTCACTGCAGGAACTACATCCCCACCGACGTCATTTCCCGGAAGAAGAGGATGGATGGAGTCAATGTACTGCACCCCATGGGGTGGGACGCCTTCGGCCAACCCGCGGAGGAGTACGCCATCAAGACCGGCATTCACCCCGCCGAGGTTACCCGGATCAACACCGACACCTACCGAAGGCAGATGAAGCTTTTCGAGGCGGGCTACGACTGGACGAGGGAGATCGACTCCAGCAGTCCCGACTACTACCGGTGGACCCAGTTCTTCTTCCTGCTCCTGTTTGATCGAGGTCTGGCCTACCGGAGCGACGCCTTTCAGATGTACTGCCCGGCTTGCAGGATCGTACTGTCCAATGAGGAAGCCGCCGGCGGGGTATGCTGGAGGTGCGGCGGCGGGGTAACCCGGAAGCGGTTCCCGCAGTGGTACTTCAGGATAACCGAATACGCCCAGAGGCTTCTGGACGATCTGGACGACCTGGACTGGCCCGAGGGCATCAAGGCCATGCAGAGGAACTGGATCGGCCGCTCCGAGGGCGCCGAGGTGGTGTTTCCGGTGTTCGAGCCCGGGGGGGGGACCCTGGACATGCCGGTCTACACCACCCGGATAGACACCATCTACGGCGCAACCTTCTGTGTGATGGCCCCGGAGCACCCTGACCTGCTCCGAATCACCGAACCCGACCGGAGAGCCGAAGTGGAAAGCTACCTGCGGGAGGTGTCGAAACGGAGCGACACCGAACGGCAATCGGACACCGGCCGGGACAAAACGGGGGTTTTCACCGGATCTTTCGCCCTGAATCCCTTCACCGGTGAACGGATTCCCCTCTGGGTGGCGGACTACGTCCTCGGGGGGTACGGCACCGCCGCCATAATGGCGGTTCCGGGCCATGACCAGAGGGATCACGACTTCGCCCGGAAGTTCGATCTCCCGATCCTGGAGGTCATCGCCCCCGGAGGAGTTCCCAGGGGAGTGGAGGAGGCCGCCGTGGAGGCCGACGGCCTTCTGGTTCACAGCGGCCCCTTCTCCGGGCTTCCCTCGGACGAGGCCAGAAGGGCAATGGCGGACTACGCCCGGGAGAGAGGGTTCGGCAGACACGAGGTCAGGTTCAGAATAAGGGACTGGCTGGTGAGCCGGCAAAGATACTGGGGCGCCCCCATTCCCGTGATTCACTGTTCGGAATGCGGAACCGTTCCCGACAGAAACCTGCCGGTTCTGCTTCCGAACGTGGAAAGCTTCGAGCCGGACGACTCCGGGCTGTCTCCCCTGGCAAGGGCGACGGACTGGATCAATGCCCCCTGTCCCTCCTGCGGGAAGACGGGAACCAGAGAGACCAGCACCATGGCGGGCTTTGCCTGTTCAAGCTGGTATTTTCTGCGGTTCGCATCTCCCCGGGAGAACGGGAGGCCCTTCGATCCGAAGGCCGTGCGCAAATGGCTGCCCGTGGACATGTACGTGGGAGGCGCCGAGCATGCGGTGATGCACCTGATCTACGCCAGGTTCTTCACCAAGGTGATGTACGACGCGGGCATGGTGGAATTCCAGGAACCCTTCGCGACCCTGAAGAATCAGGGAATGCTCCTGAGCTACGACCACCAGAAGATGTCCAAGAGCAAAAACAACGTGATCACGCCGGACGAGGTGGTGGCCAGGTACGGAGCAGACGCCCTGAGGCTGTACATTCTTTTCATGGGACCCTTCGAGGCGGAACTGGAGTGGAGCGAGGAGGGAATCTCCGGCACCTACAGGTTCGTCCGGAGGGTATGGAACCTGTTTCTCGACTCTCACGAACCGGCTCCCCGGGATGACGCCCTGGGGCTGGAGATCCGACGCGGCCTGGCGAAAACGGTGAAGAAGGTCACCGATGACATAGACACCTTCCAGTTCAACACTGCGGTGGCGGCGATGATGGAGTTCATCAACTTCATGGCAGCCCGGCGGGAGAGGGCGGGAGCGGCTCAGGAAGAATGGAATGCCGCCAAAAAGGACTTCCTGGTGCTTCTGGCTCCCATGGCCCCCTTCATCGCCGAGGAACTCTGGCAAAGGCTCGGTTTTCCCGGCGAAACGGTGCACCGGGCTTCGTGGCCGTCGGCCCGCCCTGAGGACCTTCACAGGGACACAGTGGAGATGGCCATACAGGTCCTGGGCAAACTCCGGGGCCGGATGACCGTCCCGACCGACGCCGGGAAGCGGGAGATAACGGAACAGGCTCTTTCTCACCCCAGGGTTGTGGAACTCCTTCAGGGCAGGGAGCCCGGAAGGGTCATCGTGGTGCCAGGCAGTCTGGTGAACATCATTCCCTGAACACCTTGAAAAATCTTCTCTCCGGGCCGTAATCATACCGGAGAGGGGGTTTTCATGCTGGCTTTGGCCCGGGCGGTGGGGCTTGTGGGTATCGAGGCTTTCCCGGTGGACGTGGAAGTGGACATGAGCCGCGGCCTTCCCAGCTTCACCCTGGTGGGGCTGCCCGACAACTCCGTACGGGAAAGCAGGGAACGGGTCCAGGCGGCCATCGCGAATTCGGGCTACTCCCTTCCCCCGAAGAAACTCACCGTCAATCTCGCCCCTGCGGGAAGGAAGAAGGAAGGCCCGGCTTTCGACCTGCCCATCGCAGTGGGTCTCCTGGCGGCGGGGGGATTCGTAAGCCCCTCCAGGGTGGAGAGGTTCGCTTACGCTGGCGAACTGGCCCTGGACGGAAGGTTGAGGCCCGTAAGGGGTATGCTTCCCATGGCCTCGGGCATTCCGTCGGGGTTGGAGGGGCTTTTCGTGCCCGCGGAGAACGCTCCCGAAGCGTCCATCTCCTCACCGTCGAGGGTCATTCCGGTGAAGTCCCTTCAGGAAGTGGCCCTGTGGCTGCAGGGCGCCGAGGGCCTCTTTCCCGAGCCGGCCCCGGAGGAGATCGAATCACCGCCCGATTACCGGGTGGATTTCGCAGAGGTCCACGGACAGCTTCAGGCCAGAAGAGCCCTGGAGATAGCCGCCGCCGGGGGGCACAATCTTCTCATGATAGGCCCTCCCGGTTCCGGGAAGACCATGCTGGCCCAGAGGCTTCCCACCATACTGCCCCCGCTGTCCAGAACCGAGGCGGTGGAGACCACCATGATTCACAGTGTGGCCGGGCTTCTGCCGGAGGGTGTGGCCCTGGTCAGGGAAAGACCCTTCCGTTCCCCCCACCACACCGTCTCGACCCCGGGGCTCATCGGCGGCGGCACCAACCCCAGGCCCGGGGAGGTGAGCCTGGCCCACAACGGCGTTCTCTTCCTGGACGAGCTGCCGGAGTTCAGCCGGGGCGCCCTGGAGTCCCTTCGACAGCCCATGGAGTCGTGCAGGGTCACGGTGTCCAGGGCGGTAACCTCCACGGACTTTCCCGCCAGGTTCATGCTGGTGGCCGCCATGAATCCCTGTCCCTGCGGATATCTGACTCACCCGGCCAGGTCGTGCAACTGCACGGCAGCCCAGGTTCAGCGTTATCTGGCCCGGATATCGGGCCCCCTGCTGGACCGGATGGACATGCACCTGGAGGTGTCTCCGGTGGAAAGCAGGCATCTCGGACCCGATTCGGAACCCGGCGAACCTTCCCGGGCGATCCGGGAGAGGGTGGCCGTCGCCAGGGAGATTCAGGCGAAACGATACGAGGATGTGAAAGGGGTTTACTGCAACGCCGGAATGCCTCCTTCGCTGCTGCGTAAACACTGCTCGATCTCCGCCGGGGGCAGGAAGCTGCTGGATGCCGCCTCCTCCCGGTTCGGTTTTTCGGCCCGGGCCTACTGCCGGGCTCTAAGGGTCTCCCGGACCATCGCCGATCTCGAGGGCTCGGACAGCGTCTCGTCGTCCCACGTGGCCGAAGCGGTCCAGTACCGGGCGATGGAGAAGGACTACTGGGTGTAACGGAAAGGGGGCGCCCGGTTGAGCGCCCCCTGGAGTTGGAAGCGGCAGGGCTAGCGCAGAACCATCAGCCCCGCTCTGGCGGTGTAATCGCCGGCGGTGACCCGGAGCCTGTACGCTCCGTTGGGTACCGGGGTTCCTGAAGCCGTCTTCAGATCCCATACGAGGTTGTGGACACCGGAGGGCAGTTCACCCTGGTTCAGGGACGTCACCAGCCTTCCGCTCAGATCGTAGACCTGAAGGGTCACCTGGGAGGCTCCCGCCAGGGTCAGGGGAACGGTGACGACAGCGGCGGCGGGGCTTGGGTAGGGCGAACCCGCTGCGGTAACGAAACCGTCCACGCCCTCGGAAGTATCACCGATTTCCGTTCCCGTCACCGTGGTGGTTCCCAGGTAGGTGAGGCAGTTCAGCTTCCATGCCGTGACGTACATGGTGCCCTCCGAGGACGGATCGGGGGTGAAGGCGGCCTGGCCGGAGGAGTTGGTGGTGGCTACCATGTAGACGTCTGCGGTCTCGAAGCTGTCGCCCTTGTAAAGGGTGACCCTGGCGCCGCTGACCGGAGAACCCCCGGAGGTTACGGTTACGGTGAAGCTGCCGCCGCTGAAACTGGAGGGGTGGCTGGCGCTGAGCTGCGAAGGAGAAACCGTCCAGAGGGGCAGCTCGGGGCAGCCGAACAGGTTGTAGTTCATCACGCACCAGTGGCGGATGGCGCTGGAGGGCGGGCAGATGCTGTAGCGTCCCAGGAAGTGCATGGCGCCCAGGGTGGTCTGGCCGCTCACGAAGTGGGAGTAGTAGATCTTCTGGCAGAGGATCTCGCTCTCGCCGTTGCCCGGGCTGGAGGGGTTGCCCCAGCCGTACCGGGCGTTGCCTCCGCCGAAACCTCCTCCGTTGATGCTGTTGTTCCAAGCGTCCATGAGGCACTCGGTTCCGTCCAGGTGGCCGATGAGACAACTGATGCTGTTGATCAGGGCGGGAAGGCCCCCTCCGGATATGTTGGTGAGGGCCATTACGTTACTGCTGGTATAGCTGCCGCCCGGAACTCCGAAGGCGGTCTCGCTGCCGTGGGCGGCCACGTAGACGTGATGGGGCCCGTTGTTCAGCATGGTGTTGGTGGCGGTCCAGTTGTTGGTGCCGTTGGACTGGTAGCGCTTGTCCTGGCTCCATCCCGAGGGGACGTAGCCGGATATGATCTCGGCGCCGGCGCTGCCGTAGCATCCGGGCCAGAGCTGGGAGGTGCTGTAGCCTATCCGCATCTCCTTGGCGGCGGTGGTGGGCTCGTCGGACAGGGAGACCTGCTCGTAGGCCAGAACCTTGTTCACGAACAGGGTGGCCTCGGAGGTGCTGTTGACGCTGGCCCGGCCCACCAGGATCGCCGGGTTGTAGCTCATCTGGTCCACGTTGTACTCGCCCCATACGTTGTTGTTGTTGGAGTCCCAGCGGTCGGCGCCCGGGGCGGTGTCGTTAAGGTCCGACCAGTAGTAGTCCACCGGGGGGTACTCCACGTACGAGGAGTAGCTGATCTTCACATCCCGGCCGGTTATCCTGTCGTCGTCGCCGAAGATCAGGGCGTAGTCCACGCCGTTGTCTCGGGCTTCGTGCAGGAAATTGCGGATTTCCTGCTGGAGGTCGTCGCCGGTGTAGTTGCTCTGAATCCAGGTCGTGGTGACCACCGTGGCGGGAACGCCCTTGCGGGTTTTCCAGTCGGCCAGGGTGTTGGCCGCGGTCTGGTAGTCGGGGTGGGTGATGATGACGTACTCGCCGAAGGTGAGGTCCCTGCTGTCAACAATCACCGCGCCGCTGGGCTGGACGCCTTCGGGATTGACCACCAGGGCCCTTACCATGTCAGCGTCCCTGGATTCGCTCTGGGCGCTGCGCACCTGGACTGTCCGCATTTCCGGGTCGGAAACGTATTCCACCTGCAGGGTAAGGGATTCGAGCACTTCGATAGTGCCGCCGGCAGGGTTCCAGCGCACCGGGTAGACGGAAACGGCTGCCACGGGGAACCCCATGATCACTCCCGAACTCTCGAGTCTGGCGGCTCTTCCCGGGAAGGTCTCGGAGGAGCCGTAGATCAGCGGGTCGGGGCTGGGCAGAGGGATAGTGGCCCCGTCCATGAGGCTCAGGGGAACCTGCTCCACCGCGGGAAGGATGTTGAAACGCCCGCGGAGAGGGGTGTAGTGCTGTTCGGACACGGAGACGGACACGGCCCGGCTTCCGGCAGGCAGGGCGATGCTCACCGGGAGCACCGGCAGGGCGGGCGAGCCTAAGGTGGTTATGGGATAGGTTTCCGGGGAGGTTACCGTGGTGTATCCGGCAAACTCCACCAGGGAAACCGAGCCGCCGTCGAAGGGGACAGTAACCGTGAGTTCCCCGGCGAAAACGGCCGCCGACAGAAGAATGGCGAAGAAGGCAAATTTCATGGACGACGATCCTCCGTTCCGATTCAGTTGAAGGAAAGAACATTCACAATTTTTTATAACAGCGGATGGGTTGAAAAGCAATGGGCCTTCGAGGACAGGGCTTTCAGATGCCCGAGACAGCTCCCATCATATCCAGGGCGGCGCTCCTGGTTCCCGCCGAGTCCCATCGGGCCACCGGGAAGGACCATGCCTGCAGGCCTTCGCCGTCGAAGAGCACGAGGGAGGAGTCCCGGGCGGCCACGAACCAGGTGCATTCGAAGAAGTCCCTGGCCATGGCCGCCTGCTGCGGGGCGTCCATGGCCCCCAGGTTCACGGGATCCCCCGCGAAGAGGTAGCCCCGGTCCTCCAGAGGCAGCAGAAGCTGCTGGAAGTACTGGGCCAGGTTCCATCCGTTACTCCCGGGGAACACCGAGATGCCGATCACCGTGGCGCCATCCCGGACCGGGCGCAGGGTATTCCATTCGATGCCCGTGGAGACGACCGTCGCCGAGGCTGAATCCGGAGGAGCGGATTCTCCGTCGGAGTCGCTTATCACGTCCCAGATCAGGATACCGGCCACCGCAGCCGCCGCCCCCAGGGCGATCCACCCCTCCAGCTCGAAACCGTCCTGACTGGTGGTGGACGAACCTTCCCCGGAACCCGCCTGAACCACGGCGGCGAAAAACACCACCGCCGCAGCCGTCAGGATAGGTCTCACTGCTCCTCGGCCTTGTACTCGGCCTGAATCCTGTCCTGGACCTCCCTCGGCACCGGGTCGTAATGGCTGAAATCCTGGGTGAAGCTTCCCCGGGCCTGGGTAAGGGAGCGCAGGGTGCTGGTGTACTGGTAGAGTTCGGCCTCGGGAACCAGGGCCTTTATCACCTGGAAGGCCCCCTGGCCTTCCATGCCCTGGATCTTGCCCCTTCGGGAGTTCAGATCTCCCATAACGTCGCCCATGAATTCCTCGGGGACGGTGACCTCCAGGGCCATTATTGGTTCCAGGAGGGTGGGCCCGGCCTGCATCATCACTTCCTGGAAGCATTTGCTGGAAGCCAGCTTGAAGGCCATGTCGGAGGAGTCAACCGAATGGGAGCTTCCGTCGAACACGACCGCTTTCACGTCCACCACCCGGCTGCCCGAGATGGGGCCCTTTCCGAGGGTCTCCAAGACGCCCTTTTCCACGGCGGGTATGAACTTCGTGGGAACCGTGCCCCCGACCACCTCGCTGGCGAACTGGAATCCCGAACCCCTGGGAAGGGGGTCGAGTCGCAGGTAGACATGCCCGTACTGGCCCCTTCCACCGGACTGCTTTTTGTGCTTGTAGCTGCCCTGTGCGCTTCTGGAGATGGTCTCATGGTAGGCGATCCGGGGTTTGAAGATCTCCGCGTCCACTCCGGTGAGGTCCTTGAGCCGGCTGAGCATGGTGTTCAGGTGGAGTTCGCCCATTCCGCTGACGGTGGTCTGGTTGATATCGGGCTCCATCCTGGAAACGAAGGTGGGGTCCATGGTGGCGAGCTTGTTGAGCCCCACGCCCATCTTGTCCTCCTCGCCCCTCTTCTTGGGGGCGATGGCGGCCCGGTACACCGGATGGGGAAACACTATCGGAGCGAGGGTTATTCCCGAGGACCTGTCCGCCAGGGTGTCGTTGGTGGATGTGCTCTTGAGCTTCGCCACCGCCAGGATGTCTCCGCAGACCATGGAAGCGGCTTCGATCCGGTTGGGCCCGTGCATGTGGTAGTAGTTGCCCAGCCTCTCCCCGGTGTTCTTCTCCATGTTGTGGACTTCCCTGGAGCCGTCCAGGGAGCCGCTGGCGACTCTGATGTAGACCATTTCGCCGACATGCCTGTCCAGCTTGGTGCTGAAGGCTCTGGCCACGAAGGGCCCCTTGGGATCCGGATGGACCGCATCGCCGGTCACGGCTCTGGCCCCGGTGTACTCCGAGGCCGGCGGAACACCCTCTATGATGCCGTCCAGCAGGAACTCCTGGCCCACCGGGGGGGAGGCTGCGCCGGAGAAGAGGGGGAAGAGCCCCCGGTCCTTCACCGCGGCCTTGATTCCCCTGGCCAGTTCCTCGGGTGTCAGGCTGTCGTTGGCGAAGTACTGCTCCATGAGTTCTTCATCGGCCTCGGCGGCCTGCTCCATAAGCTCGGAGCGGTATTCCTCCATTTTCCCCGAGGCCGCCATCGGTACCGGGATTTCCTTTCCCGCCAGGTCGACCGCTTTGCCTGTGATTACGTTCACAAGCCCCCGGCATCCGTCCCCCTCCATGATGGGAAAGACGAAGGGGATCACGGCCTTGGAGAGCATCTCCCTGGCCTGGGACAGGGTCCGGTCGAAGTCGGCGTTGTCCCGGTCCACCCGGTTCACCCAGAGGAGACAGGGGGTTCCCATGTCCTCGGCGTACTTCCAGGTCTTATACGAGCCCACCTCCACACCGTCGGTGCAGTCGAGAACCAGAAGGGCTCCGTCCGAGGCGCTGATCCCGGCGATGGTGTCGCCGTGGAAATCGGTAAGCCCCGGAGTGTCGATCAGATTGATCTTCGTGTCCTTCCACTCGCAGATGCCCACCGTGGAGGTGAGGCTGTGTTTCTTATCCCTGCTTTCCGAGGTGTGGTCGAAGAGGCTCGAGCCGTCGTCTACGGTTCCCTGGCGCTCCACTCCGCCGGAGCGGAAAACCAGCGAGTCGCAAAGGCTTGTCTTGCCCACGGATCCGTGTCCGCATACGGCGATGGTGCGAAGCTTGTCGGGGGTGTAGGTTTTCATTGGCACTCCTGTTTTAGCATGGAAATGTATGAGTAAATTATTAGTACCGCTTTCGTAACGGGAACACAATATTACCGCTTCAAAGGGAGGCCTGTCAACGCCACCCACCGGGGCGGAACCCCGGGAACCGCACGGAGATGACCATGGACATTCTTCGTTCTCTTCCCCTGGCAGGCGCGATTGCCGCCGGGGTTTATATTCTCCACCGGACCTTCCGGGAGCTCTTCGGAGGTCCCGGCAGGCGCGAATCCTACCGGAGGATGGAGGAGGAACTCGACAGAAAAAGGCCCACCGGCAGAAATACCCCGAAATGCCCCCTTTGCGGGGGTTACACCGAAAAGGTTGAATACAGGTTCACAAAGGTCTGGCGCTGTCTGAGGTATCCGGAATGCCGCGGTTTCGTCCGGGCGAAACGCGGCAAACCCCGTTTCCTCCAGCACAGGATATGACGGACCGGACATTCCGATAGAACCGAAACGGGAATTGGAGCACTGGAAGTGGAAACCGATGGAAGAGTCGTGTCGCACCCCGTACTTCCCCAGAGGAAGGGGAAGTGGGTGCGCTTTTTCTTCAACGGGGCACGGCACCTGGGAATAGAGGGCGAAATGGTGTCTTCGGCGGTGTTCGCCGCCGGGGAGAGGGTTTTCGGCCACCATTCCAAAGACGGCTCCCCGCAGGGTCTGTTCTGCGCCAACGGCCAGTGTTCCCAGTGCACGCTGGTTATAGACGGGGAAGCCCGGAAGAGTTGCATCACACCCCTCAGGGAAGGCATGAGGGTGGAGACCCTGGAGGGGCTTCCGGAGCTGCCGGGGAAGTCGGCGGCCTTCTTTCCCCCTCCCGTCTCCATGGACACCGACGTGCTGGTCATCGGCGCGGGTCCCGCGGGAATGGCGGCGGCGGACGAGATGGGGGCCGCGGGGCTCTCGGTGGTGGTGGTTGACGACAAGGACAGGCCGGGCGGCAAGCTGGTGCTTCAGACCCACAAGTTCTTCGGATCCGTCGCCGACTGCCATGCGGGGACCAGGGGGATAAGGATCGCCGGGATGCTCGCCGAGAGCCTGGAATCCCGTCCCACGGTGAGTCTCTGGCTCGGCGCGACCGTTCTGGCAGTCTTCAGCGACGGGGTGGTGGGGATCCAGCGGCCCGGCGGGTACTTCCTGGTGAAGCCGGGAAAGCTCCTGGTGGCGGCGGGGGCCAGGGAGAAGTCCCTGCCCTTTCCGGGCTGCACCCTGCCGGGAGTCTACGGGGCGGGAGCATTCCAGACCCTGGTCAACCGCGACCTGATCAGGTGCAGCGAAAGGATATTCGTCCTGGGAGGCGGGAACGTGGGGCTCATCGGAGCCTACCACGCCCTGCAGGCCGGGATGAAAGTGGTGGGCATCGCCGAAGGCGCGCCCAGGTGCGGGGGCTACAAGGTGCACGCCGACAAGATCAGAAGGATGGGCGTGCCCATATACACCGGACATTCCGTCCTGGCGGCACACGGCGGGGAAAGACTGGAGGCGGTAACCATCTGCCGGGTCGACTCCCGGTTCAATGTCATTCCCGGAACCGAGTCCAGCTTCGCCGTGGACACCCTGCTGGTGGCGGTGGGGCTCAATCCCGTGAACGAGTTCCATCTCAAAGCTTTGGAATTCGGTATGGATTCCCGGCTTGCCGGAGACGCCGAGGAGATCGCCGAGGCCAGCGCCGCCATGTTCGGCGGCAGGATCAGAGGCAGGGAGATCGCCTGCGAACTCGCCGCTGGCACGCTATCCTGCCCGGTTGATTGGTCCGAGAAGGCCGAAGTGCTCAAGAGCCCCGGCGGCCGGGTCCTTCCCTACTCGCCGCCGGACACCCGGACGGGAGTCTTTCCGGTGCTTCACTGCACCCAGGAGATACCCTGCAACCCTTGCATGACATCCTGCCCCAGGGGGCTCATCACCACCGGCGGCCATGAGATTCTGGGCATCCCCGAGTATTCAGGCGGCTGCATAGGGTGCCGGAAGTGCGTGGCGGTGTGTCCCGGCCTGGCCGTCACCCTGGTGGACTATCGCAGGGACGGGGCATTTCCCACGGTGACCATCCCGTGGGAGTTCCACGATCATCTCGCCCCGCAGGGAGCGGAGATGGCCGTAACCGACTGGGAGGGGGAAATCCTGGGAACGGGCAGGGTTATCTGCGTAAAACCCGCCCCTGGGTTCCCCGGGACCAGGCTGCTGGACCTGAGGGTCTCCGGGGAGATCGCCAACAGGGTCGCCGGGGTCATGGTACAGGACCCATCCGTGACGATGCCCCTGGAAAGACCGCTGGAAGCCCTTCCTCCCGACGAGGCGGTGGTCTGCAGGTGCGAACGGGTGACCGCCGGGGAGATCAGGGCACTGATTCGAAGCGGCGTCAGGGACATGAACCAGTTGAAGGCCCTCACCCGGGCCGGTTTCGGCGCCTGCGGCGGCAAGACCTGCAAGGCTCTCATCCGTTCGATTCTCCGGTTCGAGGGAGTCGAACCAGGGGACATCACGGACTTCACGGAGAGACCTCTTTTCGCGGAGGTGGAACTGGGGTTCTTCGCAGGTTCCGGGAAGGAAAGCCGATGAACGCCGATGCGATAGTCGTCGGAGCGGGAAGCGTGGGAACCCCGCTGGCCATGAGTCTGGCGGAAGCCGGCATGGGGGTTCTGGTGCTGGAAGCAGGAGCCTCGGCGGGCCAGGGCAACAACAAGTGCGCCATCGGAGGAATCAGGGCCAC
>CAZSKU010000017.1:0-52376 GCA_964607515.1 uncultured bacterium | reverse complement strand
GTGCGCACCCTGAGCCAGAGGCTTTCCCACACCATCCTGCACGCCAACCTGGCCCAGGTGTTCGAGGACGAGAACCAGGCCGCCAAGACCTGGCGGGCGGGCACCGAGTCTTGGCGTTCAATACTGGAGATGCTGTTCATCACCGACAGGAAGCTCTACAAGACCCTCTGCCGGAGGCTCCTGAACCACTTGAACTTCATCGGCGTGCCCCAGGCCCAGGACCTGCTGAACCGCTGGGTGGGCCAGGCCGCGGCGGACGGATCCGAGCCGGATCACGAAGGTATAAACCAGCCCATCCCCAAGCACATGATAGACATCAACCCGAAGATCGTCGAGGAGATACTCGCCATCACCAGTTCGGTGCTCACCGACGACCAGCTGATGAAACTCCTGCAGCGCTGGGTGGGAGAGAACCGCATCGAGCACTTCATCAACGTTCTGGATGACCACGCCAGCGCCATCAGCGAGATCATACAGGCCATGGACTCCCACAGAACCATAGTGACGGAGGAGCTGGCCCTTTCCCCCCCGGTGCTGAACGCCGTAAAGGTCTCCCTGATCCGCCGGTTCATCAGCCGCAGGCTGGATTACATCAGCACTCTGAAGGACTACGTCACCCTGAACGACTTCTACGAACTCAGCCGCCACTTGATCTTCCCCCCCAGAAGCCACGGCCAGCTGGGGGGAAAGGGGGCCGGGATTTTCCTGGCCCGGCAGATCCTCAAACACGTGACCCAGGACGACCCCCTGCTGAGTTCCATCAAGACCCCGAACACCTGGTACATAAGTTCCGACGGCATTCTGGACTTCGTGCACTACAACCGCCTGGAGGAGCTCCTGGAGTACCGATACCGGTACATCGAGGAGATCCGCATGGAGTACCCCAACCTGATCCAGCTCTTCAAGAACTGCGCCTTCAGCCCGGAGATGATGCAGGGGCTCTCGATGGCCCTGGACGAGATCGGCGAGAAACCCCTTATAGTCCGCAGCTCAAGCCTCCTTGAGGACAGCAGCGAGGCGGCCTTCAGCGGCAAGTACAAGAGCCTGTTCCTGGCCAACCAGGGGACGAAGCGGGAGCGGCTGGAGGCCCTCACCGACGCCATCAGCGAGGTGTACGCCTCCATGTTCGGGCCGGACCCCATCGAATACCGCGGTGAGCGGAAGCTCTTGGACTTCCAGGAGGAGATGGGAATACTGATCCAGGAGGTGGTGGGCACCAGGTTCGGCGACTACTTCGCACCGTCCTTCGGCGGGGTGGCCTTCAGCAGGAACGAATTCCGCTGGTCCGCCAGGATCAAGACCAACGACGGGCTTGTGAGGATAGTGCCGGGGCTGGGCACCCGGGCGGTGGACCGGCTGGGGGACGACTACCCGGTTCTCATGGCCCCCGGACAGCCTGGACTGCGGGTGAACACCTCCATAGACGAGACCATCCGGTACGCCCCCAAGTACATGGATGTAATCAATCTGAAGAAGAGAAGAATAGAGACCGTCAGAATCGAAGACGTCATCCGCGAGAGCGGATCCTCCTACCCCCAGCTGGATCGTGTCTTCTCGGTCTACCGGGACGGCATCTTCCGGCAGGTGAACATGCTCACGGACTACAGTAACGAGTTCGTGCTGCCCACTTTCGAGGGGCTGATGGGCACCGGCGATTTCGTTCCCATGATGCGCCGGCTGCTGACCCTTCTGGAACAGCGCTGCGGTTTCCCGGTTGACATCGAGTTCGCCGCCGACGGCGAGAACGTGTACCTGCTCCAGTGCCGGGCACAGAGTTCCTGGCAGAAGGAGGAGAACATCCAGCTTCCGGACAGGCCCGCTCCGGAAAACCTACTTTTCACCGCTGAAAAGTTCGTCTCCGACGGGCTGGTGCCGGCGGTGACCCACGTGGTCTACGTGGTCCCGGAGGCCTACGACTCCCTGAAGGACATGAACTCCCTGGTGAACGTGGGACGCACGGTGGGCCGGCTCAACGGCATGCTTCCGAAGGGCAGGTTCGTGCTCATGGGCCCGGGCCGCTGGGGAAGCCGGGGCGACGTGAAGCTGGGGGTCAGGGTCACCTATTCCGACATAAACAACACCGCGGCCCTGATCGAGATGGCCTTCAGAAAGGGCAACTACGTACCCGACCTTTCCTTCGGAACCCACTTCTTCCAGGACCTGGTGGAGGCTTCGATCCGCTACCTCCCCCTCTATCCGGACGATGACGGGATCGTCTTCAACCGGTCATTCTTCGAGAACAGCGAGAATATCCTGGAGAAGCTTCTGCCGGAGGCCGGCGAGCTGGCCGGGGTGATCAGGGTGATAGACATACCCGCGGCCACCGAGGGCCGTTTCCTCCGGATCGCCATGAGCGGCGACGAGGGCAAGGCCATGGCCTACCTGGTCACCGATGAGACGGTTTCCCCCGGGGAGGGGGTCAAGAAGATCGCCGGCCGGGAGCCGGACAAGATAAGCCAGGACGAGCACTGGATCTGGCGCCAGCGGATGGCGGAGAAGCTGGCCCAGTCAATAGACCCCGAGCACTACGGGGTGAAGGGGGCCTACCTGTTCGGCAGCACCAAAAACGCCACCGCCGGGCCGTGCAGCGACATAGACCTGCTGCTGCACGTCATCGGGGACGACGTCCGCAAGAAACTGCTCATGGCGTACCTGAACGGCTGGGACCTGTGCCTCAGCGAGATGAACTACATCCGCACCGGCATCAAGACCAAGGGAATCCTGGACGTGCACATCGTCACCGACGAAGACATAGAGAAAAAGACCTCATACGCCTCCAAGATCGGCGCGGTGACCGACCCCGCCAGGCCCCTGCAGTTGCTGAAGAGCCGGAGAACCCCTGCCGGGGGCTAGACCAGTTCCCGGGTCGCCTGCCCGGGGTGTTCCGGGTCGAAGCTCACCAGGACCAGTTCAGGCCCGTCGTGGGCCGCTCCCAGGAGCACCGTGGACCCGCACCGGTCCATCCACCTGCCGGTGAGCCCGACCGATTCGTGCACGTGGCCGTGCAGGGTGAGCAGGGGGCTTCTCCGGGTGATGAACCTTCTGATGGCTATGCTTCCCACGTTCACGTCCACCGGAACGTAGTCCACGGTCTTCCCGTCCAGTGCCGCCCGGTCCAGGGCGGTTCTGTAGGGAGGGGAATGGAACAGGAAGACGGCCCTGGACAGGTCGTCCCGCCCGGCCAGTTCCGCCAGGTCTTCGGCCATGGTGGCGTACCTTGTCTCGTACTCCGAGACGGGAACCGTGCGCATCCCCTCCTCCGGGGACACGCAGCCAGGGTCCACGTAGCGGGAGACGTCGTAGCGCTCCCAGTCCTTGAGCATGAAGGGGGTCGGCGGAATGTAGGCGTACCCGTACACGGTGAACCGGCCGAAATCTGTCCTGCGCCCGTGGACGTACTCCCAGACACCCCGGGAGGCGGCGTCCAGCACCGCCGCCTCCTGAAAGCGTCCGTCGTCGTTGCCGAGGATCAGAAAGACCCGGGGGTACTCCTCCCCCAGCCGCTGTCGCAACTCCCCGAAACGGCGGAACAGGAAGTCGTTGACGAAATCCCTGTACTCGACCCCGTCCGAGAGAAGCCTCACCGGCCCGGGAAGCAGGTCGCCCCCCATGAAGAGCCCGGCGGGGCGCCGGGCCTCCACCAGTCCGAAGAGCTTCTCGTACCGGTCGACCATGCCGTGAAGGTCGGAGACGAAGAAACACGTGCCGGCGCTCATGCGGGCAAAGATATGAAAAAGGGGGGGCCGAAACCCCCCCCGGAAAAGGCGCGGGCTAGATCCAGCCCCGCAGCCTGCACGCCTCCACCACCCGGTTGACACTGATGATGTAGGCGGCGTCGCGCATGTACAGGCTCTGCTTCCTGGCCAGATCGCTCACCGCCAGGAACGCGTCGGTCATCTTGACGTCCAGCTTGCCCAGAACCTCGTCCTTGGGCCAGAAGTAGTTCATGTTGCACTGGACCTGCTCGAAGTAGCTGCAGGTGACCCCGCCGGCGTTGGCCAGGAAGTCGGGGACCACGAAAATGCCCTTTTCCTGGATGACCTTGTCGGCTTCCGGGGTGGTGGGGCCGTTGGCGCCCTCCGCGATGAGCCTCACCCTGGGGGATATCTTGCCCACGTTGTCCTTGTGGATCTGGTTCTCCAGGGCGCAGGGCAGGAGGATGTCCACGTCCTGCTCGATCCAGACGTCGCCGGGCAGGACCTCGTATCCCATCTCCCTGGCCTTGTCCTTGTTGATGCCGCCGAACTTGTCGGTGACCCCGAGAAGGGCGTCTATGTCGATGCCTTCCTTCTTCCGGAAGGTGTAGGAGGTCTGGTCGGCCTGGTCCCAGCAGCTCACGCAGATGACCTTGCCGCCCAGCTGGTTGTAGAGCCTGATGGCGTACTGGGCCACGTTGCCGAATCCCTGGACGCTGGCGATGGTGTCGGAGGGGCGGATGCCCAGCTCCTTCAGGGCTTCCCTCACGGTGAAGATGAGGCCGAAGCCGGTGGCCTCGGTGCGGCCCAGAGAACCGCCCATGCCCACGGGCTTGCCGGTGATCATGCCGGGGTACTTCGCCCCGGTGACGCTCTCGTACTCGTCCATCATCCACAGCATGTGCTGGGCGTTGGTCATGACGTCCGGAGCCGGCACGTCCTGAAGGGGGCCGATGTTCCGGGCGATCTGCCGGACGTAGCCCCTGCAGATCCTCTCCTGTTCCCGCTGGCTCAGGTCGTGGGGGTCGCAGATGACCCCGCCCTTGCCGCCGCCCAGGGGAATGTCAACAACGGCGCACTTCCAGGTCATCCACATGGAGAGGGCTCTCACGGTGTCCACGGTTTCCATGGGGTGGAACCGGATGCCGCCCTTGGCGGGGCCGCGGGCGTCGTTGTGCTGGCATCTGAAGCCCCGGAAGGTCTTCACGGTGCCGTCGTCCATCCGCACCGGAATGCTGAAATGGTACTCCCTCATGGGGAACCGGAGGAAATCACGTGCTCCCTGGTCGAGCTTGAGGTAATCCGCCACCCTGTCGAACTGCTCCTGTGCCATTTGGAACGCGTTGAAGATTCCGGTTGACATCAGAAACTCCTCTCTTTGTGAATGCCCCTCAACGGACCGTCCGTTGACCGGCTGGTTTTCCTACCCTGTAGATTGTTATCCCGCAGACGAAAAACGAAAGCGGTTCAGCAGAGAAAAGCGGCTGAAGCAATACAGAGTACCGGGAATCTATGAAAAAAAGGGACGCGTGGGAAGTGTCTGTCAATTCACAGCGGCTTCGGGCACGCCCTCCAATACTGTTTCAGTCTGAAACGACTCCTTGTGTCAGAACTCGTAGCCGACGCTCAATTCGCTGAGGGAGAAGAAGATGGAGATCTTTTTTGCCTCCGGCGCCCTGGATATGGTGGTGAAGTCGAACCCGTCGGTCCTTCCGCTCTCCTCCCAGGAGAGGTTGCACTGGACCTCCCCGTCCGGAACCTGGAGACGGGAGTTGAAGGTCTCGTCCGGTTCGATGCCGCTCCAGCTCTGGGATTCTCCGCCGATGATGAGGGTCACGGTTTCGAGCCGGGCGCCGGTTCCGTTGTTGAGATACACCTTCCCTTCCCCGCCGCACGAGAAGGCGAGAAGAGCCACACAGAGAGCGCAGAGAAGCGGGATTCTTTTCACGGGTTTCTCCCTTCTGGAACGAAACACCCACGGAAACTCTACTTGGAAGTATAATTCAACCGGCGGACAGCCGGAAAGGACGCCCTTGGGAACACTTCTGATACTGCTAATCGCCCTGACCGCGCCGGCCTTCGGATACGTCGGACCCGGGGCTGGTTTCGGCATAGTCACCAGCTTCCTGGTCTTCGTGAACGCCGTGGGCGTCTCCCTGATCTCTTTCCTGTTCTGGCCTGTGCTGGCCCTGGTCAGGCGGGTCCGGATGTCCCGGAGACCCCTGAAGCCCGGGGCGAAAAGACTGGTGATCCTGGGGCTGGACGGCCTCTCCCCCCTTCTGGTGGAGCGGATGTGGGAGAAGGGTGAACTGCCCAATCTGAAACGCCTGGCGGAACAGGGTTCCTTCCGGCACCTCGGCACTACCACCCCGGGGGTCTCTCCGGTGGCCTGGTCCACCTTCCAGACCGGGGTCAACCCCGGCAAGCACGGCATATACGACTTCCTGGCGCCCGACAGGAAGCGCTACCTTGCGGCGCTCTCCTCGGTGCGCACCGGCACCTCCGAGAAGAGGGTGTTCCCCGGTATCCGCCGGAGGGTCACGGAACAGGTCCTCCTGAGGAAGAGCAGGCCTTTCTGGAGCTTCCTGGGCCCTTATGGAGTCAGATCCTCCGTCATAAGGGTCCCCATCACCTTTCCCCCGGAACCCCTGGACGGCCACCTCCTGTCGGGGATGTGCGTTCCAGACCTCAGGGGAAGCCAGGGGTCGTACACGGTCCTGACCGAGGGAGAACCGGCGCCCATGACCGGAGGAATCCAGGGCAGGCTCCTTCCCCGGGGCAGGGACACCTGGACCGGCGAGATCCCCGGCCCCGAGGGCGCTTCTCCGTGCAGGATAACCCTGAAGCAAAGCGGGGGGAAAAGCCGGCTGAAGCACTCCGGCGGACAGGTCGCCATGGAGATTGGCCGCCTCAGCCCGTGGACCGCTCTGGAGTTCCGGCTGGGTAGGAAGAAGGTGAAGGGAATCGCAAGGTTCAGGCTCACCGACGGGCCGACCCTCTACTGCACGGCCCTTCACGTGGACCCCTCCTCGCCGGCGGTACCCCTGGGCCACCCCGTGCACTACTCCAGATACCTGGCCGGAATTCAGGGACCCTTCGCCACCCTGGGGCTGGCGGAGGACACCTGGGCCCTTTCCAACGGCCATCTGGACGACGAATCCTTCATGGAGATGTGCCGCGACATCTTCCGGGAAAGGGAGCGGATGTTCATGGGCGCCCTGTCCAGAAACCGCTCGGGACTGGTGGTGTGCGTGTTCGACACCTCCGACAGGGTCTCCCACATGTTCTGGGGCCGGGGCTTCCGCCCGGGTTCCCCCATCCGGACCACCTACGCCGAGATGGACGCCCTGGTGGGCAGGGTGGCGGCGCGTCTGGGCAGGCGAGACAGGCTCGTGGTTCTGAGCGACCACGGCTTCGCCCCGTTCCACACCTGCGTGGACTTCAACCGCTGGCTGGTGGAGAACGGCTACATGGCGCTCGAGCCGGGAGTGGAAACCGTGGAGGACTCGTTCCACGGTGTGGACTGGGGAAAGACCCGGGCCTACTCCCTGGGGCTTGCCGGAATAAACATCAACCTGGCCGGACGGGAGGGCCGGGGCATCGTCGCCCCCGGGGACGCCCCCGTCCTGGCGGAGGAGATCGCCCGGAAGCTTGAAACCCTCACCGCCCCCGACGGCGGAAGGGTCATAAGGAAGGCGAGACTTGGCCGGGACGAGTACTCCGGCCCCTATGTATCCGAAGGGCCCGATGTGATACCGGGGACAGCCAGGGGATTCCGGGCCGGTTGGAAGTGCGTCACCGGGGGTGTGGGGCCGACGACCCTTTACCCCAACGAACAACATTGGAACGGCGACCACAGCTGCGACCCCGACCTGGTCAAGGGCGTGCTCTTCACCAGTTGGAAGATCGAAAAGGAGAACCCCACCATAGCGGACATCGCACCGACCGCCCTTGCCATGCTGGGGGTGGCCCCTCCCCCGCACATGGACGGGAGACCTCTGTGAACCGACGGGAGTTCCTGAAGAGGGCCGCGGCGGGCACCGCTCTGCTGGCCCTGAACGCCGGCTGCGGCGGCGCCCTGACCTCCCGGAAGAAGCTTCTGGTGGTGGCCTTCGACGGGCTCGACCCGGAACTGGTGGACAAGTACTGCTCCATGGGGCTGATGCCCAATACATCGAAGCTTCGGGCCATGGGATCCATGCGGCGGCTGGCCACCTCCAACCCCCCCCAGAGCCCGGTGGCCTGGTCGGGGTTCACCACCGGTGCGGGTCCTGACGTGCACGGTGTGTTCGATTTCGTCCACAGGAACCCTGCAGACCTGCAGCCCTTCCTCTCCACCTCCCGGGTCGCCCCCCCGGAGAAAACCCTGAACATCGGCAACCTCAGGCTCCCCCTCTCGGGTGGCGGGGTGGAGCTGCTGCGCCGGGGTGAACCCTTCTGGAGGGGGCTGCTTCATCGGGGAATACCGGTGACCATGATCAAGCTCCCGGTGGATTTCCCAGCCCCCCGGGACCCCGGCGGCCGGTTCCTCTCCGGAATGGGCACCCCGGACATCCGGGGAAGCCAGGGGAGCTTCACCTTCTTCACCGACAATCCCAGATCCCTCAGCGACGACACCTCCGGAGGAACTGTGGTGCCCGTGAGGGACTACGGCGACGGCTGCTACGAGTGCAAGGTGAACGGCCCGGCCAACTCCCTGGTGGAGGGCGCCCCGGTGATGACCACCCTGGCCAGGGTTTGGGCGGACCGCCCGGCGAAGGCCGTGAGGATAGACCTGGAGGGAGCATCCCACGTTATCGCGGAGAAACAGTGGACCCCCTGGGTGAGGTTCTCGTTCCCCGCCCTGCCCGGCATCTCCACGGTGCACGCCATCGGGCGCTTCTACCTCAAGGAAGTCTCCCCGAAACTAAGGCTCTACCTCTCCCCTCTGAACATCGACCCGGAGAACCCGGCGCTGCCCATCTCCGGCCCCGACTGGTTCGCCCGGAGCATCGCCGAGGCGGTGGGCCCCTACTACACCCAGGGCTTCCCGGAAGACACCAAGGCCCTTTCCAGGGGGATTTTCGACGACGACGACTACTTCTCCCAGGCGGACATGGTCTTTGACGAGAGGGAGAAGCTCTTCCACCACGCCCTGAGCCGGTGGAACGACGGATTCCTGTTCTTCTACTTTTCCAGCACCGACCTGAACCAGCACATGTTCTTCAGGACAATAGACCCGGAACACCCCCTTCACGACGCCGTTCCCCGAAGGTTCCGCCATGTGATGGCAGAACTCTACGCCCGGGCGGACAGGTCCGTGGGCAGGGCCATGGAGCTGCTGGACCCGGACACGGAAGTTCTGGTCATCTCCGACCACGGCTTCGCCCCCTTCAACAGGGGTTTCGGCCTGAACAGCTGGCTGGCCGCCGAGGGTTACGCCCACATAGAGTCCCCGGAAGACAGGAACAAGGACATGTTCGCCTGCCTTGACTGGAGCCGCACCTCCGCGTACGGCCTGGGGCTCAACAGCCTCTACGTAAACCTGGCCGGTCGGGAACCCCACGGCACTGTCCCTGAGGCGGAGAAGTACGCCCTGCTTCAGAGAATCGCCCGGGACCTGGAGAACGCGGTGGACCCCTTCAACGGCCGCAATCCCGTGAAAAGGGCCTTCATCACGGCGGACCTGTTCCCGCAGGCGCAGCTTCCCCCCACGGCTCCCGACATGATAGTGGGCTACAACAGGGGTTACCGGTGCAGCTGGGAGACCGCCCTGGGGGCCTTCCCCGAGGAAGTGATCACCCACAACGGCGACCCCTGGAGCGGCGACCACTGCGCGGACCCCTCGGTCTGCCCCGGCAGCCTGATCTCCAGCGTTCCCATGCGGGAGGGGCTGGCCCTGAAGGACATGGGCCGGGTCATCTCCGAGCTGCTGGAGCCCGGAGCGTGACAGCCTTTTTCGACACGATTCTCCGCCCCTTCGGGGATTACCGCATGGCGGGTCTGCTGGCGGTGTCCCTGGCCTTCGGGCTGATTACGGTGCTCATATTCCGGTTCACCTCTGACCAGAGGCGCATCGGCGCCCTGAGGAGGAGGATGGGGGCCCGGGCCCTGGGAATGCTCCTTCACCTCCACTCCCCCTGGACCGTGGTGAAGACCGCCGGGGGGCTCCTGGCGGACAATTTCGTCTACCTCTGGCTCATCGTCAGGCCCATGCTGGTGATAGCGGCGCCTTTTCTTGTCACCGCGGCCCAGATGGACGCCAGGTACGGAAGGACGGTCCCCGACGTACCGGTGACTATCACCGTTCAGTGGAGGGAACTCCCCTCCCGGGAGGAATTCGTACCCGCCGGTTCAGGCCTGGAAGTCAGGGAACCCGTGGTCTTTCTGGACACGCCGGGGCAGACCAGTTTCCGGGTCCTCTTCCACTCCCCGGGCGCCGAGCTGACATTCATGGACACAACGATCGAACTGGGCTCCGAAAACGGCCGCCATGGAAGCGTTATTCACCGGGGCGCCGCAGGAATGGTTTTTCCCGACGGACTTCTGAAGCCGTTTCTGAAGGACCTGCCGGAAAACGGCTCTGTGGAATGGATCGCCATGGAACTTCCGGAAGCCCGCTACCCCGTCCTCGGGGGCAGATGGAGCTGGCTGGGGGTCTTCCTGGCTGCGGGAAGCCTTTCCGCGATACTCGGAGCGGTGGTCTTCAAGGTCAAGGTTTAGGAAAAAACCCGGAAGGCGGTCATGGCAAAACTCAAGCTGAAACTCGACGGCGAATTCATGGACAGGCTCCACAAGGTCGCCTCCATCGGCGGCTACTCCTCCCCGGAGGAGTTCGTTCTGCACGTGCTGGAGCGGGAGATGGAAAAACTCGACCCCCGCAAGGTAGAGTCGGAGGAAGCCATCAAGAAGAAGCTGGAAGGCCTGGGCTATATCTCGTAGTCAACTGCAAGACTTGAGAGGGCTTCCCCGGTTATCCACGCAAATCCGAGTTTGCTTCTTTGTTCGCACAGGAGTAACGGATTCAGGTGGACGGAACCATTGCCATGGAACTGATCAAGCCGCTGATTCATCGGTGAAGCGGTTCTTGCCTGTGGAGGAAACGAATCCTTCTCCCACCGGCATGTATCGGTGACATGCCTTTCCGATCCCGAAAACACTCCGGGCGGAATTCTCGCCGGATAGTTCTTTTCCGTCTACCTCACCACCGCCACCCGAGCACTGGAATCCACACCCGCCCCGGCGACCCGGACGAAGTACACCCCCGACGGCACCGATGAGACGTCCCAATGGAAAGAATTCTCCCCGGCGGGAAGCGAACCGCCGTGAAGCCGCTCCACCAGCCGGCCGTCAAGACCGTACATCGAGACGGTGCAGTCAACAGGATCGGGAAGGCTCAGACGAATGTTCGCAGTGGTCGCCGCCGGGCTGGGGCTGACACTCAGCCGGAGTTCAGGGTTCTCCTCAATTCCCAACGGGTCGTAGGTCACCGTGACCGAATGAAGCTCGGGGGTCGAGTTGGAACCCACTCCGAGCATCACCACCCGGTACTGCATGTAACTGTCGCCCTCTTCGAGGTAATCCGAGAGGTCCGCGGGTCCGCAGATCAACTCGCTCCACTCGCCGAGGTCCGAAGGATCGTCGGACCCCCTGACATGGAAGTATATCTGGCCGTCGGCCCGGTCCGACTCCTCCCAGCTCAACTCCCCCCAGGCGGCGTCGTGGACGTAGAGTATCTGGCTGTTGAGCCAGCCCGCGCTGCGATAACCCTCTCCCATGTGCCACCAGTAGAGATCCGGGTCGCTGATGCCGTGAAAGCTGCAGACGAAGTCGTCCACTCCGTCGCCGTCGAAGTCCCCGGGAGCCACCAGCCCTCCGGCGCTTTCCGGGTCCAGCCCGTTCTCGAACGGGTACTCCATGAGCACCCTCTGGATGAACCTCTCCAGCAGGGGGGCCCTTGTGTTCTCGAACACCCCCACGGTGTTGCCGGTGCGGTAAGCGATGTCCATGTCGCCGTCTTCGTCGAAGTCTATGCAGGTGAGTCCGTAAATGGTTTCACCCGCTTCGAGGGTGAAGAACTGGTTGTAGTCGGGCCCCCTGTGCCAGCGGATACGGCCGCCTGAATAGGGGTGCCTTGATCCTATGTAGTCCTTCGCCCCGTCGTTGTCCAGATCCACGAACATGGGCCAGCTGTCGCAGTAGGTCCGGATCGTTTCCACGTGACTCCACCCCGATTGGCTGTCCCTGACCAGGCCGACCCCCATGGGCGAGGTGACGAATATCGTGGCGGTAAGGTAGCCGTCGCCCTCGATGTCCTGGAGAGTGAACACATCCCCGCCGAACGCATTGCCGGTCTCGAACAGAACGATCCTGTCCCATACCAGGCCCTCGCCGAGGTTCTTGTAGCAGAGAAGCCTTAATACATCGTCGCCCCAGTCGGGCTCCAGACAGATGATATCGTTTTTGCCGTCCTTGTCGTAATCCACCACGGCGCCTCCGAATGCGCTGATATCGTCCACAAGCCTTATCTGCCAGTTCCAGTCGGGATTCTCGGGGTTTTCCCACCAGTACAGCGAATCGCTTCCGCCAAGTACATCGTCGCGTCCATCCCCGTTCAAATCTCCGGGGAAGAAGGTGTAGACGCTGTCGGTCGAGCCCACACTGAACTTCCACCATGGGTTCTGGCTTCCGAAGGCGAACACGGCGTAAATGCTTGAGTAGGAACACCTGAAAAGATCGGTGTATTGGTCGTTGTTTGCGTTTGCCGACCGAAGCGCATGCGCGTATCCGTCGTCCTGCACCCTCCACCATGTCAGTTCCCTGCCAAGGGTAAGCACTCCAGGAGTCTGCCATCCCATTCCGAAGCAGGAGCCGAAGTTCGATCCCCACTCTGTCGTGGTGGTCTCTCCCGATGGGCCGCCGCTCCAGTCGGTCTGAACCATCGCTGCCCCGAGGACCATTCCTGATGCAAGAAGAATGAGGGCCGCGCTTTTCATCTGACAGCCCCCCTTTCCCGGCCCGTGCTCATCGGATTGTCCTCACCAGCCTGAATCCCAGCCAGTTGTACCTGTTGGCCGTGTTGATGTGCTCCCGGTGGGGGGAACGACACTGGCGGGCGTTCATGATCCATGCGCCGCCCCGGATGACCCGGCTGTCTCCTCCGTCCTCCCAGGCGCTTCCGTCCGAGGGGGCCCCCTCGTAGCTGTTGTGCCAGGTGTCCTGGCACCACTCCCAGACGTTGCCGCTCATGTCGTAAAGACCCCAGGCGTTCGGAAGCTTCTGCCCCGCCGGGTGGGTTTCATCCCCGGAGTTCTGGCTGAACCAGGCGTAGAGTTCCGCGAGGGTGAAGTCCGGATCGTCGCCCCAGTAGAACCTGGTCCCGGTTCCCGCCCGGCATGCGTACTCCCACTCGGCCTCGCTGGGAAGGCGGTAAGTGTAAGTTGTGTCCAGATCGTTCATGGCGGCGATGAAATCCTGGCATTTGTCCCAGGTGACTTTTTCCACGGGATTTTCGTCCCCCTGGAAGCCTGACGGATCGTAGGTCATCAGTTCAGTCCACATGGCCTGGGTGACTTCGGTGGTCATCATCTCGAAGGAGCAGTCGAAGGTCACGGTATGCACGGGGCGTTCATTATCGTAGGAGTCGGGATCGTCCGGGGGGGATCCCATCTGGAAGGAACCCTCGGGGATTACCGCGAAGTCCATGCCCGGAGGAAGCGGGCCGGGAATTGCCACCTCCTCCTCGTTGCTCCATGCTGCGTCCCCCCGGACGTTCTCGGTGCGGAGAACGTAGTAGCAGCGCGTATTCCAGTCGGCGGTGAGATCGGTGAAAACGGTCTGCCCCTGGTCTCCCGCCACCAGAAGGGTCTCCGCGGAAAAGAAGTGGTCGGGAATGCTCTCCTGCGCGGAGCGGTAGAGAACGTAATGGGAAAAGGCCGCGTCAGGGCATTCCGTCCAGGAAACGGACACTGCGCAAAGTCTTCTGGGACCCATGACGGATCCGGTGAACTCCGCGTCGAGAATCGAGGCGGCGGGCTCCGCGGGCCCTGAGACATCGCCGCAACCAGAAAGAATAACCGTCGTGAGAACCAGAAGGATCGGCTTCTTCACAAACTCTCTCCTCCCAGGGTGTTCCGGAGCGGCAGTCATGCTTTCCGTATGCCGGCGGATCATCGGGAGGGAATATACCTGGAAGCTTATTAAAAACACTCCCTGTCCACCGGCGCCGGTTTCCCGGTATTTGGTTTTTTATCGTCTTACTCTGCATAATGCCCCGGAGGAGCTTATGAAAACCAATGACTGGGTTCGGCTGGCTTTTGAAGGTTCCTCCCTGGCCATGACCGTGGCTGGGAAGGACGGCAGGCTTCTCCTGGCCAATACGGCCTTCCGGGAACTCGGTATAGATACGGAAACCCTGGCCGCTGCACCGCCGGTACAGGAGGCGTTCCACGCCGCCGATGCGGAGGGCAGGGCCCATTGCGTGGTGGGAACCCCGTGGTGCCCCGGGGAGCACTCCATGGCGGTTACCCGCCTCTCCCCCAAGGAGGCCAGGGAACCCCTCTACCTGGTGGAGTTCATGGGCGGGCTGAAGCAGGGATTCCTGGAAAAGGCACTGGAGGAGAGCGAAAGGCGGTACTACAGGCTCCAGCAGAACCTGCCCGTGGGAATCTACAGGACCGACGAGACAGGCAACCTGGAGGCGGCCAACCCGGCTCTCATCAGGATGGTGGGGTTCTCCTCCTTCGAGGAGCTTCAGGCCGCCGATCTGGAACACGTGTGGGCGGACCCCGCTGACCGTATCATTCTGATAGACAGACTGAGAAAGGAAGGCTCCGTACTGGGGTTCAACACCCGTATCGCGAGAAAGGACGGCAGCGAGTTCATAGCCTCCTTCGACGCCCACGGCACCTTCGGCAGGGACGGCCGCCTGCTGTACTTCGACACCATAGTGCAGGACATCACCGAGAAGGTGAACGCTCAGCAGGAGCTGGAACGGCTGGCCTCCACAGACAGCCTCACCGGCCTGCACAACCGGCAGCACCTGATGCGGAAGCTGGCGGCGGAGCTTCGCCGGTCACGCCGGTACTCGTCGCCCCTGAGCATGCTGATACTGGATCTGGACCACTTCAAGAGGGTGAACGATACCCTGGGCCATCTGGCCGGAGACTCGGTGCTCCGGGAAGTGGCTTCCAGGATATCCGGGACCCTGAGGGAGTCGGACTTCGCGGGGCGCTACGGCGGAGAGGAATTCTGCGTGGTTCTCCCGGAAACCCCTTTGGCGGGAGCTGTAAGGATCGCCGAGAGACTCCTGAACCGGATCATGAACCCGCCGGTCCAGTGCGGCCCCGAGGGGGAGGTGGAGATCACCTGCAGCATCGGCGCCGCGGAGGCCGTCTCGGACAACGTGGAGGAACTCCTGGGCAGGGCGGACGAGATGCTCTACGAAGCCAAGCGGAACGGCAGGAACAGGGTTGAGCCCCGGCCGACCGGCTGAGGTTCATCGACCGCAGGGTTATCGTTAGTGTTCCGTCCTGTTGCGTGAAAAAAAGCGCGGTTCTCTCATCCTACCAGGGCAGGGCTTTCAGGGTGCCCCAGGTGGTCCTGTCCAGGCCCGTGGCGCCGGAGATGATCATGAATATCCCGTACTGGGGCCCCCAGGCGGACTGGCTGCTCTGCCAGGTTTCCCCGTTGTCGTAGCTGACGTAGCACTGGCTGAACCAGTTCGGGTTGTTGTACCTGACAAGACATCCCACGGGATTGCTGCTGACCGCCTGAAAGCAGAACCAGCAGGGCTGGCCCGCGGTCAGGGTCGGCGGGTCATCGATGTCCACCACCACGTAATGATAGCTCAGTCCCCAGAGCCAGAGGCCCAACTCCTGGTAGGTTACGTCGGTCTCCGTGCCGTACCAGAAGGAGATGCCTTCCGGCTCTCCCGACTGATCCTGCTGGAAGGCGAAGTTGTACTGGTTCACCAGGACAGGCGGCTCGAACCCCAGCCAGAGTTCCACTGTGTACGGAACGAAATCCACCGTCGGATAGCAGTCTTCGGCGAGCATGTAGCCCGGGCCGCTCTCGCACGGGACCGAGCCTGATTGCCATCCCGGGTAGGGCTGGGTCACCAGGTAGTCGTCCCAGGCGGGAAGCGGGTACAACGGGGAAGCTACGGAGAAGGCAAGAACGAGTGAGAACACCGCGTACCTCCTGTCGTTTTGTGGTATCCAATAACAGGAGGGAACCTTGCGGTCAATGCTCAAAGAATGCTCAACGCTGCAAAAACGGGGTTCCGGTTGGCCGATTCCGTCTCCGTCCCGGTTCGAAAACGGGAAAGGGTTGCGCGGATTTTGCGTGATGCAACTATCGGCGCCGGCCTAGATGAAACACCCCTTTATCGAACCCCAGGTGTCCCTCTCCAGGCCAGTGCTGCCGGAGATGATCATGAAGACCCCGTACGAAGCGCCCCAGGTGGACAGGCTGCTCTGCCACGTCTCACCGTTGTCGCTGCTGAAGTACAGCTGGCTGTTCCAGGCGGGTATGTTGTTCCGCACCAGGCATCCCACGGTGCTGAGGCTCACCGCCTGAAAGCAGAACCAGCAGGGCTGGCCTGCCGCAAGGGTGGGCGCACCTGCGATGCTCACGGTCACATGGTAGAAATCCAGCCCCCACACCGAAAGGCCTATGCTTTCGAAGGATGCATCTTCCCCGGCGCCGGACCAGAAGGAGATGCCCTCAGGTTCCCCCGATTCGTCAAGCTGAAAGGCGAAGTTGTACTCGTCCACCATTCCCGACGGGGCGAATCCCAGCCAGAGTTCCACCTGCCAGGGAATGAAGTCCACCGTCGGGTAGCAGTCCTCCGCGAGCATGTAGCCGGGGCCGTTCTCGCAGGAGATCCCGGCGGAGTACCAGCCCGGATAGGGCTGGGTCACCAGGTAGTCGTCCCATGCCGGAAGCGGGAAAGAAGGGACAGCGACGGAGAAAGCAAGGATGAAAGGGAACACCGTGCACCTCCTGTCATTTTGTCATATTCGATAATAGGAGAAAGCCTGACCGTCAATGTCCCGGGATCACTCCACGCTGTTCACGGCAACCGGAGTTCCCCGGCGCCTGCGATGGATTCCCTCTGCCCGGACAATATCTCTCTGACAACCCGCCTGCAGGACCTGGGGGCCAGCGTAATACGCTACTTGTAAACCTGGGCTTAACAGAACCCCAGGTGACCGGATTCATGGCCATGCCTTCCCCGTAGGCCACTGCGGAAAGTGATGTAATGTGCCAGTTTATGGTGCCGGACTCTGGATAGCACGCCTCCACATCCGCGAGAAAACGAAACCCGATGTAGGTTCCCTGGGGAGGGTTGAGGACTACGTAATGAACAGGTTCACAGGATGAGTACCCTTCCTGGCTGACATTGACCTGAAAAATGGAGAAAGATCCCATGTTGCCGGTGTGGAGCCTGACGCTGACGATGCCTTCCGTGCTGCCTACCGTTATGGAGTGCTCCATATCCACCACCAGCGAATCGGCCCCGTCCGGGACGAAGTATCTGGCCACGGGAACGGACTGCATTACTTCATACAAATGGTTCTCGTAATTGATGAAAGCGCTGAGGTGAACACCATGGGGATTGAATCCCCATTTATCGGTGCTGCTCCAGTCGTCGGGAAGTTCGGTGAATTCGGTCTGAAAAACCACGGAAAACTCCCCCGAGGCGGTCCCGGAAGGGAGTGAAAGCATGAGAAAAGCCGCCAGACATGCGCCTGACGTACCCCGATTCAATGCTGTCTCCAACGTCCCGGCCTCTCTTCCCTCACCACGGCAGAGCCTTCAGAGTGCCCCAGGTGGCCCTCTCCAGGCCGGTGGTGCCGGAGATGATCATATAGATCCCGTACGCGATGCCCCAAGTGGACTGGCTGCTCTCCCAGGTTTCCCCGTTATCGCCGCTATAGTAGCACTGGCTGAACCAGCCGGGCAGGTTGTCGATGAGCAGACATGCGACCGAGCCGCCGGTCACCGCCTGGAAGCAGAACCAGCAGGGCTGGCCCGCGGCCAGGGTGGGCGGATCGGCGATGTTCACGGAAACGCGGTAGAAGTCCATTCCCCAGACCGAAAGGCCTATGCTTTCGAAGGAGACATCGTCCTCGGCGCCGCACCAGAAGGAGATGCCTTCAGGCTCTCCCGACTGGTCCAGCTGAAAGGCGAAGTTGTACTCGTCCACCATTCCCGACGGGGCGAATCCCAGCCAGAGTTCCACCTGCCAGGGAATGAAGTCCACCGTCGGGTAGCAGTCCTCCGCGAGCATGAACCCGGGGCCGCTCTCGCAGCTGACGCCGGCGGAGTACCAGCCCGGATAGGGCTGGGTCACCAGGTAGTCGTCCCATGCGGGAAGCGGAAAAGAAGGGACAGCGGCGAAGATTGCAAGGATGAAAGGAAACACCGCGCACCTCCTGTCATTTTGTCATATTCGATAACAGGAGAGAGGCTGACCGTCAATGTCCCGGGATCACTCCACGCTGTTCACGGCTCCCGGGGTTCCCCAGCACTTGTCGTCGCCGGTGTCGGGGTCAACCATGGGGCAGTCGTAGTCCTCCGACGCCGCCCAGTTGAAGGCCTCGTTGGGACCCCGGACTTCTATCTTCTCCAGGGACGAGCCTGTGCCGTCGGCGGCGCTCCGGGACCTGCCCTCGGTTATTCCCCACTGGTCCGTATAGGTGACCATGTCCAGGACCATGCCGTACCTGTCGCTTAAGGTGATCATGTCCGAGGAGTTGGACAGGCCGGGCCACTCGCTGGTCCACGAGGCCACCGGAATGTCGTCGCCGTATGCCCGGACGAAGGTCTCCACATGGGCCGGAATCACCACCCTGGCTCCGGGCGCCAGCTCGTAGGCGTTCAGCACGAGGCCGTTGCCCCGGTCGCTGAGAATCATGCCTCCGAGCTGAACAGGAGCTGCGGTGAGGTTGCAGATCTCCACCCACTCGTACAGGCTGTCGGGCCCCAGGGTCGGGCCGTCGGGGTTGTACATCAGCTCGGTTATCACCACGTCGCCCTGCGCTCCGGACAGGGCCAGCAGGAAGATGGAAAGCGCCGGCATGAAACCTCCCGTGTTGTTGTCGAACCTGCGCCCGTCAGAATTTCAGATAGCTTCCGACCCTGAAGTAGGGGCCGGAGAAATCCACGGAAAAGTCGCCGGTGTGGTCGCCCGAGAGTTTTACGTCGCACAGGCGGTAACCGGCCTCCGCTCCGAATACCAGAGGGATACCCAGGAAGTTCCCCGATTCCTGGTCTATCCTGGCGCCGGCGGTGAACCCGACGCCTGAACCGCTTTCCGATGACGAGGTGTTGGGTGTGTCGAGATTCCTGGTGACCATCGCCAGGGAGGGGCCGCCGCCCAGTGAGAAGGCCGGGCTGCCGGTGAGTCTGTAGTAGGCGGAGAGGTCCACGTTCACCGAGTTGTCCTCCAGGGATACGACCTCATGGTCCGGGCTGCCGAAGATGAAGCCCAGCCCCCCGGTCAGGATCCCGAGGAGGATGTAGCCTCCGGGGTTGTAGTTCTCTTCGTAGGAGCCGTTGAACCTGCTCACCGAGACCGCCCCCCGGAGCCGCACCCTGGAGGAAAGGTCCCCCAGGGCCTCCACCCCGCCTGTCCATGAAAGGTCGTCGAGTTTCATCGGCAGGCCGCCCTCCTCCAGGAGGTCGGCGTATTCCCGTTCGTCGTTCATTGAGGGGAAGGAACCGTCGAAGGTGAACCCTATCCTGAAGGAGCCGCCCTGAAGTATCAGGGCCGATAGAAAGACAGTCAGCGCGGTCATTGCCTGTTCACCTCCAGGATGCTCACGGAAATCCGCTCCCCGTCCAGGTACACCTCCAGGGTGTAGAGGCCGTCGCCGGGGTAGATCCCCAGGTCGTTCAATAGATCCCAGGTGACGGTGTATTCACCGGCCTCCTGAAACTCTCCCTGGATCAGGGTTCTCACCGTGGCCATGAAGCTGTTCCTCACCAGGACGTCCACGGTTCCGTCGACGCCTATGGTGTAGGGAACCTCGACGGTGTCCTCGGCCACCGTGAAGGGGTAGCCGGCGTCGGCGCAGGACAGCGCGAGCACCGCGGCCAGGACCGGCAGAAGCGATGCCTTGAAACGCAACATGTTCACTCCTGTCTGTTGTCTGTGCAGAGTCCGGCCAGTATTATGACGGCCCGTGCCATCAGGTGCAACTTATTGCGTGGTTGATCCACCCATGGAGGTCTCCCGGGCGAGGGCGGCCATGACGGTCAGGGCGTACAGTCTGGCGCCCCGGCTGTTCAGGTGGGCGCCGTCCATGGTCAGGTGAAGCCCCCTCCTCCGGCTCAGGTAGTCGGCCCCGGCGTCCGAAGCCGTGATGACCGTCGCAAGAAAGTCGGACGAGTGCCGGTCCATGAAGTAGGGCGACGGGTTCTCGAGGTTCCTGAGTTCCCCGTCGAAGGCTTCGGCGGTGTCCGCCAGCCCGGCGCCGTGCTTCCGGGCCAGATTCCTGATCACCTCGTTGTAGCGGTTCCGGATTCGGTTCAGCTCTGAGCCAGGCGCTTCCCCAAGGCAGGCAATGGTGGCCAGCACCACCTCCACCCCCGGAGGGACCGATTCCAGGAGTTCCCCGAAGGTTCTCATGAAGGCTTCAGGGGTGGTCATGGGAAGGTTTCCCCGGAACTGAAGGTTCATGGCAAGCTTCTTCCAGGAGCCGCCCCGCCGGTGAAAGTACGGGATGAGGATGTCGTTGGCCCCCACCTCCACCAGGACGGCACCCGGAGAGTGGCGGGCTATCATGGGATTGAGGCGCCATCGAACCTCCGTTACCGTGGCGCCGCCCCGGCCCTCAACCGCCAGTTCCCGGGGGAATCCGAGCCTGGCCATCATTCCGGGGTAACCAACCCCGGGATGGCCGGCGGTCAGGCTGTCGCCCAGGAGAAGCACCCTGTCCATGAGACGCCCTTCGGTTACGGTCAAGAAGGGATTATGCGCAACTCGGGGAAGGGGGGGAAGCGCTCCCCCCCGCTCCCGGAAGACTAGCCGAAGGACTCGATGGACCGGCGGATGATCCCCACGCAGTCCATGATCTGTTCCTCGGTGATCACCAGGGGAGGCGCGAACCTGATGATGTGGCCGTGGGTGGGCTTGGCAAGGAGGCCGTTCTCGGCCATCCTGAGGCACACGTCCCAGGCCTCCATGCCTTTGTGGGGCTTGATGACCACGGCGTTTAGAAGGCCTTTACCCCGGACCAGGGCCAGCATCGGCGAGTCTATGGCCGAAAGCTCCCGGCGAAGGAGCGCCCCCAGGGTTTCGGAGCGCTCGGCAAGCTTCTCCTCCTCCACCACTTCCAGGGCGGCGATGGCCACCCGGGCGCCCACCGGGTTGCCGCCGAAGGTTGAACCGTGCTGGCCCGGCCTGATGACCAGCATGATGTCATCGTCCGCCAGCACAGCCGACACCGGGTACATACCCCCGCTTATCGCCTTGCCCAGGATGAGGATGTCCGGCCGGACGCTCTCGTGGTCGCACGCCAGAAGCCTTCCGGTCCTTGCGATTCCTGTCTGCACTTCATCGGCGATAAAGAGCACTCCCCTCTTCCTGCAGAGCTCCGCGGCGCCGCTGATGTAACCGGGATCGGGCACGAAAACCCCCGCCTCCCCCTGGATCGGCTCCACCAGGAAACCCCCGGTGTCCGGGTCTTCCAGGGCCTTCTCCAGTGCGGCAAGGTCGTTGTAGGGAATCCTCACGAACCCCGGGGTGAACGGGCCGTAGTCGCTGTAGGCGTCGGGATCGCTGGAGAAGGAGACAATGGTGGTGGTCCTGCCGTGGAAGTTGTTCTCGCAGACCACGATCTTCGCCCGGTTCTCCGGAATCCCCCTGCGCGTGTAAGACCACTTGCGGCACAGCTTGATGGCGGTCTCCACCGCTTCGGCGCCGGTGTTCATGGGCAGAACCTTCTGGTACCCGAAATACTCCGTCACGTACCTTTCGAAGACCCCGAGCACGTCGTTGTAGAAAGCCCTCGAGGTCAGGGCCAGAACTCCGGCCTGGTCGGTGAGGGCTTTGACTATCTTCGGATGGCAGTGCCCCTGGTTCACCGCCGAGTAGGAAGACAGAAAGTCGTAGTAACGCTTCCCCTCCACGTCCCAGACGTGCACCCCCTGTCCCCGGGAGAGCACCACGGGCAGCGGGTGGTAGTTATGGGCGCCGTACCTGTTCTCCATCTCCATGAGGTCCTTGGATGAAAGCCTCTCCGTCATTGCACACGCTCCCGGGTGTCGGCATGGACCGGCCTCCGCCCGGAGAACCGGATCCTGCCCATGTTGTTGTATGAAAGCCGGATGCCCGGCCTTCGAAGGCTTGATCCGCGATGCTAACAAAGAACACCCCAGAAGTCAAACCCGTCCCGGCGGCCATTGTTAGGAGCATCGGCTTGCGACATATAAAAGGGTTCGATACCGCCGGAGGTGGAGTTGGCAACCGATAAGGGCAACTACGTCCCCTGGGCATGGACCCAGATACTGGCCGCCTGCGTGTGCGCCGGTCTGAGTTTCGTCCGGAGCCTTCCCTTTCCGGCGGTCCTGGCGGCCTCTCTGGGGGTGATGGCCATCTACAGGCTCCTTTTCAGGTGGACCCACACGGCGACCCCGGATGAGAACCGGCGGATGCTCCGGGTCTTTTCCCTGTCGACCCTCGCCGCTCTGGGGACTCTCACGATCACATACCCATTGTGGGGACATTACTGGATAAACGCGGTCTGGGCTTCGTTCCTGCTGTTCAGGGGGCTTTTCGGCCTGTTCCTGTTCGCCGGTTCTAAAGTAGAAGCCCCGGACTCCGATGAAAGGGGATGATCCGAAGTGAAGATTCTTCTGCTCTGCGCTTTCGTTCCGGCGGCCCTGGCCGCATCCTCCTCAGACTGGTCAGTGATGGTCCGGGAGACTCCCCTGGGTGTTTTCATGGAGCAGGGCTCCTCTTTTCCGGGCGAATCCGCCGGAATCCCGGAGGGAAACGACTCCCAGGTTCTGTGGCACTACAGCCAGGCCGAAGGGCTGACCCAGAAGACCTGCCCCATGGGCAACGCCGGGGAGTACGTTTTCACCGGCGGGTGGTACGGCGGCGGCAGGATGTTCCTGGGGGTCTCCGGCGACGGAACCATCCTCTGGCAGACCGAACCGACCCTGGGGGAGAACGAGTACTGGGCCTCCCTGGCAACCGGCACCTCCGCGGCGGATGACGGAGACGTCTACTGGCTGGTCAGGTCATATTCGATCTACAACGACAACGGAACTCCCGGCTACACTCCCGACGACTACCTGGTCTCGGAGAACAACCTGGAGGTCTGCCTCTTTCAGGGCGCCTCCGAAGTTCCGGCATGGACCTGGAACGGCACCGGCCAGTTCCTGCCCAACATGGTGGACGAGCCGGGCAGGTACGACTGCTCAGCGGACGGTTCGGTCTTCGCCCTGGGAGGCTCCGTGGACGGACACCTGGCGGTGGCCTTCTTCCACAGCGACACTCCCGAACCGGTCGCGCTGTTCCAGGAGGCCGGCACCGCATACGCCCCGCGGCAGCTCAGGCTGACTTCCGACGGCTCCAAGGCGGTCTTCAGCGTGGGTGCCACCCTCTACCGGGTCGACGCCGCCACTGGAGCCCTGGAGGACAACTACAACCTGGGGGCTTCGACGGACTGCTTCGGGGTATCCGCAGACGGCTCCCTGGTGGCCTTCGGCTTCACCGCCGCGAAACTGGTTCAGTGGGACGGCCAGGGCTACACCCTCCTCTGGTCCCGGAGCGTTTCCGGCTACTACGCCGGGGCGGCCGCGGTAGCCGACGACAACCAGGCCGTGTACTTCGGGTTCTACAAGAGCAACTACACCACCAACAGGATCTTCCGATTCGACGCCGAAAGTTCCGATCCGGTCTGGATCTATGACTATCCCGTGGGCTCCGGCTCCCACCAGGACGTGGTGAGCTGGATGGACTGCTCCTCCGACGGCCGCTGGCTGGCGGTGTCCTCCTGGGGGTGCCAGAGCGGCGGCGGCGAGGAGGTCACGGTGCTGGACGACTTCAACCCGGGCTCCCCGGTGTTCTCCGTGGACACCCCGGGCTCCATGTTCCATGTGGACATCTCCCCGGACGGAAGCCTGATCAGCGCTGCGGGGAAACACGTCCACGCCAACGTGTTCGGGTCCGGAACCGACGTGTACATGGCGGAGATCACCATGACCGGCGTCGGGGAGGAACCCGGTGGCCCCCTTACGGTGTCCGTGGGCCCCAACCCGTGCTCCCGGAATGCTCTGGTGCGGGTAGACCTGGAGGCCCCGGAAACTGTTCGTATCACGGTGTACGATCTGGCGGGAAGAACCGTGGCGGAAGTATTTAACGGCCACCTGGGGGAGGGAGAACACTCCGTGCCCTACGCCCACGCCGGCGGGACGGGCCTGTTCCTGGTCAGAGTGTCGGCGGGAAACGACGTTCGGACTGTCAGGCTTCTGGCGGCGCCGTGATTTGCTCGTAGATTGCGAGCATGCTCTCCCGTTACATCGGATCCATCATCTCCGACGAGTCATGTAATGTCGGAGATCACTCTGGAACGTACCTGTTTAGCCTGATGACCGGCGGAGGCAGGACGACGGTTCCCCTGTTGTTGTAGGAGAAGTACGCGTGAGCGTTGGTGGCCCTGACGGTCACACCTTGCGCTACTCGAATCATGACGCCGGGAAGGGCCTGGGCTTGACCTTCGGGACACACGCTGCAAGATGTTCCTCCCCAGAATAACGCGTTTATGGAGATATCATGCCTGTAAGCATGCACTCCAGGCTCCGTATCCCGGTAGACAGCCTGGTGCGGAACCCAGCAGACTGAACGCCAGGCCGCCATCACTCCGCCTTCGTCAATTGATTCCGATCCCGCCTCGGGATGATAAGCTCCCAATCTGATTAATCTCATGTCTATCTGAGGACTGACTTCGACACTCCCGCCGTCTCCGATATCAACGATTCCCGAAACACCGATTCGTCCCTCTACGAAGTAGCTTCCCGGAATGTAGTCCGAATCGGCCTCCCTGATGTCTGGCACATTGAAGTCGTACTGCGCGCTTACCCGTCCCACGGCGTTCTTGACGTCCGCCTTCCAGTTGAACACCCCCGGTTGCCGAGACATGTTGTCAGTGTTTTGCCCTCTGGTCGGTGACTCCAGTTCGAAACGGACTTCCCGGCGGACGTAAGCCAGAGTTTCTTTCGGTGGAAGCAGGTCTTCTCTCTGAAGACCTCCCCTCGGATCAAAAATCACCGGCCCGATTCCGCCGAATCGAGGATCGAGGTGCGCCGGAAACAGAGCCGTTTCTTCATCAGTAGATCTAAGAGAGAGTTCAAGAAGTTTTGAGAACTTCTTATCCCGTTCCAGCCATGTGCGCCGGTATTCACCATCCAGATCCGACTCGTTCAACTTCCCGGCAAGGGATTCAAGACGGATCCTCTGGACACTGATCCAATTGGCCAGTTCCGTTTGGACCCTGGCCAACTCGTCGTTTTTCGGCAAAAATATCTTCTGGAACAAAATATTGTCGGATTGAGCCTTCTTGGAACGGACCGCTCTTTTTGCATTATTTCTTCCCATTGAAACCACTCCTGTCCTGCAAGTTGACCTTATCATCACTTATTTCCCCAAGCAACGTCGAGTATTGTCTGCAATACTCTTGTCGTCAAGAATATCAACAATGATGGCATTTTGAATAGCATTGGACCCGACAGAGCGGCTCACCAAATCATCCATACCACAGAATGGAGATAGACGAATCAAACCCTTGCTTGCGGGTTTAGACCTTCCTCCTCCTCAGGAGGTTTGAGTTGGTCACCACGGTGACAGAACTGGTGGCCATGGCTATCTCGGCCAGAACCGGGTGCATCCATCCCGCGACCGCCAGAGGGATCATCACAAGGTTGTAGGCGAAGGCCCAGAAGAGGTTCTGGCGGATCTTGCGGAAGGTCTCCCGGCTCAGGTTCAGCGCGGTGACCACTCCCTCCAGGTCCTCCCTCACCAGGGCCACGTCCGCGGCCTCCAGGGCCACGTCGGTGCCGGTACCCAGGGCGATGCCCACATCCGCCCCCGCCAGGGCCGGGGCGTCGTTGATACCGTCCCCGATGAAGGCCACCGAACCGAACCTCCGCCTCAGCTTCTCCACCTCGGCAAGCTTCATGTCCGGAAGAACCTCCGCCGCTACGTGGCGGATGCCCAGGGCCCGGGCCACCGATTCGGCGGTTCTCCTGTTGTCCCCGGTGACCATCGCCGTCTCGACCCCGAGGGATCTCAGTGTTTCCAGCACCCGGGCCGCCATGGGTTTCAGGGAGTCCCCCGCTTCGAAAACCGCGGCAGCCTCCCCCTCCCTGATCAGCAGAAAACCCGTGGAGCCCCGCGCCTCCACCTGTTCCATAAGGGCGCCCGCCCAGCCTGGCATTTCCGCTTTCGACTCCGCCAGCAGCCTCGGGGAACCCACCGACACCCGGATGCCCCGGACGGTGGCGGAGATCCCCATGCCGCTCCGGTTCACCACCTCTTCCGGCTTCAGTATCCGCAAGCCCCTCTTTTCCGCCTCGGCCACCAGGGCGCCCGCCAGTGGGTGGCTGGAGGCTGACTCCGCCGATGCGGCCAGTTCCAGGGCCTCCCCGGGGTCCACGCCCGGGCCCGGGAACACCCCGGTGATCTCCGGCTTTCCGGTGGTGAGGGTTCCGGTCTTGTCGAAGGCCATCGCCCCTATTCCCTTCAACTGCTGGATGGCGGCCCCTCCCCTGAACAGCACACCCCTTTCGGCGCCCATGCCGCTGCCCACCATCAGGGCCGTAGGGGTGGCCAGCCCCAGGGCGCACGGGCACGCGATCACCAGCACCGCCACCATGGCGAACAGGGCGCCGGTGACTCCTCCGGCTCCGGCGGCCCAGGGAAGGAACTCCCCGATTTCAGCCAGCCCCCCGGAAACCCCGGGGAACAGCAGGTGCAACAGGAAGGTGGCCAGAGCCAGGGCCAGCACCACCGGCACGAAAATCCCGGTGACCCTGTCGGCGAAGGCCTGCACCGGGACCCTGGTGCCCTGGGCCCGTTCAACCATCGCGGCAACCCGGGCCAGGAAAGTGTCGCTGCCCACCCGGACCGCCCTGACCCGGAGAAAACCGTCCAGGTTCACCGAGGCGCCTATCACCTGGTCTCCCGGCTGCTTCCGCACGGGCATGCTCTCCCCGGTGGCCATGGACTCGTCCACGCCTCCCTCCCCCCGGATCACCTCGCCGTCGGTGGGGAACCTTTCGCCCGGTCTTACCACCATGATGTCCCCCACCATGACCTCCCGTGCGGGAACCTCCACCTCCCCTCCGTCCCGCTCCAGTCTGGCGGTGTCTGCCCCCAGGGCCAGCAGCCTGCGGATGGCCATCGAGGCCCGACCCCTGGCTCTGGCCTCGATGTACCTGCCGGTCAGATGGAAGGCCATTATCATCCCCGAAACCGCGGCGTAGTTCGCCACGGGAAGGAGGAAGGACGCCGGGCCGGTCAGGAACGACGCACCGGAACCCAGGGAGATCAGCGAGTCCATGTTCGCGTTTCCCCGGAACAGGGCTCTCATTCCCCCGGAGAGGGTGTGCCTTCCGGCGATGAACAGCACCGGCACCGCCAGGAGCGTCATTCCCGCCTGGAACACCGTCTCCCCGGACCAGGCCACGTGGAAGAACATGTGGGGAACCATCCAGACCATGGCCAGGGCAGTTGGAATCCATGCGGTGATCAGCCTTCTACGGGCCGTTTCCGCATGCTCCCCGTCCCGGTCTGAAGCTTCCCGGAGGTCATCCCCGGGGAAGGCCCGGTAACCGGCCCGTTCCACGGCTGACGTCAGGGCGCCGCCGTCGGCCAGCCGTGGGATCGCCTTCACCAGGGCGGTGCCGGTGACGGGATCAACAGAGGCGTCCAGAACCCCGGGAACCCTTCCGAGGGCCCTGGTCACCGCCGCAGCGCAGGCGGCGCAGGTCATCCCCTCCACCCTCAGCCTCACCTGGTCCACGGGAACCCTGTAACCCGCGTCCTCCACGGCCTTGACTATCTCGTCGGCGGAAACGCCTCCGTCGGTGGTGAACCCGGCGGTGGCCGAGGCCAGGTTCACCGACACGTCTCCGACCCCCTCCAGCCTCTCCAGGGCCCGGGCCACGTGGGCGGCGCAGGCGCCGCAGGTCATCCCCTCCACGGGGATGGTGATCCGTTCACCCTCCATCTCATCCTCCCGCCGCTTATTGTACAGGCAACTCCTCCTTTCTATAATCCTTTTTTCCCAAAAGGATTCGGAGGGGTTCATGTCTTCGGAAACGCCGGTATCGGTGGAACATCTCTGCAGAACCTTCCAGACCAAGGCAGGGCTGGCAAAGGTCGAGGCCGTCCGGGACGTGAGTTTCCGGGTGGAGCCCGGGGAGATTCTGGGCTTTCTGGGCCACAACGGCGCCGGAAAGACCACCACCATGAAATGCGTCCTGGGGCTTCTCACTCCGACCTCGGGCAGAATCAGGGTCTGGGGGCTGCCCCCGGGAAGCCCCGGCGCCAGGGCCCGATTGGGATACGTTCCGGAGAACCCCGACTACGACCTGTCCTTCTCCAGCCTGGAACTGCTCCGGGCCTTCGGCTCCATGAGGAGCCTTCAGGGTTCCGAACGGGACTGGCGGAGGCTTCTGGACCGGGTGGGTCTCAGGGGATGGGAGAACGTCCGGCTTTCCAGCTACTCCAAGGGTATGCGCCAGCGGGTGAGCCTGGCCCTGGCCCTGCAGTCCTCCCCGGGGCTTCTGGTGATGGACGAGCCTACCGGGGGGCTGGACCCGGTGGCCCGGAAGGAATTCCGCGACATCATCCTGGAGGAGAACCGGCGGGGGGCTTCCATATTCCTGTCGTCCCACCTGCTCGGCGAGGTTGAGAGCGTCTGCCACCGGGTGGTGATCCTCAACCACGGGCTCATGGTCAGAGCGGGCACCCTGGACGACCTCCTGGGCGGCGAGCAGACCCATAGAATCACCTACGTCGCGGACGGGCAGACCCGGGAGATGACGGTGCCCTCGGGAGACCTGCAGTCGGGAATAGACATGCTCCGGGGAAAGGGTTGCCCGGTTACCGGGGTGGAACGCACCTGGAAGAGCCTCGAGGAAGTGTTCCTGTCGGCCACGGAGGCGCGCTCGTGAAGGGGACGCTGGTTTTCGGCATGATGACCCTTCAAATGCTCTTCCGCAGACGCACCCCCTGGGGCATCCTCATAGGGATTCTTCTGGCGCTCTTCGGGCTCGCCCAGGTACCCAGTTTCTCGGTGGAGAACCAGGGACGGTTCGTGCTGGATTTCGGGCTCTTCGGCATAGAGCTGGGAGCCCTGGCCCTGGCCCTTGGGCTGGCGGCCAACCTGTTTCCCCGTGACCGGGAACAGAGGACGGTGATGCCCCTGGTGGCGGTGCCCCTGGCCCGATGGCAGTACCTGGCGGGAAGGTTCATGGGAGCCGTTCTGGTCCAGGCGACGGCGCTTATGGCCAGCTGTGCGGGACTGGCCGTCATCCTTCTGCTGCGGGGGGTTCCGGTGCCCGGCGATCTTTTCCCCGCCGCTGTGTTGATCATGGCGGAGGGCTGGTTCCTGCTGGCCACGGTATTCTTCTTCAGTTTCTTCGTCTCGCCTCCCCTAAACTGGCCCATGACCGCGGTGCTCTTCATCCTGAGCCAGATGAGCGTGAGGGATTTCGTGAACCTCGCTCCTTCACATTCCGGCCTGATGCGGGGCTTAAGGCTCCTCCTGCCCCACGCGGACGTCTTTCACATCAAGGACCCGCTGGCCCACGGATTCCATGTGCCCCCGGAGTTCTTCCTCCTGGCGGTGTTCTACGGGCTTTGCTACACTGCGTTCATGCTCAGCCTCGCCCTGGCGGTGTTCCAGTCCCGGGACCTGAAATGAGGCTCCGGGCGCTCCTTCTGATCCCCCTTCTCCTTCTGGGCTGCGCCCTGAACTCCGATCCGGCGGAAAACGCTCCGGGGGAGGTTCTCGGGGAGGAATGCCACCTGGACCACGAACACCACCAGCACCAGGCCGGCCACATCTGCAGCGAAACCTCCTGGTTCTTCACCCAGCCCTGGGCGGCCCGGTGGTTCTGGGGAAAGCTCCTGCGGGACGGCCTGGTGTTTCTGGCCCTGGCCGGGGGGATCTTCCGCCTGACCGCCATGAGGAGGCGAGGGTGAGGTTCCCCAGGGTGATCCCCTTCGGGGCGGCGGCGGTCTTCCTGCTGCTGGCGTACCGAAGCGGCGCCGGGGTGAGGGACCGGTTCCGGGCGGACATCTCCGGGAACATGGGGATCCTGGGGTCGGGATTGCAGAGGCTGGAAAGGGTGGCGGCCTCGGCACTGTACCTGCAGCTGGACGACTACCACCACATTGGGATGTACCAGGGGCAGCCCTGGACCGAGATCACAGACTATCTGCCCCAGGCTTGGCTGGTGGCCCGGCTGGACCACCGCTATGCGGTGGTGTACGCCGACATCGGAAACCACCTGGCGGTGAACCTGGGCAGGGTTGACGAGGGGCTCGCCTTCGCCGCGGAGGGGGTAAGGCACAATCCGGACAGCCTGAACATCGTGTACGAATACGCCTTCCTGCTCTTCGAGACCGGCCGGGGCACCCCCGAACAGACCGCCGGCGCGGCCCTGGCTTACAATTCGCTGTTGCGCCGATACGACGGGGACCTGGCCGGCCGCCACCGGGAGGCGTCCGCCTGCATGATCCTCGGGGAGGCCCTGTCCGGGGAAATGCCGGAGTTCGCCGAGTTGTACAGGAACAGGTCCGCTTTCCTGAGCCGGGCCCTGAGGGCCGGGGTTTTCTACCCGGGGTTCTTCCGGGATTCGCCGGATTCGCATAACGGAGGGGATGAATGACTTACACCATGCCCATGGATCTCACCGCAAAGATAATCTGGTACTGCACGCCGGTGGACGTGGAAGCCGGGGAGCTGATTCTCCGCCGGGGGGACACCACCACGGACCTTTACATCATCACCCGTGGAAAATTCAGGGTTTTCGACGACTCCAGGAACGAGGACTTCCTTCTGGCCATCCTGGAAAGGGGCAGCGTTTTCGGGGAGATGGCCTTCCTGGACGGCCTTCCCAGATCGGCCACCATCGAGTCGGTCACCGACGGAAGCCTGCTCCGCCTGGGTGAGCAGGAGTTCAACAGAATGGCGCTGAAGGCGCCGGAAACCTCGGTCAGGTTCCTGAGGGCTCTGTCGGGGATAGTGTGCCGGAGGCTCAGAGTAATGAACGACGCCCTCGCCGGAGTGGCCTTCAGCAGCGGGCCCATGAGCCGGGAACAGGAGCAGGAACTCCTGAACACCATCCGGGCCATGCACCAGTCGGTGAAGGTGGAGCTGGAAGAAGAGGTCTGATCGGGGTCAGTCCCGGTGGACCGGCTCCACCACCCATATGAAGTGGTTGCAGTCCGAAAGGGGAACCCGCTCCAGGGTGTAGTTGTCCCAGTTGCTGTCCTGCAGCCTGAGGTCGTACCACCCCCTGGAAACCTGGAAAACGATCGAGCTGTCAGGGCTCAGAACGGACATACCCAGCATGTCCACCCACTTCTCGCGGCCTGCTTCGGTGATCCATACGAAATACAGCTCCAGGCCGGTTTCGTTCCGGATCTCCACCGTGGCCGCCGAAAGGCATGAGACGGCGATTATCATGAGCAGAAGCGGTTTGATCATGTGCACCTCATGGGGATCTACTCCCCCCGGGGGGTTCCGGTTCCCTCCACCATTGCCAGGCTCAGCCTGCCCCTCGCCAGATCCACCCCGATCACCTTTACGGTAACCCACTTACCCACGGATACCACGTCCGAAGGGTGCCCGACGTACCCCGGGCCGAGCCTGCTGATGTGCACCAGGCCGTCGGTGTGCACACCCACGTCCACGAAGGCCCCGAAGCCGGTAACATTGGTTACCACCCCGGGCAGCGTCATCCCCTCCCTGACATCCTCCGGCCTGTGCACGTCCGCGAAGCTCCGGACCTGGAATTCCCTCCTGGGGTCCCTGCCGGGCTTGTCCAGTTCCCGGAGGATGTCTTCAAGGGTGGGCAGCCCGACGTCCTCCGAAAGGTACCTTTCCCTGACCACCGCCCTCCTCGTGCCGGAGTCCGCCATGAGCCCCGCCACATCGGTCCCGAGGTCCGCGGCCATCCGCCTGACCAGCCCGTAGCGCTCGGGATGGACCGCGCTGGCGTCCAGGGGCTCCTCTCCCCCCATTACCCTCAGAAACCCGGCGCACTGCTGGAAGGTCGCCGGACCCACCCCCGGCACCCGCAGCAGGGATTCCCGGGATTCGAAGGGACCGGCGGCGTTCCGGAAGTCCACCACCGCCCGGGCGGTACCGGGGCCCAGCCCGGACACGTACGTCAGAAGCCTGGCGCTGGCGGTGTTCAACTCCACTCCCACAGAGTTCACGCACTTCATAACGGTGTCGTCCAGGGACCGTTTCAACAGCGCCGGATCCACGTCGTGCTGGTACTGCCCCACTCCGATGCTCCACGGGTCTATCTTCACCAGTTCCGCCAGGGGATCCTGCAGCCTTCTGCCGATGGAAACCGCCCCTCTCACGGTGATGTCCAGGCGGGGAAACTCCTCCCGGGCCTCCTTCGACGCCGAATAGACCGACGCCCCGCTTTCGCTGACCATCACCACCCGGGCCTCCAGCCCCAGCCCCGTTATGAAGGCCTCGGTCTCCCGGCCTCCGGTGCCGTTCCCCACGGCGATGAACTCCGGGTGGTACCTCTCCTGCATGGCCCTCAGGATGGCCCCGGCCTCCCGTTCCCGATGCAACATGAACACATCGTGGTGAAGCAGCGCCCCCTGGGGGTCCAGTACGGCCACCTTGCATCCGGTCCGCAGCCCCGGGTCTACCCCGGCCACCCTCCTTCTTCCCAGGGGGGGCGCCATGAGAAGGTTTTCGAGGTTCAGGGCGAACAGTCTCACCGCCTCCCGGTCCGCCCTCTCCCGGGATTCGGCCCTGGTTTCGGTTTCCATCTGGGGCCCCAGGAGCCGTCTGAAACCGTCCGCCAGAGCCTGGGCCACATGGGCCGCCTCCGGGGCTTCCCTGCTTCGCAGGAACCTCTTCTCCATAAGGGACAGGACCCTGTCCTCGGGCACCGTCACCGAGAGGTTAAGGAAAAGCTCCTTCTCCCCCCTCCTCATGGCCAGAACCCTGTGGGATGGGGCTTTTGCAACGGGCTCCCGCCAGGCGAACCAGTCCCGGAACTTTCGCCCCTCCTCTTCCTTGCCGGGAATCACCCTGCAGTCGTACACCGCATCCCGGCGGTAGAGCCGGCGGACCGCCTCCCGGGTCTCCAGGTCCTCCGAGGCCATCCGGGCGATGATGTCCCGGGCCCCCTGCAGCGCGTCCTCCGGGGATGCAACGCCCTTGTCCGGGTCTACGAAGGCCGCGGCCATGGCAACAGGGTCCTCGCCCCGCTGCTGGAGGAGTCTCTCCGCCAGGGGAGCCAGCCCCTTCTCTTCGGCGATGGTGGCCCGGTTTCGCTTTTTCGGGCGGTACGGCAGGTAAACGTCCTCCAGACGTGTGAGGGTTTCAGCCCCCTCCACCGCCTGTCTGAGTTCAGGAGTGAGAACCCCCCGCTCCTCAAGGGAACGGAGCACCGCGGCTCGGCGGGCTTCCAGGGCCCTCGCGGCGGCGGTAAGGTCCCGCACGGCGGCCACCTCCACCTCGTCCATGCCCCCGGAAAGCTCCTTCCGGTACCTGGCGATGAAGGGTACAGTGGCCCCCTGGTCCAGAAGGCATGCAACCGCCCGGACGTGCTTCTCGGGCAGTTTCAGGGCGGCGGAGATACCCGTGTACATGGGGGCAATATAAGCGGGGGAAGCGCCGGGGCTTGCGGAGGGTGTATATTACGGGCCGTTTTGAGTTTCCGGTGTTTTTTCTTTTTTCTTGAGCTTTGGAGATTCCATGGGCAGGCAGATTCCCCTCGAAAGGCTTCGCAACATCGGCATAATGGCCCACATAGACGCGGGCAAGACAACGGTATCCGAGAGGATTCTCTTCTATACCGGAAAGTCCGGCAGGCTCGGGGAGGTCCATGACGGAGCCGCCGTCATGGACTGGATGGAGCAGGAGCAGGAGAGGGGTATCACCATCACCAGCGCCGCCACCACGGCCGTCTGGAAGGACCATCAGATAAACCTCATAGACACCCCGGGGCACGTGGATTTCACCGTGGAGGTGGAACGCAGCCTCAGGGTCCTGGACGGCGCCATCGCCCTGTTCTGCGGTGTGGGCGGGGTGGAGCCCCAGAGCGAGACGGTCTGGCGGCAGGCCGACCGGTACGGCGTCCCCAGAATAGCCTTCGTGAACAAGATGGACCGGGCCGGTGCGGACTTCTACGGTGTGCTCCGATCCCTCCACTCGAGGCTCGGTGCCAACGCCATTCCCATCACCATCCCGATCATAGGGGACTCGGGGCTGGAAGGGGTGGTGGACCTGGTGGACAACGTGGCGGTCTTCTACGACGAGATGACCAGCGGCATGAAGTGGCGGGAGGCCCCGATCCCCGACAACATGCGGGATTCGGTGGAAAGGCAGCGGCTGATTCTTGTGGAGAAGGTCAGTGAGGTGGACGAGAGCCTCCTGGAAAAGTACTGCGAGGGAATTCCGATACCCCGTGAGGAACTGTCCCTGGCCATCCGCAAGGCCACCCACTCCCAGCTGGTGTGTCCGGTTCTCTGCGGCAGCGCCTACAGGAACAAGGGGATCCAGAGGCTTCTGGACGCCGTTGTGGCGTACCTTCCAAGCCCCCTGGACCTGCCGCCGGTCATCGGCGTGGTCCCGGGAAACGGAGCCGAGACCGCCAGGGTGCCCCGGGACGACGGCAGGCTGGCGGCGTTGGCGTTCAAGGTGGCCGCGGACAAGCACACCGGCAAGCTGGTCTACGTTAGGGTGTACAGCGGCACCCTGGAGTCGGGAAGCTACGTCCACAACTCCACCCGGAACGTGAAGCAGCGGGTGGGAAGAATCCTCAGGATGCACGCCAACCGCCGGGAAGCGGTGGACCGCCTGTACTCCGGAGAGATCGGCGCTGTGATAGGCTTTTCGGACACGGTCACGGGGGACACCCTCTCCTGCCCTGACAACCCCATAGTCCTGGAGGCCATTGAGTTCCCGGCGCCTGTCCTGAGCGTGGCGATGTCCGTGGAAAAAAGGCAGGACAGGGACAGACTCACCGACGCCCTTTCGAAGCTGTCGGAGGAGGACCCTACCTTCGTGGTGGAAACCCATGAGGAGACCGGAGAGACGGTGGTCAGCGGCATGGGCGAACTGCACCTGGAGATAATCACCGACAGGCTGCGACGGGAGTTCAACGTCCAGACCCGCACCTCAACCCCCAGGGTGGCCTACCGGGAGACCATCACCGGCGGGACCGACTGGAACGAGAGGTTCGTGAAGCAGACCGGGGGAAAGGGGCAGTACGCCCATATCATCTTCCGCCTGGACCCTCTGCCCGCCGGGGGCGGATTCGAGTTCGAAAACCGGGTCACCGGGGGCAACATCCCCCGGGAGTACATACCATCCATCGAGAGGGGCGTCATTGACGCCATGAAGAGGGGGGTGTACGCGGACTGCCCGGTGGTGGACGTGAAGTTCACACTGCTCGACGGCACCTTCCACCCGGTGGACTCCTCGGAGATGGCCTTCCGGACATGCTCATCCATGGGATTCTCCAAGGCGTTCCTCCGTTGCGCCCCCCAGCTGCTCGAGCCGGTGATGGGGGTCGCCGTGAACACCCCCGAGGAGTACGCAGGCCCGGTTAGCGGCGGGATCTACGAGAGGCGGGGAACCATCACGGGCATGGACTCCCGGGGAACGTCCAAGGAGATACTGGCCATGGTCCCCCTGAGCGAAATGTTCGGGTACGCCACGGACCTTCGGAACGTCTCCCAGGGAAGGGCGTCATTCACCATGCAGTTCGAGCACTACGAGCCCGTGCCGGTGTCGGTGGCGGAGGAGATCGTGGCCGAGGCCAGGCGCCGGGGCTGATCGGGCCTCAGCACCGACCAGAGCACAACGTCCCGGTGAACCCCGTCCTTTTTCATGTACCCCCGGAGAAGCCCTTCCCGGGACATTCCGGCCTTCTCCAGCACCCTTTTGCTGGCGGGGTTGTCCGGGAAGTGCGCAGCGCAGATCCGGAAGAGTCCCATCCCGTCGAATCCGTACCGGATGAGGCTCTCCACCGCCTCGGTGCAGTACCCGCGGTTCCACCTGGACGGGGTGATCCAGTAGCCGATCTCCGCGACTCCCGGCCGCAGCGGGGTGATGCCTGCGCACCCGACCAGAGCTCCCGCGGTCCGCTCCTCCAGCCCGAACACTCCGCCCCTTTCCCCGAGGAAGTCCAGGCGCCGGTCCGCCAGGAAGGTCCTGGCGTCCTTCAGGGTGTAGGGGTGCGGAAGAGAGGCGGTTCCCCGGGAGATCTCAGGGAAGTCCGCCGCCGCCTGAAGCTCCCGGGCGTCACGGTAATCCAGAGCCCTCATCCTCAGGTTCGCCGTGAGAAGAACGGGTTTATCCCATGAAGCCGGGTTTCTCTTCATGGAAACGTCGTCAATTCTCACCCGGAAGATCAGTGTCCGCTCCAGTTCCCTGTCCTCCACCCCGTGGGCGGCGCCGTAGAACTGCTCCAGCAGTGTCATGATTCCGTGTTCCTTCTCGGCGTGAGTCTCCAGGAACTCCGCCGTTCCCTTCCCTGTGATGCTCTCGTAGTGGATCTCGTCACGCCCGGGGCTGCCCAGCATCCGTTCCATGGAGAAGCCCACCAGGGGGTTCTCCCTGAGCATTCCCACCTTCTCGCCCTCCGGGGCCGAGTGGAAGTAAAGGCAGCCGTCGTCGTACCCGTAGCACATCGGGACCATTCTCACTCCTCCACCGCCGGCGATGCCCAGGGTGCACACCCTGAAACTCCGAAGTGCGGTGTCGAGTTCCGCCGGATCCCTTACCTCCATGTCCGCGCGTCTCACTGCCCCGTCCTTTCCGCCGGTGCGAAACCGGGTTAGAATCTTCGTGTATTAATACGAAACGAAAACGGATGAAAGGAACCGAGATGAACTATGCGGTTCTCCTGAGCCTTGTTGCCGGGGTATCGACCCTGGATGTTCCCGTGCATTCCATGACCGCCGGGGAAGAGTTCGCGGGATCGGTGCAGGGTGTTTCAGTCCGGCTGCCGGAAGGGCTGCCCGGGTACATGGCGGGCTTGCCGGACCTGCCGGGGGTGCCCTGGGTCTTCCCGCTCCCCCCGGGGGAGGAGCTGGTCTCGGTGGAGACGGTGGAAGCCCGGTGGGCGACCCTTCCGGGGGTCGTGAACGTACGGCCCCTGGCTCCGCCGGTTCCCCTGATAATGCACGAAGGCGGCGGCTTCCTTCCGGTATCAGGCGATCCTTCGGTTTACGGAGTGTCGGAGTTCTGGCCTTCCTCCCCGGTGGCCGCCGCGGGAACCTCCCTTCGGGACGGAGTTCCCCGGGGCGAGGTCATGGTGTTCCCCTACCGGTACAACCCTGTCACCGGGGAGCTTCAGCGCCTCGTGGAACTCCGGTTGCAGGCGACCACTGCGGGAACCCTGCGAAGGCCTCTGAAAGGGCCCGACTCCCCGGGAATGCTCATAGTGACGGTCCCCTCGATGACCGGGGTTTTCGAGCAGCTGGCTCAGCGACGGACCGACGAGGGCATAGTCACCGAGGTGGTGACCATGGAGGAGGTGCTGGAAGGCTCCCAGGGCAGGGACGACGCCGAGGCCCTGCGGAACTACATCATATCCTACATGCAGGCAAACGGTCTTGACTACGTTCTCCTCGGTGGAGACATCGAACACGTTCCCATGAGGTACGCCTTCGCCATGGAGTGCCAGGCGGGATTCCACCCCCGGGAAGACAGCCTTCCCTGCGACCTGTACTTCTCGGATCTGGACGGTGACTGGGACGCGAATCAGAACGACGTGTTCGGCGAGATCGAGGACGACGTAGACCTCTACCCGGACGTCTGGGTGGGCCGGGTGTCGGTGAACAGCCCGGCGGAGGCCGAGGCCTGGTACGAAAAGCTCAAGACCTACGAGGACTGCGCCGACCCCGGACACATGCTGGACGTGCTGTTCCTGGCGGAGGTGCTGTGGAACAACCCCTTCACCGACGGCGGAGTGAGCAAGAATATGATCCAGGCCCTGTGCCTGCCGGGCTTCATGGACGTGACGAAACTCTACCAGACCCTGGGCAACCTCGACGGTGAAGCCGTCATGTCGGCCATGAACGCGGGCACCAACATGGTCAACCACAACGGACACGCCTGGTGGAGCGGCATGAGCATCGGCGGCGACAACATCGATGCCTACTTCCTGGACTCGGTGAACTCCCAGGGCCGCTACTCCTCGTTCTTCTACTCCATAGGCTGCTGGAGCGCGGCCTTCGATTTCGACGCGGTGGCCGAGCATTTTCTGACCAGCCCCCAGGGCTGCGGCGTGTCGTTCATCGGAAACTCCAGCTACGGCTGGGGCTCACCGGGAAACCCGGCCTACGGCTACTCCGACATCCTGGACCGTTACTTCTTCCTCAGGCTCTACCAGGACCGGAACACCAGGATAGGCCAGGTCCTTGCGGAATCGAAGGACTTCTACATCCCCTACGGCCGGTGGGAGAACGTCTACCGCTGGCACCTCTACCAGGTCAACCTTCTGGGCGACCCGTCCTTCCGCCCCTACAGGAAGGAGCCGGTCACCCCCTCTCTGGAATACCCCTCCTTCGTAACCCCCGACACCTGGTCCTTCCCGGTCCAGGTGTCGGGATGCGATCCGGACGGGCTGACACTGTGTGTCCATGACCAGGGAGACAACCACCTCACCGCGGAGCTGGACCCCTCCGGCTACCACTGCTTCCAGTTCGGATTCCAGGTGGAGGGGTCCGTGACGGTCACCCTCACGGGTAGCGAGGTCCGCCGCACCTCCGAGACATGTCCCCAGGGCAGCGGGCCGGCGGTGGCGGTTTCCGGCGTGGCCATAGACGATTCGGGCGGCGACGGCTTCCTCTCCCCCGGCGACCTGGCCCACATCACCCTCACCCTGGCCAACCAGGGCACCGAGCCCCTCTCCGGGATTTCCCTCACGGCCCAGGCGGTCTCCGGTCCGGTGGAACTCCTGGAGGATTCCATGATCTTTCCGGACCTGGCGCCGGGCGACTCCGGGGAGGGCTCCGAACCCCTGGACTTGATCGTCGACGGGGATGCCCTGAACAATCAGCCGGTGGGGCTTCTCCTGGAGGTATCCTGCCAGCAGGGCTCCTGGGAGATTCCCCTCTCAATCCTGATCCACGCCCCGGGGCTCTACTTCGCCTGCTACGACGTGGACGACGGGGACGACAACGTCCCGGAGCCCGGGGAAACCTTCACCCTCACCATCACCGTGGCCAACACCGGCCTTCTGGACGCCCAGGAGGCGAGGGTGATCATCGGTCAGGTGCCCGGATGGGTGGACTTTGAAGACGACACCCTCACCTGCCCCCTGATTCCGGCGGGTTCCACCGGGGACTTTCCCTTCCTGTGCACCCTGGCCCCGGAGGCCCCGTCCCCCTCCTTCCCCTGGTTCCTCCTGACCCTGGAGGCCGCCTCTACCGCCTACAGCCGGGAGGACTCCCTCCGGTTCACCGTGGGGGAGACCGGACTGTCAAACGACGTGGAGTCGGGTGACGCCGGCTGGACCCACGGGGGGACAGGCGATCTGTGGCGGATCACCGACACCGGAAGCCACTCCCCGTCCCACAGCTGGCAGTGCGCCGGGGACCAGGGCTACCAGCCGGGAATGGACTGCTGGCTCGTCGGGCCGGACATGTACCTGGCGCCCAATTCCACCCTGAGCTTCTGGACTTCCTTCGATGTGGCCCTCTACGGTTCGGACGGCCTTTACCCGGTCCTCCACGACCTCACCGCCGCCACCCGTGACACCCTGGACTTCATAGGCTCCGGGGGGGCTCTGTTCGGCTCCGGCAACGGAATGGGCACGGGCTGGGTCAACTTCACCTACGACCTTTCCTTCGCCGACCCTGAAAACCTCTACCGGGTGGAGTTCCTCTTCCGCTCCGACACGGACGGTTCCACGGGAGACGGCTTTTTCATCGACGACATTACGGTCTCCGGCGGGTACCTGGGCAATCTGGGGACCGAGGGCCCCCGGCCTGCGGTACAGGTGCTGGGCCCTCCCAGGCCGAACCCGTCCTTCTCGGTCTTCTCCGTGCCGGTGAACGTGCCGGAATCCGGGGAGTTCAGCCTGGACATGTACGACCTGTCGGGGCGGCTGGTTAGGAGCTTCCGGGGCACCGGGCCCTTCTGCGGCTCCATCCATGGAGACACCGACGGTCTGGCCTCCGGGGTCTACCTGCTGAGGCTCTCGGGAAACCGGGGCTCCGCCCGAAGGCTGGTGGTCCTCAGGTAGCTGGAACCTGCGCGGACCACGGGCGGTATTCTTCCTGGAGGGTGGAAAGGCGAATTCCTGATGAACAGGATTGCCGGGACAGCAGCGTTTCTGGCCCTGCTGGGGGCTTTCGGCGGTCTGCTTGCCTCCAGGGGAGAAGGAGAGACCATGCAGTACAGAGAACTCACCCCGGAGGAGGAACGGGTGATGGTTCACCGGGGCACCGAGGCCCCCTTCTCCGGCGTTTACGTGGACCACTTCGAAGACGGCACCTACCACTGCAGAAGGTGCGGGGCGGCCCTTTTCGATTCGGGTGACAAGTTTTCCTCCGGCTGCGGCTGGCCATCCTTCGACGGGGAGATTTCCGGAGCGGTCCTGAGAAGGCCCGACCCTGACGGCCTTCGTACGGAGATAGTGTGCGCCGCCTGCGGCGCCCATCTGGGGCATGTCTTCCTGGGAGAAGGGTTCACTCCGGCCAACCTGAGGCACTGCGTGAACTCGGTCTCCCTGGAGTTCCGGCCCCGGGTGGAGACCGAGACCGCGGTTTTCGCCGGCGGGTGCTTCTGGGGCGTCGAGCACTACTTCCGGCAGGTTCCCGGCGTGCTGAGCGCCACCTCAGGCTACACCGGAGGCTACATGGAAAGCCCCACCTACCGGGAGGTGTGCTCCGGGGAAACCGGGCACGCCGAGGCGGTGGAGGTGGTCTTCGATCCTTCGGTGGTGAACTTCGAGGAGCTGGCCAGGCAGTTCTTCGAGATCCACGACCCCACAACCCCCAACCGACAGGGGGTGGATGTGGGCAGCCAGTACCGGTCGGCGGTCTTCTGGACCCGGGAGGAACAGAAACATGTTCTGGAGGAGCTCATCGGGATTCTCCGGGACAGGGGGTACGACGTGGTGACCGAAGTCAGACCCCTGGATGTGTTCTGGCCAGCGGAGGACTACCATCAGGACTACTTCGGCAAGAACGGGGTCAGGTCGGGGTGCCACGTCCGGGTGAACCGGTTCGAATGAGGGCTTCCGACAGCCAGGCCGGTTTCCTCCGCCCGGTCCACCGGGCTCCCGCGGCCTTCTCTTCAGCGTAGTAGAGCCGGTAGGCGGCCACCGGATCCCCTGCTATACGGTATTTCTCGGGCATCGCCTGGACGAAGGGCAGAAGCCCCAGGTCCTGAATCGGCGGTTCCCTGAGCATCGCCGCCACCTCCGCAGAGGCGTGGGGCCTCTCCCGCCGGAACCGGTGGGTGTACTCCCGGCCCAGGGCCAGGGTGAGTCTTCGCAGCCACCTCCAGTTGGACAGGGATGCGCCCGTCCAGAGGGTGCATGGGTGATTCGGATGTGTGGGGCGGTAGGGTCCGGGAACTCCGTGAAGGCTGGAGGATGTGCACAGCATCTGGGCTCCCTCCAGGGTCATCTTCACAACGTGGGCGTCCGTGTGGTATCGGGCGCAGCGGGCCGGGTCCGGATCCAGAACGAAGATGTTCACCGCCGGAGCTTCAGCCCCTCGAGGCCGGGTTCCAGGGATCTGAAGGCCCTTGCCCTGTGGCTCACACTGTTCTTTTCCGCCTCGGAGGCGGAGGCAAGGGTCTTGCCCAGCTCCGGAGAGAAGAACACGGGGTCGTAGCCGAATCCTCCGTCGCCCTCGGGCTCCAGGGTGATGTATCCCTCCACCCTGCCCTCGGCCGCAATCTCCGTGCCGTCAGGGGTCACCAGGGCCGCGGCGGTTCTGAAACCGGCCCGCCTGGCCTCCCCCTCCTCCCACAGCAGGGCGTTCAGGAGTTTGCGCACGTTGTCCGCGTAGGTGCAGCCGGGACCGGCGTATCTGGCGGAGTAGACGCCCGGGCCGCCCCCCAGCGCCCAGACGAACAGGCCGGTGTCTTCCGCCACCGCAGGAAGGCCGGTGGCCAGGCATGCGTCCCGGGCTTTGAGCAGGGCGTTCTCCCGAAGGGTGAACCCCGTCTCCTCCACCTCCCAGCCCGGTTTCCACCGAAGGATGGATTCGAAGCCCATGTCCGGCAGGATCATCCGAACTTCCCTGAGCTTGTCGGGATTGCCGCTGGCCAGGATGATCCCCCGGGGGCGCTTCACTCCCCCACCGCTTCCTTCTGAAGCGGAATCACTTCCTCGGTGACCGCCCGGAGGGCCAGCAGGGCCATTTCATTGAGGGCCTCCAGAGACGCCGGTTCCCTTTCGGCCGTGGCCTGGAGTTCGATGATCCTTCCGTCGGATGAGGCCACCAGGTTCATATCCAGGTCCGCCGAGGAGTCCTCCTCGTAGCAGAGATCCAGAAGGATTCCTCCGGCGGCGGTTCCAAGACTCACCCCGGCCACCCAGCATCGCCACGGGTCCTGCGGCAGAACCCGGTCGGCTATCAGCCTGAGCAGGGCAAGCCTCAGGGCTACGGCGCCCCCGGTGATGGATGCCACCCTGGTTCCCCCGTCCGCCACGAGCACGTCGCAGTCTATTGTGATCTGCTTCTCGCCGAGCCTTTCGAGGTTCACGCACTGCCGGAGGCTTCTGCCCACCAGCCTCTGAATCTCCTGGGTCCGTCCCTTGACCACCGCTCCCCGGTCCCTGCGGACACGCCTGTTGCCGCTTCCGGGAAGCATGTCGTACTCGGCGGTTATCCAGCCGCTTCCCTTGCCCTGCATGAAGTAGGGAACCCGGTTCTCCACGATGGCGCTGCAGAGAACCCTCGTCTCCCCCCACGAGATCAGAACGCTCCCGTGGGGCTGGGGCTGGAAACCCACCTCGAAGCTGATGTCCCTGAGCTGCAGGGGCAGCCTGCCGTCTATCCTCTTTTCTTCAGTCATCTCGACCAACCTGAATCTGGGTTACCAGCGGCACCGCCCGGCCCAGGAACCTCTGGGCGATCTCCTGGAATTTCAGGGGGATGTCGCTGACGTAGAAGCTGTTCTCCCCGGAGGGCCCATCCCTTCGGAGACCGTTTTCCTCCAGTATCTCCCGGGCCTTGAGGGCGGCGGCCTCCGCCGAATCAACCAGGTTGACCCCCTCCCCGAGCACCTTCCGGAACAGCGGCTTCAGCAGCGGGTAGTGGGTGCAGCCCAGGACCAGGGTGTCTATCCCCTCCCTCATCAGGGGGCCGGTGTACTCCCGGATGATGGCCTCGGTGATGGGGTGGTCCAGCCAGCCTTCCTCCACCAGGGGCACCAGCAGCGGAGCGGGCTGGGCGGAGACCGCCCTGACCCCCAGGTCCATCAGGGCCTTCTGGTAGGCCCCGCTTGAGACCGTACCGTGGGTGCCGATCACCCCGACCCGGCCGTTGCCGGTGACCGAAGCCGCCATCTCGGCGCCGGGAAGAATCACCCCGAGAACCGGCACGTCCAGAACCTCCCTGAGGGCCGGCAGGCTAACGGAACTGGCGGTGTTGCACGCCGCCACCACCATCTTCACCTTTTTTTCCGTCAGGAAGAGGGCGTCCTCCAGGGAGAAGCGGATCACCGTCTCCGGCGACTTGGAGCCGTAGGGAAGCCTGGCGGTGTCCCCGAAGTACAGCACCGACTCCGAGGGAAGAAGCCGGTTTACCGCCCTGACTACGGTCAGGCCGCCCACGCCGGAATCGAAGATACCGACGGGCGCGTCAGTCATCAGCGGGAGAACACCCCGGGAACCCCCGCCAGAGGAATGCCCGAGCCGGCGCTTTCCAGGAGCTGGCCGTTCACCAGGGGGATCAGGAGGGTGTAGCAGACGAAACGGTTCTGCAGGGTTCTCTTCAGGCCGTCTATGTCCATGCTCCTCGGCATGTCCACGTAGAGAGTGTCGAACCGGTTGAAGGACCAGAGTCTGTCAATCTCGGATTCCTCCAGGCCGGAGGCCCTGCCCCAGCTCTCCAGAAGGTACTGGGTTTCCACCGGAATCATGTCCGGGCTCTGGGCCGCGGGTATGGTGTCCAGAACCGGGGGGGAGCTGCCGCCGACGTACACGGAGCACGGCGCCACGGGCCATCGGGGATCCCAGGGGGCAACTTCTTCGGTGGTGATGTCAGGCTCGACTGGTGTGTACTCGACCATTGCCGCCGTGTCCGGGAGTTGCTGCTCCAACTGGGTCTGCTCCTCCCGGGGGGCCGGTTCCTCGATGTCCAGCTTCCTGTTGATGAGCCTCATGATCAGGGACGAGGCAAACCCCAGCAGGACTGCGATTCCCGCCAGAACCAGCACCGAGCGGATCATGAAGGCGGAGTCCACCGTGGCGGGTCTGCTCCGGGCGCCGCCACTTCTCTTGCCGCGGTTCACGGGTCGGCTCCTTCCGAGTATTCCGCAATTGCGTCAACAATAGCCTGCGCGGCCCTGAAACGGAAGTCCAGGGAGAGCAGATCCCTCTCCTCCACGGGGTTGGATATGAAGGCCACCTCCACCAGGACCGAAGGCATGTAGGCGCCCCTGAGTACGTGGAACCCGGCCTGTTTGACCCCCCGGTTGGGCCGGCCCGGGAACGTCCGGGCCAGCCTGTCCTGGACCATTGATGCGAGGGCGCTGCTGTTGTTGAGAAAGATGCTCTGGGCCATGTCCGCCAGGATGAAGGTCAGCGGGTCGTCCGGAGACGCGGGGGTGTCGTCCAGTTCCACCACCTGGTTCTCCAGCAGCTCAACCGCCCTGGCGTCGCCTGTTCTGGCCCTGGACAGGAAGAAGGTCTCGTGGCCCCAGGCTTCACGGTTGGTGCTGGCGTTGCAGTGTATGCTCACGAACAGGTCCGCCCGATACCGGTTGGCCAGCCTGGTCCTGGCCCCCAGGGAAACGTACTCGTCCGAGGACCTTGTAAGCACTACCCTTACCTCGGGCAGGCGTATACGAAGCAGGTCCCGGGCCATCAGGGCGATCTCCAGGGTGCGGCTCTTCTCCAGGGATCCTCCGGGCCCAACCGCTCCCGGATCCCTTCCGCCGTGCCCCGGGTCCAGGACGACGCAGTCGAAGTCCTCCAGCCACGGGCTTTCCAGCCCCATCTCCATGGCGGCATAGACCAGGGAGTCCACGTCGGCGTGGACGGTGTCCGGCATCTGGGGGGGACCCCGCCATGCCAGCATCGGTATGAGCGCCGGCTCACCGGTCCTGGCGAAGAGAAGGAGGACCGTGCCGTCCCCGTTGAATCCGTAGTCCACAGCGATGACGGAACTGTCCAGCACCGCTGAAAGCCCTGTGGAATCGCACCGCAGAGAGTCTATCCACACCGGCAGCATGAAGACGGGGCCATCCAGCCCCCCGTCCAGCTCGACCGTGAGGCGGTAACCCGCCACGGCTACCCGGCAGCTGTCCGGGTTGATCCCATCCGGGGATGAGATCTCCAGCAGAACGCCGTCGAACCGGGGGTACAGATTCAAGGTTGCCGCGGCCAGGACCGCCGACAGGAGGTTCATTGTTCCCTCAGGCCGTGTTTCATGGCCGCCTGAAGCCTTCGCTGGGAATCCCTTTCCGCAAGGTCCGCCCGTTTGTCGAACTGCTTCTTGCCCCTGCAGACGCCCAGAAGAAGCTTGGCGTGTCCACGCTCGCTGAAATGGACGTCCAGGGGAATCAGGGTCATGCCCTTCTCCTCCACCTGCCGGGCCAGCCTGCGGAGTTCCCTGCCGTGGACCAGAAGCTTCCTTGGCCTGTCCGGAAGGTGGTTCTCCCTGGCCTCGGGGTACTCCGCCACGGTCATGCCCCAGACGTACAACTCACCGGAATCGTCGAATCCCGCATGGGAGCCGGAGAGGCTGACCTTGCCGGCCCGGATGGACTTGATTTCGCTTCCTGTCAGAACCAGCCCCGTTTCCAGGGTGTCCACCACGTGATAATCGTGCCGGGCCTTCCTGTTTCTGGCGGCGATCCTCTGCTCAGAGTTCATTCCGTCGCCTTTCCAAGGCCCAGAATATAGCCGGGTCCATTGACTTGTCCATGAAAATCCCCATAATACGCCCTCGACGCCGAGGTGGCGGAATAGGCAGACGCGCTAGGTTCAGGACCTAGTGAGGGCAACCTCGTAGGGGTTCAACTCCCCTCCTCGGTACCATCGGGGGCGGCCGCAGGGTCGCCCCTATCCTTTTGCCATTATCCCCCCGACCACCGCCGCGGCGGTGCCGACGGCATCCCTCAACGTCAGTCTGTGGCCGGCGAAGAGAGCCGACGGGATCATCAGGAAGATGGGCGTCATGGAGATGAACGCCGCGGCAACCCCCGCTGGGATGAGCCTGATCGCGGTCATGGACAGGGTCACTCCTATGACGGGGCCCGTGATGGTTCCCAGGAGAAGGACTTTCATGGCTCGGAGGTTCCCGGCGGCTTCGACCACCCGCCGGGTCCTCCCCATTAACAGGGTTATGGGAATGAACGCCGCCGCCCCCGCCGCAAGGCGGATCTGGGTGGCCCCGACGCTGCTCACTCCGACAAGGCCCGCCTTTCCCACCACCAGACCAGCCGCCTGGCCCATGGAACCGAGAAAGGCCAGCAGAACTCCGGTCCGGGTGAGAGTCCATCCCCTTCCGGAGTCCGGCGGCTGAAGCAGCACCAGGGAGACCCCGGCGGACGCCAGCACTATTCCCGCCCACTGGGAGGGCTCGAGGCTTTCCCCAAGGAAAAACCTTCCAAGGAGGGCTGTCATCAAGGGCACCGTGGCATAGATGACCATGGTAATCCTGGCGCTGATCCTGACGAAGGCGCTGAAAAGGCAGAGGTCGGCGAAGACGAAACCCACCAGCCCCGAGATGGATAGCAGAACAAGGCTTCTCCCGGAAACGGCTTCGGGAATCGGAGTCCCGTGAAGGGCAAGGGACACCGGGAGCAGTATGAGAAATCCAAGGATCAGCCGGATGACGGTGACGCTGTAGGACCCGATACGCCTGCCTGCCATCTCGAAGGTGAAGGAACACACCGCCCAGCTCACCGCAGTGCCCAGGGCGGCCATGATACCGAGGGTCATCGAACCTCCCGTGAAAAGGAAACGAATATAATCCTCCTCAAACGGAGGATGGACATGAAGATTGAAAGCTACCGCCCGGAAGCCCACCTGGAGGGCTGCCGAAGAATATGGAAAGAGGTTGGCTGGCTTCCCGGCACCCCCCGGGGAACGGCCTGCATGGAAAGGTTCTTCCTGGACAACCCCTGCCTGGTGGCTGAGCTGGACGGACAGGCCGAAGCCCAGGCGGTCTCGGTGACCGGAACGGTGCGCCACCTGGAGAGCAAGTTGCCGTTTCTGGTTGTTGCCAGCGTCATCGTGGGCCGCCCCGGAAGGAAACGGGGGCTGGGGACCGCCGTGACCGCCGAAGCCACCGCCAGGGGGGCTGACGAGGGTTATGCCGTGGCTGCCCTTGGATTCTTCGAACAGGGCTACTACAACAGGCTTGGCTACGGAAACGGCCCCTACAACAGGATAGTTACCTTCAGGCCGTCCGATCTGTCCCAGGAACTGCCCTATCCGGCGAGACCGTGCAGAATCGGCGAAGAAAACCTTGACGAGGTCTGCGATAATCTCAGCGCCCGGATGCCGTGCCACGGGCAGGCCATCCTTTCCCGAAGCTTCTATCAGGCGGAACTGGGCTGGGACGACAAGGTTTTCGGGCTGGGTTGCAGAAACTGCTCGGGAGTGCTGACTCACCATGTGTGGTTCAACGACGTGTCCGGCGATCATGGTCCCTACAGGGTGGGCTGGATGAGCTATCCCGATTGCAGGGGCCTTCTGGAACTCCTGGGGCTCATCCGGAGCCTGGAGGACCAGGTGGATCTGGTCGTCGCCGAGGAACCCCCCCATATCCAGATTCAGGATCTTCTGCGGCACCCCATCCGGAACTCGCGGATCACCTCCGGCGGCATGGAGAGGGCGGGCATCAGGTCAGTCTGCTATACCCAGCTGCGGATCCTGGACCCGGCGCTGGCCCTGGAAAAGACTTCGATACCCTGGGGGGAGGCGGCGTTCAACCTGACCCTGACGGACCCGATAACGGGTTTTCTCGTCGGCAGGGAGGGATGGACCGGGTGCGCCGGTGAGTACACCGTGGTGCTCGGTTCGCAGTGCAGCGCCGTGAAGGGCCACGCCGGTGGGCTTCCCCTGATGACCGCCGGAATCGGCGCCTTCTCCCGTCTGTGGTTCGGTGTGAGAAAACCCTCGGTCCTCGCTATGACTGATGAATTGAACGCTCCCGAAGACCTGCTGCAGAGACTGGACGACCTGCTGCCCCTGCCGGAGCCAAGGTTCAACTGCGATTTCTAACCGCCGTCGGAGAGGATTTCCGATACCGTGGGGTTGTTCCTGTCCCTGTCGGACAGGATGGGATTGTCCAGGGGCCATTGCACAGACAGTGTCGGGTCGTCCCAGGCGACCCCCTGCTCGTCGGCACCGTCGTAGAACCGGTTCACCGCATAGAGCAGTCTGGAATCGGTGACCGCCTGAAAACCGTGGGCCACCAGGGGCGGAATCAGAAGGCAGACCGGATCCTCGGAGTTCATTTCCAGTTCAGCTTTGCCGAGAAAAGTGGCGGAACCGGGCCTAAGGTCCGCCACGGCTGCGACGATCCTGCCCTGGACGGGAACCCACCAGTCCCACTGCTTCCTGTGGAAGTGGAGTCCCCGCAGCCCTCCGGCCCGGGTGCAGCTCAGGTTCAACTGGACCTGCCTGTCAAACTGCTCAGCCGCCCATTCCGTCCGGAAAACCTCCCGGAACCAGCCCCTTTCGTCGGGCCACTGGGAGAGCCTCACCAGTTGAACCCCCGCTATTCCGCCCACCGTTTCCCTGCTGACCGGCTCCATGCAAACCCCCATATTCAGTCAATGTTCAGTGGCGAACTATTCATGAAAGGACGGGCTTTGAAAAGGCGCGACATCTTCGACGCCCTGCTGGAGCGGCTGCCGGGGATGTACCCCGACGCCCGCTGCCTCCTGGATTACGAGACGCCGGAGCAGCTCCTCATCGCCACCGTGCTGGCGGCGCAGACCACCGACGAGGCGGTCAACAGGGTCACGCCGGCTCTGTGGAGCAGTTTTCCCTCCCTTGACCGTCTGGCCCGGGCGGACGAGGCGGCCGTACAGGAAATCGTGCATCCGCTGGGGTTCTTCCGGAACAAGGCCCGGTCCATCGTCCGGGCCGCCGGGTACATAACTGGCCTTGAATCCTTCCCCTCCACGATGGAGGAGCTTCTCAAGGTGCCGGGAGTTGGCCGGAAAACGGCGAACGTCGTCCTGGGAGAATGCTTCGGGGTTCCTGCGATCATCGTTGACACCCACGTGAAAAGGCTCTCGGGGCGGCTCGATCTGTCGGACGAAACCGACCCCGACCGCATCGAGGCCGATCTGGTGGCCTGCGTACCGCCGCCCGCTCGTACCGCCTTCAGCCATCAGCTCGGCTTCCACGGCCGCACCCTCTGTAAGGCCCGCTCCCCCCTCTGCCCCTCCTGCCCCTTCCTCTTCTGCCGGGGACGGAGTAAACAAACGCAACAAACCTCTGTATAACGTTGTATTCCATTGTTCTAAGAACCAACTTCAAGACCGGGCACTTCAAGAGAGTAACTCGACTCCTGTAGACTGTAAGAGCCTAGAAGAAAGAAAGGGCAGCCTTTTATGGCTGCCCTCCTTGTACTTACAGCTGTTAGTTAACTAAGTTGAGTCCGTCCCCTAGTCCATGTCGCTGAGGTTGACGTCCCAGCGGAAGCCGCTGGAATCGATGTAGACCTGCCACAGCGTGTAGGTGTCGCCGTCCACGTCCACACACTTGATATCGTAGTAATTGTCTGCGGGGACCGTGAAGGTGAAGGAGTAGCCGGGGCTCAGGATTTCGCTGCCGAGTCTGTCGTTGCCCCAGGGCTGATCGCTGGGATCGCAGTAGATGTAGTAGATGTCATAGTTACCCAGATCGTTGTAGATGGTTATCGGGGCGCCGCCCGAAGAGCTGTGGCCGCCGGTCCACTCACGCTCGCCAAGGTCGGAAAGGGTGACGTTCCAGGTCACGGTGCCGGTTATTGCCATGTTCCATACGATGTAATCGTCGCCGTCTTCATCGATCAGCCTCACGTCGTAGGTACCGTTGGTCACGTTGAAGGTGCGGCTGGAACCGGAGTTGATGAGCTCGCTGCTTCCAAGCCAGTCGTCGCCCCAGTCGTCGGAGGAAGTTGGAGAGATATAGACGTAGTGGATGGCGTATCCGCCGGTATTGTTGTTAATCTGAAGCCGGCCGGCAAAAGCCGGAACCATCATTCCCAGCGCCAAGAGGATCACAAGCACGCTTTTCAAGGTTTTCCTCCCTTTTTGATTTTCCTCCGATCGGAGGGATGACGCATAATGAGTACTGCCGACGTCCATGTCAACACGGGAACAGCGGCGCACCTGATACGCCGGACAGCCCGGTGACATTCCATGCGCTGGTGGATGAAGGTATATTTTCGTGTTGGACACCGTATTCACCGGGGAGAAACCATGGATTTCACATCCCAGTTGAAAATGGGCTTCGGGGCCCTTCGCGGCAGATTAGGCGCAAGAATACCGCTTAACGTGATGATATCCGTAACGGACCACTGTCCAAGCCGTTGCCGCTATTGCAGCATCCCGGAACGCTGCCGGCCGGACCTGCCCACATCGGACTGGAAAAGACTCCTAACGGAGATGCGGAAGGCCGGAACCATGAGAGTGGGCGTCTGGGGCGGGGAACCCATGACCCGGAAAGACATCGTCGAGCTCTGCTCCTACGCCCGGGAACTGGGGATGTACGTGAGCATGGACTCCAACGGTTACCTGATTCCTTCGAGGCCCGAGATCTTGAAGGCGGTGGACCACGTGGTGCTGTCCCTGGACGGTCCCCCACACGCCCACGATGCCAACCGGGAACTGGGCAGCTGGCTGCGGACCATGGAGGCGGTGAAACTATGTTCCGGAAAAGTGCGGCTGTGGACCATTACCGTAATAACCAGAAATAACATTCACGAACTGGACTGGATCATGGAAACCGCCGCGGAGTACGGATTCATGACCACATTCCAGACTCTCCATCACAATGACTCCCTGGGCGGTGACACGTCGGACATGCGCCCGTCGGACCAGGAGTACCGTGATGCTTTCCAGAGGCTTCTTGAGATGAAGCAAAAAGGCGCACCCATTGCCCTGAGCGATGGTTTTCTAAGGGGCATTTCCAAGTGGCCCGACTTCTCCCGCACTCGGCTGTCCGAACGTTTCTACGGCCCCAGGTGCAGCGCCGGAAGGATGTTCTGCAACATCGACGTTGATGGAACTGTCTACCCCTGCTCACTGCTCATCGGCGAATACCCCGAAGCTATGAACGCCCTTACCTCGGGTTTCAGAAAGGCCTTTCTGGCTGCCGGAAAGCTGCCCTGTCACGCCTGTACCGCCAGCTGCTACCCGGAATACAACTTCCTTTACGGGCTCTACCCAGCGGTGGCCCTGGACTGGCACAGAAGTGTGAAAAGGACCGATGAACTAATGAGGCAGGCTGCGACGCGGATCACCCCCGGCGAATGACCCTCCGGGGGTGACCCTGTCAGCGCCTACTGAAGCTGGAACCTGTACTGCAGGGTGGTCCAGACTGATGTGGCAACACCATTGTTTTTCGCGGGGGTCCAGCGGGTGTTCCAGGCTGCAGTCTCGGCGGCCTCATCCAGGGAACTCACACCGCTGGAGTTGTAGAGTCTAACCAGTTCCACCCCACCGGAAGCATTCACGTACACCCAGAGGGTCACCGTACCCTCGATTCCAGCCATCCGGGCCATTTCAGGGTAGTCAGGTGCAGGCATGTAGTTGCAGACCGGAAAAACCTCCACCGGCATGAATCTTGGCGGTCCTGCTTCTTCGGGACCATCGGGAAGGCCTGTCATTCCGGTTTCAATCGTGACGACCCTGGAGAGACCCAGCGTGTCTGTTCCGAGGTTCATGGTGACATCTGGAGTGATATCACGGATGACCTCCTCTATCTGGTTATCCATGGTTTCCTGCTGGCGCTCCACCTCCTGCTGCTGTTCATCCACACTGGAGTCGAAGGGCAGGAAGGTGTCCACGGCCTCCATTATCTCGTCGGTGGTTCTCACCGAGAGCCTTCCCATCTCAGCTGCTGGTACGAACTGGAACAGGATATTGACCGCAAGAAGCCCGGCGAGCAATCCCGTATCGAATCCGGGCGAGCAGTCTCTTCGTTTCGCTGCCATCATTTCCGCACCTCCTTCCTCACTGGTGGTACGGAATCCTCTTGCGCTCTATTCCATCAATAGGTTGAGGTTAGGGGACGGAGTAAACAACCTCAACTATCTGCTGT
>CAZSKU010000016.1:6876-53993 GCA_964607515.1 uncultured bacterium | reverse complement strand
GTGAAAAGGAGATCTGAAATGAAAAGATTGATCCCTATCATCCCGGCGGCCCTGCTAATAGTCGCTGCCTGCGGCGAGCCGCAGGAAACCGCTCCGGAAGGCACCGTTGAGACACCCACGGTGGCTCTGCAGGGCGAGATCAGCGTGGTGGGCTCCACCACCGTTCAGCCCCTGGCGGAGGTGCTCGGCGAAGCCTTCGAGACACTCCATCCCGGGGTCACCATAGTGGTCAGCGGCGGCGGAAGCAGCGTGGGCGTCAAGAGCGCCGGGGAGGGCAGCGCCCAGATCGGAATGGCTTCCAGGCACGTGAAGTCTTCGGAGTTCGAGGAGTTTCCCGGTATAGTGGTCCACACCATAGCCAACGACGGCATCGCGATCGTGGCGGATCCCGGGGTTCCCGTGAACGATCTCACCCTGGAGCAGTGCAGGGACATCTTCTCCGGCGCTGTGACGGACTGGAGCCAGGTCGGCGGACCGGAAATGCCCATCATCGTGGTGTCCAGGGAAGAGGGCTCCGGCACCCGCGGCGCCTTCGAGGAACTGGTTCTCGGCGAGGGAATCCTCATGGCCGAGAGCGCCATACTCCAGCCCTCCAACGGCGCTGTCCGCACCACATGCGGCACCACCCCCGGAGCGGTGGCCTACCTTTCGTTCGGCTATCTGGACGAATCCGTGAAGACCATCACTGTCGACGGAACCGAGCCGACCCCTGACAACGTTGCCAACGGCAGCTATCCGGTTTCCAGACCCCTGAACATGATCACCCAGGGGGAGCCCGAAGGCGTGGCCGCGGCATGGCTCGAATTCATCCTCAGCGACGACGGCCAGGCCATCGTGGTCGCAGAGCACTACCTTCCGGTGGACTGACGGAGAACCGATTGGGATCGGAGGGCAGGCGGTGAACAAGAACAGGGTCGAGGGCGTCATGAGGACGGTGCTGCTCATATCGGCCCTGTCTTCGGTGGCCATCGTTCTCCTCATCGGTTTTTTCACGGTGAAGGAGTCACTGCCGGCCTTCCGGTCCATCGGCCCCTGGTCCATGCTCTCCGAGAAGGTCTGGCGCCCGGGGCAGGAATCCTACGGAATCCTGGCGATGATAGCCGGTTCCGGCCTGGTTACCCTGGGCGCCGTGCTGATCGGTGTTCCCCTGGCCCTGGGGTGCGCGGTTTTCCTGGCGGAGGTCGCCCCCGGATGGGTGGCGGGACTTGTCAGACCATCCATCGAGCTCCTCGCTGGAATTCCCTCGGTGGTCTACGGGCTTTTCGGAATGGTCGTGCTGGTCCCGGCGATACGGGGGATTCCGGTTCCCGGAAACACCGGTTTCGGTCTGCTCTCAGCGTCCATCGTACTGGCGGTGATGATCCTGCCCACAATCGCCAGCGTCGCTGAGACCGCCCTGAGAAGCGTGCCGAGAAGCTACTACAACGGATCACTCGCCCTGGGCGCCACCCGGTGGGAAACAATCCGGCGGGTGACCGTACCCGCTGCCCGGTCGGGCATCCTCAGCGCAGTGGTGCTGGGCCTGGGTCGCGCCCTGGGAGAGACCATCGCAATGATCATGGTAATCGGTAACTCCGTGATACTGCCGAAGGCCCTGACGGGCAACCCACTTTCGGTGTTCCTGAGCAGAGCCAGAACCCTTACCGGGAACATCGCGGTAGAGATCTCCTACGCTACCGGCGTTCATGAGAGCGCCCTGTTCGCAACGGGAGTGGTTCTCTTCATCCTGATAATGCTGGTGAATTCCAGCGCCCGCACCCTTATCAAGGCTGGCGCGGACAGGGCGGCATCCCGATGAGGAAGACCGCCCAGACGGCGGCTTTTGCGGTTTTCTGGCTGGCCGGCATCGCCGCGGTTCTGCTGATGCTTTCGGTGGTGGGATACGTGGTGGTCAAGGGTTTCGCCCGGATCACACCCGACTTCTTCACCACATCCCCCAGGGGCGGGCTTTCCGGGGAGGGAGGCATCCTCTCCACCATCGTCACCACGGTCTATCTGGTGCTGCTTACCCTTGCTGTCGCCACCCCGTTGGGAGTCGGAGCCGGAATCTACCTGGTGGAGTACGCCGATCAGGCCAGGTCACCGCTGGCAAGGAGGATCACATCCGCGGCGAGATTCGGAGTGGAGACCCTGGCCGGAGTGCCCTCCATTATTTTCGGGCTCTTCGGCTACGCCCTCTTCGTGACGGCACTGAAGCTCGGGTTCAGTCTGGCGTCGGCTTCCCTGGCGGGAGCCTGCCTCATCATACCCGTCATTATCCGCACCACCGAGGAAGCCCTGAAAGCCGTTCCCAACTCCTACAGGGAAGGTTCCCTGGCCCTGGGCGCGTCCCGGTGGGAAACCGTCTGGAAGGTGGTTCTTCCCCCGGCCTTTCCCGGAATCACCACGGGGATCGTCCTGGGAGCCGGGCGTATAGTGAGCGAAACCGCAATCTTCTTCGTCACCCTGGGGGGAAGCTACAGAACGCCTTCCTCGCTCATGGCCGGCGGACGCTCCATGGCCCTGCACGTCTATTACCTGGCCATGGAAACCCGGGCCTTCGAGAAGGCCATGGCCACCGCCGCCGTGCTGGTGGCGCTGGTGGTGGTGATGAACCTCTCCATCAATATGATATCCCGGCGAATCTCCCGGAATGCGAGGTAGCCCTTGGACCAGATCAGACTGAAAACCCTGGATTACTCACTCTTCTACGGAGAGTTCCGGGCGCTGAACAGGATCAGTCTCGAAATCCCCTCCAACATGATCACCGCCTTCATCGGTCCCTCGGGATGCGGCAAAAGCACCCTTCTCCGGAGCTTCAACAGGATGAACGAGCTGATCCCGGGAGTGAGGACCGAGGGCTCGGTGCAGCTTGACGGGGGCGACATCTCCAAAGAGGACGTGGTCAACCTCAGGAAGAGGGTCGGCATGGTGTTTCAGAGACCCAACCCCTTCCCCAAGTCCATTTTCGACAATGTCACCTACGGCCCCAGGATCCACGGTGTCAGGAACCGCTCCCGGCTGGCCGAAATCGCCGAGGAAAGCCTGTCAAAGGCGGCGTTGTGGGACGAAGTAAAAGACCAGTTGCACAAGTCCGCCATGGCCCTCTCGGGAGGCCAGCAGCAGCGACTCTGCATCGCCAGGGCCATCGCCGTGGAACCCGAGGTGATACTCATGGACGAACCCGCCTCGGCCCTGGACCCGGTGGCCACCATCAAGATCGAAGAACTCATGAATTCCCTCAAGAAGAGCTACACCATAGTAATAGTCACCCACAACATGCAGCAGGCGGCCAGGGTCTCGGATTTCACGGCCTTCCTTCTCACCGATGAGAACAGGGCTGGAAACATGATCGAATTCGGACCCACCAACAGGATCTTCACCTCTCCGGTGGACCGGAGAACCGAAGACTACATCACCGGTCGTTTCGGATAGAAGGAGCATCGGGAATGGGCAGGGATCAGTATCAGCAGGATCTCCAGGAGCTTAAGACCCGGATGACCACCGTGGTGGAGATCGTAAGGAAGAACCTCAGGGATTCCGTGCGCTACCTGGACAGCAGGGACATGAAGGGGGCCGAGCTGGTCATCCGGTCCGACGAACAGGTGAATCACAGGTGCTGGGACATCGAGGAGCAGTGCATCAGGCTGATCGCCACCCAGCAACCGGTGGCCGGAGACCTCAGGTTCATCTTCAGCGTGCTGCAGATAACCAACGAAGTGGAACGGATCGGAGACTACGCCAAGGGCATATCCCGGATCAGCCGGAAAATCGGCAGCGAGCCCCTGGTGAAGCCCCTGGTGGATATCCCGAGGATGGCCGACATCGCCTCCGGCATGCTGGAAGACGCATTGAAGGCGTTCTGCGAGGGAGACGGGCAGGCTGCCCGGGAGATACCCACCCGGGACATCCAGATAGACGTCCTCTACCGCCAGGTTCACCGGGAACTGCTGACCTTCGTTATGGAGCGCCCCGCGAATATGGAGCAGTGCATGCTCCTCGACTGGGTCGCCCACAACCTGGAGCGGGTGGGCGACCGGGTGATAAACATTTGCGAACGGGTCATCTTCACAGTAACAGGCGAAGTGGTGGACTTCAACTGAGCCTTCCGCCCCGCGGACACCGGGAAGGCGCCGGGAGCCTTCGGGGCGAAATCCCGGATCTCCTCCTGCAGGCCGACCCGCGGCTCACCCCTCGCGGGCCGGCCCCCTGGCCTTGACTTATCCCGCCCGGAGAAGCAGATAAGAACGGGATGTCTCATACACGGGGGTGAGAAATGGGACACTTTATCAGGGTTTTAGCGGTTCCGGTTCTTCTACTTGCGGTTTTCGGAGACTGCCCCGCGGCGTACAGCGGCGAGGTGGAGGCATGGGGCAGGAACAACTGGGGACAGTCCACCGAGCCGTCGCCCAACGGAGATTTCGTGGCGGTGGCCGCGGGGGAGGGCCACAGCTTGGGCCTCCGGGAGGACGGCTCCATTGTCGCCTGGGGAAGGAACGATTTCGGCCAGTGCGAGGTCCCGGCCCCGAACTCCGGTTATGTCGCGGTGGCCGCGGGTATGTTCCACAGCATCGGGCTCCGGTCCAACGGAACGATAGTCGCTTGGGGGGACAATACGTACGGCCAGTGCAACGTGCCCTATCCCAACACGGGTTACGTAGGGGTCGCCGCCGGGTGGAGCCACACCCTGGGACTGAAGTCCGACGGCTCCGTAATGGGCTGGGGAATGAACTACTACGGACAGTGCACCGTGCCGTCCCCCAACTTTGGTTTCCTGGCGCTGGCGGCGGGGTACGACCACAGCCTGGGGCTCAGGTCCGATGGAACCATAGCGGCCTGGGGAAGGAACCATTACCTGCAGTGCAACGTGGCCTCCCCGAACCAGGGATTCGTTGCGATGTCTGCCGGCGGCGACCACAGCCTGGGCCTTCGGGACGACGGCTCGGTGGCGGCCTGGGGCAGGAACGACTTCGGCCAGTGCAACGTGGCGGTGCCGAACGTGGACTTCGTTGACGTAGCCGCGGGAAGCTGGCACAGCATGGGGCTCAAGTCCTACGGAGCCATAGTCGTGTGGGGCAGGAACGACTACGGACAGCGCACGGTTCCATCGCCCAACGATGGGTTCGTGGCCCTCGCCGGGGGCGAGTGCCACTGTCTCGGAGTCAAGGAGTTCACCGGGGTCGGCGGCGAGGTCTCCGCTCAGACGGGCCAGGTTTTTCCCGTTATAGCTCAGGTCTTTCCTAATCCCGCCCGGGAGTCCGTCTCGGTGGCCCTGGAAACCCCTGCATCCACCGGCCTGAGCCTGCAGGCGTTCGACACCTCCGGGCGGCTGGTCTGGAGCATGGAACTGGAAGACCTTCCGGCGGGAAGGCACGTGGTGTCCTGGGACACCCGGGGCGGCTCCGGCGAGCAGGTCCCGGCGGGGGTGTACATCGTCATGCTCCGGGGAGCCGGGTCTCTGGACACCGCCCGGGTGATCCTTCTGAGGTAGACGGCGTTTCGGCGGCTCTTTCCGTCCGGACGTCTTCTGATTGACCGGTCGGCGCAGTTCCCGTATTCTCTCCCCGGGAGGGGGAACCCCGCATGATCATGTACCGGAGACTCCTCGGCCTGTTTCGACAGGCCGGCCACCGGCTGTACATCGTGGGCGGGCACGTCAGGGACGGCCTTCTGGGGATTCCCCCGGGGGGAGACATGGATCTGTCCACGGACGCGGTTCCTGACACAGTCAGGCGCCTGCTGGAGGAATCGGGTTACTCGGTCCTGGACATGGGGGTGGAGTTCGGCACCCTGACCGCCCGGGACAGGGACACCGGAGAAACGATCGAGATCACCACCCTCCGCACCGGTGAAAGGTACCACCCCGGATCCAGGCATCCCAAGGTGACCTTCGGCCACGACCTGGAGGACGACCTCCGCCGGAGGGATTTCACTGTCAATGCCATGGCCCTTGACGAGGAAGGCCGCCTGCTGGACCCGCTGGGGGGGGTTCGGGATTTGAGGGCCGGTATTCTGCGCACGCCCGGCGATCCGGACGTCTCGTTCCGGGAGGATCCCCTGAGGATTCTGCGGGGGTTCCGGTTCATGGCGTCCCTGGGATTCGCCCTGGAGAAGGAGACCTTCCGGGCCGCCCGGGACCACGCCCCGGAACTGGATTTCGTGGCCGGCGAGCGGAAGCAGAAGGAGATGAACCTGCTCCTCTCGGCACCGGGAGAGAGGCTGCCTGCCGCCCTGGAGGCCATGCTGGACGCGGGGGTTCTGCTGAATCTGCTGCCGGAACTTGCTGATCTGACGGCCCTGCGGGGGATTCAACAGGGAAGGTTCCACCACCTGGATCCCTGGGAGCACACCCTCGCGGTGGTGAGTAGTGTTCCCCCGGACCCGCTGCTCCGATGGGCCGCCCTTTTCCACGATGCGGGCAAGGGGTCGGCCATGGCCGCGGACGTCCGCCAAGGGCCGCACTTCCGCGGGCATGAGAAAATCGGAGCCGAACTCGCCGCTTCCGCTGCTGAATCAATGAGGTTCTCCAGGGCCTGGCGCAGAAGCCTGGTTTTTCTGGTGAAGAACCACATGAGGCCGGTTCTCTACAGGAGCGACTGGAGCGAAGGAGCGGTGAGAAGGCTGGCGGCCGCCGCTGGGGAAGACCTGGACCGGCTTCTGGCCCTGGCGGAGGGGGACGTCCGCTCAAAAACACCGGACTCGGTTTCCGGGGGATTGGCCCTGCTTTCGGAACTCAGAAACAGGCTGAAGGGCCGGGAGCAGAGAACAAGGCTTCTGGCCAGGGGAACCGGAAGGGCCCTTCAGGAAGCCCTCGGCCTGTCAGGAAAACGGCTGGCGGAAACGGTGGCGCGGCTTGAGGACGGGGTTCTGGAGGGGGCTCTGCCCCGGGAGCCCGATCTGGATGAGTGCCTCAGGTTTCTGGCGCCGTCCGGGGAGTGAGGGCGAACACCACGGCCATTATTCCCCAGGAGAAGAGGATCCTTCCCAGGGAGATCATGGGTGTCCAGGCTCCGAGGGTTGCCACCAGGGCCGTGTCCTCCACCACCGCGTGGCAGAGGCTCATGAAGCACACCGCGGCGTTCACCTGTCTGACCGGGATATCCCCCCGGGAGGCGGCCTTTATCACAAGCCCCCCTCCGTAGGAAATTCCCAGCACCAGCCCCACCACGGTGATGGTGGTGGCTTCCGGACCGATGCCCACCAGTCTGAAGGCGGGCGCGAGAAGCTTCTGGAGAAACCCGGTGAAGCCCAGCCTGTCCAGGATTCTCAGGGCCAGGAGCACCAGGAAGATCACCGCCAGGATGGTGCCCATGGTTCCCAGAAGGTCCAGGAGCCAGCCGCCCCATCTTCCGGACTGGGGAACTCCCCTCCAGAGCACCGCGGGGGGATCCCGGAAGGCCCCGACGAAACCCGACACCCGGAGCAGGACCCCGGCGGCCAGGGCCGAGCCTACCCTCAGGGGAATCACCAGCAGGGGGCTCACCCCGGAACGGGCGGCCACCGTGACCTCCACGGGCATGGAGTGGGCCAGCAGCAGCATCATTCCAAGGCTCGTCACCTGGCCCACTGTCAGATCGAGGGGCCCGATGGTCCCCGCCAGAAGGGCCAGCCCGCCGTACATGTTGGTGAGCATCCCCGTGATCCAGACTATCCCCGTCTCCCCCGGCAGCCCGGCCAGAGTCATGACCGGAGCCATGAGCTTCCCGAGGGGAGCCAGGACGCCCAGCAGGGATATGATCCTTACAAGGAGAAGCGCCGGCAGCATGACCCGGAAGAGCACCCATCCCGTGGAGAGGGTGTTGGAGACCAGGGAGAGAAGGAGTCTCAGCGCTTTGTCCACGGCCGAGATATAATGTCCGGGTATGGAAACCGCACGGATACCGCCCCTCTATGTGGACGTTCAAGCCTCTGGCTCGCCGGGCGCCGGGCTGCTCCTGGAGGTGGCCTGAGCCCTGGACGACGGCCCGGTCCACAGTTTTCTGGTCAAACCCCCGGAGGGGGCCTCCATCCCCCCGAGAGTCCGGGCCATGACGGGAATCGCCCCGGAAGACGCCTTCCGGGGGCTGCCCCCGGGGGAGGCCGCACACCTCCTTCGGGCGGCCCTGGCCACGGGTGTTCCCACAGCACACCATGCCACCTTCGAGTTGGGCTGGCTCCGCTGGCTGACCGGACTTCCCCTGGAAGAGTACCGCTGCACCCTGAGAGAAGCCCGGGAGAAACTGCCCGGTCTGGGTTCACACAGCCTTCGGGCGGTGGCAGGCTACCTCGGGATTCCCCTGCCGGAACTCCGGAGGGCCCGGGAGCACGTGGTGGCCACCAGACTCATCTGCGGGGGGCTTCCCGGCAGCCCCGACTTTTCCGGCAGCAGGGTGGGCAGGGAGGAGCGCCTCTCAGCTCCGGACTCCCCGGGGGTGTACGAGATGCTGGACTCCCGGGGAAATGTGCTCTACGTGGGCAAGTCGGGAAACCTTAAGAAGAGGCTGGCATCCTGGTTCACCGGGGGCCTCAGAGGCAGCGCCGGGCAGGTTCCCGCCAGGGCTCACCACCTCCGGTGGACGGTTTGTCCATGCGGGTTCACCGCGTCCATGCTGGAGGCCCGGATGATCCTGCGGCTGGACCCCCCGTGCAACAGGGCCGGCAGGATAGGGGACCGAAGGTGCGCATACCTGGGAGGGGACTGGCGGCCGTACCGGGAGGAGCCCCCGGGGATGCCTTTCAGGGGCCCTTTTCCCTCGGAAGCATCCGTCCGGAGGCTGATACTGGTTCACGGCCTTCTGGCCGGGGAGGGGCAGGAGGAGATGAAGGAACACATCCAGGCCCTGAGGCAGGCATGCCCCCGGGGGGACATCTTCAGGGCGGGGCTTGCCCTGCACTTCAGGGAAAACCCCCCGCAGGATTCCCCGGAGGAATCCTCACCCCTGGACCGGCTTCTGAGGGACCTTGCCCAGGGGACCTTACTGGCCAGAAGGGGAGCAGTCTACCGGCTGCTCCGGGGGTGCACGGTGAGATGGAGCGGCGGGGAACTGCGGGACCCGCTGGACTGGCCGGGCCCCGAGGGGGGGCTGATACTGCTGGGCGCCCTGATCACGGGAATGAGGACCCTGGCCGCCCGGGGGGATGGACTCAGGGTGACGCTGGCCTCCGGCAAAAGCCTGTCCCCGGACCAAGTGCAAGAGCTTCTTAGGGTTGTATGAAGTCAGGGGACCGGTTTGTGGAAAACACTGTTGAAACCGGGCAGCGCTTGTGGAAAATGCTTGTCCGATGGTTCTTTGCGGGACCATGGGTACTGTGGACAACCCGGTAACTTCAATTCTTTCGCCGATCTCCGGTCTTTTCCGAAAGGGTTCCGGGCGGCCCTTTCAGCAGACAGGCTCCGCCAGGAAAACGAGTTCTCCGGCGCCCACCGGTTCACCTCTGTAACCGCCGAAGACCTCCCGTACCCGGAACCCTGAGAGGGCAAGAAGGTATTCGGCCTCCCACCGGTAAGTCCAGCGCATGATGAACGACTGGACCAGCTTTTCCGCGGGGCGGTCCGGATGGTGCACCAGGTAGATCATCTCGCAGTGGCACACCTGGGCGGTCCGGTCCACCGAAGCGGTCCTGTATCGCACCGTGAGCTTTCGTCCTCCCGGCAGTTCCATGGGCGGGTCGTCGCCGAACTCGCTGGCCCTTCCCCGGTCGGTGAGGATGTCCAGGTCCGGATCGAATATGTCCAGCACGAAGGTTCCTTCCGGGACCAGGTGTCTTCTGGCGCAGGCCAGGCATGCCGCCTGCAGGTCGGGGGTTGCCAGGTGCTGGAAGGGCCGGAAGGGCATGACGACCAGGTTGAAACGGCGTCCCAGATCGAAGTCGGTCATGTCCCCGGCCACGAGTTCCACACGGGAGGCTGCTGGAGCCGGCAGCGAGGAAAGCCTGTCCCGGGCCCTGGACAGCATGTCCGGGCACAGGTCCAGGCCGGTCACCCGGGCGCCTGCCCTGAGCATGGCCTCGGTGACCCTGCCGGTGCCGCACCCCAGCTCCAGCACCGGCCCTCCGGCCCGGGAGGCCAGGCCGGCGTAGAAATCCAGGTCGTCCCTGCCGCCTGTGGATTCCAGTTGCACGTCGTAGAACTCCGCAAAGCCGGTATAGTAATCGGCCATTGTACGTCACCCCCGGTAAACACTTATGTTTTCGCCGGGCTCATATATGGAAAGGGCGGTGTCGGATGTACAGGTTCCCGAGGGGTGTTTTCTCCGATGTGCGCCTGGAGGAGAGCGTCACCTCGGTGATCGCCTTCGTCATGGGCAGGCTGGAGCAGAGAAGGGTCAGGTCCGAGAAAACAGCCTTTCTCAGGGTGTTCGACGGGGAGCGATGGTTCTACGCATCCCTGACCGACGCCGGCCGGGTCCAGGAGAAACTTGACGAACTGGCGGGAATGGCCCGTCGGGACCGCCTGGCGGGGCACCCCATACTCGAGAAACTGCCGGTTCAGAGGGTAGAGCGGCTGTCCGGGCCCCCCGGTGAAACCCTGGAGGAGAAATCGGCCCTTCTGGAGTCGTACTTCGGCGAACTGGCGGCCTTTCCCCGGATCACCTCCTGGCAGGGGTTCCTGGGGGACGGATACACCGGCAAAAGGATAGTGTCCAGCCTGGGAGCTGACATTTCCTTCGACCGATACCATTGCGGAATCGGAATCGGGTTCTCCATGTCCATGGGGGAATCCCGGGCGTCGGAGCAGTTCATGAAGACCGCTTCCCGGCTTTCGGACATCGAGGGGCTGTAGGGGGACATGAGGGTCCACCTGGACAAGACCCTTCGCTACCTCAAGGACGCGGAGGACGTGAAGCCCGGGGAGAGGACCGTGGTCCTGTCGCCCCTGGCGGCGGGGATCTTCGCCCATGAGAGCTTCGGCCACAAGAGCGAGGCCGACTTCATGCTCGGGGACGAGACCATGCTCAGGGAGTGGCCCCTGGGGGCCGAGGTAGGCCCGGAATTCCTCTCCATCTGGGACGACGGCACCATTCCCGGAACCGGATACACTCCCTTCGACGACGAAGGCAATCCCGGCGGAAGAACCTTCCTGGTAAGAAACGGCGTCCTGTCCGGAAGGCTCCACTCGGCGCTCACCGCGGGGCAGCTCGGGGAGGCACCCACGGGGAACGCCCGGGCGGTGAACTTTAACTATGAACCGATACCCCGGATGACAACCACCTGCATCGAGCCCGGAAGCATGTCCAGGGACGAGCTCTTCGGGGGCGTCCAGGACGGGATATACATCGAGACGGTGAAGCACGGTTCCGGCATGTCGACCTTCACCATAGCCCCCAATCTGGCCTGGCTCGTCCGGGACGGCAGGCAGGACAGGCCCTTGAAGGTCTCGGTGATCACCGGAAACGTCATGGAAACCCTGGGCCGGATAGACGGCCTCACCCGGGAATGGTCGGTCATGGGATTCGTGGGCGGGGGCTGCGGAAAGATGGAACAGTACCCTCTGCCTGTGGGATTCGGGGGACCCTACGTCAGGGTCGCCCGGATGCAGGTTCGTTAGGGAGGGGATGATGGACAGACAGATCTACCAGGTCTTCGTGGAGGACACCACCGCGGGTATCACCGCCGGCCGGGTGGATTCCGTGAGGAGCCGCAGCATTCTGCAGACCGGGCTCAGGCTTTATGACGGGTCCACGGTGGGGGTCGCCGGCTGCCTCGGGGAACCCGACACCGGGCTGCTGGAAGCCCGTGCCCGGGACATGCTGGGCAGGGTGCCTTTTCCCTGGCCTCCCAACCGGGGGATCGCCTGCAGGTCGGAGACCGGCGAGGCAATCGAAAAGCCTGTTCCGGATCAGGCCGACTCCTTCCTCGAGACACTTTCCCGCGAGTTTCCGGACATACTTGTTTCCGGCAAGCTCAGTTTCGGAACCGAGCGCAGGACGCTTACGGGAGAGGGTCTGGACCTGGCCTTCCTGCACCGGGGATTCAGCCTGGTTCTGACCTTCAAGCACCGCCGGAGCAACGCCATCATGGACGGTTTCGTCCATCGGGAGGGTCTTCGCTGGGACGGGGAACAGGTTCTCTCCGAGGTCAGGCGGGAGTTTGCCGCGTTTGTCAATCCGGTGGAGCCTCCGGCGTCCGGGAAGCTGAACGTGGTGTTCACCCAGCCGGAGGTTCTGCTCACCCAGACCGCCGGCGACCTGAACGGCCTCCGGTTCGCCACGGGTTCATCCCTGCTCAAGGACGGAAGGGGCTCGCTGGTCTTCTCGCCGGAGTTCACTCTGCTGCAGTTCCCCGAAGCATTCCGGGGCAGCCCGCCCTTCGATGCCGAGGGAACCCTGACCCCCCCGGAGGGCTTTCCTCTGATCAGCCGCGGGGTGTTCCGGGCGCCCTACACCGACCTGCGCGTTTCCCGCACCTACGATCTTCCCCTGACCGGGGCCGCCGGATCGGCCTACGACGGAGTACCCAGCATCAGCACTCCGGACCTGCGGGTGGAGGAATCGCCCCTCACCCTGGCGGAACTGCTGCGGGGGGAGCCCTCGATTCTGGTCTCGGTCACCGCCGGGGGCGACTTCACGCCCACCGGAGGGTACGGAGCGCCGGTTCAACTGGCCTACCTGCTGGACTCCGAAGGAACACCCGTGGGGAGACTTCCGGAGTGCTCCATCTCCTCCTCGGTCTGGAAGATGTTCGGAGAGGACTTTGCCGGGTTGTCGAGCGACCCGGTGAACCCTTCCTCGGACCAGCGGGCGCTGGTGACCCGGATGGAGGTCCGGTTCGATCAGGGTTGAGCCGGGGGCCGAATACCGGTCAACAGGGAACTCCACTCCACCGCGGTCCAGCAGCCCCGGGCGTCCCGGGCCACGGTGACCGGCCTGGGGCTGTCCGCGCCGGAACACTCCACGAAGAGCTTCAGCCTGCCCTGTTCCCGGTCTCCGCTGTGGGGGTTGGTGGAGAAGCGGATCACCAGGGGCGGATTCGGCAGGGAGTAACCGTTTTCCGGCCCGGTGCCGGAGAAGTAACTGGCGGGAAGGTATTCCTTGCCCCGAAGCCTTTCCTCCACGAACCTCATTCTCGAACCGGGCATCGAGGGATCCGCCGCGGAGACGCATCTCCGTCCGGTTTCAGGGTTTTCCGCCATGACGGCAAGACTCAGGATCAACGAGGCTGCGGCGCCCTCCGGGCTCGTTCCCAGCGGGCGGATCGCCTCCATGAACTCGTTCTCGTTCGCGGGGATTCGTTCCAGTAGCACTTCCGGCATTCCAGTTCCTTTCTTCCGTTTCTCAGCCCGCAACCCCGTCCAGGAAGCGAGCCAGGCGGGACATTACCTCGTGGGCGTCCAACTGTTCGGATATCCTGATCTGGTCCCCGGGGGACCGGAGTATTCCCTTTCTCCAGTGGTCGTAAACGTTCTCCAGCAGCGCCGCCACGGAAACAGGATCGGGTTCGCAGATGTAGGCGTTTCCAAGGGATCTGAGCCTGCGGCTCATGTCCCCCTCGGGCAGCGCGGCCATCAAGGGTCTGCCGGTCCTCAGGCAGTCGGCGGCTATTCCGGGGCTGCAACGGTGGCTGTGATGCGCCTGGGGCAGAGAGAGCAGCAGAAGGTGCCGTGATTCCAGGAAAGCCGGCATTCTCCTCCAGGGAACGATCCCCCGGAAGACAACCTTGCCCCTCCCGTCCACCTTCCCGGAAGCGGGGCCCGCATGCTCCACCTCCACCGGGACTTCCGGGTTCCTTCGGAAGAACTCCATGATTCCCTCCAGAACAGGTTCCGGAGAGTGCCCCCCCAGAAGGGCGTCCACCCACCCGATCTTCATGGATGCATCCCGTGGGATGGGTCCGGCCGGGGCAATCCGTCCGGGATCGAAGGGATATTCCGAAACGTGGGTGGGAGGGCAGATACCGGGATACTTCTGAAGGAAATAGCCTGCTGCGCCCTCGGTGGAGGCCAGCAGGGCCGAAGCCGCCCTGACGGAGCGCTTCTCGAGGAACGAATGGATCAGTCCCCTGGCCCCTCCCACGGGCGTCTCCAGACAGTCCGCCCTCCAGAGACGCGAGAAGAAGGGCGCCAAGGGCACCCCGGTCTTTCGGGACATGCTCATGGCCGCAAGGTTAAGGTGGTGGGAGGGAACCAGGGGAATTATCAGGGAAGGCGAGTCTCTCCCGATCATCTCCAGCCCCTTGAGCACCAGGTGTTCCATCCAAGGCGGCTGCAGGTCGCCGAAACCAGCCTTTCCTGCCAGCAGGACCGGGAACCGCTCCGCCCCCGGGGGGGCGGCGACCCGGTCCACCCTCACGGAAGAAGGTATCTCGTTCCCCAGGGATTCATCCCGGGGCCGGGGTTCCGGGGATGGCGCCGACAGCACCGAAGGTGTCCAGCCTTGGGCGGGAAGGTACCTGCAGAGGGCGAGCAGAGCGGGGGTTTCATGGGTCAGGGCCGGCGGGAAGGAGGTGGTCAGGAGAAGGAACCGGCGCATGGCTTTCCTCCTTTTGACGAAAGATGGGACAACTATAAGAAACATTCCACTGCGGTGAAAATGACTCGGGCGGACCGTAAGGCTATAATCCGGGTGTCGAGCCTGTTCCCCATGCAAGGACGGTTGAATGAGGGTTTCCTTCGTCATGCTCGGTTTCCGGGATCATCGCACCGGCGGCTACGATTTCAATGGAAAGGTGGCCGACGCCCTGGAGGCGGCGGGGCACCGGGTGGACAGGATCCACTACAGCACCGTGCCGGCCCGGGCCAGGGGGAAACGGGCGGCAGGTTCCCTGGAGGTGCTCCGACGGGTTGCCCTGGGCCGTCCCGACGTAGTGGCGGTGAGCAGGAGCTACGCCTTCATGGTTCCCCTGAGGATTCTCCTCGGGGTCTGGAGGGTGCCGGTTCTTTACCTTGTTCACCATCTGGAGTGGAAGGACGCTCCGGAAAACCCCCGCCGGGGGTACCGGGCCATGGTCCGATGGATGGTCCGCCGGGGCGATACGGTCTGGTGCAACAGCATGGCCACCCGGGAAGGGCTGGCGGATCTGGGCATCCCCGGGGGAAAGATGAGGGTGATCCCTCCCGGGTTCTCCCGCTACGACGCGGTCGCCGAAGCCCCGGATTCTCAGGGACCTCCGGCGATACTCTGCGTGGGTGCCGTCACCCGCCGGAAAGGCCAGCTGCAGATCGTCAGGGCGTGCTCGGGCCTGAACAATCGAGAATTCAGGCTTATCCTGGCGGGATCCCTCCGGGAGGAGCCCGATTATGCGGCAGTTGTGGCGGAAGCGGCCGCGGAACTCGGGAACAGGGTGGAGATGACGGGCTATCTGGAGAAGGAGAGGATCTACCGGCTCATGGCCGGGGCCGACATCCTGGTCCACGGCGCTCCGTGGGAAGCCTTCGGGATCGCCCTGGCCGAGGCCATGTGGGCGGGGCTTCCGGTGGTTGCCGCTGGGACCGGGGCCGTCCCGGAACTGGTAACCCACGGTGTGGAAGGGTTCCTTTACGATCCGGGCGACATCGGGGCGCTATCGGCGCACATCGCCCGGCTTCTGGGGGACGACGACCTCAGAAAGGCGATGGGGGCCGCCGCCCGGCGAAGGGCGGAGGGGCTGAACACATGGGAGACTACCTGCAAGGAGTTTGTAAACTTTGTCGAAGAAACTGCTGGTCGCCAAGTTCGGCGGGACCTGTCTCGCCGACCCTGACTCCCGGAGAAGGACCGCCGGCCTGTGCAGAGGCCTTCTGGACCAGTGCGAAAGCCTGGTGGTGGTGGTTTCGGCGATGGGTCGCAGCGGGGATCCCTACGCCACCGATACCCTGTTGAAGCTCCTTCCCGAGGACGCCTCTCCGGAGGAGCGGGACAGGCTCCTGGCATGCGGAGAGATCATCAGCGCCCTGGTGACCGCCGCCCTGCTCCGTGAGAACGGAATGAAGGCGGAGGCCCTGACCGGCTGGGAGGCGGGAATCACCACCGATGACTCCCCGGGAGACGCCCTGGTGGTGAGTGTCGACGTGCGCGCAGTGAAGGGGGTTCTCTCCAGAGGATGCGTTGCGGTGGTGGCCGGTTTTCAGGGGCTGTCCCGGAAAGGATGCGTCACAACCCTGGGAAGGGGCGGGAGCGATACCACCGCAGCGATCCTGGGAGCGGCCCTTCAGGCGGAAGAAGTTGTTTTTTTCAAGACCGTCGACTCGGTGTTCACCGCGGACCCGGAAAAGGTTCCCGGGGCAAGGAAAATTGCCGTCATATGTGCCGAGGACCTCAGGCAGATGGCGTGGCAGGGGGCCAGGGTGGTCAATCCCAGGGCCGCCGAGGCTTCACTGGCTTCCGGCATACCCATCGAGGTCAGGTCCTTCGCCGGGGGTGAGACCGTGACCAGCGTGGAGCCCAGGGCGATTCCCTGCGAGAACTACATCGTGGGTGTCGCTTCGGGGCCCGACGTGGCCAGAATAACGGTAACGGGGGGCTCCGAACCACTGCATTCCTTCCACTCCAGGGTGTTCGGGCTGGTGGCGGCGGCCGGGGTATCCATGGACATGTTCAGCGTTTTCGGGTCCTCGGTGATGTTCACCGTTCCCATGGAAGAGGGAGAGGCTGTGGAGGGTATCCTTCGGAGCGCGGGTTTCGATTGCCGGGTTCTGGCACCCTGCTCCAAGGTTTCCATCGTGGGCGCCGGAATGCACGGCATGAAAGGGGTTATGGCGAGGTTCAGCGCCGCCCTGAGCACGGCCGGGGTGGAAATGCTTCAGACCGTGGACTCCCACGCTACAATCAGCGCCCTGGTGCCCCTGGAACGGAGGGACACCGCCCTGAGGGCGCTGCACCGGGAGTTCGTGGAATCATGACCTTTATGGAAAGCGTAGCGCTGGCTGTTCTTCAGGGGCTCACGGAATTCCTGCCCGTGTCCAGTTCAGGTCATCTCGCCCTGGCATCGGCCCTTTTCAGGATACCGGGGAACACCCTGGCCTTCGACGTGGTGCTTCACCTGGGAACCCTATCGGCGGTGCTCATGGTCTTCGGCAGGGACCTGCTGTCAATGATTTCAGGTTTTCTCCGGGGAGACGCAGGGAAGACAAGAGAGATCCTTGTGCTGGCAGCGGCGTCGGTTCCCGCCGGTATTGCAGGGGTATGTCTTTCCGGGTGGGTGGAAGGTATTGCCGGCGATCCCCTGGCGGTCTCACTGCTTATGCTTCTGACAGGAACCGTGCTCTTTGCCACAAGGTTCGCTCCCCGGGGGCACGGAAAGCCCGGATTCCGCAGCGGCGCCGTTATAGGTCTCTCCCAGGCGCTGGCCATTCTGCCCGGAGTGTCCCGGTCGGGAATGACCATATCCTCCGGGATGCTCTGCGGGACCGACCGGGCGGAGGCCGGCAGGTTCTCCTTCCTGCTCTCCGTACCCGCCATCCTGGGGGCCGCTGTAATGGAACTGCCGGATGCGGAATGGGATACCTCTTTTACGGCTCTGGCGGCGGGATTCGCGGTGTCGGCCCTGGCGGGCTACGCAGCTCTGCGGATTCTTCTCAGGTTCGTCCGATCAGGGGTGCTTCACCGGTTCTGCTGGTACTGCTGGGCGGTGGGCGCCGGCGGTGCGGCGCTGATCCTTGCAAACGGGGGAGTTTAAGTGACTCTACTGCTGATGGCCGTTCTTTCCAGCCCATGGCCCCAGGGCTGGTACGACAGCTACCGGGTCATGGAACAGGACAGCGCCCTGGGCGCGGTTTCGCTCCTGCCCGACTCGGTCCCGGGAATGCTGCAGGCCCTTGCCCTCTCAATCCATTTCACCGGGGGGGATGGGGCCTTGGAGATGATAACCGGATGCCTGAACTCCGACTCGTCGGATTTCAGGAGCTGGACCGTCCTGGGAGCCCTGCTTACGGAGGACGATCCGACGGGGTCCGAAGAGGCCTTCCTGAAGGCTATGGACTTGGCGTCCGAAGCGGACCCGGTGCTGCTGGAGTCCCTGGCCTATCTGGAGTTGCTCTCCTCGAGACCCGAGAATGCCCTGAACCATGCCCTGGAGGCGCTGAACGCAGACCAGGGTTTCGTCCCCGCCACCCTCACCGCGGCGTGGGCCCTGGAGGATCTCGGCCGTTCCCGGGAGGCTGTCGAATTGCTGGACCGGGGGCTGGGTCATCATCCCCGGTCCTTCGCACTCATGGAGGAGAAGGTCGAGGTCCTTCAGAACCTAGGAATGTCCGACCAGGCCCAGGAGCTGCTGGAGGAGATGGTCCGGATGGACCCCGGCAGAACCAGCGCCCGAAGACTCCTTGGCACCCACTACCAGGAAACCGGAAGGCATGGCCTGGCGGTGAAGACCTTTCGGGATCTCCTGGAGAGAAAGCCGGACGATTACTGGATCTGGGGGCAGCTGGGCCTTCTTCTGGAGAGGCTGGGCAGATTCGAGGCTGCGGAGGAATGCTACTGGGAAGGGATCGCCGTGAATCCTGCCTACGGTTGGGCCTATCAGAGGCTCGCCGCCCTGACGGAAGATCCGGAGGATAGACTCTCGCTCCTGGAGAACGCCGTGGCCGCGGACACCTCGTCGGGGCAGGCATGGATGGACCTGGGCCTCGCATATGAGGACATCGGCGACCTGCAGGCCGCCGCGGACGCTTTTCGCAGCAGCCTCGACCTTCAGCCCTCGAGCTGGACCTGGGGAGAGCTTGGATGGACCCTGGAATCCCTCGGGGAGACCCAGGAAGCGGCTCTGGCCTATGAGAGCGGGGTAGGGCTGGACAGCGCCTACACCTACGGATGGCAGCGCCGCGGCGCGCTTCTCAGGGAATCGGGTGATGACCAGGCCGCCCTGGAATGGTTCGCCAGGGCCCTTGTCCACACCGGGGAGGATCCCTGGATACTCGGGGAGATGGGGAACATCCTTCTGAAGTCCGGTGACGTTTCCGGATCCCTGGCCCTGTTCGAGAGGGCCGTGGAAGCTAATCATGACTACGGATACGGTCTGTTGAACCTGGCCAGGCTCTACCGCATCACCGGAGATTTCGCCGGCTCCCTGGTCAGCATAGACGGCTACATGCGGAACCCCGCCGCCGAACAGGAGGTGGGGATGGTGGAGAGGTTGTTCATCCTGAGCGACCAGGGTTCCCGGGCCTCCGCCGACTCCCTAAAGAACCTCATCCCAGGAGGATGGGCCTTCACCAGGTACGGCTGGAACGCCCTGGGGCTGGGGTATCCCCTGGACGCCGCCAGAGCCGCCGACAGCGCCATGTCCCTGGGAAGCGACAGTCCCTGGGACTGGATCGACCTGGGAGGCCTTTTCGAGAACCTGGATCGGGAAAGAGACGCCGAAGCATGTTTCCTGGCGGCGGCGGAACTGGCGGGGGACGACGTGGAGGCGCACCGGGAGATTGCCGGGTTCTTTTATCGCAGCGGCGATTACGCCGGCGCCGGCAACCGGTTGACCGAAGCCCTGGGTTTCGATTCCACAGCGGCGGTACTGGCCGAACTCGGAGAAGCCAGGCTCTTCGAGGGCCGGCTCGGGGAGGCCGAGGAGGCCCTCAGGGCGGCTATTGAAAGGGATCCCTCCTCGGTGTTCGCCATCTGCTACCTGGGGCTGCTGGAGGAGAGGAAGGGACGGCCGGAATCCGCAGCGCAATGGTATCTCGACGCGCTCAGAATAGCTCCGGGATACTCCTATGCCGAGTCGAGGATACTCTACATAACCGGCGGCGAGTACGACCGCCTCTGGAACCAGGAGCACTACAGCCCCTTCAGCTGGAGCCTCTGGGGGGATATGTCCTTCTCCCGTGGAAACCAGGAGGAGTCTACGGTCAGTTGCGGAGCATCCCTGGGGTTCAACTACACAAGGGGAAGCTCGGTGAAACTCAGCGGAAGCATGCGTATGGAAGACGAGAACGGCAGCCGGGAGCGGGAGTCAGCCTACGCTTCCCTGACAGCGGAACACTTCTTTACTGAAAGGGTGTACGTGGGGTTCAGCTCCGGCTGGGACCGGCAACCCCTCACGGTGAGGCCCTGGCAGGTGAGTTCGTACCTGGCGGCGGGATGGAAGAGCTGGCCCGCCGACTGGATGTGGCTGGCGCCGGAGGCCGGGGTGGGTCTTGTCAACACCAGGTGGTCCGTGGGGGAGGAAAGGACGGACAGGATCACCTCCTTCATATCCATGGGCGTCTGGATGCGCCGCCCGATACACTGGCTCCCCAATCTCTGGCTGGGGGGCAGCGTCTACCTGCCCCCGGGGGATGCTGAACATACCGTCTCCTACGCCAACTCCGAGCTGGACTTCGATCTTCCGGGCCCCCTCTCGCTGCTGCTGGGCATGAATCTTGACTACACACGCACCCCGGCGGTCGAAACCTGGGAGAAGACCGACCTGGACTACTATCTGAGGCTAAGGCTGGGCAATTGAGCGTTCGCACCCTTCGCCGCCTGGCCATCGTCGTCTTTCCGGCCCTGACCGCCGCCGGCGCGCTGGGCCGGTTCTTCAGCCCCGCTCCATGGTTCGACTGGATTTTCAAGGTCGCCCTCTCCGGCACGGTGGGGATATGGACCAATCATTTCGCCATTCGAATGCTCTTCAGGCCTTACCGGAGGACGTTTTTCGGACGCCAGGGGCTGATTCCCGCGAAAAGGGCCGAAATGGCCGAGGCCGTCGGGGCCGCCGTGGCGCAGAGACTTCTGGACACCGATTCGGTGCTTGCCTACATGGAGGAGCGCGGTCTTCCGGAAAAGGCCGCCAGATTCGTAGTCGACGGGGTTCAGAGACTCGCCGCCCGACCCGAAGCGAGGGCCGCCGTCGGGGACTACCTTCAGGGTGTTCTCGAGAGAACCGTCGAGAAGTATTCGGATGCCGCCGTTCATAAGCTTCAGGAGTCCGTCGCCGGGTTCCTGGCCGAGAGAACATCTCCAGGAAAGGTGTGGCCGGCGGTCAGGGCGGCTGTTCATAGGGAGCTGGACGACCCCCGCACCAGGGAGTCTCTAGCCGGGGCGCTTATCGCGGTGGCCGATACGAACGACACCATGATAGCCGCTTTCGTCAACGACGCACTGGACGATTTCATAGGTTCGAAGAAACAGCCCGGCAGGTTCTTTCTGCGCATTGGCAAGGTGGTTTTCAGGGTCGACGAGGAGATGATAAGGCGGGAGATAAGGAAGAAGGTGGGATCGCCGGACTTTTTCGAATCCGTGATGTCGTTCCTGGACGGGAGCGCACCCGGGATCGAGGCTTGGATGGACTCTCCCGGGGTCAGGGAGCGGTTTTCCAGGAGCCTTGAGGTGTACCGGGAAAGGGCGTTGGAATGGGTCAGGGCAGAAGGGATGGATCTTGCCTTGGGAAAGGCCAGGGAGTTGCTGACTTCCGACACCTTCTGGAACTGGATCATGGCCCAGATGGACGCCCAGGTGCTTCACCTGGCGGCCCTCGCCCGGGAGAAGATAGGTTCCCCCGGCTTCAGGAGCGCCGCGGCGGGATTCGTCCGGAGGGCGGCCTCGGGAGTGGACGTTCAGGGAATGGTTCGAAGGAAGATAGACCTTCTGGATCTGAAGGAGCTGGAAGGCCTGGTCCTGGAGGTATCGGGGGAGAACCTTGCCGCAATAGAACTCTTCGGCGCCCTGCTGGGCGCCATGGCCGGTCTGGTGCTTATAGACGCCCGCTTCCTGCCCGCCCTTCCCGCTTCCATTCTCGTGTTCCTAGCCGTGGAGGAAGGGCTCGCCGGGCTGGCGGGGAAGCGCCGGAACCAGTGAAAGCCTCCTCGCCGGCTACCCTCGGTCACCTCAGCACGATCAGCCTGCAGCCTCCCTGCCAGTCCCCCCTGACCGCTGCGGAGTAGGCTCCCGACGGAAGCCCGGTCTCCCGGAAGGTGTGAAGCCCGGCGGACAGCAGCCCGGAATGGAGCACGGAGACGGTTCTGCCGGTCATGTCGTGGAGGGTGATGGTAACCGAGGCCGGCACGCCGCACTCCACCGCCACCCCGGCCACCCCCGGGGACCCGGCGGGGCGGATGGAGAAGCGGCCCTCCTCCGGTTCGATGCCCGCCGGATCGTAGCCGATCACGTAGAGCTTTCCGCTCACCCGGCACGGAACCACCACGAAGTCTCCGTCAGCCGAAGCCGACGCCCTCTGGGGAGAGGAACCCACCTGGATCTGCCCCTCCTCCTGAAAGGTATCGGTGGAAACCACCCTCAGGGTGTTGTCCGCCAGGGAAACCACGAAGATGTAGGGTATGCCCGGTATCGGCACCATCCACCTCGGGTCGGCGTCGGCCATGTAAAGGCTTCCGGTGATCTGAAGGGAAGCCTCGTCCATGCTGAGGACCAGGTCCCAGGAAGGGTTGGAAAGGTACAGCACCCCCGAGGCCGCTGCGCAGTCGAAGGTGTCCATCCCCGATGTGAACCTCGACGCCGGGCCGGAAGGCAGGGCCAGGGCGGTTTCGTCAGGGCTCTGATAATCGCCTATGAAGAGTGTCCCGCCGTCGGAGGAGACGGCGCATCCCCCGGGCTGGTTTCCCGCCCAGAGGGTGGACACGATCTCCATGGCCTCCGGGTCTATGATGCTCACGAAGCCGTTGCCGTGTACCAGATAGGCGTAGGGCTGGTCCGGAGCCGCGAACTCCACCGGCGCGGGTTCGATGTCCGCCTCCCCCGTCAGGGTCATCGCGTCGCCGTCCACGAAGTACAGCTTCTGGAGTTCCTCATCGGCCACCAGGATCGTGTTCCCCGGCAGGCAGGCCACCCTGGAAGGGGTTCCGTCCAGTGGAAGAATGCCCTCGGAGGTCCACGTGGAGGTGCTGATCTTCATCAGGTGCCCGTAGCCGGAGGCAACGAAGACGTAACCGCCGTCCGGCGAGAAGCAGGCGTCGTTGGGATACTGGCCCGTAGACACCGTAGCCACCACGGTGTCGGGCCACGGCCCTGCGTCGGCCACGGCGAGGGCCCAGAAGAGCAGAAGCGCTGTTCTTTTCATTACCGCCTCAACAACTCGGTCACCGGCGTGCCGAGTATTTTTCTGAAGAAGAACCATGCCCATGCGGTGGAAGCCAGCAGCACCGAGCCGAGTCCCGCGGCCAGGTGAGGCACGGGAAACACCGCCAGGGAGGGGACAGCCAGTCGGAGAACCGGCAGAAGGCTCAGAAGGCCGTAACTGACAAGAGCCGCCAGGGCGCAGCCGAGAAGCCCGCCCAGAAGAGTGGTGACCGAGGACATCAGGAAGATCTGGAAGGCGAAGACCTGTGCCAGTCTTTCCCTGGTGGTTCCCAGTGAAACCAGGACGCCCAGGGCGTAGGACCTGTTCTTGAGGTCCGCCACGAGGGTGTGTATTGCGCTGGCCATGGCCGCCCCGAGGATCGCCACCGCCAGTGCGCCCAGGGCCGCGGTGACGATGCCCACCAGGACCTCCGCCTTCTGGGCGATTCCCCTCTGGGTTTCCGCGTTGAGACCGATGGCCTCCGCCGCTCTGACAATTCCGGGAACCTCCTCGGCGGTCTTCGCCGTGACCACCAGGGCGCTGTAGCTGTGGGGTCTTTCCGGCAGGAAGAGCCGGTTGACCTCCTCCACGAATTCGATGGGCACCGCCAGGGCGAACAGGGACATGCTCCTGCTGGTGCCTATGATCTGGGCGTTGACCGTAATCGGCCTGGCCTGAAGGCTGGCGATGGAACTGGCGCCCAGGGTCACCTGGCATTCAAGCCCCACAACCCCCTGCTGGGTCAGCCCCATAAGGCCGTGGGCCTCCGCGAAACCCGCGTTGTAGAGGAGCAGCAGGTTTTCGGAGAGTATAATGGGCAACCGGGAGGTTGAGCTGTCCGCCAGGGTGTAATCCCAGCCGAACCTCTCCTCCAGGCTGTCCGGCACGAAGGCCCGGGTGACGCCCTCCAGGGTGATGTCGGTGTAGTAGTTCCTGCCTCCCAGAAGCCCCCTGAGATATGCCGGGACATGGGCGTATATCTGCCGGTCGATCCGGGCCACCTGGGGGAGACCCTCCAGGCTGTCCAGCAGAGCTTCGGTGATTTCCACGCCGCCCCGCTCGGTCTGAAAGAAACCCGCAGATACACCCCTGGGGGTGATCCTGACCTGCTCCTCCGGAAGGTCGCTGGAGAGGAACCTGTCCAGTATGCGGCCCACGCCCAGCCCTATGGAGATGAAGAACACCAGCAGCAGAGAGGCCACCAGGAGCATCGCCTGGCTGAAGAGGTAATCCTTCCAGTGGCCCTTGTTCCAGAGCCGCATCGCCCTACGCATGGACGACTTCATGGTGCAGCACCCCCTCCCTGAGGTCCAGGACCCTGTCGGCCCTCTCCAGTACGCTGCGGGTGTGCACCACCGCTACCAGGGCGAAGCCCTTGTCCCGGCGCATGGCGTCCAGCAGATCGAACAGGATGTCCTCGCTGGCCTCGTCCAGGCTCGCCGTGGGCTCATCCGCCAGGAGAACCTGCGGGCGTCCTGCCAGGGCCCTGGCTGCGGCCACCCTCTGCCTCTCTCCCCGGGAGAGGAACCGGCTGGGGGTGGAGTCCATCCTCACGCCGAGTCTGTTCAGAAGGTTTTCCGCCTCCCTCTCCACCGGCTCCATGTCCCTGCCCGAAAACACCGCCGGGAGAAGAACGTTCTCGAGGGCCGAAAGGTTGGGAAGGAGGTGGAAGTCCTGGAAAATGAACCCCATGGTTTCCCGCCGCAGGGCCGCCAGGGCTTCAGGATCCAGGGGTGCGGTGTCTTCGCCGCCCACGTGAAGGCTTCCCCGGAAGTCCCTGTCCAGGGTGCCCAGGATGCCCAGAAGGGTGCTCTTTCCGGAACCGCTCCGTCCGGTGACCGCCACGAACTCCCCCTGGCCCACGGTCATTTCGAGGCCCTTCAGAACCTCTATCCCTCCGAAGGACCTGGTGATGTTCCTGGCCTGGATCACCGCGCTCAAAACAGTTCCTCCGCGATGCCGGAGATGAGCGTGAAGGCGCTGTCCGGGCTGATGGCGGTGTCGCTCAGGGTCAGGGTTGCCCCGGTCATTCCGCCGTCCTCCCGGGAGACCCTTACCTCCAGGGCTATCGACCCCTGGGAAGGCCAGGTAACCGCCGCCACGAGGGCCGCCGGTCGAATCAGTCTGGCGGCTTCGAAATAATCCTCCCACCAGGGCAGGTACCTCTCCAGGGGAAGAAGGGAGACGAAGGCAAACAGGTTCCCGGGGACCATGAGCACCGCGTGGTGCCGGTCGGGAAGCGCCTGAACCAGCGCTTCGTCGGCGGCGAGGGAGCCCACCTCCTCCATCCTGAGCCATGCGTCAATGGTTATGTCCGCCGCGGGTCCCAGGTAGAGAGCGGTCCATCCCCCCCTTTCCGCCAGGGAGGCCCTGATCATCCCCGTACGGTCCATCAGGTCGGATCTGCCCTGCCCGTCACTGCGGGTGAGGTTCATCATGGACGCCGCCATGCCGGCGGCCCGGTCCACGGAGCAGCTGCGACTCAGGAAAAGGAACTGGGGGGAAACGGTGGTGATGTCCACTCCCATCAGAGTGACCCCCACCGGCCCCCTGGCCAGCAGGGACTCCGCCAGGACAAGGCTTTCGTCCAGGGCGGTGATCTCCTGGAGAACCATAGGGGAAAGGCCCTTCTCGAGATGAACGTGCAGAAGACAGGTGCCGGGCACCATGGCCAGCTCGTTCCTGACGCCTCCTCCGCAGCCGGTGGCAAGAATCAGCGGCGCAAACAGAAGCCTCGATTTCCAGGTTGTTGACATTTCGCCTCCAAAGGGTATTTTTCCCACCCGGTAGAGTACGCTGGAGAAGGCCCCTCGTCAACGTGGGAGCCGCGGAAGGCGCGGAACTTGACGGGGCTTGCGTTCCAGTTGTATGTTCGTGTCCCTGTGCTGGCGTAGCTCAACTGGCAGAGCAGCTGATTTGTAATCAGCAGGTTGCGGGTTCAAGTCCCATCGCCAGCTCCAGGAAGAAATGCGCTTTACGGCGTGGTTTGCATAGCGGTGGCGAGGTTCCCGAGCGGCCAAAGGGGGCAGACTGTAAATCTGTTGGCGGACGCCTACGGTGGTTCGAATCCACCCCTCGCCACCAGGATGTTTTATTCTATGAGCGGGAGTAGCTCAGTTGGCAGAGCATCAGCCTTCCAAGCTGAGGGTCGCGGGTTCGAACCCCGTCTCCCGCTCCAAAGAGGTTTTCTGGATGGTCTGGAAAGCCCACGTAGCTCAGTCGGTAGAGCGCGTCCTTGGTAAGGACGAGGTCAGCAGTTCAATCCTGCTCGTGGGCTCCAGGCCTGGTATTGCGATAAAAAAGGGCGGAAAACGGGTCAACCGGAAAACCCACTCATGAGAGGGAGCCAGACACATGGCCAAGGAGAAGTTTGAGCGGACCAAACCCCACGTGAATGTGGGTACCATAGGTCACATCGATCATGGCAAGACCACCCTCACCGCTGCCATCACCAAGTGCCTTGCCACCCAGAACAAGAACACCAGGTTCGTCACCTTCGACCAGATCGACAACGCTCCGGAGGAGAAAGCCAGGGGTATAACCATCGCCACCTCCCACCAGGAGTACGAGACCAACAACCGGCACTACGCCCACGTGGACTGCCCGGGCCATGCCGACTACATCAAGAACATGATCACCGGCGCGGCCCAGATGGACGGCGCCATCCTGGTCATCGGAGCCAACGACGGCGTGATGGCCCAGACCCGGGAGCACGTCCTTCTGGCCCGCCAGGTGAACGTTCCCAAGATCGTGGTCTTCCTCAACAAGTGCGACATGGTGGACGACGAGGAACTCATCGACCTGGTGGAGATGGAAGTCCAGGAGCTGATGGCCAAGTACAGTTTCGAGGAGGACAGCCCCATCGTTCGTGGAAGCGCTCTTAAGGCCCTGAACTCCTCGGGCATGCCCGACGATCCCGACGCCAAGTGCGTCTATGAGCTGATGGAAGCGGTGGACAGCTGGATTCCCACCCCCGAGCGCGATACCGAGAAACCCTTCCTGATGCCTGTGGAGGACGTTTTCTCCATCCCCGGCAGGGGAACCGTAGGCACCGGCCGAGTCGAGAGGGGGGCCATCCACACCAACGACAAGGTGGAGATCGTGGGCATCCGGGAAACCAGGGGCTCGGTCTGCACCGGTGTGGAGATGTTCCGCAAGCTTCTGGACGAGGGCCAGGCCGGGGACAACGTGGGCCTGCTTCTCCGTGGAATCGCCAAGGAGGATCTGGAGCGGGGAATGGTCATCTGCAAGCCGGGCAGCATCACCCCCCACACCAGGTTCGAAGCAGAGGTGCTGGTGCTCAGCGCCAAGGACGGCGGAAGACACAAGCCCTTCAAGAACGGTTACAGACCCCAGTTCTACTTCCGCACCACCGACGTCACCGGAGCCATCGAGCTTCCCGAGGGCGTCGAGATGGTCATGCCCGGTGACAACACCAACATGACCGTGGAGCTCATCACCCCCATCGCCATGGAAGAGGGGCTTCGTTTTGCCATCCGCGAAGGCGGCCGCACGGTCGGCGCCGGAGTGGTGACCAAGATACTGAAGTAGGTGAAAGGTGCGAGTGATAATCACCCTGGCCTGCACCGAGTGCAAGCATCGCAACTACAGCACCACGAAGAACAAGAGAACCCATCCGGACAGGATGGAGTTGAACAAGTATTGCCGGTTCTGCCGAAAGCATACCAAGCACAGGGAAGGCAAGTAGAACCGGGCGCGGCGGCGGGGAACGCAGGGCAGTAGCACAATTGGCAGTGCACCGGACTCCAAATCCGGGGGTTGAGGGTTCGAGTCCTTCCTGCCCTGCCAGTTCCCAGACGGTTGGCCACGGCAGTGCAACGAAAACGAAACGACGGGACGGAGCATTTCAACATGGCGGCTAAAACGGCCGGTGGAGGCAGACTCGGCTTCCTGTCCAGATGGACGGGGTTGGCCGTCGAGTTCCTTGGTGAAGTCAAGGCGGAGCTGGTGAAGGTGGCCTGGCCCACCAGGGATGAGACCATAGCATCCACCTGGGTCATCCTGGCCGCCGTGGCGGTGGTGGCTGTCTGGATTTTCCTGGCGGACACCCTTGCCTCCCAGACCATGTCCTTCCTCATCAGGACGCTCGACTGATGGCGGCACCCGGGCTGTCCGCCGTGGAAGAGGGCGTCCTGGAGGAAACCGGGAACCTCAAGTGGTACGTGGTGCACTCCTACTCCGGCTACGAGCTCAGGGTGAAGAAGTTCCTCGAAGGCGCGCTCAAGAGGAAGTTCCCCGGCCGGGTCGGAAAGGTGGTCATTCCCACCGAGGAGATCACCAACCGCCGGAACGGCAAGGATGTCACCAGAGAGAAGAAGCTCTACCCGGGCTACGTCTTCGTCCAGCTGGAAGTTGACGACGAGATGATTCTCGACATAAGGGGCATGGTCAACGTGAGCGGTTTTCCTCCCATGAACAAGGGAAGACCCACACCGCTGCCGGACTCGGACATGCGGCGGATCCTCGGCCAGACCGACGGCTCCGAGGAGAGGAAGGTCGTCCGGATATCCTTCAAGGTCGGTCAGACCGTCCGCGTGGTGGAGGGCCCCTTCCGCAATTTCACGGGCGTCATCGAGTCCATCAACCCCGAGAGGGGTAAGGTGAGGGTCATCTTCACGATCTTCGGCCGCAAGGCCCCGGTGGAGATTGACCATTCCCAGATCAGGCTGGTCTAGGGGAAACCCCGGGCCATAACAGGGGGTTTTCCAACCCCGCAATCGGTCCGCCGCCGTTCCATCAAGGGGAGGAACGGGACGGATGAAAGGAGTTCCCATGGCCAAGAAGATCTTGGGCATGGTAAAGCTTCAGCTCCCCGCAGGACAGGCCACTCCGGCGCCCCCCGTGGGGCCCGCACTGGGCCAGTACGGCATCAACCTCGCCGGGTTCTGCAAGGAGTTCAATGCCCGTACCCAGGGGCAGGAAGGCCTGATCATCCCAGCGGTGGTCACGGTCTACAAGGACAGAAGCTTTACCTTCGAGCTCAAGTCGCCCCCCGCGGCGGTTCTTCTGAAGCGGGCCGCAGGGCTGGCCAAGGGGTCGCCAGAATCGAACCGCAACAAGGTCGGTTCCGTGACCCTTGCCCAGTGCCGGGAAATCGCCCGCACCAAGATGAAGGACCTGAACGCGGCGTCCGAGGACGCCGCCGTGGAGATGATCCGCGGTACGGCCCGCAGCATGGGCCTGGAGGTGGTGGATGGCTAAGGTCAGCAGGCGGTTCGCCAAGGCCCGGGAGACCGTTGACCGTCTCAGGAGCTACACCCTCGACGAGACCATATCCCTGGTGAAGGCCTCCGCCACGGCGAAGTTCGATGAGACCGTGGAAGTCGCCCTCAACCTGGGAGTAGATCCCAAACACTCCGACCAGGTGGTCAGGGGCACCTGCGTGCTTCCCCACGGCACCGGTCGGAAGGTCAGGGTGCTGGCCTTCGCCCGGGGCGACAAGGCGGATGAAGCCAAGGAAGCGGGGGCCGACGGAATCGGCGACGAGGAAACCATCGAGAAGATCAAGGGCGGATGGCTGGACTTCGACGTGGTGATCTCCACCCCGGACATGATGAAGAATCTGGGCGCCGTGGCCAGGATTCTGGGTCCCCGGGGCCTCATGCCCAACCCCAAGACCGGCACGGTAACCATGGAAGTGGGTCAGGCCGTCAAGGAGGCCAAGGCGGGCAAGATCAGCTTCAGGGTGGACAAGACCGGGGTTCTCCACGTTCCTGTAGGCAAGGCCAGTTTCCAGGCGGACGCCCTCAGGGAGAACATCATGGTTTTCATGGAGAAGGTGATGCAGCTCAAACCCGCCACCGCCAAGGGCAAGTACGTCATCAGCATGTCCGTCTCTTCCACCATGGGGCCGGGGGTTCGGGTGGACACGTCCGACCTCCGAACGGTCCTCAGGTAAGGAGGGTGGAATGAGCATAACAAGGCAGCGCAAGGAATCCACAGTGGCCGTCCTCACCGGGGAGCTGGCCTCCAGCGGCACCTTCGTGCTGGCGGACTTCACCGGCATAACCGTGGAGGAGATGACCGAACTCCGCAGGACCATGCGCCAGAGCGGCGTCCACTTCACGGTGGTGAAGAACACCCTTCTCGACATAGTGCTGAAGAACGTGGAACTCACCGGGGAGGAGGAGGTGTTCCGCTACCTCCAGGGGCCCACCGCCATGGCCTCCAGCCGGGACGAGGTTCTTCCGGCAAAGGTTCTCAAGGAGTTCGCCGCCGCCCATGAAGGGCGTCCCGTGATTAAGGGCGGCTTCGTGGCCGGCAGGAGTTTCAGCGCCAGCCAGGTGGCCGATCTGGCGGACATGCCCGGACGCAGCGAGCTGCTGGCCAGGGTGATGGGTTCCGCCACCGCCCCTGTACGGGGATTCGTTACGGTCACCGGCGGAGTGATCAGGAAACTTCTCTACGCGCTGAACGCCGTCAGGGAAAGCAAGCAGGGCTGAGTTAACCGATAACGCGACCGAAGGGTCCGATTGCCTAAAAACGGAGGAAGAACCATGAGTGACGACAAGAAGGCCGCCATCATCGAGGCCATATCCAATATGACCGTTCTTGAGCTTGCCGAGCTTGTCAAGGCTATGGAGGAGAAGTTCGGCGTCTCGGCAGCCGCCCCGGCGGTGGCCGTGGCCGCCGCCGGCGGACCCGCCGCCCCGGCGGAAACCGAAGAGCAGACCGAGTTCGACGTGATCCTCGAGAGCTTCGGCTCCAAGAAGATCGCCGTCATCAAGGTGGTCCGGGAGCTGACCAACCTCGGTCTGAAGGAAGCCAAGGACCTGGTGGACGGGGTCCCTTCCAAGCTCAAGGAAGCCGCGGAGAAGGCCGAGGCCGAGGAGATGAAGAAGCAGCTTGAGGAAGCCGGCGCGACTGTCGTACTCAAGTAGCTCGATATGGATTGGCCGGAAGGGGCGGGACAGGTACCCGTCCCTTCCACCCTCGTTTCCCGGGCTTTTCGAGTTTCCCATCAGTTGTGAGGAGCGGCAGTGAACAAGGATAGACCTGTCAGGAACTATTCGCGGGTTACCCCTGCCCTGGAAGTGCCGGACCTGCTCAAGGTACAGCGGGATTCCTTCGAGAATTTTCTACAGGCGGACGTGCCTTTCGATGAAAGACTACCCCAGGGTTTGCATAAGATATTCCTCGACACATTTCCCATAGAGAGCGCAAGCAAGGAGTTTTCCCTCGAATACGTCAGCTACGAGGTTTCCCCGCCGAAACACACCGTAAAAGAGGCCCTGGAACGGGGTGTGACCTTCTGCGCCAACCTCAACGCCGTGATGCGCCTGGTCACCAGGGACCCGGAATCCAAGAGCTTCAAGATGGGCGTGGATCAGAAGGTCTTTCTGGGCAGCCTTCCCATCATGACAGACAGCGGCTCCTTTATAATCAACGGAGCCGAGAGGGTCATCGTAAGCCAGCTTCACAGGAGCCCCGGGGTCTTTTTCGAGGAGAAGATCCAGCAGCGCAACCGCAGAGTCCACAGCGCCAGGGTGATACCCCAGAGGGGTTCCTGGCTGGAGATCAACCTTGACCCGAACGACCAGATTTTCGCCATCATAGACCGGCGCAACAAGCGCATTCCGGTGACCATGCTCCTGCGGGCCCTGGGATTGACCAACGATGCCCAGATCCTCGCTGCCTTCTATCCCGTGGTGGAGAAGGACCTGGAGCCCATGGTGAAGCGCCAGTCCCGGAGCAGCGATTTCATCCACAGGGCCTTCGCCGAGGACATCGCCGACCCGGCCACCGGAGAGATACTCGTCCGCTGCGATGAGCCGGTGGAGACCGTGGAGAAGCTGGAGAACCTGATCTCCCGTGGAATCACCAGGGCCAGGTTCCTGGAGGCCCGTTCGGAGCGGGACAACTTCGACGGCATTCGCAAGACCCTGGCCAAGGAGGAATCCAGCCTGGGCGCCGGTGTGGACAAGAACGAGGACACGGCCACAATGTGGATCTACGAGGCCCTCAGGGGAACCGAAGCCCCCTCTCTCGACCACGCCAGGAGCTACCTCAGAAGCATGTTCTTCGACAGCAAGCGCTACAGCCTCAGCGAGGTGGGGCGCTACAAGCTGAACGAGAGGCTGAACATCAACACCTCCATGGACAAGCTCACCCTGGTGGTGGAGGATCTGGTGGCCATCGTGGACAACCTCATAATGCTCCGGGAGGGCACCAACACCGCGGACGACATAGACCATCTGGGCAACCGGAGGGTGAAAACCGTGGGTGAACTGCTGAGCCAGGAGTTCAGCAAGGGCCTCAGCCGGATGGCCCGCACCATCCGCGACAAAATGGGTCACCAGGACAAGGACAAGCTTCGCCCGCAGGACCTGGTGAACTCCAGAACCCTGTCCAGCGTCATCAACACCTTCTTCGGCTCCAGCCAGCTTTCCCAGTTCATGGAGCAGACCAACCCCCTGGCGGAACTCACCCACAAGCGCCGCACCAGCGCCCTGGGCGAGGGAGGACTCACCAGGGAGCGGGCCGGGTTCGACGTGCGTGACGTCCACCACACCCACTACGGCAGGGTGTGCCCGGTGGAGACTCCGGAAGGCCCCAACATCGGCCTGATTACCACTCTGTCGGTATACGCCTCCATTAACCGTTTCGGATTCCTGGAAACTCCGTATCGAAGGGTCATCAAGGGGAAGGTCACCGACGAGGTGGTCTACCTTTCCGCCGATCGGGAGGACAGAACCGTCATTGCCGAGGCCAACTCCCCGGTTGACGATAAGGGCTACCTGTCGGGCTCCCTGGTGAGGGCCCGGAAGGCGGGCAACTTCCCGATGGTGCGCCCAGAGGACATCGAATACATAGACGTCAGCCCAATGCAGCTGGTTGGTCTCTCGGCCAGCCTGATCCCCTTCCTGGAGCACGACGACGCCAACAGGGCCCTGATGGGCTCCAACATGCAGCGCCAGGCTGTTCCTCTGCTTTACACCCAACCCCCCGTGGTGGGCACCGGTATGGAGGCCGTGGCCGCCAGGGACAGCGGAGCCCTGGTGACCGCCCGCAGAAGCGGGTCCGTGGTGGAGGTGGACTCCCGGCGAATCGTGGTCCGGGCGGACGGCGACGAATACGACTTCGACCGGGACGACGTCTACGAACTGAAGAAGTTCCAGCGGAGCAACCAGGACACCTGCATCAACCAGAAGCCCATGGTCAGCCCCGGGCAGAGGGTCGAGGAGGGCGCCATCCTGGCGGACGGAATGGCAACCTCCGACGGCAAGCTGGCCCTGGGGGTCAACGCCCTGGTGGCCTTCACCCCGTGGAACGGCTACAACTTCGAGGACGCCGTGGTTGTGAGCGAGAGACTGGTCAAGAACGACCTGTTCACCAGCGTGCACATCGAGGAGTACGAGGTAAACTTCAGGGAGACGAAACTCGGTCCGGAGGAGCTTCTGCGGGACATTCCCAACGTGGGGGAGGACAGGAAGCGCAACCTGGACGAGAACGGCATCATAAAGATCGGCGCCCGGGTCCGTTCCGACGACATCCTGGTGGGCAAGGTGAGCCCCAAGGGCGAGCAGGACCTTTCCCCGGCGGAGAGGCTCATCCGGGCCATCTTCGGCCAGAAGGCCGGGGACGTGAAGGACACATCCCTCCGGGCTCCCAACGGGATGGACGGCATCGTGGTGGATGTGAAGGTCTACTCCCGCAGGGACGACACGGAGAGGGGCAGAAGGATTCTCGAGGAGAGGATTGACGCCCTCAGGGAACAGCGGCTCAACAGGGAACAGAGACTCTGCCGGGAGCGGGACGAGATGCTTTGCGAGGTGTTGGCCGGGCAGAAGGCCGTGAGTCTCGTTGACTCGGTCACCGGCGAGCAGTACGTGCCCTCGGGCCGGAAACTCACCACCGCCGCCCTGAAAAAGGTGAACTTCACGGACATAGACTACGGCCGCCAGATCTGCGAAGACCTCAAGGCAGACGACAGGGCCCGGAGGATTCTTCGCAGCACCAGCCGGGAGCTGGACAGGATCCAGCAGGAGTTCATCCAGGCGGAAAACCGGATAAGCGTCGGCGACGAGCTGAAGCCCGGGGTCATCAAGCTGGTGAAGGTCTACGTGGCCAAGAGGCGTAAACTCAGAGTAGGCGACAAGGTCGCCGGAAGACACGGAAACAAGGGCATCGTGAGTATAATCGTGCCCGAGGAGGACATGCCCTACCTGCCTGACGGCACCCCCGTGGACATCTGCCTGAACCCCCTGGGCGTGCCTTCGCGGATGAACGTTGGCCAGATCATGGAAACGAATCTCGGTTGGGCCGCCAAGGAACTGGGGTTCGACGTGGTCACTCCGGTATTCGACTCCACTCCCAACCCGATCATCGAGGATGCCCTCCGGGAGGCGGGGCTGCCGGAGGACGGCAAGACAGTGCTATACGACGGACGCACCGGGGAACCCATGAACGAGAAGGTGACCGTGGGGCTCATGTACGTGATGAAACTCGCCCACCAGGTGGAGGACAAGATTCACGCCCGCTCCACCGGCCCTTACGCCATGGTGACCCAGCAGCCCCTGGGCGGAAAGGCCCAGAACGGCGGACAGAGGCTGGGCGAAATGGAGGTCTGGGCGCTGGAAGCCTACGGTGCCGCCCACTGTCTGCAGGAGATGCTCACCATCAAGTCCGACGACGTGGAGGGGAGAAACCGGGCCTACAGCAGCATCGTCCAGGGTAAGCCGATTCCGCCCTCCAGCACGCCCGAGGCCTTCAGCGTCCTCCTGAACGAGATGCGAAGCCTGGCCCTGGACGTTGAGCTGGTCACCGAGGAGGAGAACTAGAATGCACAGCAATCCCTCTCCCAGAGATGTGAATGCTTTTCCCGCGGACTTCAGGGGAATACGCATCAGCCTCGCCTCCCCGGAAACCATCAGGAACTGGTCCCACGGCGAGGTCACCAAGGCGGAGACCATCAACTACCGCAGCTACAAGCCGGAACCCGACGGTCTCTTCTGCGAGCGGATCTTCGGCCCCGAGAAGGACTGGGAGTGCGCATGCGGAAGGTACAAGAGGATCCGGTACCGCGGGGTGAAGTGCGACCGGTGCGGCGTCGAGGTGACAATGTCCAAGGTGAGGCGGAGCCGCATGGGACATATCGACCTGGCGGTGCCGGTGTGCCACATCTGGTACTACAAGAACCGGCAGATCTCCAAACTGCTGGACATCACTAACATAGACCTCGAGAGGGTTCTCTACTACGAATCCTACATAGTGGTGGAGAGCGACCATCCCCAGCTCCGCCCGGGCACCGTACTGGGTGACGAGGAGTACTACGCCGCCAGGGAGACCTACGGCAAAGACACTTTCAAGGTGGGGATGGGGGCTGATGCCATATCCACGCTTCTGGCTGCCCTGGACCTGGAGGAGCTGGCGGCGATTCTAAGGACCTCGATCGCCAACGAGACCACCCTCTCCCGGCGCCAGAAGAACGTCAAGCGGCTCAAGGAAGTGGTGGCCTTCACCAACTCAAGGGCCGAGAACCGTCCGGACTGGATGATTCTGCGGATACTGCCGGTGCTTCCTCCCGGGCTTCGGCCCCTGGTGCCCCTGGACGGGGGCAGGTTCGCCAGCAGCGACCTGAATGACCTGTACCGCAGGGTCATCAACAGGAACAACCGGCTCAAGAGACTTCTGGATCTTCAGGCCCCGGAGGTCATCCTCCGGAACGAGAAGCGCATGCTGCAGGAGGCGGTGGACGCGGTCCTGGACAATTCCAGCCGTCGCAAGCCCGTGAAGGGCGCCGGAATGAGGCCCCTGCGGAGCCTCTCCGATCTGCTCAAGGGCAAGCGGGGAAGGTTCCGGCAGAACCTGCTGGGCAAGCGCGTGGACTACTCGGGCCGTAGCGTGATCGTTGTGGGCCCCGAACTCAGGCTGCACCAGTGCGGCCTGCCCAAGACGATGGCCCTGGAACTCTTCAAGCCTTTCGTCGTGGCCCGTTGGGAGAAGAAGTACGGCTGCGGAGTCAAGATGGCTCAGAAGAAGGTGGAGGAGCGCCCCGAGGAAGTCTGGGCGATTCTCGAGAAGGTCATCAGGAACCATCCCGTGCTGATCAACCGGGCGCCCACCCTTCACAGGCTGGGTATACAGGCCTTTGAGCCGGTGCTGGTGGAAGGGCTTGCCATCAGGCTTCACCCCCTGGCCTGCGCCGCATTCAACGCCGACTTCGACGGCGACCAGATGGCGGTGCACGTGCCCCTCTCCGCGGAGGCCCAGGTGGAGGCCAGGATGCTGATGCTGGGAAGCAGGAACATTCTCAAGCCCGCCAGCGGCGAGCCGGTGGTGACCCCGAGCCACGACATGGTCATCGGCGTCTACTACCTCACCAAGCCCATGGCCGGGGTGAACGGCGAAGGGATGATCTTCGCAGGCAAGGACGAGGTCATCGGAGCCCTGGACGCAGGCAAAGTGGACTACCACGCCAAGATCAAGATCCGGGGCGTGAACCGGATAGTGGAGACCGGCAACGACGGCGAACTCCGCAAGCCCACCTACTGGAAGGACTACACCACCCCCGGCCAGGTTATCTTCAACGGTATCGTCCCCCAGGGTATGGGCTACATCATGGCCAACGGACAGATCCCCCACGAGAAGGTGTTCGGCAAGAAGGGGCTCTCTTCGATGGTGTCCCGGTGCCATCAGGAACAGGGCGCCGTGGCCTGCGCCGTTTTCCTGGACAACCTGAAGGACCTGGGCTTCCACTACAGCACCATCAGCGGCCTCACGGTGGGCATGAGGGACATGATGATCCCCGAGGCCAAGACCGACATCGTCGGCGAGGGCAGAAAACTGGTGGCCGAAGTGGAGGAACGCACCGGCAGGGGCGAACTCACCGAGGCAGAGCGGTACAACAGAATCATAGACATATGGAGCAAGGCCACCGACGACGTCAGGAAGTCCATGATGGAGGTGCTGGAGAGGGACAGAAGCGGGTTCAACCCGATCTTCATGATGGGCCATTCCGGCGCTCGGGGAAGCGTCGACCAGGTGAGGCAGCTGGCGGGCATGAGGGGTCTCATGTCCAAGCCCAAGAAGAAGCTTTCGGGAGAGCTGGGCGAGACCATCGAAACACCCATCGTCAGCTCCCTGAAGGAAGGCCTCTCGGTGATCGAGTACTCCATCAGCACTCACGGCTCCAGAAAGGGTCTGGCGGACACCGCCCTGAAGACCGCCGACGCCGGCTACCTCACCCGAAGGCTGGTGGACGTCTGCCAGGACGTGGTCATCACCATAGAGGACTGCGGAACCATCCGGGGCAGGAACATCAGCGCTCTGAAGGAGGGCGAGGAGATTCTCGAACCCCTTCGGGACAGGATTGTGGGCAGGGTCACCGCCGAGGACGTTTTCGACCCGGTGAACGATGAGATCATCCTCGAGGCGGGCCAGGAGATCACCGCTGAAATCGCCGCCAGAATCGAGGAAAAGGGCATCGAAACGGTGCGAATCCGGAGTGTTCTCACCTGCGAGGTGGAGCACGGCCTGTGCGCCAAGTGCTACGGCTGGGACCTCAGCCGGAACAGGATGGTCACCCGGGGCGAGGCCGTCGGAGTCATCGCTGCCCAGTCCATCGGCGAGCCGGGAACCCAGCTCACCCTCCGGACATTCCATACCGGCGGCGTCGCCGGCCGGGAGGCGAAGGAGACGGAGGTCCGGGCCAGGCGCGCAGGAAAGGTGAGTTTCCGGAACATCCACATCGTGGAGGGCGCCGAGGAGTCCGGGAACGTCAACAGGATCGCCACCCGCAACGGCCAGGTGCTGATCCTGGACGAGCGGGGGGAGGCGGTCTCCACCTACGACATCGTCCCCGGTTCCATCATCACCGTCACCGAGGACCAGCAGGTGGAGCGGGACGACCTGATCTGCAGGAGTGATCCCTTCATCATCCCCATCGTGAGCGAGCACAACGGCTCGGTGCACTACGTGGACATCGAGGAGGAGATCACGCTCAGGGAGGAGATAGACAGCGAGCAGCGCCGGCAGATGGTGATCGTGGAGGACCGCAGCAGAACCCTTCACCCTCACCTGTTCATACTGCCCGAGTACATCGCGGTGCTCAGCGGCCGGCCCCAGAGAAGGGACCGGGAACTCCGAACCATGAACGACCTTCTCAAGGAGTCGGAGAACACCGGCGGAAGGATCGTATTCACCTACCGCGACCTGGGTTCGGTCCGGAACACCTCCCTGCTGGAGGACTTCACCATGGACAAGAACCTCCACGTTCCCCACGTGGGGGTTGACTGCCGGAGGGTTCACACCGGCAGTTACGCCGCGTTCGTGGACGCGGTGAACGCCATGGAGCCCCTGGCCAAGAAGGGTCCGGCGGATCTCTGGAAGAGGCTCAGGGCAGCCGCCGACGGTCTTTCCGAAGCCGGCGCCCGGAGCAACGACGAGCTGGAACAGGAGTTCATAGACAGCCTTCTTGCCTTCAGCGCCAAGGTGCCCATGGTGCTCTCCATAGCTGACCTCAACCGGGGTCACACCGGTACCCGGAAGCTGGTCTCCATGCTCTGCGAGTCCGTCAGCCATGGGAAGATGCTCATGATCGCCAGCTTCTCCCGCCGGGGTCTTCGCAGCCATGCGGTTGCCCGGGGCAGACAGCGGCAGCAGGACCAGGACCCGGTCGAGGAGTTCATCAAGGACAACATCCTGGGAGTCTATCCGATTCCCAGCGGCGCCCACCTTCGGGTGGAGGACGGCGCCCTGATTAAAAAGGGCGTGCACCTGGCCAGGATTGAGCGGAGGCTGGGCCAGCAGCGGGACATCACCGGCGGACTTCCCAGGGTGGAGGAACTGGTGGAGGCCCGGTGCCCCCTGGACGCCGCATCCATCGCGGAAATCAGCGGTGTTGTGAGCCTCAGCCCGATCAAGGCGGCCATGCGAACCATCACCATCCGGGGCGACCAGGGCCAGGAATCCTCCCTCAAAATACCTGCGTCGAAGCACATCCGGGTCCGGGAGGGCGATCACGTGGAGGCGGGCGACAAGCTTACCGAGGGCCCCCTGGACCCCCACGACATCCTGAGGGTCCGGGGCACCGAGGCCGTGGAGGAGTACCTGCTCAACGAGATCCAGGAGGTCTACCGCCTTCAGGGAGTGAAGATCAACGACAAGCACGTGGGAATAGTTGTGCGCCAGATGCTCTCCAAGGCCAAGGTTGAGGACCCCGGGGACACCAGGTTCCTGGAGGGCGCCCAGGTGGACAGGCTGGAGCTGAACCGGCACAACATGGACGTGATGCGCCAGGGGAAGAGGCCGGCCACCAGCGACGTGCTGCTTCTGGGGATCACCAAGGCATCCCTGGCCACCGACAGCTTCCTCTCCGCCGCGTCCTTCCAGGAGACCAACACCGTTCTTGCGGACGCCGCGGTGCAGGCCAAGGTAGACCCGCTCATCGGCCTGAAGGAGAATGTCATCGTCGGGCATCTCATTCCAGCCGGCACGGGGCTGCACATGTACAGGAACACCAGGCTCTTCCTGCCGGACGGCAGCGAGCCTCCGGAACCGGTCAGGCTTGAGCGGGAAGAAGATACGCTTGACATGATCCAGTTCGATTCGTAAACTTGCTGTTCCGTCGATGAAGGAACGAGCGCTGTAAAGGTCTGAAAGGAGAGGATTTGCCCACCATCAATCAACTGGTGCGGATGGGAAGAAGCAAGCAGGCGGCCAAGACAAAGGCCCCGGCCCTTACATCTTGCCCGCAGAAGAAGGGCATCTGCACCCGTGTCTATACATCCACCCCGAAGAAGCCCAACTCGGCCCTGAGAAAGGTCGCAAGGGTCAGGCTTCGCAACGGGTACGAAGTGACCGCCTACATTCCCGGCGAAGGCCACAACCTCAACGAACACTCCGTGGTCCTGGTGCGCGGTGGAAGGGTCAAGGATCTTCCCGGCGTGCGCTACCACATCATCCGGGGCGTCGAGGACGCCAGCGGCGTGAACGGGCGCAAGCAGAGCCGATCCAAGTACGGCACCAAGAAGGAAGCGTAGGCGCCATGAGAAGGAACAGACCGAAGAGGCGGGAGATCCTGCCGGACAGGAAATACGGGAACCTGGTCATCGCCAAGTTCATCAACAACATCATGCACCGTGGCAAGCGCTCGGTGGCGGAGGGCGTGGTTTACGACGCCTTCGACATGATCGCCGACAAGACGGGCCAGGATCCGGTGGCGGTGTTCAACAAGGCCATGAACAACGTCCGGCCCACCCTGAAGGTAAAATCCCGACGGGTCGGAGGGTCCACCTACCAGGTGCCCGTTGAAGTCAAGCAGAGCGAGCGGGACGCTCTGGCCATGCGCTGGATCATCAGCTATTCCAGAGGCCGGAAGGGCCGCAGCATGGCTCAGAGGCTGGCCCAGGAGTTCATCGAGGCCTCCCAGGGGGAGGGCAACAGCGTGAAGAAGCGGGAAGACACCCACAAGATGGCCGAGGCCAACAAGGCCTTCGCCCACTACCGCTGGTAACGCCCTGCGAATCGAGAGGGCGCCGGTCCTCCGGCGCCCTCTCTTTTTATTGACTCCGGGCCCCGGACATCGAATGATTCGGAACACTGGGGAGGCGCATTGGAGCTGAAGCGGGAACTGAGACTGCTCGACGTTTTCTGTGTAGCCGCCGGAGCCATGATAAGCTCCGGCATTTTCGTCCTTCCCGGCATCGCCCACGCCCGGGCCGGCCCCGGGGTGATCCTCTCCTACTTTCTTGCGGGGCTCCTGAACTGGTTCGCCCTGGCGCTGAAGAGCGCCTTCGCCCTCATAGGCATGTCGGCCTTCGTGCGGCTGTTTTCCGGGGTGGGCATGCTGACCGCGGGCATCGGGCTCACGGCGGTGTTCACCGTGGTGAACCTCCTGGGCGCCCGGCAGGCCGTGCGTTTTCAGGTTGCCATGGTCCTGGGGCTTCTTCTGTTGATGGCCGGCTACATCGTCCAGGGTCTCCCCAGGGTGAATCTTGAGAACATGACCCCCTTCTTTCCCAGGGGGGTGGGCGCTTCCGTATGGACGGCCGGGTTCGTCTTCGTGGCCTACGGAGGGCTCCTCAAGATATCCAGCATCGCCGAGGAGGTGAAGGACCCGGTGCGGAACATCCCCCGGGGGCTTATTCTCTCCCTGGTGGTTGTGATGCTGCTGTACACGGCCATGGTGTTTGTGACCACCGGGGTTCTTCCCGGAAACAGGCTGGACGATTCCCTCACCCCGATCACCGATGGGGCCGCCGCCTTCGCGGGGCCGTGGGGCGGCAGGATCATGGCTCTGGCGGCCGTATTCGCCTTCGTCTCCACAGCCAACGCGGGAATCCTGGCCGCCGCCCGGTACCTTCTGGCCCTGGGAAGGGACGAGCTGCTGCCCGGGTGTTTCGCCAGGATCTCCCGAAGGACCAGGGTTCCGTGGGTCGCGGTGCTGGTGACGGGGCTTTTCGTGGCCTCGTCCCTGTTCCTCCCGCTTGACACCCTGGTGGAGGCCGCGTCCCTGATCATCATTCTGGGATTCGTGCTCTCCTGCGTGTGCATAATCGTTCTCAGGGAGAGCCAGGTGCAGAACTACAGGCCCGGTTTCAGGGCTCCGTTCTACCCTTTCCTCCAGATCGCGGGAATCCTCGGTTTCAGTCTCCTGGTATTCAAGGCGGGGATACACGCCTTCCTCATCTTCTCGGCTCTGTTCTCGGTGGGGCTGTTGTCCTACTGGTTCTACGGCCGGAACAGGCTGAGAAAGGACTACGCCCTGCTCCATCTGGTGGAAAGGCTCACCTCCAGGGAACTGGTCACGGGAACCCTGGAACAGGAGCTGAAGGAGGTGGTGAGGGACCGGGACGAGATTCCCTCGGACAGGCTGGACCAGCTTGTGGCGACCTGTCCGGTGCTGGACATGCCCCGCAGGGTCACCGCAGAGCAGTGCTTCGAGGAGGTGGCCGGGAAACTGGCGGAAGCCCTCCGCATGAAGCCATCGGAGCTGGCGGACAAACTCCTGGAGAGGGAGGGGGAGAGTTCCACGGTGCTCACTCCCTTCCTGGCCATTCCCCACACCGTTGTTCCCGGGGAGGGGAGCTTCGGCATGGCATTGGTGAGGAACCGGGAGGGGATCCTCTTCGGCCCGGGCGCAGAGGGGGTGAAAGCCATGTTCGTCCTGGCGGGAACCAGGGACGAGCGCAATTTCCACCTCAGGGCCCTGGCGGGGATTGCACAGACGGTCCAGGAACCCGGTTTCGAGAAGAGGTGGATGAACGCCCGGGGGATCGAAGGCCTTCGGGACGTGCTTCTCCTGGCGAAGCGGGTCCGCTCCTGCTGACCCCGGCTCAGCCCCCGTGCTTCACAGGCTTCAGGGTTGCACCGATCACCGCCGCCGCGAAGCACAGAACCGCGGCTGTGTAGTAGGCCGCGGTGTAACCCCCGGTGGAGTCCAGTATCCGGCCGGCCATGATGGGGCCGACCTGTCCGCCCACTCCCCAGGCGGTGAAGAGAACGCCGTAGTTCAATCCCAGGTTTCCGGTACCGTAGAAGTCCCCCACCGCCGAGGGGTACACCGACAGGGCGGCCCCGTAGGCGAAGGTCACCACCATGGCTCCGAAGAGGATCGACGCGAATCCCGAAAAGCTGGAGAACATCAGGAGAATCACACCCTGGGCGACGTAGAGGATCACCATCGTTCTGGCCCTGCCCAGCCGGTCCGACACCATTCCCGCCGCCGGCCGGCCCAGGGCGTTGGTTATTGCCATCAGGGCCACCAGCATGAAGCCGAAGTTCCTTCCGGTCTGGACCCGGGCGATGGTGGAAAGGTGGCCTATGATCATCAGCCCCGCGAGCGAGCCCGCCAGGAACATCACCCAGAGCCGCGGGAACTGGGGGGTGCGGATCATCTCCCGCCAGGTCATGTCCCGTCCCCCGGCGGAAACCGCTCCTCCGGGAGCGCTTCCGGGGGGGTTCCGCAGGGTCTGGGCCAGGCCGGTCACCACCAGGAGGAATGAAGCCCCCAGGGTCCTCAGGGCGGAGAAAACCCCGTGGTTCTCGATCAGGTGGTTCGTAAGGGGCGCCACGTATAGGGTCGCAGCCCCGAAACCGCCCACCACGAGCCCCGAGATGAGCCCCTTCCGGGAGGCGGGGAACCATTTCACGGCCACCGGAGTTGTGGCGGAGTAGCCCAGACCTATTCCCGATCCGGCCAGCACCCCGAAACACAGCACCAGCCCGGGCACCGTGGGGAACAGGCTGGCCAGGATCATGCCCCCGCCCACCAGAATTCCCGCCAGGGTCACCGTCAGCCTTGGGCCGTACCTGTCCTGAAGACGGCCTCCGAAGATCATCATCACCGCGAACATGCCCACCGCCATGGTGTAGGGCAGCGACGCCTGGGTACCGCTCCAGTGGTAGGTCTCGCGGAGTTCCGCGGCGAAGATGCTCCACGCGTAGAGAACACCGAAGGATAGGTTGATGCCCGTTCCCGCCAGAACGATGGTCCATGCTCTCGAATTCCGGTTCATGCCGTCTCCCTTGGGTAAATGACCCGGGAATATACGGCTCCGGCATGTTGACAGGAGTGCGAGGCCCGTCCGATAATCCGCAGAGAAATGGTCTGTATCGTATCCTCTTTCCGGCGGGGTGTGAACGGAATGCTGCGCCTTGTTCTTGTCCCATTGATTCTCGTGCTTTCCGGCTGCGGTGCGAAACCCGGCGGCAACATCATCCTGATAATCGTGGACACGGTGAGAGCCGACCACCTCGGCTGCTACGGCTACCACCGGGACACAACCCCCTGCATCGACAGCCTGGCCGCCCGGGGAGTGCGCTACACAAGGGTGACGGCAGGCGAGCCGTGGACCCTCCCCTCCATGGCCACGATCTTCACCGGTCTTCTTCCCCTGGAACACAACGCCCGAAGACGGGGGGACTCGTACTTCGGCATAGACCAGGCGGCGGTCACCCTGACCGAGAGTCTGGGCGGGGCCGGATACCGGACAGCCGCCTTCTTCAACGTCATTTTCATGAATCAGGACTTCGGCTTCCACCAGGGATTCCACCACTTCGACTGCGCGTCGTCCCTGGGAAGCGGCAGCGACAGGAACGCGGCCCGGACCGTGGACGCGGTTCTGGAATGGCTCGATACGGGCGGGGTTTCCGGAGACGGGCTTTTCCTGGCGGTGCATTTCTACGATCCCCATCTGACCTACTCCCCGCCGGACTCCTTCGCCGACCTCTGGAGAGACCTAGATTACTCCGGTCTGTTCGACGAAGACTGGGGCCGGAGGGAGGCGGTGGTCGACGTCAACCGGGGGGTCACGCCTATCTCCCCCGAGGACCTGTTCAATCTGGAAGCCCTCTACGACGGTGAACTGGCATATACCGACAACCAGATAGGAAGGCTCCTGTCGGGACTCAGGCAGCGTGGAATCACCGGGAACGCCCTGGTTATCCTGGTGGCGGACCACGGGGAGGAGTTCCTGGACCACGGAAAACTGGGCCACGCCCACACGCTCTTCGAGGAGCTGATCCACGTCCCCCTGGTCATATCGGGCCCGGGATTCGGCGAGGGCGTGGTTGACGGTTCGAACCTGAGCCAGGCGGACATCATGCCCACGGTCTTGGAATGGGCCGGAGTTCCGGTGCCGGAGGGTCTTTTCGGAGTCAGCCTTCTTTCGGGGGGGGCCTCGCCGGACCGGGCGGTGCCTTCCGGGATGAGCCTCTCCCAGAGGTATGCGGTCACCGCGCGCATGGGCGACCTGAAGGTCCACCTTGCCAACGGGGGAGACTCGGAGTTCATGTTCAACCTGGCCCGCGACCCCGGGGAGCACATCTGCATCAGCCCGGTGGACAGCTCCCTGGCGGAGGCGGCCAGGTTCTACATGGCCACTCCTCCGCTTCACGACCCGGCACCGGTTTTGGTTGAGAACTCGTTTCTCGACGCGCTGAGAAACCTGGGCTACATCTGACCGCCGGCTTGAATCAGAGCCCTCTCTCTCCGGGGCTTCCCCCGCCTGCGGCCATTCCCGAAGAGAACGCCCACTGAATGTTGTAACCCCCGGTGTCCCCGTCCACGTCCATCACCTCGCCGGCGAAGAAGAGGCCTTCCACCAGCCGGGACATCATGGTGTGCCGGTGGATCTCGCTCCGGCTGATTCCGCCCGCAGTTGCCATGGCCGCCTGAAACCCCTCCACCCGGGCAACCCTGAAGGGGAAGGCGGTAATTAGTCTCGAGAGTTCCCCGGCCCTGGCTCTGGAAACCTCCGGCCACCGGGTGCGCCGGTTCAGCCCCGCCCTTTCCAGCGCCAGTTCGGCCAGCCTTCCGGGAATGCCAAGGGTTCTGAGGGTGTTCAGGACGGTTCTTCCGCCGGCTGCTTGAAGGGCTTCTCCGAGCCTTTCTCGGGCTTCCCGCGCATCGAGACCGCACAGGGATACGGTTAACTGGTCGTCCTTCCGGACGTACCGGCTGATGTCCAGTATTCCGGGACCGGACAGCCCGGCGTCTGTGAACAGCACGTCGCCGGTCCCCGAGGCCACTGTTTTTCCGGCCCTTTCGACGGCGACCCGGGCGCTCCGGATGGATACGCCGGAAAGGTTCCGTGTAGCCGTCTCCGAAGGAATCACCGGAGCCAGTGCCGGAAACAGCCCCGTGACGGCATGCCCGAGGGCCTCCGCCAGAAGGTGCCCGTCTCCGCTGGAGCCTGTTGAAGGATAGGAACACCCTCCGGTGGCGATAACCAGTCGTTCGGCAAAAAACTCCTCCGCTCCGGCCCGGACGGCGAAACCCGAACCGAGCCGGGCGGCCCCGGTCACCCGCAGACCGCACCTGAGGGAGACTCCTGCCTCAGAGCATCCGGAAAGAAGAGCTTCAAGAACGTCCGACGATTTCATGGAGACGGGAAAGACCTTGCCGTCATCCCTGGCTGCCGTACGCACGCCCCGGGACTCGAGGAATCCCGTCAGGTCCCTGTTGGTGAAGGCATACAGGGCGGGTTTTACGAAGTTCGCCGCCGGACCGTATCGGGCGGGGAAATCCTCCATTTCACCAGCGTGGGTGATATTGCACTGCCCGGAACCCGAGACAAGGAGTTTTCTGCCGGGGCTGCCGTTTCTCTCCAGAAGGAGCACCGACCCCCGCCGCCGGGCGCAGAGGGAGCAGAACAATCCCGCAGGCCCGCCCCCGACCACCAAGGTTCCGAACCGGTCTTTCGATGGAGGAGGGGTCACACCCTCCACTCCTCCTCCCCGGTCTGGACCAGGCCAAGCCCGTTTTCCTCCAGGGTAGTTCGGAACCACTCCAGGGATTTATCGAAGTTGTCCAGGTGGATTTCGCCGCCCTGGTCAGATGAGACCCGCAGCAGTTTTCGATTTCTGGCGTAGGTTCCCCGGGAGAGCTTCAGGCCGTCGAAAGGAATGCCCACTGGGCGGCCCGGGATAAGGAGCTTCAGCAGGATTCCCAGATGGAAGTAGAAGGGGGCCAGCCTGCCCAGGTCGTGGTAGACGAAACGCCTGTCGGTGATGACGCACCGGCAGTCCTCCACAGGGAACTTGACCTTCCCTCCCTGAAGGGTGAACCTGCGCCGGTCGTCGAGGATGCGTTCATCGGGGTCGGGGGTGAACTTCGCCATGACCGCCCTTCTCTGTGCCGCCGTAGCGGACCGCTAGAACATCCTTTTCACGGTGAAACCCACGGAAAGGTCGTTGGTGGAGGCTCCGTTCAACTGCCCCCTGAGCCCGGTGCCGGCGCTGTTTCCAAGGCAGATTACGAACTGGTGGCCCCAGGTGGTGTACCTTACGCCGAAGTCGAAGACATCCTCGGGAAGGATGGCCGGGTCGGTGTCGTCCCTGTCCACTACCGGGAAGAACTCGCCGATGATGGCGGTCTTATCGGTCAGTCCCACCGAAAGACCCACGCCAGGCCCGTGCCTTTCGGTCCTGCCGTCGTACCCGTAGTTCACCACGGGGATCACCCTGTCTCCGGCGAAGGGCATCGAGAAGGCGCCCAGCAGGGTCAGCCCACCTTCCCTGTCCTGGTTGGCCGAGGGTTTCACCGAGGCGTACCCCAGGGAGAAGGCTGCCTGGAATGCGTCCACCCGGGTGCTCCAGTATCCCCCCAGTGAGTACTCCCTCTGGGATCTTACGTGCCCCGCCCGGACCTCCAGCCCCGATACGGGATGCCAGCCCAGATCCACCGCCACGTTGGCCCCGTTGTCCAGCCCGAAGAAGCTCTCCAGAGGCTCGTCCTTCAGTGCAGCGCCGTAGAACCGGTGGTTGAGTCTCAGTTCGATGCTCCC
>CAZSKU010000016.1:0-6776 GCA_964607515.1 uncultured bacterium | reverse complement strand
CGTCCTTCAGTGCAGCGCCGTAGAACCGGTGGTTGAGTCTCAGTTCGATGCTCCCCGGGTCGGCGTCCGGGAAGGGGGTCTCCAGGTTGAGCATTCCAGGGCCGTAGGCCAGCAGGGGAAATGCCGCGAAAACCGCGATGAGAGCTGTTTTCATCATCAACCTCCTAGATCTGCAGTTCAACCGCCAGAACGAACTGGTGCGGGCTGTCGAAGTCGTCGCTGCCGTCGGGACCGAAGGCCAGAAGCACCGTGTGGGTCTCCCCCTGATGCAGAACGCTGTCGTAGCCGTCTTGCGAGTTCATGGGCAGTGTGAATTCCAGGCTGGTCGTCCCCCCCGACTCGGCGGACCCCAGGAGAACCACGTCGCTTGACCCGCCCAGCAGGGTGTCGGGCTGATGGGAGGTGGGGCCGGTGCCGAAATCGTCCCGGATGTAGCCGACGCCGTCGGTTGCGTATCCGATCAGCAGGTTCGCGTCCTCCATCATCACCGAAGGGTCGAAGCCAACCGCGACCCATCCCGTAGTCGGCGCGGAAGCCTTCACGTGCAAGGTGCTACCGTCGTCCTCGACCCTCCACTCCAGGACGAATCCTCCTGAAGTGTGGGTCTGCCATTCACCGGAGCCCGACGGGCCCGTGGCGTCGTCTCCACACCCCATCAGCAGCAGTACGCATGCAGTCACGATCAGCTTTGCCATTCCCTCCCCCCTCGGGCTCGTTGTTTTCATACCCGGGCTTTGTATTATTATGAACGAGGCTCAACCCGAAAGGAAGGACGGACATGGCCAGGCTTCTCATTGTCTGCGCGGTTCTCTCCGGCGCCTCCTTCGCATGGCAGGAACTCGAGGTCTCGGGATTCCTGCTCCGATGGGAAACCCAGTCCGGCGGCAATCTTGCGGTGGAACTCACCGGACCCACCACCGGGTGGGTGGCGGTGGGCTTCGACCCGTCGGTGATGATGCTGGACGCCAACATCATCATCGGATACGTCTCCGGGGGAAACGCTTTCATCAGGGACGACTTCGGCTGGCAGACCACCTCCCACCGGGCCGACACCCTGCTGGGAGGAACCGACGACGTGACCATAGACGGCGGCTCGGAGTCCGGGGGGCAGACCCAGATAAGGTTCACCATTCCCCTGGACTCCGGCGACGAGTACGATAAACCGCTGGTTCCGGGGAACACCTACCCCGTCATCCTGGCCCGGGGGCCCGACGGGGCGGACGACTTCTCCACGGCTCACACCTTCATCACCACGGCGGAGATAGAGATACTTTCCTACTCCATGAATGGCGATTCCTGGGGGGGAGTCAAGGCCCTGTATGAGTGAAGACCCTCCCCGGATCCTGGTTTTCGCCGGCAGTGTCCGGGAGGGTTCGTACAACAGGATGCTGGCCCGGGAGGCCGCGGGCATGGCGGCGGAAGCCGGCGCCGAGGTGACCCTGGCGGAGTTGTCGGACTACCCTATGCCCCTTGTGAACGAAGACTTGGAGGCCTCCGAAGGGATGCCCGACGGAGCCCGGGCCTTCAAGGCGCTTCTGGCGAGTCACGACGGGTTCCTCATCGCGTCTCCTGAGTACAACGGCTTCGTGACCCCCCTGCTGAAGAACGCTCTGGACTGGGCCTCCCGGGGGGAGTCCCCGGATGAACCCGCCCTCTCGGCCTTCAGGGGGAAGGCTGCCGCAATCCTCTCCGCCTCTCCGGGAAATCTCGGAGGGCTCAGAAGCCTCTGGGTCCTGAGGATCCTCCTGGCCGGCCTCGGAGTGGTGGTGGTACCGGAGCAGCACGCCGTCGGAGGCGCCCAGGATTCCTTCGGCGAGGACGGCAGGCTTTCCGGGGGAAGGAACAGAAGGGCCGTCAAAAGAGTGGCCGAAGCCCTGGCGGCCCTGACGGCCTCCATGAAGAACGGTGGGGGCTGATGCTTCCCCCGGCCCTTCCCGCGGCGCCCCCTCCGGAACCGGCGAGCCTGGTCCGCCTGGCCCCGCTGGAAGCCCTGCTGCGCTCCGGGGAGTGGGCTATGGTGCGGGACTGCTGGAACGCCCTGAACCGGTTGGGTCCCCTGCCGGAGCCTTTATACGATGAGGGGATTGTGTTCACGGGCGAGCCGGACCTTCTCGATCCGGTTAAGGCCGACAGCATGATAGCCGGGTTGAGGAGGAGCACCGAAGCCCTGGAGTCCCGCCATGGGAACACGCCGGCGGTGCGCGCCCTCCGGACCGCAGCCCTGATGGTTGAAACCCGGGCCCTGCGGCTGAGCCGGATCAACCCGGTGTTCCTCACCAGGATGATCCCCTCCTGGACCGTGACCCTGGAGGAGGGCCTGCTGCTGGACATCCAGGGCAGACTGTGGGAGCTGGAACAGCTTCGTTCTCGGGGGGAACTGGACGAAGAGCTTTTCACCGTTGCGTCGGACACCCTGCTTCGACGCTTCGAGGCGTGGAGTCTGCTTCACGGCATCGCCGGCACCCGATACTCCGGGTGGGACTACCCTGTGTCGCCGGATTCGCTCATGGAGGTGGAACTCCTGTACGGAACCCTGGCAGGGGAATTCGGGGAAGAACGGCTCGCCGATTTCAGGGAAATGCGTGCCTACCTGGAACCCCTCCTGGCGGACCTGATGGAAGGCATGCGCTGAACCCGGTCTGGTTCGCCTTCGAGGTCACACCGGAATGCAACCTCTCCTGCGGATACTGCTACAATCCATGGCGTTCCCCGGGCGTCCCGGCGCCGGCGGCGCTGGACCGCGCCGCCGCGGGCGGGTTGCTGGCTTCCCTGGGCCGCCGGCCGCCGGGTTCCGGGATAACCCTCACCGGCGGGGAGCCCCTCCTCCGGGATGACCTTCCGGATATTGCCGCCTCGGCCCGGGAATCGGGGCTTCAGGTGGCGGTTGCCACCAACGGGATTCCGCTCACCCCGGCGCTGGCCGGAGAGCTGTTCCTGGCCGGGGTCAGGCACTTCGACGTGGGTATCGAGACGGATTTCCGGGAGGCCGCACCGGGTATCGTCGCCGCGGCGGCGTCAGGCGCCGGAGTCACCGTCAGCTTCTGCGTCACCTCGATGAGCGCGGAGAAAGCTCCGGAAGTCGTCCGCCTGGCGGCGGCCCTGGGGGCCGACGCCGTGTTTCTGAACCGGTTCGCCCTCACGGGCAGGGAGTGCGACCGGGAATACCTGCCTTCCCTGAAGGATCTCCGGGAGGCGTTTCGGAAGGCCGGGGCGGAGGGGCGGCGGCTGTCGGTGCCGGTGGTCGCCGGAATCCCCCTTGAGCCGTGTCTCTTTCCGGAAGTGGAATCTTGGGGGATAATCAACACAGGTTGCCGGTGCGGCGGGCACAAGTGGGCGGTGGGCCCCGACGGGTCACTCAGGGCCTGCGAGCAGAACCCCCTCTCCCTAGGGAGCCTTCTGGACCACGACTTCGAGAAGCTTGCCGCTCTTCCCGGGGTGCAGGCCTTTCATGAAGCCCGTTATCGGCCCGGATGCGGGACATGCTCCGAGCTGCCCGGTTGCGGCGGAGGGTGCGGATACACAGCTCCCCGAGCTTGACAAAAAACCCCTCCGTTGTAAGGTTGCCCTCCTGTCAACGCTCTCAGGGGGGTCGGAGTTTCCATGAGCATGCCCAGCGCTTCCAGGAACATCGGCATCTTCGCCCATATAGACGCCGGCAAGACCACGGTGACCGAACGGATCCTGTACTACTCCGGTAAAACCCACCGGATGGGGGACGTGGACCACGGCACCGCGGTAATGGACTGGATGCCCCAGGAACGGGAGCGGGGCATCACCATCGTCTCCGCCGCAACCACATGCTCCTGGAAGGGCGCCCTGATAAACATCATAGACACCCCGGGACACGTGGACTTCACCGCGGAGGTGGAACGGTCTCTCCGGGTTCTGGACGGTGGGGTGGCTGTGTTCTGCGCGGTGGGCGGAGTTGAGCCCCAGACCGAGACCGTTTGGAGGCAGGCAACCAGGTACCGGGTTCCCTCCCTGGCCTTCGTGAACAAGATGGACCGTCAGGGGGCGGACTTCCCCAGGGTGCTGCAGATGATGAGGGACATCCTGGGGGTCGTTCCCCTGCCGGTTTTCCTTCCTATAGGGAGCGGCCAGTCGTTCCGGGGCATTGTGGATGTCATCCGGGAAAGGGCCCTCTACTTCGATCAGGAATCCCTCGGCGAGACAATCCGTGAGGCCGGAATTCCCGAAGAGATGGCGGGTGAAGCGGAAGCGGCCCTGGAGAGGGTCAGGGAGGCGGCGGCGGACCTGAGCGAGGAGGCCATGGAGCTTTACTTCACCGGGGGGCTCGACCCGGACCGTCTGGTTCCTCTGCTCCGAAGAGGCACTCTGGAGAGACGCTTCGTTCCGGTGTTATGCGGCGCGGCCCTGCGGAACGTTGGGATTCAGAGGCTTCTGGACGCCATCGTGGACTGGCTTCCCGCTCCGGAAGAACTGCCCCCGGTTTCCGGCGAAGTTCCCGGGAAGGGGCCCGGGGAACGGGCGAGGGATTCCGATGCTCCCTTCACCGCCCTGGTCTTCAAGATTCAGACCGATCCCCATCTGGGAAGGCTGGCGTACCTTCGGGTCTACTCCGGGACCGCCTCCGACGGCCAGGCCGTGCTGAACAACAGGACGGGCAAGAAGGAGCGGCTGATGAGGCTGGTGCGGATGCACGCCGACAAGCGCGACCACCTGGACGGCGTCACCGCGGGGGACATCGCGGCGGCGGGGATGAAGGACGCCGCCACCGGCGACACCCTGACCTCCCCGGAGAGCCCCATCATCCTGGAATCCATAGAATTCGCCGAGCCGGTGATGCAGATGGCCATCGAGCCTGTGGGCGCCCGGGACGACAAGCTCCTGGAGGAGGCCCTGGCGGAGATGACCAGCGAGGATCCCAGCCTGAGGGTGGGGACGGACCGGGACACCGGACAGAACCTCATCATGGGCATGGGCGAGCTGCACCTGGAGATCGTTGTGGACCGGCTGAAGCGGGAGAAGAAGCTGCAGGTGCACACCGGGAACCCCCAGGTGTCCTACCGGGAGGGGGTGTCCCGCACCGGCCGGGGCGAGGGTTCCTTCGAGAGGCTCATCGCCGGCAGGGGCAACTTCGGCCACGCAGTGGTCCGGGTGGAACCGGTTCCGGCGGGTCTCGAGGTCCTCTGCTCCGCGCCAGGGCTGCCCGTCTCCTTCGCCGAGGCCGCCAGAACGGGCATCCGGGGCAGCGTGGGATCCGGCCCTCTGGCGGGCTTCCCGGTGGACGGGGTGCGGATCACCGTGGTCGAGGCCAGGATCCACGAGACGGACTCCACGGATCTGGGCTACGCCTCAGCGGCGGCCGCGGCCCTCCGGGAAGCTCTGAAAGACGGGATGCCGGTGATCAGGGAACCCGTCATGAGCCTGGACGTGATCACCCCGGTGGACTATCTGGGGGAGGTGCTGGGGGACATCAACTCCCGGCGGGGGCAGGTGGACGCCATAGACCAGAGGGGAGAGGCCAGGAACATCCGGGCCCGGGTTCCCCTGGCGGAACTCTTCGGCTATTCCAGCACCATTCGCAGCCTCACCCAGGGGAGGGCCGGGTTCTCGATGCAGTTCCTCTGCTACACCGACACTCCCTCAAACGTTCAGAGGGACCTTCTAGCCCGGATGGGCATCCTGGCGCAGTGATTCTCAGGCACTCGGCAATCCGATAATCCTTTAAAGACCAGTTGGCCTATAGTTGGCTTGATCCATGGAGTTGACTCGGATTTAGGATCATCGGCCGCCCACCAGAACGAAGCTCTCCCTGAGCACGAGATCCCCGGCGGTCATCCGGACGAAGTAGACCCCGGAGGGCAGGGAGACAAGCTCCACGGAATGCTCCCCGGCGGCAAGCATCCCGTCCACGGGAACGGCCACGGACCGCCCCGCGAGATCGTACACTACAAGGGACACCCGGCAGGATGAGGGAAGGCTGAACCGGATCTCCGCGGTTCCATGGCTCGGATTCGCGACGGGATGAAGGACCGGCTCGCCCGATGATCCCTCCACTCCCAGCCACTCCCACTGGAACAGCACCTGATAAAGCGTGGGGGTGACGAACCGCCCGGAAGGCTCCATGTGAACCCGGTACTGGAAGTAGCGGTGGGTGCTGTCCACGAAGCCCTCGAGGCTACCCGGCTCCTCTATGTACCCCGACCAGCTCCCCATGTCCTCGGGATCGTTGGAACTCCTCACACGGAACCGCAGGGTCGTTCCCTCGGGAACGCTGTCCTGCCACTGGATCTCCTGCCAGTCGGGATAGTTGTTCACGTCCAGGATCGAGGACGTGAGGGTTCCCGTGGAAGGGTAGCCCAGGCGGAACCAGAAGATCCGGCTGCCCGATTCGAAGGCGACCACGTCGAGAGTGTCGTCCTCGTCCAGGTCTCCCACGGCCAGCCCCTCGTACCAGTAGCTGTGCTCGAGAACGTGCATCCGCCAGGTAAGACCCGCTTCGTCAGTACGCTCCCAGAGGACGAAACGCTTGGGCAGGATGTAATGTGCCAGTATCTCAGGCCGGTTGGAACCGAGGATATCGGCTGAGAGGAGTGTTTCACAACCTATGAACACACCAGGAAGCTGGTGACTCGTCCACGAAGTGCCAAGGCCGTCGTTGTTCTCGAACCAGTACAGGTCATAGGCTCCGGCGGCGATCACATCCAGGTCGCCGTCGCCGTCCATGTCCTCGACATCGACCGTTTTGCCGTAATCAATGTTGTTGCAGATGGTGCGCTCAATCCAGTTCTCCCCGGTGCCGTCAAGGTTCT
>CAZSKU010000015.1:0-61633 GCA_964607515.1 uncultured bacterium | reverse complement strand
GTACATTGCATATTCTGCCGACATCAATACAATAATCGACCTTTATCCCCATACACAAGACTGTTCCATATATATTATGCAATCTATGCTCAAGACTACATTTACCTAATGATTTATTGCCACATAACACGCCTAAATAACTATTATATAAAGTAATATTCTCTAACGTGCAGTTTGCCCCCGAAATGTAGAAAGTATATGGATATTCTATATATGTGTATTCTGTTGGCCAATTCTGTGGAATTATTTGATTTGGATAAAAAACACTAATTCCACTTACTGAGGATGACTTATGAAGTTCAAAAAGTGGACTACCAGTAGTACTGCCTTCTCCAGCATATGCATGAATAACTGTTCCATAAAAGTGCTGTACATCTTGAACCGCATTGATTGCGCCCTGTATTCGTACTCCTTCATAGACTACTATTCCACTTTGAAGCGTCCATTGACCTGACGGGAAATATACGACTCCTCCACCATTATTGTGTGCGGTTATCACTGCGTCCTGAACACATGAGCTACAGTCTGTTACACCAGGTATTGCACCGAAATCCATTACATTATAAACGCTATATACTGATGTATGCATGATCATATCCTTTTAGTATGAGCATAATAATACTATTCAGGCTTCCTAAAATACATATTCACCCCCAGATGTCCGTCATGGTTTGTGAAATCCAAGTAACAGGACGTTGCGCCAACACTTCGTATCATGTCCAGTATGGTATTCATGTTGTAGATGTTCATCTGCATTTGGGGAGTGGTGAAGCCGCGATTCTTCACAAAATTGATCATATTACGTAGATACGGGACGTATCTTGTGAGATAATACACTATATATTTAATGCGAGTGTTTTTCGAGTACGTGAAGTGACAGACTCCTACTCCACCGGGTTCAAGGAAGGAAAGCAGCCGTCCGAAGATTCCGCATCCCCTGGCAACGGGAATATGTTGAAACACCACAAACGAGTTTACCAGGTCGTATTTACCGTCAAGAACACCGAGGCCATCGTCAGACCTGAAAAGCACCGTGTTCTTCAGTCCGGCAGCCATGCAGTTCGCCCGGGCCTCTCTGACCATCGCCTCGGAGACGTCCACACCGGTTACTTCGTCCGAGAACCTCGCAAAAGGTATAACTAGACGGCCGACACCACAACCGAAATCCAAGGTTCTCTTCGGACGGAACCCCTCTTCGATGTGCCTTCTGATGTTATCCATGACCTGTTCCACGTAAACCTCGCCGGTTCGGAAGAACTCCTCTCGGTTCCTTTCATCAAGGTTCTCAAGGTGGTAACTTTCACGGGTAACAACGCCGAAATAGGGGTCGGACCGTCCCAAACGTTCCCATTCTTTGTCGGTATTCCAGTTGAACATACATTCCTACCGTAGCTAGACTATCTTCTGTGTCAATACTGTTATGCATTTGAACTCATCCCAATCAATGTGAGATTATTCGTCATTCTTTCTTACGTGTCAATGAGTGTGACCGAAAACACCACTTAATGCGGCAAAGGGGTCGTCAGCCCTGGTGGCGCAGTGATGCACTAATCAGGACAGGCGTCGATCGGAGCACTTCAGCTTATCAACTCGTAGATTGCCTTGTAGTCCCTCTGGGCGCTGTAGAGAACGGGAATGTCGGTGAACTCCGACAGTTCCCGCAGGGCCAGGGGGGAGCTGGAGCACACTCCGCTGATGGCGGCGGGAACCAGGCCGAACCGCTCCTTCAGCACCCTCACTCCTCCGATGGCTCCGAAGGCGTCCTGGGCGCAGAAAACCACCTTGTGAATCCTCTCCAGGACCAGGGGATCGTGAAGGAGCATCGCCGTTTCCCTCTGGAGTATGCCGTCGGCGAATTCCACCACCAGGTAGTTGGCGGGGTTGTTTCCGTACTTCAGGTCGATGGTTGTGAAGATCTCCATCAGTTCACTCTGGGACAGCATGTAGGTGGTGGGATGGCCTAGGTAGGTGAAGTCGGCCACATGGTCCGCCCCGTTGTCCTGCATCAGAAGTATGTCCTTGTGGCAGGCGGTTCCCGTGGCCTTGGCGGCCCTGACCCTCTTGCCCACCGAGGTGAGGGCGTAGCAGCAGGCCGCCGCGGCGTGGCTCTTGCCGCTGTTCATGCTGGTGCCGATGCAGAGGATGAGCCTGGCCCGCCTGACCCCTTCCCTGTATGTGCGCCGGGGGGTCAGCAGGTTTCCCCGGCGGGTGTTCAGAACCTCCCCGTTCTGGTCGCAGACGTAACCCAGAAGCCTGATCCTGGTGGGGTCCGCCACCCTGTCATTGCGGTTCGCGGCCACCCCCACGATACCGCTCTGGGCGATCAGGTCCACCTCCTCCTGCCACTGCTGCGGCACGAATGCCTCGTAGTAGTCCGGAGCGTACCGGTGTCCGAACACGAAGATGGCATGGGTGCGGTCGTTCAGGGCGTGCAGCCGGCTGGAGACACTTTCGAGGAGCCTGTGCTGTCCGAGGTTGTTCACTTCTCCGAAAACCAGGTCCCCCACCTCGGGGGGCTTGTCCAGGGCGCAGTAGAAACGTATCCGCGGGTGCGGAATGGTGTAGGCCGCGCTGGGAATGATGCACTTCTGCCGGATCCTGTGCATGGTTCCTCCCGGATTCGCCGGCGGGGCTTCCGCCGGACGGGGCGATTATACAAAAACCCTGCCGCCGCAATGCCCCATCTTGACGATTCTGGAGCGGCGCTTATTATCCCCGGGTTCGTTCAACGAGGAGGTACAGACATGATTTTCGGAGGCGCGATTCTCTCCTAGGGCCCTGCCGCCCTGCTTCCATCCTCCGCCTTTCGTACCTGAATCCCCAATGCCTTGTTTGAACGGAGTTCGTCCCAATGCCCCCATACTTTGACGATATCGAGGAAGAGGAATCCCGGGCCCGCAGCGGCTCCATGGAACTGCTGCGGAAGTTCGCCCCCCTGATGCTTCCCCACTGGCCTCAGTTCGCCCTGGCGGCGCTTCTTCTTATCCTGGCCATCGCCGGCGAACTGACGGGCCCTCTGATCCTCAGGGAGGTGATAGACCGGGCGGTGCCGGAGCGGGATTCCGGCGCGATCATCCGCTACTCCCTGCTGTTCGCCGGAGTGTTCGGCGCAACCATGGCGCTGGCGTACCTTCAGGTGATGATCGCAGCGAAGATCGGCCTGTCGGTGGTCAGGGACCTGAAGCGCAGGCTGTTCGACCACGTCCTGACCCTCTCCATGGCCTACTTCAACAAAAACCCTTCCGGAAGGCTCATGGCCAGGGTGGAGAGCGACTCGGAACGGGTCAGGATGCTGTTCAGCGAGACCAGCATGGCCCTGCTTCGCAACGCGGCCATGGTGTTCGGCACAGTGGCGGTGATGCTGCACACCGACCCGGGCATTACCCTGCGGGTGTTGCTGGTGGTGCTGCCAGTGGGGCTTCTCTCGATCCCGGTGCTGAAGAAGATGAGGGTTCTCTGGGGCGACCTCCGCAGGTCCTACGCCTCCATCTCCGGATCCGTGGCCGAGTTCGTCCGGGCGGTTCCGGTGATGCAGGTCTTCGGCACCACCGGTTACGCCCGCACCAGAATACACAGGCTGGGCAAGCATTACGTGAAACGCGAGATCCGGGCGACCCTCTGGGACTACGGATTCTGGAGCTTCCTTGGGGCCCTGGAGATAGCCGCGGTGGCGGTAATCCTCACAGCGGGCAGGCCCGGGGTTGTGGCCGGGACCGTCACCGTGGGCACGGTGGTGCTCTTCGTGGAGTACACCCGCAGGCTGTTCGGCCCCCTGGTGATGTTCGGGGAGACCCTGAACCAGATGCAGCGGGCCATGGCCTCCGGGGACAGGCTGCTGGAGCTGATGAACACCGAAACCCTCACCCCCGACGGTCATCTGGGGCCGGAAGCCCTGCCCGGAGACTGGCGGGAGATCCGGTTCGAGGACGTGTGGTTCAGCTACTCCGGGGAGGACTGGGCCATAAGGGGAATTTCCATGACCATCCGTCGGGGTGAGACGGTGGCCCTGGTAGGTGACTCCGGGGGGGGGAAGAGCACCCTGGTGGCGCTGCTGCTGCGGTTCTACCATCCCGTCCGGGGAAAAATAACAATAGACGGAACCGACATCCGGGAGTTCACCCTGGACGCCTGGCGAAGCAGGATAGGGCTGGTTCTTCAGGAGGTGAACCTCTTCTCGGGAACCCTTTCCGGCAACCTGACGGTTTTCGACCCGTCCGTGGGCAGAAGGGAGCAGGAGGAAGCCCTTGACCGGATCGAGGCAAGGGAACTTCTGGACCGGATTCCCGGCGGGCTGGACGGGGAGATCAGCGAGGGGGGCGTCAACCTCTCCATGGGTCAGCGGCAGCTGGTGAACATAGCCCGGGCGGTCCTTCGGAAGCCTGACATCCTGGTGCTTGACGAAGCCACGTCATCGGTGGACCCCGGCACGGAACAGAAGCTCCAGAGGGCCACAGACCTGGCCCTGGCCGGAAGGACCGCCCTGGTGGTGGCCCACAGGCTCTCCACCATAGTGCATGCCGACAGGATACTGGTAATCCGGGGGGGCAGACTGGTGGAACAGGGAACCCATCCCGAGCTGATGCGGCAAAGCGGCATCTACGCGTCCCTGTTTACCCTGCAGTTCGGGGGCGACCTTTATGCGTGAGCGCCTGAGGATCTGGCGGGAGAACGTCGGGTGGATATTCCGGTACTGGATGCCGGTGAGAAGGTACCTGGTGCTCCTGTTCATCTTCACCCTGCTGTCCAGCGCCGTGGCCCTGGGTTTCCCCCTGGTGTTCCGGTACCTGCTGGACAACGTGGACACGGTCCTGGGCACCCCGGAAAGCGACGGCTTTTCGAAGATCATCCTGGTGCTCGCAGGGCTGGCGGTGGCCAGGCTTCTGGCGGGCTTCTACCCCGGGGCCAGGGGCATCATCAACAGCGTCATCGGCCTGGGGGTCCGGGACGATGTGTTCAGGTCCATCATGAGGAAGGACTGGCGGTTCTTCAACGCCTTCAGGCCCGGCGACCTGACCACCCGGCTCACCGAGGACATCACGGACTACCCCCGGATAGCCTGGTTCGCATGCAGCGCCTTCTTCCGGGCTCTGGAATCGGCTTCGCGGCTCCTTTTCTGCCTGGGAGTGATGATCTTCATGAGCTGGAAGCTTTCGCTCCTCGCCCTGGCGCCGCTTCCCGTAATGCTTTTCATCTTCTACACGGTGGAACACAGGATCGGCCGCCGGGTTGAGGAGAGCAGAAAAGCCACCAGTCATACCAACGACCTGCTGGACAGCACCTTCGACGGCATAGCCATCGTGAAGGCCTACCGGGCGGAGAAGCCCCTGGCCGCCAGGCTTCACAGGCTGCTGAACCAGAGGTTCGGAATAGATCTTTCCCTGACCCGGCTGGAGATGGTGATCCACGGGGTCTACAGCATGATAGGACAGGTGGGGAAGGTCACGGTGATGCTCGCCGGGGGCCTCATGGTGATCCGGGGCAGCATAGGGCTCGGGGACTTCTACGCCTTCTACGTCTACCTGGACATGCTCCTGGCCCCCATGATGGACATTCCCAACCTTTTCGTGGCCAGCAGGCAGGCCTTCGTCTCGGTGGAGAGGGAGCGGGAGATACAGGACTTTCCGGAGAAGCCCGAGAACCCCGATGCGGTCATAATCCGCTGCGTGAACACCATCGAGATGAAGGATGCGGGGTTCCGATACGGTGAAAGCGGAGGCGTGACCGGGGTGACCTTCTCCGTGAACGCGCCGTCGGTGGTGGCGGTGGTGGGAGAGGTGGGCGCAGGCAAGAGCACCCTGCTGAAGATCCTTGCGGGGCTGCTGCCCGTGGACCGGGGAACCGTTCTCGTGAACGGGATTCCCCGGGAGAACGCCGACCTTCGGGAAACCATCGGTCTGGTGCCCCAGGAATCGCTGCTTCTGGGAGAGAGTGTAACGGACAACGTCCGGTTCGGTCGTGACCGGCTTCGGGACACCCACGTTGAAAAGGCCTTGGCGGACGCCGGGGTGTCGCCGGACGAGTTCCGGGGAGACAAGATTCTGGGTCAGAGGGGAACCGGCGCCAGCGGCGGCCAGCGCCAGAGGGTGGCCATCGCCAGGGCGCTCGCCGGGGATCCGTCACTGCTGCTTCTGGACGACTGCACCGCGGCCCTGGACGCCGGAAAGGAGGCGGAGTTCTGGAGGAGGTTCCGGGAGAAGGGCGGCGGCTCCATCGCCTTCGTGGTCACCCATCGGGAGGCTACTGTAAGACAGAGCGACATGGTTATCTTCCTGCACCGGGGAAGGCACGCCGCCACGGGAACCCACGGGGAACTCCTGGGCAGTTGCAGCGAGTACGCCGGGGTGATCAGGGGCATGGAGATACTCGAGCGATGAGAGGCGGAATCATGAACGATCCCTCGAATGAAGGCGCTTTCGGAGCATACCTTAAGGACACCGTCGCCAGGGCCGGGTTCGCCGCAGACCTGTTCAGGGAGATGAAAGGACACATCGGTCTTGAGAGGCTCAGGGAGATCAACGCCTACTGGTACGCCCCCCTGGAGGCTGAGGCCTACTGCGGCGACTTCTCCAATCCGGACGTTTCCGCGGAAGCCTTCGGGCTCAGGGCGGGACAGTTCCTATCATCCCTGCGCTTCGACCTGTTCGGCCTTCTACCGGCCGTATTCCAGGGGGAGGAGGCCCCAGTCCTCAGAATGATGGAAATCCTGTCGAAACTGGAGCGGGGGGGCCTTTCCCGGGCCGAGGACCTTCTGGTGGAGCACTTTCGCAGCCCCAACAGGGCCACCCTTCAGGGGGTGATGAGACGGAATTTCGACCCGGAGGAGACCCGGACGGCCCGGATAATGTCCACCGCCTCCGGCGGCAACCTTTCCTTCCTCTACAGGCACGGCCTGAAGGTCTCGCCGGTGCACGAGGACACCGCCGGGTTCCTGTTCTCCCTCCCCGGGCGGGAGCTTCGGAGCATAGCGGACACCCTGGCCGAGGGGTACCGCCTGGGATTGCAGGAGGAGGCAAAGGACCAGTTCACCCGGCGCACCGTGGTTTCGGTGGGCCTTCCCCTGGGCGCCGAGGCCCTTTTCCCTCACATCGCCGCCGCCTTCGCCCGGGCGGGGCTGCATGCCCACGCCGCCCCGGTTCACCGCCCCCCGGCCAGCAGACAGGCCAGTTACGACCACCGCTTCAAGTACGCCCTGTACATGGACGGGGACACGGTGGACCGGCAGGTGGAGATGCGCAGGGAGATTCTGGAGGAAATGGCTCCTGTCCTGGAGCGGTATTCCGGGGTGGCCAGGGTGGACCTTTTCGGTGAAAAGCCCTTCAGCCCGGTGCCCAAGGGGTCCATGGTCCGGGCCGACCGGGAGACCAGCGCCCTCTACAACAGCCTTACCCAGCAGATGGTCGCCCTTCAGCAGGTCCATATTCCCAGAGGGGAGACCAGCTTCTCCCTGATGTCCTTCCCCTCCCCCGAAATAGGCCCCTCCTTCAGGGAAATCTTCCGGGAGTGCATCCGGGTGAACACCCTTTCCAACCAGGTGTACCAGCCGGTCCAGGCAGCCCTGATAAGCGCCATGGACGGGGCTGAAAGGCTGCGGATCCTGGGAGCGCCCGGGAACGACACCGACATCACGGTGGCCCTCAGGCGCCTTTCCGATCCCGGAAGGGAGACCGCCTTCGAGAACTGCCTAGCCTCGGTGAACATTCCATTGGGCGAGGTGTTCACCTCCCCGATGCTCCGGGGTACCGACGGGGTTCTCCACGTCGGGGAAGCCTTCCTATCGGGTCTGAGGTACGAGAACCTCAGAATGGTGTTCCGGGACGGCGAGGCGGTGGAGTGGTCGTGCACCAATTTCGAAGACCCCGAAAAGGGCCGGGAGTACATCAGGGAGAACATCTTCTTCCCCCACGAAAGCCTTCCGATGGGGGAGTTCGCCATCGGAACCAACACCGTCGCCTACGCCATGGGGGTCAGGCACGGGATCATGGGCCTTCTGCCGGTGCTGATACTGGAGAAGACCGGCCCCCACTTCGCCGTGGGGGACACCTGCTACAGCCGGGAGGAGGACAGGGTGCGTTTCGATCCTTTCACGGGGAAAAGGCTGGCGGCCGTGGAGAACGAGAGAAGCGCCCTGAGGAGCACCGATCCTGACCGGGCCTACACCAACCGGCACGTGGACATTACCCTCCCGTACAGCGGGCTGGATTCCATCAGCGCGATTCACCCCGACCGCGACGAGGTTTTCCTGATGCGCCGGGGCAGGTTCGTGCTGCCCGGCACCGAGCTGCTCAACGAGCCCCTGGAAGGGCTGGATGGCTGAAGACCCGGTTTGCCTGCTCTGCCCCAGAAGGTGCCGGGTATCCCGGTCCGGGGGTGAGATGGGCTGGTGCGGGGCGGGGCCCGTTATGGAGGTGGCGTCCCTTGCTGTTCACACCGGCGAGGAGCCTTTTTTCACAGGCGATTTCGGGGTGGGCAACGTCTTCTTCTCCCGCTGCAACATGGGGTGTGTATTCTGCCAGAACCACCAGATAAGCCGGGGGGCGGGAGGACGCTTCATGTCTCCCTGGGAACTGGCGGGGAAGCTGCTGGAGTTCCAGAGGATGGGCTGCCCCACGGTGGGGCTGGTTTCACCCACCCACTACCTCCCCCGGGCCAGGGAAGCCCTGATAACAGCCCGGGAAATGGGGCTCGCGGTCCCTGTGATATGGAACAGCAACGCCTACGAGGAGGTGGAGGCTCTGGGCACCCTGGAAGGGTTGGTGGACATCTTCCTGCCGGACCTCAAGTACGCGGGGGATTCCGAAGCGTTGGAGTACTCTTCGGCGCCGGGCTACGCCCGGGCTTCCCGGGCCGCCATCCGGGAGATGTTCCGGCAGACCGGCCCGCTTGTGATTCGCGACGGAATCGCCCGGCGAGGGCTGTGTGTCCGTCATCTGGTGCTGCCCAACGGCATTTCCGGCACCCGGGAATGCCTTGAGTTCCTGGCTGACCTGTCCACCGGCATTCAGGTCAGTCTGATGAGCCAGTACAACCCTCTCTTCAAGGCCCCGGAACATCCCCTCATCTCCCGGCGCCTTTCACCCCGGGAGTACTGGAAGGCCGTGGAAGCCGCGGAATCCCTGGGCCTTCACAACACGCTCATTCAGGACCCCGAGGGATCCCCCGACAGCCACGTGCCCGACTTCATGAGGCGGGATCCCTTCGATCCCCGGGAGGAGGATCGGTGCTCCGCACGCTGAAAACGGGGTTGAGGGTCTGGAGCCGCCGGGGACTCCCCTGGCCGGCAATCCTGGCGGCCAGGGCGGTGGGAAACGCCCGGACCGGAATGCCCAGGGGACTCATGGTGGAGGCATCCCGGAGCTGCACCGGAGGCTGCCTGGGTTGTCCGCCGCCGGACAGCCCGGCGGACCTGCCTCCGGAGGTGCTGGCCGGATGGCTTGGCTGCCGCCGGACCCCCCCGGTCACCATCCACTTCTCTGGAAAGCACTCCGACCCCCTGGCCGCCCCCCGTCTGGGGGAACTCGCGGATACCGCCCGGACGGTCGGATCCATGGTCTCCATCAGCACCATAGGCCTGGGGCTTCTTCCGGGAATGGAATGCCTGCCGGCGGACCGCTGGATATTCTCCATTCCCGCCGCCGCCGGCGAAAGCTGGAGGGCTCTTCGGGGGGCCGACCGCCTGGAGGAGGTTCTGGCCTCGGTCGGGAGAGTGGTATCCGGGGGAGCGCCCATGGTGGAGCTGGTTCTCACGGTGTGGCGCCGGTCTGCCGATGACGTCCGGGCACTGCCGGAACTTGCGGAGCGAACCGGAGTGCACGGCTACAAGGCGGTCTTCGGCAGGTACGACCCAGAGGGCCGCCATATCGGCAGGGTGGAGAACCTGGCCCTTGACTCGAAGGACTGCCCCTACCGTCTGGACCGGGAAGGAAACCCGGTGCTGAAAAGAGAACCCCCGGGGTGCCCCCTGGCGGGATGCCTCTTCCTGGACGCCGCCGGGGCGATGAGGCCGTGTCCCTTCGTCGGCGAAGGTGATCCCCGGGAAGCGCAGCCTTCCCCGGAAGCCTGGAAAAGGGCTGCATCATGGACGGTTCTAAAACGAAGCAGGGCTTTTTCGGCCTGCCGGTACTGCCCTTGAGGGGATTGACGAGGCTTGCCGGATCCCGGAGTCCGGCGTATTCTAACGGCGGTTGCCGGCGCCTGTGCCGGTACTTCCGCAGACCGGGCTGCCGGTAACGGCGGAGAAACACCAGAAGGAGATTCCCATCATGGGAGACAAGGGCGGCAAGAAGGACAAGGACAAGGCCAGGAAGCAGCAGGAGGCCAGAAAGCTTCAGGAGGAGAAGAAAAAGCAGGACAAGAGGCCCCGGAAGAATCCCTAGGGGGCGTCGCCCCGGTCCAGCCGAGATCAGATGCTCCTCTTGGCGTCCGCCATCTCCTTTACCTTCATGAGCCTGGTGGTGTTGGAGCGGTCCATTTCCGACAGCTTCAGTTTCACCCGGGAGATGGCGGATTCGTAGTCCGGAATAAGCACGTATTCCAAGGCGTTCACCCTCCGTCGGGTGGAGTCTATCTCGTGTGCTATAAGGATAATCGCTTTTTCCTGCTCCGCCAGACGCACGATGGAAGGCAGCACCTGACGGTACACCTCAAGAGCCTCATCCAGTTCCGGCGGGGTGTCGAAAAGCCCGTAGTTCCTTACGTTCCCTTCCAGGGCCACCTTGAACAGGGGAAGGGTGAGGTTCATCACCCTTCGGGTCTCGGTGGTGATCGCCGCCCGGGCCCCGGGATGGGCCAGAGCGTCCAGCATGGACTCCCTGCGCATCGCCGCCCGGGCGAACAGAAACCTGGAATAGGCCCGGTGAAGCTCCCCCTCGAGCCCCGCCCGGGCTCCCTCGTAGTCGGAGATGAGGATCTTGAACTGCCGCATGAGTTCATCCAGCTTGTCCTTGAGGAGCTTGTGCCCCCGCCGGGCAAGCCTGACCCGGCGTTTCAGCTGGAGCAGCTCCATCCGGGTGGCTCGGACCTGAAGGGCCATATCAGTCCTTCTCCACGGGCCAGTAGCGATCCAGATACTCCGGCCTGATCCGCTTCATCTCCTCCCGGGGCAGATGTTTCAGCAGTTCCCATCCCAGATTGAGGGTGTCCTCGATGCCCCGGTCCTCGTGGTCCTCCTGGCTGATGTAGCGCTTCTCGAACTCCTCGGCGAACTCCAGGAACCTCCGGTCCAGGGGGCTCAGGGCGGCCACTCCCAGGATCACCGAAAGCTCCCTGGCCTGCTTGCCCGAGGAGTAGGCGGCCATAAGCTGGTTGAACAGGTCGGAGTGATCCTCCCTGGTTTTGTTCTTCCCGATGCCCTTGTCCTTCAGCCTCGAGAGGGACTCCATCACGTCCATGGGCGGGTACACGCCCTTCTTGTGAAGCTCCCTGTTGAGGATGAGCTGCCCTTCGGTGATGTAGCCGGTGAGGTCCGGGATGGGGTGGGTCTTGTCGTCCTCGGGCATGGTGAGTATGGGAATCTGGGTGATGGACCCCTTCCTGCCCTTTATCCTTCCGGCCCTTTCGTAGATTGAGGCGAGGTCGGTGTAGAGGTAGCCAGGGTAGCCCCTTCTTCCGGGAACCTCCTTCCGGGCCGCGCTTATCTCCCGAAGGGCGTCGCAATAGTTGGTCATGTCCGTGAGGATGACCAGGATGTGCATGTCCTTCTCGTACGCCAGGTACTCGGCCGCCGTCAGGGCCATCCTGGGGGTGGCTATCCGCTCGATGGCCGGGTCGTCGGCCAGGTTCAGGAAAACCACCGCCCTGTCCATTGCGCCGGTGGCCTTGAAGTCGCGGATGAAGTAGTCCGCCTCCTCGAAGGTTATCCCGAGGGCTGCGAAAACCACTGCGAAGTTCTCGCCCTGGCCCAGAACCCTGGCCTGCCTGGCGATCTGGGCGGCCACTTCCCCGTGAGGAAGGCCGCTGGCGCTGAAGACGGGCAGTTTCTGTCCGCGCACCAGGGTGTTGATCCCGTCTATGCTGCTGAAACCGGTCTGTATGAACTCCGCCGGGTAGTCCCTGGCGTAGGGGTTGATGGGCGACCCGTTGATGTTCACCATCTTCTCCGGCACAATGGGTGGCGCTGTGTCGAAGGGCGCCCGGGGTCTGCCCTGCCCGTCGAACACCCTGCCCAGCATCTCCGTGCTGACCCCCAGCTCGACTCCCTTGCCCAGGAACCGCACCCGGCACAAAGACAGGTCCGTCCCGCTGGATCCCTCGAACAGCTGAACCAGCGCCTTGTGGGAGTCCACCTCCAGCACCTTGCCGTGCCGTATCTCCCCGGACGGGAGTTCGATCTCCACCAGTTCCTCGAAGCTGACCTCGGTAACCCCTTCCACCAGCATCAAAGGCCCGGAGATCTCAACGGTCGTGGTGTATTCCTTGATCATGTCGTAACCTCCGGTTAAAGGGCGGCCTTCTCGACCATGGAGTGAAGCTCGCCGCTGATGAGGTCTTTCAGTTCCGCTATGGCCGGTACGTGCTCCTCGGGAAGGTAGCGCATGCCGGAAACCTTTTCCTTCAGATGAAGAGCGAAAAGATCCCTGGGGGCGACTCCGGCGCCCAGCGCCCGGCTCATGGCCCCGTGGGTGTGCATGATAACGTCCAGCATGGCCATCTGCTTTTCGATGGAGGCGTAGGTGTCAACCGGGTGGAAGGCGTTCTGGTGCAGGAAGTCCTCCCTTATGGAACGGCTGGTGTACAGCACCAGCTGGTCCTCGGGGGAAAGCGACTCGGCTCCCACCAGTCGTGCAATCTCCTGAAGGTTGGCTTCCTCCTGAAGCAGCGCCATGGCCCGGGTGACCATCCGGGACCACTCGGGGCCCAGGTTTTCGTCGTAGTAGCCACGAAGGTTCCTGGTGTAGAGGGAGTAGCTGTCCAGCCAGCCGATGGCGGGGAAGTGCCTCATGTAGGCCAGGTTGGCCTGAAGGCTCCAGAACACCTTCACCACCCGGAGGGTGGCCTGAACCACGGGATCCGACAGGTCTCCGCCGGCGGGACTCACGGCGCCCACCACCGTAAGGGCTCCAATCCTCTCCCGGTCCCCCAGGCATTCCACCTTGCCGGCCCTCTCGTAGAACTCGGCGATCCGGGTTCCCAGGTAGGCGGGGTAACCTTCCTCTCCCGGCATCTCCTCGAGCCTTCCGCTCATCTCCCGCATGGCCTCCGCCCAGCGGCTCGTGGAGTCGGCCATCAGGGCCACCGAGTAGCCCATGTCCCGGAAGTACTCGGCGATGGTTATTCCGGTGTAGACGCTGGCCTCCCGGGCCGCCACGGGCATGTTTGAGGTGTTGGCCACCAGAACGGTCTTGAGGATGAGGGGCTTGCCGCTCTTGGGATCCTCCAGTTCCGGGAACTCCTGGAGCACGTCGGTCATCTCGTTTCCCCGCTCACCACACCCCACGTAGACAACAATCTCGGCGTCCGCCCATTTCGCCAGCTGGTGCTGGATCACGGTCTTGCCGCTGCCGAAGGGTCCGGGGACGCATGCCGTGCCGCCCTTGCCCACCGGGAAGAAGGCGTCCACCACACGCTGCCCGGTTACAAGTGGTTCGTTGGGGGCCAGTTTCGTGGAGATGGGCCGGGGTTTCCGCACGGGCCACTTTTGGAGCATGGCAAGCTCCCGGGTGGCGCCCTCAGGGGTTTTTATCCTGGCCACCGGGTCGTCCAGGGTATACTCCCCCCGCTGAGCCACCCACTGGACCGTGCCCCGGGTATCCGGGGGAACCATCACCCTGTGGCGGATCAGCTCGGTCTCCTGAACCTCGCCGATGAACTCCCCGCCCGACACCTCCGATCCCTCGGTCAGAAGCGGAGCGAACTCCCATTTTTTCCTGTGATCCAGTCCGGGGATGTTTATCCCCCGGCCGATCCAGTCGCCGGCCATGTCCCGGACCTTGTCCAGGGGACGCTGAATGCCGTCGTAGATCGAAGTCAGAAGACCCGGACCCAGCTCCACCGACAGGGGAAGGCCGGTTTCGTAGACCGGGTCGCCGGGTTTCAGGCCGGCGGTCTCCTCGTACACCTGAATGCTGGCCTTGTCCCCCTTCAGCTCGATTATCTCGCCGATGAGCCGGTAGTCGGAGACATAGACCACATCGAACATCCTGGCCTCGTTCATTCCCGCGGCCACCACCAGCGGCCCGGCAATCTTGTCTATCCTTCCCTGCTGCATTCAGAATCCTCCGGCTAGTCTTCCTCGCTCATCAGATCCACTCCGACGGCTTTGATTATCAATGCTCTTATGGCGTCCTCGCCCCGGCGACGGCTTCCGGAAACCCCCGGAAGAACCACCACCGCCGGCACCGGAAGGTCGAGGGTGTCGGACACCAGGTCCTGAAGGTGTTCCAGCATTTCCTCGGTGATCATGATCACCGAAACCCTGTCCTTCACCAGCCGCTGAAAGGTCTTTCTGGCGCTTTCACGGTCGTTAGGGGTGTAGGTTTCCACCCCCAGGGCCCTGAATCCCAGCACCGAGTCGGCGTCCCCGAGAAATGCAGTGCGGCCGTCGGTCATGGTTTCTCCGTTCACCTGGGAAGCCGCGTCATCAGCTTCGCGGTACTCATGCCGACGCGTTTCGCGGCGGCTGCCAGGTTGAGGTGCACCACTTCCATCTCCCTGCGGAGAACGTACGAAGCCAGCAGCCCAGGCCCGACGAAATTCCCAGCCAGGGCGGAAATCCGGCCCATCAGCATCCTGTCGCTCTCCCGCTGAAAGGCCAGGAACGAGCCGTCCTCCAGGGCTTCCTTGAGGGCTGAGGAAGGGATCTCGAAACCCCGGTTCTCGGACAGAGCCTCAGGAAGTCTGCCCTTTCGGAAGGCCTCGGAAATCTCCTCAGGAGTGTGGTACCCCCCGGGAAAAAGCCAGCCCTCCATCTGCCCGGGGGCGGGGTTTTCCCCCCGGAGCCTGCCGGCAGTGAGAAAGTTCCTGAGTTCCAGTCTTGCCCTGACGTAGTCAGTCAGCCCCGGGTCCAGGGGTCCCAGTTCGGTTCTCTCCACATCGGCGGCCAGCCTGTCCATGATCCGATCGACACCCAGGGAGTCGTTGGAGGCCCGGCTGCGAACCTCCTCCAGGGCCTTCCGAAACCTGTCGGGCAGCTGGTCGCCGGCGGCGGGATCGTCCCACGCCCCGACGATGATCTGAAATGGCAACGTGCCCTCCCTCTCCCGGGGGGGTTCATCGGCTCCGGCGGTCGCCAGGTTCTTCCAGGCGTACCTTGCGTTCCGGACGTCCCGGCGCCTCAGCAGAGCCACGGATAAACCGCTTCCCGGGTCCAGCTCCACCAGTTCGTCCTCCGCAGCAGACACCGCCCGGTCCAGGGCTGATTCCAGATCGTCTCCGTGGATCAGCCGGCCGTACCAGGTGTCGGCGAGGACCTTGAGCATCTCCGGGATTCCCGGGGAGGCGGTTATCTGGTTCCATGCCCTGTCCTGGAGAAGTGTGGTCTCCAGGGCGCTTATCCGGCCCGCAGTGTACTCCCAGGAGGAACTCACCTGTCTTCCAGCCTCTCCAGGGTGAGCCGCTTCGAAAGCTCCATGATCAGATCCTCGTGGATCAGTGATTCCATCATTTCCAGGGTGGCGTTCCTGCTCACCTTTCCCGACCGGAGGATGATCCCGCCGGAGGCTTCATGATGCCCGGGCGACAGAACGAAGCGAACGTCCCCCCGGGAATGCATGTCAAGAAACCTCTGGTTTATCCTGTCCGAGTCCCTCTCCGCGGTCACCACCTCCACTTCGCCGGTGAAATCGCACCGGGAGAGCAGGGCTCCTATCAGTCCGGGATAGTCGTCCGAGGAGGCGATCATTTCAACCGCCTTCCGAAGGGCCTGATCCATGAGGGTCCTCCGGGTGTTGAGAAGTATCCTCTCCTCTTCCCTGAGGGCGTGTTCCCGGTTCCTCTGCTTCCTCTCCCTAAGACTTTCCACGAGCCTGGCCCGATCCTTCTCGGCCCTGGCGGCAAGCCTGGTCCTGACCTCGTCCAGGGCGTTCTTCTTCTCGTGCCGGGCCTGGGAGAGCAATCTTTGAGCCTCTTCCCGGGCGTCGGAAAGGATCTTTTCCCTTATGGCCTCCAGGGACATCCGATCAGCCGATCTGTCCGAGCATGAGGAAACTCACCAGGAAGCCGAGAATGGCGTAGAACTCCACGAAGACCGCGAGAATCAGCGCCTTGCCCGAATCGTCGGGCTGCTTGGCGGTCATCATGGCTCCCGCGCCGCAGACCTTCCCCTGGTGGATTCCCGAGAGAAGACCCGCCAGAGCCACAGGAAGCCCGGCGGCGAAGATCTTCCACGCCGTTGCCGCGTCGAGGGTTTCCGTACCGCTGATCTTCTGCAGGAGAAGGAAGGCGATGACGAAACCGTAGATGCCCTGGGTTCCCGGCAGGGCCGACAGAAGCAGCAGCTTGCCGAACTTCTTCGGGTCGACGCTCATCACCCCGGTGCTTGCCTGGGCCGCTATGCCCACGCCCACAGAGCTGCCGATGCCCGCCAGGGCGCAGGCGATGGCGGCGCCTAGATAGGCTATGAGATTCTCTGACACTTGGATTCCTCCCTGTGGAAAGGTGGCGACTTCGATCACTCCGAATCAACAATGCGTACGAAACGGGGCCGGTATCGCAGGGGTGAGAAGGGAACGCCGGTTCCGTCGTAGAACTTGCCGAAGAACTCCACGAACTGAAGCCTGGCGGTATGGATGAAGCCGGAGAGCACCGCCATGGCCAGATTGAACAGGTGCCCGGCGGCCAGCACCAGCACCGCCAGCACCAGCCCTACGCCGGCTATGCTGCCCGCCACCATGCCCGCTATCTCGTTCACCACCTGGGCGATGATTGCGCTGGAGAGAGCCAGGGCGAAGAGCCTGGAGTAACTAAGCACATCCCCCAGAAGGTTTACGATTCCGTAGGTGGCGTAGGCCCCCAGCCCCACCTTGCCCCCGATACCCCTGGCGGACCTTCCCCCCATTATGAAGATGAGGAGGGCTCCGGCCCCCAGCATCCAGAGGAAGACGCGGTCCGCGGGGCCGCTTATGTCGTAGAGAATTCCGCCCAGAAGGTAGTGGTTGAAGAGCCAGGGGAAGAGCCCGGCGATGGAAAGCAGCCAGCCGGTCTGCTCCACCACGGCCGCCAGGCCTTCTCCCTGACGGAGCCTCTTGGGAAGGTTGACCATCACGCCCCAGGCCAGTTGGACAAGCCCCAGGGCCAGAGTCAGGTAGAGGAACTGGTTGGACACCGAGAAGCCGTCGCCCCCCGGAGTGTAGCCCGGCACTAGCCCGTTCAGCAGCATGGCCGGGGACTGGAGAAAGCCCGGGAGTCGCTGGAACTCGATTCCGAACCATCCTCCCAGGAGGATTCCAACGGGTATCGAGGCCAACCCCCCCTGAAAGATCAACCGGAACAGCCGGGTGTTTCCGGCCCGTCGCCGGACCAGCCACCATCCCAGGGCGCTCCCCAGGACCAGTGCCGCCCCGTAACCGGCGTCCCCGATGCAAATCCCGAAGAAAAGAGCGTAGAATGGCGCGAACAGGGGGGTCGGGTCGGGATCGGCGCCGGCGGGACGACCGAACATGTCGGTGAGGAGAAGGTAGGGATCCACCGTGGTGTGTTCCGACAGGCTCACCGGCGGCACTTCCCCGGGGTTCGGCTCCACGGTGTCGATGCCCGCGGCGGCCAGCCTCTCCAGGTCGGCCCTGATATCGGGAATGTCCTTTTCCATCACCCAGGCGTGCAGCACCAGAACGCTGGTGGAAGCAAGACCTCCTGAGGCCGCTTCGTCCCTGGTCAGAATCAGCCCGGCGGCGTCGTACAGAAGCCTGATCTCCGGAAGCCTCTGAGCCAGTTTTCGGGCCCTGGCTTCCAGGGTAATCAGCTTGCCCTGCAGTTTTCTGACCTCGCCCTCCAGCCTGCCGATCTCCCTGGACGGAACATCCCGGAGCCCGTTGAAGTCTCCCGGGATGAACCCCATGGAGCTTATCCTTTCGGAGAAGCTGCCGGCCGAATCGCCGTGGACCACCGCAGCCATCATGTCCTCGGGGCCGGCGGTCAACTCCGCCAGAGGGAACTCGCTCCGGATCGCCGGCAAGGCACGGATCGAGTCGGGCAACAGGCCCGCGAACACAGCGAAGCGTCCGGTTCTGCCCACCTCGTCGAAACGGAAGGGCAGAAACCCCCAGCGTACTGCCGCTGCAAGGCTGCCCTCAGTGTCCCTGAGAAGCTGGACGGTGTCCTGATGGTCTCCGGAGATGGCCAGCGCCTCCCTGGCGGCGTCCCTGGCGGACCGGTCATGGAATGCATTCTCCAGAGAGTCCCTGGTGACCGGCACTTCCCCGGAGGCCGGTTTTTCTGCGAAGCCGGAAAGGTATTGTACCGCCCGGTCCAGCGTCTGCCTCAGTTCCCGGATCTCTTCACCGGTTTCACCGTCGGCCGGGGAAAAACCCGCTGCGCGGTCCGGATCCACTCCGGTCAGATGCACCTTGCCGGACCGTTCCAGTACACTCAGCACCTGGGAGCGTCTGGATCTGTGGAAGAGTATCTCCGCCTTCACTACCTTTTCCAGGGCCATGTCATCCGTCCTGGATAATTCTTTTTCGAAGCAGGTCTGCGGCTACGTTTTCCAGACCCCGGGCCCTGCTGACAAGGTCCTGCTCCAGATCCGCCCTCCTTCGGGCCAGGCCGGTCCGGTACTCCTCCAGATCGGTTGAGAGTGCGGCGGTCTCCCTTTCCTCCGCGGCGGCCAGGGCGCTTTCGTACTTCGATTCGAGTTCCTTGAGAGCCTCGGGAATCGAGTTTCTCTCCGCCTGTGCCTCCCGTGCGGCTTTCTCGAGGATTTCCGTCGCCAGGGCCTCGGCTTCGAGAAGGGTTTCCAGGCTACCGCTCAACTGGTTCCACCTTTCCGCTGGTCACTGCCCGAAGTGAATTTGTGGATATCATATGCCAAACGGCTTTAAAATATTGTTGTATAATCTTGCTGTACAATTCATTACAATGTTATCAACACGGATGCCGAGTTTTCCACAAACCGGACTTCAGCCCTTCGGGGGAATGTCCTTGCCGCTCATGCTGCAGTGGCCCTGGAAGAAGACGCCCTCCTCGATGATCAGGCTTCTGGTGAAGATGTCCCCCTCCACCCTGGAACCGTTCTGCAGTTCCAGCTGGTTCTCGGCCCGGATGGTTCCGTTGATCGTGCCCCCGATAACCGCCTGGGCCACGGTGATCTCGCCCTTGATCCTGCCTTCGTGTCCCACGGTGAGGGTAGCCGAGACGCTCACCTCTCCGTCCACCAGGCCGTCCACCCTGAGACCTCCCTGAACGTTCAGGACTCCGTTGAAGGTGCTTCCGGCGCCGATGATCGAATTAATGGCGTTTCCCGCGTCTTCTCTGCCCACTTTCATCTTCCCTTCACTTATTCCTCCGCGGCGGCTCCCTGGGTTGCCAGGTTCTCTATCACCCTGCGGGTGGCCCTGATCTCCTCCAACTGCGTCTCGATCAGGTCCAGCCGGCGGTCCAGGTCTCCGGCCATGGCCAGGGAATCCTGCAGTTCCGTCACCCGTTTGTCCAATGCCCGGATCCTTGCCTGCCGTGCGGCCCCGGACACGGAGATGTACACCGAAGCGGCCAACGCAATCACAAGAAGCACCATCGCCGCCCGGAAAAACGGTGCCGCCCCGCCGGAAACGCGAAGCTCTCTTCGCTTTCCATGGGCCGAGTGCGGAATGAGGGCGATGGTGAAGCCTTCGTGCCTTCGCACCATAGTTCTCCTCCGCGGAGGGTCGAAACCCATATCCTAATCCTGCGGCGGCTCCGTGGCCAATCCCTCAGAGGCGGCCCAGGGCGGAGCGCACCTCTTCTTTGCCCATTCCCCGACCCAGGCATGCCATGAGCAGGAGCCTGATCTTGTGGCCCTGCATGTCTCCGGCGGTCAGGGCGCCGGCCTCCATCAGGTCCACGCAGCCGCCCTCGTACGCGTACACCCCCAGTACCCGGCCTTCGTAACACCTGGTGGTCACCACCACAAGCGTGCCCGCGGCCATGGCCCGTTTCACCGCGGCGGCGGTCTCCGGGGGCACGTTTCCCCTGCCGAAGGCTTCAACGACTATTCCAAGATATCCCCGATCCGCCAGGTAGTCCACCAGTTCGCCGCCGAAGCCCGCGGCGCACCTCACCAGGCCCACCCGGGTGTCCAGCACAGCCGGCCCCGGTGGCATGGACAACCGCCAGAGGGGTTTTCTGTGGAGAATCACGCCATCCTCGTCCACGAACCCCAGGGGGCCGTAACCCGGGGAGTTGAAGCTGCTGGTGTTGGAGGTGCAGGTTTTCGTCACCCGGCCTGCGGCGTGAATCTCGTCGCCCAGAACGACTGTTACGCCGAATTCATGAATTTCGGAACTTGCAGTGAGGATCGCCGCCCTGAGATTTCTGGGGCCGTCCACCCCCATCTCCCCGGCGCTCCTCATGGCCGCCGTGAATACCACCGGAAGGGTTCCCCGGAGGTGCAGGTCCGCCAGGAAGGCGCTTTCCTCGAGGGTGTCGGTACCGTGGGTAACCACCACTCCGTCGTACTCCCGGGAGGCTTCCAGCTCCTGAAGCCGAAGGGTTAGCCGGAGCATGTGCTCGGGGGTCATATGCGGGCTGGGGAGGCTGAACATCCGCTGGTTCACCAGCTCAAGCCCTGAAGGAATACCAGCGGCGCCCCTGTCGAACTCCATTCCCGGGCCTATCACCAGCCCCCTCTTTCCCGGGGCCATTTCGATGGTGCCGCCGGTGGACAGAACCAGTATCCTGTCAGCCACTGCTCCTCCCGACCAAATCCATGAGGCTCTTCTTCAGCTTCAGCGGGTCCGAGGCCACCGTGGATATGCTCCTCAGAAACTCCGGTCTGCCTCCGAAGCGATCCAGAAGGTGCAGCAGCTCCTGATCGGAGCTGACCGCCTGGAGGAGTTTTTCGTGTTCCTCGAGAAGTCTGAGGAGTTCCTCGCGGGAAGGATCCACGGTCCATCTGAGGAGTATCGCCACGGAATCAGCATTGTCGCGGTATTTACGGCGCATGTCGGCACTGATTTCCCGTGCTTCCTCCATGGTGACAACACCGAAGGCATGCTTCTGCTTTCTCACCTCGTCCCTGACCAGGTCGTGGATTTCCTGCAGGGCTCCCGGATACCGGGGCACGGGGCCGGCGCCCGAGAAGACCCAGCAACCGGCCAGGGCTTTGGAAAGCGTCTTCTCCGCGTCAGGGAAGGGTTCCTCCAGAATGTAGCCCCAGATGCTTATGAACATGGGCCCGTACCGGCGCACGAAAGAAACCCTCTCCGGAGTTCCCCCCTCCTGGGCAAGCCGATCCAGAAGAATGTCCAGAAGCCTTCTCCTCTGGGACCTTCCGGCGAGCAACAGCTCTATCCGGTCCAGGGCCCTGGTCTTCCACATAGGGCTGAAAAGCAGCCTCTCGAGGAGTTCCGGAGACTGGCCCGGGAAAACCGCCGCGGAGAGACAGTCCGCGATCATGAGAAGCAGATCGGGAGCGCTCTCCGCTCCCAGGAAACCCACCACTTCCGAGATGGCTTCGGCATTGGCCAGGGCTCGGCCCGGATCGGAATCCTCCGACAGAAGCATCATCAGCGCGCAGTTCATCAGGGGGGGGAGGGTTTTCAGGGCCCAGGCGAACACCTGGTCGCCCCCGGGGCGGCTGCCGGCCTCCGCCAGTTCGGCCGCCGCCTTCTCGTCCCCCGGAAGCAGCCTTCCCCGGCGAACGGAAACGAGGAAGTCCCAGGTGTCCCGCTGATCGCCGAGAAGGGACTTGAGACGAATCAGTGCGGGGCGGTCGCATCGGAAGTCAAGGCCGGACCCGCCGGGAACATCCGATGTGGACAGGCCGGCGCTGAGAATCGAGCAGATGTTCATCAGGTCATCCCTGCGGGAGGGAGAAGAGGTGATCAGGGCGGTGACGCCTCCGATCCTCTTCCGTGGAATCTCCCTGGCGTCATGGATTCCCGCCCATGAGGCGAAGACCTCCTCGGGGTCGAAACGGTCCGTTTCCACGGTGGGCGCTGGAATACCCCGGAACCATGCCTCCAGGCTTGACGAAAACTCCAGGGCCCTGTTCTCCTGAATCTCCCGGGAGAGGTGGAGAAGGAAATCCTCCCCCGCGGGTATTCCTCCGATACTCCTCTGGGCCAATTCTATAGCGCTTTCAAGAAAGCCTGTCAGTTTCTCCAGACGGCGGTGAAAGAAGTAGACGCTCTCCGGGAGGGCTTCCGTGAAAAAGGTCATGGCGGAGCGTCCCGAGCCGGTGGACACCCCCGGGCCGCCGGTTCTGGCGGGCATCAGGGAGTCCGCCAGTTCCGCGATGGTTCTGCTGTCCAGGGTGTCCAGAGCGTCGGGCACCTCCATGAACGCGTTGAGGATCCGCCTGATTCCCTCATCCAGGAAACTGGTGAAAATGCCGTCGAAGCCTTCCTGCCAGACCGCCTGGCGGCTGAAGCGGTCGCAGACTTCCCGGATTCCCGACAGCAGCTCCTCGGATCGGTGCCCTGAAAGGCCCGGAAGGGTGAGGAAATCCTGCATGAGCCTGTCCAGGGCGGCCACCCTTCCCCCCGCCCTGAAAACCCTCTGAAGGGTGAGGTTCTCGGCCTCCCGAAGCCTGTCCTGCTCCGGTGCCGAGTTGTAGCCGGTAACGGCGAAGCCGAGGCAGTCCATGAACAGCGGATCCGACGGGTTGACCTCCTGCATCAGGGGGGCCGCCACCATGTCCAGGAAGCGAAGCCTCCGGGAGGGATCCTGAATCCTACCAAGGAACTGGATGACGGTTTTCTCAGCCTCCGGTTCGCTGTCCAGAAGCTTCTCCATCCAGGCGGGGGCAAGGCCGGACGACAATTTCCCCCGGTCCACCGGGGTGAGGAGGGAAAACACGGTGGCTATGCCCTGAACCCTGTGAAGGTAGGCAGAGGCATCGTCGTCCGGCGCCGCCCGGACCAGCAGCGACGCCACCGCGGCTACATAGGGCAGGTGCATCCCCGGGCGGGACAGAGCCTTTTCAAGGAACATCAGCCCCCGTCTTCCAGTGGGAGCTCCGTCCAGCGCCCGGAAAACCGTTCTGAGGCTTTTCCTGTCGGGATTCCTTCCGGCCGAGAGCACCGCGTCGGTGATCCTGTACATCCGCATCACGTCCAACGCGGTATAGGTGCAGTTCTCCCCGGCATCGGAGAGGTAGCCGCAGACGAAGAAGAGGGCTTCTCCTTCTATCCGGCCCCTCATGCCGGAGAGGAACTTCACCATTCCCTGATAGGTGATCCCCTTCTGGGCGGAATCCACCATTTCGATGAACAGGTCACCGAGATGGAGGGGATTGTCGGTTCCATAGGGCCTTATGGAGAGAAGCTCCACGGCCAGGTCTATCTCCATCTGCGAGTCAAGCTGTGCGCAGGCAACCGGGCTGGATTTCAGCACCGCGGTCACGATCTCGGGGTCGTCCACCCGGAAGAGCACCATGGCCCGGTGAACCCTCTCCTCCGACAGCAGTTCATCCATGTCCCTCCGCCTGCCCAGGGCGGTCATGGCTCCGCAGTAGAACTTCAGCGAGCCTATGGGGGCCATGCCCTGTGCTATCCTCCGGTAGAAGGGCCGGCCCCGGCGGGCGACCATCTCCCAGAGCGGTCTGAACTCCTCCCCGGGGTAAAGCCATCCCAGATCCGCGGCGAAGTCCAGCAGCACGGCCTGATGGGACTCGGGAACCCTGCCGAACCCGATGGCCTTCTTCAGGGCTTCGTGAACCTCCTCGCCTCCCGACGCCAGGCGGTCGCACAGGTACGCGAAGTGCCCCGGCCAGAAACCGGCCAGGTCCAGACAGAACGAAACCGCTTCTTCACCGAGATTGCCGTCCCCGCAGCTCCTCAACACCCGGAACCAGCTGGCAAGGGCTTCCGCGAGATCATGATCCCCCGGGGAGGAACCCTTGTCGGCAAGGGTGCCTGCGAGCTGGAAGAATCCCTCCATCCCAAGTCTCCAGAGGTTCCTGGGAAGGAGATGGACCGCCGAGAACCACTCGTCTGCAATGCGCCCGGAGGCCGGGGGGGACTGGATCTTCTGAAGCTTCTTGAATACTGCACCTGCCCCAGCGTCCATTCCGGTGAGCAGAGAGGCCGCAGAAGGCAACGCATCCTTCCATGCACGGAACAGCGGAAGTCCCTCCAGAGCCGCTGTAGTTGCGGCTGTGGCCTGAAGCATGACGGGTCTCACGGAAGGGAGACCGGGAACGGTGATCTCCGGAGGCGCCGCGGAATCGTCGCCGTGAACCGACAGCCAGGTGGCCAGCTTCTGCTTCAGGGCGTCCTTGCCGGTCATTACTCGCCGTTTTCCCCGCATCTCCTGAGGCTTTCAGGGGACAGAATCGCGGCGTCGGACACCCGGTCGCCCTCGGAAAGACTCATGAGTTTCACTCCCATGGTGTTCCTTCCTATCTCCCTGACATCCTCGGCCCTGAGTCTGATGGCAATCCCCCCGGCGGAAACGAGGAGCAGCTCGTCTTCGGGACTCACCACTCCCACCACCACCACATCGCCGTTTCGTTGGACTGTGGATATGTTGATGATTCCCATGCCTCCCCGGTGGGTCATCCGGTAGGCCGACGAAGGGGTGACCTTGCCGAAACCGTTTTCGGTGACCGTGAGTATCCGGTCTCCGGGGGTCACCCTGGTCATGCCCACCACCCTGTCGCCACGGGCGAGAGTAATGCCCCTGACTCCGAAGGTGTCGCGGCTCATGGGCCTTATCTCCTTTTCGGAGAAGTGAATGGCCTTGCCGCGTGCTGTTCCGATGAGCAGGTTGTCCTCCCCGGTGGTCATCAGAGCGCTCACCAGCTCCGACCCCTCGTCGAGCTTCACCGCTTTGATGCCTCCCCGGCGTGGCCTGCTGTAGAAAACCAGGGGGCTCTTCTTCACTCTGCCCTCGCTGGTCACCATGGCAATGTGGGCGTTCTCGGAGAAGCTGCCCACGCATACCCTGGCCACGGGGCGTTCCCCGGGCTTCAGCTCCACAAGGTTCACCAGCGCCTTCCCGAGAGTGTTCCTGCCGGCCTCGGGAATCCTGAATACCTTGAGCCAGTAGCACCTTCCCTGATTTGTGAAGAAAAGGATGTACGTGTGGTTGGTGGCGGTGAAGACCTGGTCCAGGAAGTCCTCTTCCCGGGTGATGACCCCGGTCTTTCCCCGGCCTCCCCGGTTCTGGCTCTGCCAGGTGTCCACCGAGAGCCTCTTGATGTACCCTTTGTGGGAGAGCATGATGACCATCGGGTCGTCGGGCACCATGTCCTCTTCGTCCAGATCTCCGGCTCCCTGCTGGGATATCACGGTCCGGCGCGGGTCCCCCCATTTCTCTGCAACCTGGGTGAGTTCCCGGGCCACCAGGGCGAGCCTGGCCTGGCGGCTGGCCAGAATCTCCTTCAGTTCGGCTATCTGGGTGTGAAGGTCGAGGAGTTCCTGTCTCAGGGTGTCACGGTCCAGGGCGGTCAGCCTTCCCAGGCGCATCTCGAGGATTGCCTGAGCCTGAAGGTCCGACAGGGAGAATGCCGACATTAGTTCGGTCTTGGCTTCGTCCTGGCTGGCTGACCCCCTGATGATTCGAACCACCTCGTCAATGTTGTCCTGGGCTATGATCAGCCCCTCCAGGATGTGGGCCCTGGCCTCCGCCTTCTCGAGCTGGAACTCGCTCCTTCTGTGGATCACCTCGTGGCGGTGCTCGATGTAAAGCTCCAGCATCTTCCTCAGGGTGAGTCTTTTCGGAACCTGGTTCACCAGGGCGAGCATGTTGGCTCCGAAGGAGACCTCCATGGCGCTGTGCTTGTACAGCTGGTTCAGAACCACGTCGGCTATGGCGTCCTTCTTCAGGACTATCACTATCCTGGTGCCCTCCCGGTCGGACTCGTCACGGAGGTCCACTATGCCGTTGATCTTCTTGTCCCGGACCAGTTCCGCTATGGACTCGATCAGCCGCGCCTTGTTGACCTGGTACGGGATCTCGTTGACGACGATGCTCTCCCGGCCGGATACGGTCTCGATCCTTGAAGCCGCCCGGATGACTATCCTGCCGTGGCCCGTAAGGTAGGCCTTCCTGATCCCCGTGGTGCCCATGATCCTGCCCCCGGTGGGGAAATCGGGGCCTTTCACCGCCGCCAGAAGCTTGTCGTCGTGGACATTCGGGTCCTGGATCAGCAGCAGCAGCGCCTCAACGATCTCACCGAGATTGTGAGGAGGAATGTTGGTGGCCATTCCCACGGCGATTCCAGGAGAACCATTCACGAGAAGGTTGGGGAAACCCGAGGGAAGAACCTTCGGCTCCTCCAGCCGCTGGTCGAAGTTTGGCTGGAACTCCACAGTCCTCTGGTCTATGTCACGGAGCATCTCCTCGCCTATGCTGGACATCCTGGCTTCCGTGTACCGGTAGGCAGCCGCCGGATCGCCGTCCATGGAGCCGAAGTTGCCCTGCCCGTCCACCAGGGGGTGGCGGAGGGAGAATTCCTGGGCCATGCGGACCATGGCGTCGTACACCGACGAGTCACCGTGGGGGTGATACTTCCCGAGCACGTCGCCCACCACGGTGGCGGACTTCTTGAAAGCCCGCTGATGTGTGAGCTTCTGTTCGTACATGCTGTAGAGAATCCGCCGGTGGACGGGTTTCAGCCCGTCGCGCACGTCCGGAAGGGCTCTGCTTACGATGACGCTCATGGCGTAGTCCAGGTAGGAGCGCTTCATCTCCTCCTCCAGCTCCACCGCCATGATTCCGGTTTCCTCAGACGTCAAGATTCCTCACCTCCCCCGCGTGCTCCAGGATGAACCGGCGCCTGGGCTCCACCTCGTCGCCCATCAGGGTGGCGAACACATGGTTCGCTTCCACGGCGTCGTCCATCCTCACCCTCAGGAGCTTTCTGGATTCGGGGTTCATGGTGGTGGACCACAGCTGCTCCGGATTCATCTCACCAAGCCCCTTGTAGCGCTGAATAGCGGGTTTCTGGTCCCCTATTGTCTCAAGCAGGGCATTCAGGTCCCGGTCGTCGTAGATGTAACGCCGGTTCTTGCCCCATCTCACCTGGTACAGCGGCGGCTGGGCGATGTGGATGTGCCCCTGTTCAATCAGCCGGGGCATGTACCGGTAGAAAAACGTCAGGAGCAGGGTTCTGATGTGGGAGCCGTCTATGTCGGCGTCGGTCATGATGATAATCTTGCCGTACCGGAGCTTCGCGATGTCGAAGTCCTCAGAGCCTATTCCGGTGCCCACGGCGGTCACCATGGTTCTTATCTCGTTGTTGTTGAGAATCTTGTGCAGCGGCGCCTTCTCGACGTTGATAACCTTGCCCCTCAGGGGAAGGATTGCCTGGAAGTACCGCTTTCTGCCCTGCTTTGCGCTTCCGCCCGCCGAATCGCCCTCCACGATGAAGAGCTCCGCTTCGTCCGGGTTCCTCACGGTGCAGTCCGACAGCTTTCCCGGAAGAGAAGCGGTCTCCAGGGCGCCCTTCCTCCGGGTGAGTTCCCGGGCCTTCCTGGCGGCCTGCCTGGCGGCGCTGGTGTCCAGGCATTTCATCACGATCTTTCTGGCGGTGGACGGATTCTCCTCGAAGAACTGCTCCAGGCCGGAATAGACGATGTTCTCGGTGATCCCCTTCACCTCGCGGTTGCCCAGCCTGGTCTTGGTCTGCCCCTCGAACTGGGGGTTCGTGACCTTTACGCTTACCACCGCGGTAAGCCCCTCCCGTACATCGTTGCCGGAAAAGCTCTCATCGGCCCTCTTGAACATCCCGTTCTTGGATGCGTAGTCGTTCAGGCACCGGGTCAGGGCCGCCCGGAATCCCGTGAGGTGGGTTCCGCCGTCCACGGTATTGATGTTGTTGACGAAGGTGAACACGTCCTCCTGGTATGCGGAGTTGTACTGGATGGCCGCCTCCACCAGGAAGTAGCCCCCGTCCTCCAGGGTGCTCTCCCGCGAGAGGAAGATGGGCGTTTCATGAAGGGGGGACCTGTTCTCGTTGAGAAAGGAGACGAAGGAGCTGATGCCGCCCTTGTAGCGGAAGGTCTTCTCCCTTTTCTCGCCGGTGCGCTCGTCCGCGAGATGGATGGTCAGCCCGCTGTTCAGGAAGGCCAGCTCCCTGAGCCTTCTTGAGAGGATCTCGAAGCTGAACTCGCAGGTTTCGAAGATCTGTTCGTCCGGGATGAAGGTTACCGTTGTTCCCCTGGGCCTGCGGCCCTTTTCCAGGGCTTCCGTCGACATGGGACCCCGGGGTATCCCCCGGCAGTAGGTCTGCCGGTGGAGCAGGCCGTCCTTGGCGATGGATACCTCAAGGTGCCGGGAAAGGGCGTTGACCACGCTCACTCCCACGCCGTGGAGGCCCCCGGAAACCTTGTAGCTTGCGTCGTCGAACTTCCCTCCGGCGTGAAGAGTGGTGAGCACCACCTGAAGCGCAGGGAGCCCGGATTTCTGATGGATGTCCGTGGGGATTCCCCGCCCGTTGTCCTCCACCGAGACGCCTCCGTCGGAGGTCAGAACCACCCGGATGACGTCGCAGTAACCAGCCTGTGCCTCGTCGACGCTGTTGTCCACCACCTCCCATACCAGATGGTGAAGCCCGTCGCCGGAGGTGGAGCCTATGTACATGCTGGGACGCTTTCTGACGGCGTCCAGCCCTTCCAGCACCTGTATGGAACCGGCGTCGTAGGTGCCCTGCTTCTTATGTGTCAAACCTTGTCATGCCTTTCCGGTGACTACTGGGAAATCTTTACGATTATCTTTCTGAACAGCGCTCTTCCGGCCAGATGATTCAGCTTCTCGAGGATCTCGGACGACCTCGACCGAATCTCCATGGCCACGGCCGGATGCCCGGCGGAAACCAGAAGCACGTCCTCTTCGAAACCCGTGGGAAAGCTCATTTGATTGAGCGGAGAGCCGACGGCGGATGCCCAGAGTTCAAGAGCTTCGCTGCGATGGTATCCGTCGTGGTACTCCCGCCGGGAACCCATGGACTCGAGAATGTCGGCAACTTTCCTCAAGGGAGGGAGCACCTTCCGTCATACGGCGTTCGCCAGGCGCACCGGCATGAGCAGGGCCAGGTAGTCCACTCCGGACTCCTGCTCCAGTTCCTCTATCACCACGGCGGTGGCGCCGTCCCGTATCCTGAGGATTACCGATTCGCTGTCCATGTTCTTGAGGATCTCCATGAGAAAATCCCCGTTGAATGCTATCTGGAGCGGATCGGACTCGAAACGTGCCTGCAGTTCCTCTCTGGCTTCGCCTGCGTCGGTGTTCTCCGCCTGAAGGATCATCTTGCCTGGTTCAAGGGTGAAACGCACCTGGTGGGTTGCCGGATTGGCGATGATCCTCATTCTCCTGAGGCTTGCGATCAGATCAATCCTGCCGGCGGTGAGCACGTGGGGGTTCTCCGAAGGGATCACCTTCTCGTAGGGAGGGTAGGGGCCTTCTATGATGCGGCTGAAGACGGCCGTTTCTCCGGACTTGAAACATATCTGGGTTCCCTGCGAGCCCAGCAGGATGCTCTCGTCCTCACCGAGCCGGCCGAGAAGGTTCAGGGCCTTGGGTGCTACAATGGCCTCCAGGGGCTTGTCCGAGGAAACCGAGCCCAGCCTCATTCTGGCAAGGCGGTGACCGTCGGTAGCCACCATTTCCAGCCCCGACGATCCCATCTTCCAGAGGGCGCCGTTGAGTGCGGGTCTGTAGTCGTCGGATGCAACCGCGAACGCCGTCTTTCGAACCGCCTCGGACACGGCCTTCAGGGGCAGTTCCGTGAACGAGACATCCGACGACGAAGGAAGCGATGGGAAGGTTTCCCGGCTGCTGCCGGCGAGGACGAAATTGCTGTTTCCGCAGGAGATTGTGATCCTGCTTCCGGATCCGCCTATGTGTATGTCCCCGCCGGGAAGCTCCTTTACGATCTCGAGAAGCTTCTTGCCCGGAAGCGCCACCGATCCCTGGGTGCTGATGGTTGCGGGCACCGAAGTGATTACGGAGGTGTCCAGGTCGGTGGCGGACAGGCGAAGTCTGTCCGATTCGGTCTCCAGGAGGATGTTCGTCAGGGATGGAAGGCTGGTTTTCGGGGGAAGGGCGTTGGCGACAATGCTGAGACCCTTGAGCAGATCGCCGTAGGACACGAGAAGCTTCACCATGCGTATCTCTCCTTCCACAGGATTACGGCAAGATTAGGTTCAAACATCTAAAGAATAGTCATCACAATTATACTTGTGGAGTTGTGGAAAAGTAAGGCTCCGGCCATGGAGGGCAAGGGATTCCGGATGTCGGCGGTTTGTGGGAATCGGAATTGTGAAACCGTGTTTCTCCACACCCGGGAAGCCGGAATTGCATTCCACCAGATATCCACAAAGGGATACACCGTTTCGGGCAGGGTTTTCCACATCATCAGCTGGTAAGGCTCTCGCGGATATCCTGGATCTTTCTTTTCAGGGATGGGTTCTCGGCGACCATCTCCTTGATTCTGGCAATCGAGTTCAAAACCGTGGAATGATCTCTTCCGGAGAAGAAACGGCCGATTTCGGTGAGGGGCGTGTCGGTAAGCTCCCTGATGAGCATCATGGCAGCCTGGCGGGGAACCAGCACATCCCTCTTCCGCTGCTTTCCGCGGATGAGAGCGGGATTGATGGAGAAGGCCTCCGCCACGGCGCCTGTGATGCTGCCGGGATTCAGGTGTCTGGTTCCCGCGCCGAGATACTCTGCAATAATGGTGCGGACCAGCTCCCGGGTGATGGACATGTTGAGAACCTGGGACCGCACGGACAGAAGGTTCACCACCCCCTCCAACTGCCTGACGTTGGACTTAACCGATTCGGCGATGAAATAAAGGGTGTCCTCGTCTATCGTTATCCTGCGTTCCCTGGTGATCTGGGAGAGGATGGCCACCCTGGTCTCGAAGCCGGGAGGTTTGATGTCCGCCACTATTCCCGACTGGAACCTGGAAACAAGCCTTTCCTCCAGGGGTTCGATCTCGTGGGGGGGCCTGTCGGAGGTGAGCACTATCTGACGTCCCTGAAGGTACAGGTTGTTGAAGATATGGAACAGCTTGTGTTCGCTCACGTCCTTTCCCGCCAGGAACTGCACGTCGTCCATGAGCAGGTAGTGCACGTCCCTGAATCTGCTCTCGAATACCTCCATAGTGCTCTTGTTGCCAGTTGTCAGGGCGGTTACGAGCCTGGTGACGAATTCTTCGCTGGAGATGTACATCACCGCCAGGTCGGGGCTGTGAGTGATGACGTAGTGGGCAACGGCCTGGATCAGATGGGTCTTCCCCAGCCCCACGCCCCCGTAGATGAACAGGGGGTTTGCCAGGTCGGATCCCATGTTTTTCGCCGCGGACATGGCCGTGGCGTAGGCGAGCCTGTTGTTGTCGTCCACTATGAACCGCTCGAAGGTGTAGGACGGCCTGAGCATGGATGGCAGCAGGGCGTCCCGGCGGGTGGATGGAACGGACTTCGGTGCGGAGATCGCCCTGAAGTGCAGGTCCGGACATTCCAGTAGACCGGCCAGTATTCCCCGCAACCGGTCGGAGAAGTGTGCGGAAACGAATCCCGCGCTGAAATCGTCCTTGAATTCCACCGTGAAGGTGCCGTACTCGAAGCCCGCGAAACGGGCGCCGGCCAGCCAGGAGTTGAAGGTGTCCAGGCCCATCCCCTCCCTGGCCCTGGCCAGGCACTCGGTCCAGGCGGCCTCGGGGGATTCCGTCAGGGAAGACATGGAACCGGGTTCGTAAAATGAATGCCGGCAATACGGTCTGAACAAATCAACATCGTTATCCACACCCCCGTCGAACAGCCAAGTAGTTGAAACGCAAAAGAATGTAAAACCCTTGATTCCCGGGCAGACCAAAACATGTTGATTTCTTCCGGGATGACAAGGGCCTGGAAAAGGTTGACAAGCAGGGGTCGGAGTAGTAAAATTCCGCTTCCCATTGGAATACGAAAATTGCATTCCCCCCGGGGCCTTTCGGTGCCGGCGGAGTTCGAGAAGGAACGGGTTATGAAGAGAACCTATCAACCCAGCAGGATCTCCAGGGTACGGAGACATGGGTTCAGGGCCAGGATGGCCACCCGGGGCGGCAGGAAGGTTCTGAATGCCAGAAGAAGGAAGGGCCGGAAGAGACTGGTGCCATAGGGCACGCGATACCGGAGCCTCGACCTTCTCCCTGAAAAAAACCCCGGATTTCGTGCGCCTTCTAAGAACCGGACGCAGGTTCAGGGGCGCCGTAATCAGGGCTTGTTACTGCGGAAATACCCTGGGCGTTATACGCCTGGGGTTTTCCGTATCCAAGAAGACCGGCGGAGCGGTGGAGAGAAACCTGTTCCGCAGAAGGCTGAGGCAGCTGGCCAGGGAAAGTGAACTGGGAGAAGGATTCGACGCGGTAGTCAGCCCTTGTGTGAAGCTGGCGGAGATCCGGTGGCGATTTCTTCTGGAGGATTTCAACCGTCTGGTGTCGGAAGCGTCCCGGTGAAAACGGTGATTCTCCTGATGATAGACCTGTACAGGAGGTTTTTGTCTCCCCTGTTTCCCCCGGCGTGCAGGTTCGAGCCGTCCTGCAGCAGCTACGCCAGAACCGCGGTGGAAAGGTTCGGTCCGGCCAGGGGTACATGGCTGGCCCTGAAGAGGATTGTCAGATGCAACCCATGGAACAGGGGCGGATACGACCCCGTGCCGGAGGATGAGCGAGATGGCGATGAGTGACCACTCAAGAATGATCCTTGCTGCGGTGCTGATGATGGCTGTTCTTTTGATCAGCTGGATGCTGGCCTCTCCGGGAAGGAACACGGGCGGCGAAGAAACCTCTGATACGGCGCAGGAAATGACTCCGGCGCTGGAACAGCCCCCCGAGGCCCCCGCCGGTGAAACGACGATCCCGGTTACAGGTGTTGAGCCCAGGAGCATCACTGTGCTGATAATGAGCGGTGATTCGATTCTGGTTGACGCTGGAATATCGACCCTGGGCGGCGCCGTTACGAGATGGCGCCTGACGGGATATCCCGATTTCGAAGGTAACCCCGGGGAAGAGGTGGATCTGGCTGAGAAGCCGTGGCTTGCGATCGAGGGTGGAGAAGCCGGATCCCCGGTTTTCGCCTGCGAATCCCCGGACACCGTGATGGTTGACGGGGAAGCGGAAATCGTGCTGACCGCGGGGCCCGCCAGGAGAGTGTACACCTTCCGGGAAGGGTCGTACGCCTTCGACCTTCGGGAAGAAGGGCTTTACGGGATGATCGGGGTACAGCCCGGAGTTCTGCCGGTTACCGAGGACGGCCCAGACATGCGTCAATACTTCAGCGCATACTGGTACACCAACAAGATGGTGAAGAAGAAGTCCACAGACGTAGAGGCTCTGGGCGGGACCGGCAACAGCCGGTGGGTGGCCGTCGCAAGCCGATATTTCACAATCATTCTTCTGCCCGGCGACCGGGAGAGGGTGGAGGGATTTGTTACTCCCGGGGAGGGAGGATCCCCCGGAGTGTCCCTGGAGACCTCCTTAGCCACGGTCTACGCGGGTCCGGTGAGTTACACCGTGCTGTCCGAACTGGGAAACGGAACCGAACAGATGGTAGACTTCGGCTTCCCGGTTATTCGACAGCTGGCGCAGCTGATCTTCCTGTATCTGGACCGGGTTCTTTCCTTCATGGACAACTGGGGACTGCGCATCATCGTCCTGGCGATCACTCTGAAGCTTTTAATGATGCCCCTGACGAAGAAGAGCTTCGTGGCTATGCAGAAGATGCAGAAGCTTTCGCCGGCGATCAAGGAAATACAGCAGAAATACGCCGCCGATCCCCAGAAACAGCAGCAGGCCATGCAGAAGCTGTACAAGGAATCCGGAGCGAATCCCCTTGGCGGATGCCTTCCCATGCTCCTTCAAATGCCCGTCTTCTTCGCCATGTACCGGGTTCTTGCCAACGCCGTGGAGCTTCGGGGCGCACCCTTCGCCCTGTGGATCACCGACCTTTCAAGGCCCGAGATACTCATTCCCTTCCAGTCACCCATCCTCGGCCTTCAGGGAATCGGTCTGCTGGCGCTTGTCACCGGGGCGTTCATGATCATCCAGCAGAGGATGAGCTCCGCATCCATGCAGCAGCAGAAGGGGATGATGTACCTTATGTCGGTCTTCATGAGCTACATCTTCATGAAATTCGCCGCCGGGCTGAATCTCTACTGGATGGTGTACAACCTGCTGACCATGGGCCACCAGGAACTCATCAAGAAGAAGCTGGAGGCCGAAGAGCCCCGGTGAACCAGCAGAGGGACATTATCGCGGCCCTGGCCACTCCGCCGGGGCTGTCGGCCCTGGCCGTCGTCAGGGTGTCCGGCCAGGGGTGCGCCGGGTTGGTGGAGAATCTGGCAAAGGTGCCCCGAGGAAGGCTTTCCGGTATGCGCAGGGCACTTCTTACAATGCCTGGTTCGGGGGAGACCGTTGCACTGGGTTGGCCTGCGGACAGGAGCTACACCGGGGAAGAGATGGTGGAACTGATCTGCCACGGGATTCCCGAAGGGACTTCATTGCTGATGACGGCCCTCATCGGGGCCGGCGCCCGGATCGCTCTCCCGGGGGAGTTCACCGGAAGGGCGTGGAGAAACGGCAGGATATCCGAAGAACGGATAATGGAGCTGGCGGCGGCCACGGAGACCGGAAGAAGGGTGGAGCCCATGGAACGGGCCGTATCCCGGCTTCTGGAGAAGGTGTCCAAAGCACTGGAAGCCCTGGAAGGGGCGATAGAGTTTCAGGAAGAGGGTTCCCTGGAGATGGAGGACTGCCGAGGCCCCATGCAGGAGTGCATCGAGGCGGCGGAGCGGGTGACGTTTATCTCAAGAAGGCTGCAGAGGTTGGTCAGGGTGTTCATCACCGGCCGGGTGAACGCCGGAAAATCCACACTGATGAACCTCCTCTGCGGAGAGCAGGCGGCTCTTGTGGACCCGGGCCCGGGAACCACCCGGGACGGCGCACGAAGGGAAGTGAGCCTTCACGGCAGAAGATTTCTGCTGGTGGATACCCCGGGGTTCGGCGGGGAAGGGCTTGACGTGAAGGCGCTCCAACTGGTTCTGGACGGAATGGACGGGGAGGATCTGGCCCTCTGGTTGAGCGACCGGGGCGAGGAACCGCCGGAAACACTGAAGGATACCGGAGCCGCCGTTATCGGGGTTCTATCCAGGAGCGACACCCACTGTCTGAAGGGGCTGCGGGTCTCTTCCATCACGGGAGAGGGGATAGACCGGCTGAAGAGCGAACTTGCCGGGATGGCGAAAGCCCCCGGTGAGATGGAAGCGCAGGAGATCGCCGCCATCCTGGGGGAGGCCATCCTGAGGATCGGAGAAGAGCCGGAGATCGCCTCGGTACTCCTCAGGGAAGCGGAATCCATCGCCGGGGGGCTGGCAGGTCTTCATCCCGGACGGGAGGCGGTGGAAAGGGCCCTGAAGGTCCTCTGCGTTGGCAAATAGAACCGTTGTCGTGGTGGGCGGAGGTCACGCCGGAGTGGAGGCAGCCCTGGCCGCCGCAAGGACAGGCGCCAGGGTGGTCCTTGTCACCGCGGAACCCGACCGGATCGCCGTAATGCCGTGCAATCCCGCGATAGGCGGAGTGGCGAAGGGATGTCTGGTCCGGGAGGTGGACGCCCTGGGGGGAGCCATGGCAAAGGCCGCGGACGCCGCCGCGGTTCAGTTCAGAATGCTCAACCTCAGAAAGGGCCCCGCGGTGTGGGGTCCCAGGATTCAGGCGGACTCCGTCTTCTATCCGGAAATTATTGCGAAGATCCTGAAGCGCTCCCGGGTGGAGATCTTGCCGGGCATGGCCTCAGCGCTGGAGGGAGGGCCGGACCGGTACACCGGTGTCCTTCTGGAAGACCGGAGCGTCGTTCCGGGCGACGCTTTCGTGATCGCCACGGGAACCTACCTTGGCGGCACGCTGTTCCGGGGAAGCGAGAGATGGCCGGGAGGAAGGGCGGGAGGACTCTCGTCCGTGGGACTGGACCGGTTCATTTCCCTGACGTTCCACGTGGAACGATTCAAGACAGGCACCTCCCCGAGGGTGGTTACCTCCTCGGTGAACCTGAACGCCCTGGAACCCCAGGAATCCCATGACACCGGCTTCAGATTCAGCATAGAGAGTCCATCTCCCGTGAAGAACTCCATGAGGTGTTACCTGGCCAGAACCAATCGCCAAACCGCGGCCGCAGTAACGGAGAACCTGGACCGATCCCCCCTCTACCGGAAAATCATCGGAGGCAGAGGGCCAAGGTACTGCCCGAGTTTCGAGGACAAGGCGGTTAAGTTTCCCGACCGCCTCTCACATCCCGTTCATCTGGAGCCGGTGTCCAGCCGTTCGAGGCTTTCGTACCTGAACGGGCTGTCCACCAGTCTGCCCCAGGACGTGCAGTACAGGATGCTTCGAAGCATCCCCGGCTTCGATCGGGCGGAAATCGCCCTGTTCGGCTACGCCGTGGAGTACACCAGGCTCTCCTGGGGGACCTTTGACGGGGCACTGAGGCTGTCCGGCACCGTGAACCTCTTCGCCGCAGGCCAGATACTGGGCACCTCGGGTTACGAAGAAGCCGCCGCCCTCGGGCTGCTGGCTGGCGCCAACGCCGGCAGGGTAGCAAGGGACGAGGAACCGCTGGTTCCGGACCCGGAAGAGAGCTACCTCGGCGTGATGGTCCACGACCTGGTTCGGAAGGGCATAGACGAACCCTACAGGCTCTTCTCGGGCAGGGCCGAGAACAGACTCCATCTGAGGCAGGACAACGCCCATCTGAGGTTGATGGATTTCGGCGTCAGGCTGGGGGTGCTGCGGGGAAAGAGGCTGGAGCTGGCCAGGGGTTTTCGAAGGGAATGGATCAGGGTAGGCGGCAAAGTCAGGGAACTGGGCCTTGAGGGGTTGTGCCGGCGTCCGGAAACCCGGATGGAGGACATCTCGTCCGCCCTGGACAGGGCAACGACTCCCGACATGGACAGCCTGAGAACGGTATTCTACGACATCAGGTACAGCGGTTACCTGGCCAGGCACAACAGAAGGATCATGGCCGCCAGGGAGCACTGGGGGGTGGCCATGCCCGGGCTCCCCGAGGGGGGTGGAGGGCTATCCATCGAGGCCAGACAGGCCATAGAGAAGAACCGACCCGAAACCCTTGGAGAGGCGGCGCTGCTGCCCGGCGTAAGGGCTTCTGACATGGAGGTTCTTCTTCTGCTGACTCTGAGGAGGAGGTGTTCCACGTGAAACTCGTTCCGCGGGAGGCTATGGAACACCTGGAGGTCCTGGGGATTGCCTCGGACCCTTCCGTGCCGGCCCGGCTGGGGGAGTTCGCCGAGCTTCTGGAGAGGGCGGTGAAGGGTGGTCGGTTCGGAAACCTGCTGGGTCCCGGGGAACTTCCCCGGATATGGAACCGCCACATCCTCGAATCCGCCGCGTTCTTCCCGCTGCTTGAAACCGCCGGCCGGGTTGTGGACATCGGAAGCGGAGCCGGTTTCCCCGGAATCGTTCTGGCGGTTCTGGGAAGGGACGTCACCCTGGTGGAGAGCAGGAGGAAGAGGTTCCTGTTTCTGCTCTGGGTCAGGGAAAGCATGAAACTGCCGGGGTTGCAGCTGGTCAACGGAAGGATAGAGGATTGCGGGCCCTACCCGGAGGGCACCGGCTTCACCGCCAGGGCGGTGGACCGGATGCGCGACCTTCCGGCCGCCCTTTCACTGGCGGCACCCTCCGGTTACACCCTGACGGTGCGCACCGGGACTCCGGAAGCCCTTCCCTGGGGCGGTTCTGTGATGAAACTACCATCACCGCCTCTTGACCGTCCGGGATTCATGGTGCAGTTTCGCCATCCCGGAGCGGACCTGGAAAAGGGAGACGGGGGGGAATGACCCGGATAATTGCAGTGGCGAACCAGAAGGGCGGAGTCGGGAAGACCACCACGGTGGTCAACCTGGGCGCCAGCCTGGCGGTGCACGACAGGGACGTGCTGGTGGTGGATCTGGACCCCCAGGCCAACGCAACAAGCGGCCTCGGTCTCCCTCAGGCGGGGCTCGACGGAATGTACGCCCTCATATCCGGCAGCAGGCCCCTGGATGAGCTGATAGTGAAGACGGAAGTGGAGGGGCTGGATCTGGTGCCCGGATCCACCGACATGGCGGGGTTGGAAACGGAACTTGCGACCCAGGACAACAGGGAATACTTCCTGGACCGGGCGCTGAAGGGCAAGGTGGAGAAATACTCCTACGTACTCATAGACTGCCCGCCTTCCCTGGGGCTTCTCACGGTGAACGGCCTGGTGGCGGCGGACGGGGTCATGCTCACGGTGCAGAGCGAGTACTACGCCCTGGAAGGCCTTTCCCACCTCCTGCAGACCATTGCCCGGATCCGGTCCGCCTGGAACAGGAGACTTCTGCTTTTCGGAGTGGTGGTCACAATGTACGATTCCAGGCTTAAACTAAGCAGGGAAGTTTTGGAGGAGGCCAGAGCCCACCTTGGAGGAGCCCTGTTCAAGACCACCATCCCCAGGAATGTAAAATTAAGTGAAGCACCGAGTTATGGTAAACCGGCGATCCTGTACGACCCCTTTTCGAAGGGGGCCGGCAGCTACCTCAGCCTGGCCAGGGAGGTGATCGAACGATGAAGGACAAAGGGAAGAAGGCTTTGGGAAGGGGCCTGGACGCACTGCTGCCCCAGATGGGCGCAAGCGGCGAAAACGAGGGGAAGCCTGCGGCGGTTCCCCTGACTGTCATCGATTCGAATCCTTTCCAGCCCCGGGAGGACTGGAGCCAGGAAGAACTCCAGTCCCTCTGCGACTCGATAAGAGCCCAGGGCATACTTCAGCCCCTGGTGCTCCGCCGGGCCGGCGACAGGTACCAGCTGATCGCCGGGGAGCGCAGGCTTCGGGCGGCGGCGATGGCGGGGCTCACAGAGGTGCCATGCTTCATCCGGGAGGCGGACGACCGCCAGATGCTGGCCCTTGCCCTGGTAGAGAACATCCAGAGGGCCGACCTGAACCCCATGGAGAAGGCGGAGGCTTTCGCCCGGTTCTGCACCGAGTTCGATCTCACCCAGGATGAACTGGGACGCCAGGTGGGGCTCAACCGGGCTACGGTGGCCAATTTTCAGAGGTTGCTCGACCTGCCGGAGAAAGTTCGGACAATGCTCCGCGCCGGTTCCCTGTCCATGGGTCATGGCAGAGCGCTTCTCGGGCTGGGGGACGAAGCGAGGATACTTCGGGCGGCGGCGATGGCGGTTCACCGGGGGATGAGCGTGAGAACCCTGGAGGAATACGTCAGGGTTCACAGAACCCCCGCGGCGGTGACCGGAAAGAGGAAGAAGACTACGGCCTCCCCGGAGATCGCGAGCCTGGAGGAGAGCCTTCAGCGCTCGCTGGGAACCAGGGTGCGGTTGAGGGACCGGGGCGGCAGTGGCACCGTCGAAATCGAGTATTCTTCCCTTGATGAACTGGATCGGCTTCTCTCGATATTCAGGAGGCCGGCCCGTTGACAACCCGGGGGGTTGTCATATCGTATCGGACGCTCTAAACAGGAGGTTTTCAAATGGCCTACAAGATTACGGACGCATGCATCGCCTGCGGTGCCTGCATGAGCGAATGCCCCGTGGACGCCATCAGCGAGGGCGACAAATACTCCATAGATCCCGCAACCTGCATCGACTGTGGCGCCTGTGCGGCGGTCTGCCCGGTGGAGGCCATCGAGGCCCCCTGACCGCGCCCTTTCAGCTCATATACGGCGGGCCGCAAAGCGGCCCGCCTTTGCACCACAGGTACAGGTCTCTGAGATCGGCCACCATCCGCCTCGCGGAGTAAGGCTCCAGGTCGGCGTCCACGTTCCGGAGCAGGTGTCTGGAAAGCCCCGGGGATGACAGGATTCCGGAAACGTCCCCGGCAAGCCCCTTCACGTCGCCAACGGGGCGGATGAAACCGTTTCTTCCGCCGGTGAGAAGTTCGCAGACCCCGCCGACGTCGGTGGAAACCCCGGGCACTCCCGCGGCCAAGGCTTCCAGAAGAACCCTGGGCATGCCCTCGCTCCTGGATGTCAGAAGAAACACGTCGAGCCCGGGAAGAAGCAGGTGTACGTCGCTTCGGTTTCCAGCCAGGATGACCGAGCCGCTGATGCCCTTGTCCCGGATGCTTGTTTCCACCGCCGGTCTCATGGGTCCGTCGCCGATGATCAGAAAACGGCAGTCGGGGAAGTCCCGCAGAAGAAGCTCCGCCACATTCAGGAAGGCGTCGGGATCCTTGACAGGAGCCAGCCTGGCAACGGTTCCCACCAGCGGGCATTCCTCCGGTATTCCCAGAAGAGCCCTCGCTTCGGCTCTGCGGCCACGCCGTTCCGAAAAACGGTCCAGCTCCACACCGCTCCTTACAAGAGTGTAGTCGCAGGGGGTTCCCACACCCCAGGCAACCCCCTTGAAGATGTCTTCGGGGGTGACCACCACGGATGCGTCGGCAAGCCGGAAACAAATTCTTTCCATGAGGGTGCAGGTAGCCTGGGCAGCCAGACTCATGCTCGAGTCGAAGGGCCAGCCGTGGAAGGTCTGAACCACCGTGGGCGACCGTCCGGAAAGTCTTGCCGCGGCCCTTCCCAGGAGCCTCGCCTTGGATCCGTGGGTATGGACTATTGAGTAGCCGCCCCGGCGTATGATGCCAGTAAGTTCATGCAGAGCAAGTATATCAGATAACGGGGAAATACTGCGGAACAGATGGGGAACCTCAATCACCGGAATGCCCCACTCCCGGGCCAGGTCGAAGTAACTCCCCTCGGGAGCCCTTTCGGGCCCCGCGGCGATCTCCGAGGGGAAGCCGTCGCCCATCATGTCCCGGCAGCTTATCATGGTGTTCATGCCGGCTCCGCCCACGGCGAGCTTGGTGATCACATGGAGTACGGAGATTTCCGGTTCCAATTGGTCAGTCCCCGCTCCGGCCCCGAAGAACGGCAAGGTAGAAAACGCAGATGAGAATCGTGAGGGCGGTGTAGAATATCGGGCTCAGAAACAGCGCTCCCACGGCCCAGAACCCGGCGATGAAGGGGAGCATTCTGGAGGCGTGGCTTTTCAAAGGCAGCAGACCGTCCCTGCCCTTGGGCAGGGAGTTGAACATGCGGATCAGGTCTTCCGCCATACTGAAAAGAATGATGGACACGGCAACGATGAACAGGTGCAGAACTATCCCTCCGGGCAGCCTCCGGCTGTCGAACAGCGCCAGAACCGCGGTGAGGGAGGGCAGCAGAAGCAGCCCCGCCAGCAGGGATCCCACGCCCCACTGAATGGCGGTGTCCCGGTTGAGGGGCTTTCCCCTGGATTCAAGGAACCTCGTGAAGCGGCGCATAAGCACCCTGGTCAGTTCGAACAGCCCCTTCAGCGCCGCCAGGACCAGGGCCACCAGCAGCGCGTCGTGAATCCTCTGGTTCATGAAGGTGTTACCTCCGTTTTCGTTTTTTGGCGGACCCGCGGCGCATGTCCCGGAGCTGGACCAGAAGCCCGGATGCGAACACCACCACCAGTATCAGGAAGTAGCCCGCGGTTCCGATGGAGAAACTGAAGTTGGCGGCCAGGTTCACGGCTCCCGAAGAAACGAGGAGGCCCCCGAAAACCGCGGTGAGAACGGCAAAAACAACGTTCCTGTAAGCGCACACGAGCCCGCCGCCCAGCAACGCCGCAACCGCCGAGACGATCGGCGACACCGGGGCGAAGACGATACTTACGGCGGCAAGGGCAAGGACGGCGCCGGCAAGGAATAGGGCCATCCTCAAAAACAGACCGGAGAGGAGCGCCAGGACTCCCCCGAAGATCCACGGCCCAAGCCGGATGAAACCGGGGCTGTCCGAGAGGAAGGCGGCGAAGCGGGATCCGTAGACCAGCCCCAGGCAGAGGCCGGCCAGGGCCAGAACCGGAGTCACCAGCCTTCTTCCGAAGAAGGCGCAGACCAGTCCTGCGGCCACCAGGAACACAGGCACCCAGAACGGGTCGATGATCACGATTTCGCCGATCACCGCTCATCCTCCCGCCGCCATGCCGAGAGCAATCCCGAGAGGCCTGCTGCCTCGGGAACGCTTCCGGCGTCCATTCCCGCGTTGTACGGGGTTCTCACCAGCACCGCCGGAAAACCTCCCCGCCGGGCCGCCTCGACACCCTTCCAGGCGTCCTCCACCACCAGACAATCCGCCGGGGGAATGCCCAGCACCGAAGAAGCCCTGAGGAATATATCCGGATGGGGTTTGTGTCTCAGACCCTCCCCCCCCACCACCGTCGGCGCCGGAATCCCGCCGGCGGACAGCGCCGAGGTCACCAGGTCCGAATCGGTGTTGGAGGCTATGGCGCATGGTTTCCGGCGGCGAACCCATTCCAGAAGCTCCCTGGTCCGGGGGAAAAGGACCACGGCGCCTTCGGAGCACAGCCCGGAGTAAAGGGCCCTCTGCTTGGATCTGAGACCGGCGATGTCCCGGTCGGAAAAGCCCATCTCCCTGAGATGTGTCTCTCCTTCCCCCATGAAGGACCATCGGCGGAAGTACTCGGTCTCGGGTATGGGGCCGCAGGGTTCGATGACCCTGTTCCATGTCTTTCTGAAGAGCGGTTCACTGTCCGCCAGAACTCCGTCGAAGTCGAAAAGAACTCCCCTGGAACCGCGCCAGAGGCTGCCGGCGGATAGCAAGGCGGAACTCCTTTCGGCTTTGCACAAACTGAAGACGGGAATCATAATAGCTTTTCCCATCATTTGTCCGTGCCCCTCATTCCAGGGAGGTGTTTTTTGTTCAGCAGTTTCGAAGAGATCAGGGAAGCCGCCAGGGGAATGAGCGGCGCCCGGGTGGCGGTTCCCATGGGGCATGATCCTGCGTCCCTCGAAGCCCTTGTCACCGCCGCCGGGGAAGGGCTGGCGGAGTCGGTGATCATCGCACCTGTCCGGGAGGTGGAGAAAACCCTGAAGATCCTGGGGCTGGAACTCCCCCGGGGTATCGAACTGGAAGACCTGTCCGGGGAGGAGGAAGCCGCGCTGAGAGCGGTCGGCATGGTCAGGGAAGGCCGTGCCGGCATCCTGATGAAGGGCCTCCTGAAGACCTCCACCTTTCTGAAGGCGGTTCTGGACGAAAAGGCGGGGCTCAGGTCAGTCGGAATACTCAGCCACATCGCGGTGGTCCACGTTCCCAGGCAGAACCGCCTGGTGGCCATCACCGACGGCGGCATGAACATCAGGCCGGACATGGACCAGGCCGTGGAGATCATTCTGAACGCCGCCGGGGTAATGCGGAAACTGGGCGCCCCGGATGCCCGGGCGGCCCTTCTGGCGGCCATCGAGTCGCCCAACGACAAGATGCCCGAAACCATCCTCTGGAGACGGCTGGCGGAAAGGGGTGTTCCAGGGATCTTCGTTGACGGCCCCATGGCTGTCGACGGAGCAATGGACCCCGAAGCGGCGGCGGTGAAGGGCATGTCCGGGGAGGTGTCGGGCAGGGCCAATATCCTGGTAACCCCCGACATCGCCTGCGGCAACATTTTCGCCAAAGCCTTCATGTACATGACCGACGCCCAGGTGGGAGGCATGGTGGCGGGAGCCACTGCTCCGGTGGTCATGCTCAGCCGTTCCGACACGCCCGAAACCAAGCTTAATTCGCTGGCCCTGGGGGTGGTCGTCTCGAGGGACCGAAATGGCTGACCGGCTTATCCTCGCAGTGAATCCCGGAGGAACCTCCACCAAGATAGGGCTTTTCCGGGAGTCGGAACCGGTTTTCGAGGACAACATTCATCACGACCCCGGGCATCTGGCCTCCCTGGGGTCCACCTTCGATCAGATGGAGCACCGCCGGGACCTGGTGCTGGCCTCCCTGAAGGGGGCCGGCCACGGAATCAGTGAGCTTACGGCGGTGGTGGGCCGGGGAGGCACCTTCAAACCCCTGGCCAGCGGAACCTACCGGGTCACCGAGCAGATCCTGTCCGACATCAGGGAAGGGTCCACCCTTCAGGCTGACCATCCCTCGAACCTGGGTGCGCCCATTGCCTGGTCCCTGGCCCATCCGGAGGGCATTCCCGCCTATTTCGTGGACCCCGTCTGCGTGGACGAGATGATAGACGAAGCCAGGCTCAGCGGCCATCCGCTGCTTCCCAGGGTGAGTCTGAGCCATGCCCTGAACATCCGCATGGTGGCCTACAAGGCGGCGGAGCAGCTGAAGACCCCCCTGTCGGGGTTGAACCTGGTAGTGATGCACCTCGGCAGCGGGGTCAGTGTGAACGCCCTGAGACAGGGGCGAATGATAGACACCAACAACGCCAACGACGGCGGGCCCTTCAGCAGCACCCGGACCGGAGGGCTGCCGATAACCGGCCTCATGAAACTTTGTTACAGCGGGAAGTACACCGCCGCGGAACTCAAGACCATGTTCCTGAAACAGGGGGGACTCCTGGCCTACCTGGGTATGGAGCACCTTCCGGACATTCGGGAAAGGGTGAAGGCGGGGGATTCCAAGGCCGATCTCGCGTGCCGGGCCATGGCATACCAGATGGCCAAGGAGGCCGGCGCCATGGCCGCCGCCCTGGCCGGAAGGGTGGACGCCCTGGTGATCACCGGGGGCATGGCGAACAATGAATGGCTCATGGACGAACTCAGGGGATACCTCTCCTTCATCGCCCCGGTTCTCGTTTTCCCCGGAGAAGCCGAACTGGAGGCCCTGGCGAGGGGGGTCCTCCGGGTGCTGGACGGGGTCGAACGGGAGCGGGAATACATCTGACCGGAAGGGATGACCATGCTGAAGAAACGCAACCAGGAGAGGTCGGGAACGCTGTTCCTCTCCGGTAACGAGGCCATCGCCCGGGGAGCATGGGAGTGCGGGGCGCACTTCGCCGCCGCCTACCCCGGCACCCCGTCCACGGAGATTCTGGAGGAGATCGGGGAGCACTACCCCGAGATAGAGGCCCAGTGGGCGCCCAACGAGAAGGTAGCGGTGGAGGTTGTGGCGGGCGCCAGTTTCGCCGGGGCGAGGGTGCTGTCGGCCATGAAGCACGTGGGCCTCAACGTGGCGGCGGACCCGCTGTTCACCCTGAGCTACATCGGCGCCACCGGAGGCGTGGTGGTGGTGAGCGCCGACGACCCAGGCATGCACTCCTCCCAGAACGAGCAGGACAACAGGCTCATGGGAAGAGCCGCCAAGCTGGCGATCCTTGAGCCCTCGGACAGCCAGGAAGCCCTGGACTTCACCCGGGAGGCCTTCCGGATCAGCGAGGAATTCGACACTCCGGTGCTTCTTCGGGTGACCACCCGGGTATGCCACTCCAAGAGCCTTGTGAAGGTATCCGACAGGACCGAAGTGCCGGTGAAGGGGTACGTGAAGGACATCGCCAAAAGGGTTCCCATCCCGGCCAACGCCCGGAGAATGCACAGCCGGGTGGAGGCCAGGCTCGCCAGGCTCTCGGAGTGGGGTGCGGGCAGCCCGCTGAACAGGATGGAAATGGGAGACCCCTCCCTGGGGATAATCACAAGCGGGATTTCCTACCAGTACGTCCGGGAGGTGTGCCCCGGGGCGAGCGTTCTCAAGCTCGGGCTCACCAACCCGCTGCCCTGGAAACTCATAGAGGACTTCATCGGCCGGGTTTCCCGGGTCGTGGTGGTGGAGGAAGGGGACCCGTACCTGGAGGAGAGCATCAGGAGCCGATTCCTGGTGGATGCCGTGGGGAAGGGCCTCATTCCGCTCGAAGGCGAACTGAACCCGGAACTGGTAAGAAAGGCCCTGAAACCAGAGAGCGCGGTGGTTCCCGTCTACGGGGAGACCGAGCTTCCCAGCAGGCCCCCCTCCCTGTGCCCGGGGTGCCCGCACCGGGGCGCCTTCCATACCCTGGCCGGAATGAAGTACAGTTCCACCGGCGACATCGGCTGTTACACCCTGGGGCTCATGCCCCCCTATAACGCCCTGGAGACAACCGTCTGCATGGGCGCCGCGGTGGGGGTCCTGGCGGGGATCGAGAAGGCCCTGGGCCGGAATGACATGCCGAAGCTGGTGGCGGCCATCGGTGAGTCCACCTTCATCCATTCGGGGATCACCGGGCTGATAGACATGGTGTACAACGGCAACACGGGCACTGTGATGATCATGGACAACAGCCTAACCGCCATGACCGGAGGCCAGCAGAACCCCTCCACCGGCAGGAACCTCCGGGGCGAACCTGCTCCGAAGCTGGACATCGAGCAGGTGGTCAGAGCCTGCGGGGTGAAGCGGATAAGGGTGGTGGACCCCCACGACCTGAAAGCGATGAAGCAGGTTCTCAGGGAGGAGACCGCAGCGCCTGAAATCAGCGTGATCATCACCAGAAGGCCGTGCATCATGGCATACAAGCCACTGAGGAAGACCGTGGCGGAGCACGACCCGGCGAAGTGCGTGCACTGCAAGGCCTGCCTGAGGCTGGGATGCCCGGCCATCAGCTGGAACACGGAGGACAACGTTCCGGTGGTGAGCGAGATGCAGTGCTGGCCCAACTGCAACCTCTGCGTTCAGGTATGCCCGGTGGGAGCCCTGAGCAAGGACCTCGAGGGGGTGGTGTGATGACTCGGACATCCAATGTCATCCTCTGCGGCACCGGCGGTCAGGGGATACTTCTGGCCAGCGAGGTGCTGTGTGCCGCAGCCTGGAAGAGCGGATTCGACGTGAAGAAGAGCGAAGTGCACGGCATGGCCCAGCGGGGGGGCAGCGTGTCGAGCCATGTCCGTTTCGGCGAGAAGGTCCACAGCGTGCTGGTGGAAATGGGCGGCGCGGACATTATTCTGGCCCTGGAGAAGATGGAGGGGCTTCGGTGGGCACACTACCTCTCCCCCCGGGGAAGGCTGGTGTCCGCGGACATCCGCATCAATCCCATGACGGTGAACACCGGAGCCGCGGAGTACCCCGACGTGGACCTGCTGGTGAAGGCCAGGGGGATTCCCTGCACCGAGGTGCCGGTTCTCTCGATAGCCCGGAAGCTTGGCAACTACAAGGTGGTGAACGTGGCACTGCTGGGAGCCGCATCCTCACTGGTACCGGGCATATCCGCCGATTGCTGGGAGGCGGCCATCGCCGAGAGGGTTCCCCCGAAGGCGCTGGAAGTGAACATGGAGGCTTTCAGGCTGGGAAGGGCGGTTCCCCATCAGGAGGTGAAGGCATGATAAGGCTCATAAGGGATGCGCCCTACTCCGAGGCTGTCTTCGGGCGCAGGGCCGTGGTGGAGCAGGACCACCTGCTCATGATGCAGATCGCCCTTACGCCGGGGCAGGAGGTTCCGCTGCACAAGGCCAACTCCAACGTGCATCTGCTGATTCTGGACGGTGCGGTAACCGTGTTCCTGGACGGAACCCCCAACCGGCTCGAACGGGGAGACCTGCTCCCGGTGGAATTCCAGACCCCCATGAGAATAGTCAACGATTCCGCCGGCAACTCCACATTCTCGGTGATCAAGACCCCCCACCCCAGGCTGATGGAGGGAAAGGCCGCCGGGAACTGATGCAGCCGCCCAGGTTTCACCCGTTGACCCTGGAATTCACCGGGGAATGGAAGCCGGTGGAAGAGCAATACCGGGTATCGGAGTACCATCTCTCCCTGGGCTGGCTTCGGGCCGCGGTCGGAATACTCACGGTCCTGTTCGGGCTGTTCGCATTGCTTGACCGCGGTATTGATCCCTCGAGCTGCGGTGATTTCATGGTGATCCGTTTCGCCGTGGTGATTCCGGCGGTGCTGCTCTTTCTCATGGCAACCTCTGCGAAATGGTTCCACAGGGTGCAGCAACCCCTGACAGCCCTCATGGTTGTTCTTGGCACTGCGGGTATCATGGTGATGATCGCCACCGGCAATCCCGCGGTGCAGACCCACTACCAGCCGGGGCTCCTTCTGGCGGTTACCGCCCTGTTCTTGTTCCTGGGGGTGCGATTCATCTGGGCGCTGGCCGGATGGACGGCGATTCTGTCGGGATTCATGATGATCAACTACCTGTTCATCGAGGCGTCCGCTTCCGAAACCACGCTGAATACCTTCATGTTCCTGAGCGTGAGCGTGATCTGCATCATCGCCGCCCGAAGAATGGAACTCGACAGGAGAACCGGTTTCGCCCTCCGATGGGGACTCACCATGGAGAAGGCCATGGTGTCAGCCTCCAACAGAAGCCTCGAGTCCAGAATCGAGGAGAGGACCCGGGAGCTTGTCCATGCCAACCAGGTTCTCAGGGATGAAATGGCCAGGATCGAGGGGTTGAACCGGGAGAAGGGGCAATTGGAGGCCAGGCTCAGGCAATCCGAGAGGATGGAGACCGTGGGTCGGCTGGCGGGAGGGATAGCCCACGACTTCAACAACCTTCTGACCGTTGTGATAGGCAACGCCAACATGGCCGGAAGGGCCCGCCCCGGGTCCGCTGAAGCCACCAGGTGCATTGATGACGTTATTCGGGCGGCGGAGAAGGCCGCGGGACTCACCAGGCAGCTCCTGGCCTTCGGAAGCAGGCAGGTGATAACTCCGGAACCGGTGGAGATGAACCGGACCCTGAAGGAACTTGAGGGGATGATCCGGGGGGTTCTGGGGGAGGGCGTGGAGCTGACCTGGAAACTCCACCCGGAGGAGGGCACGGTGCTGGTGGACCCTGGCCAGCTGGAACAGGTGGTGATCAACCTGGTGATGAACGCCAGGGACGCGGTTTCCCTCGGGGGAGCTGTGACCCTGGGCACCTCCTTCGAAGCTCCCCCGGAGGACATGGTCAGAGGGGAGGAACCGCCCCCGGCGGGATTCATGGAGTTCTTCGTGGCCGACGACGGGGCGGGGATGGACCAGGCCACCGCCCAGAGGATTTTCGAGCCCTACTTCACCACCAAAGGCGGGAACGGAGGCACCGGTCTGGGTCTGTCCACCGCCTACGGCATCGTAAGGCAGCACGGCGGATTCATCACCGTGGACAGCAGCCCGGGACAGGGGTCGGTGTTCCGGGTATACCTTCCGTTGACTCTGCTACAGGGGAACGGGAATTATCAGAAACCCGCCCGGGGGCCCGAACCCGGAGGCGGTGAGACGGTTCTTCTGGTGGAGGACGACGACCTGGTGAGATCAGTCGGGGAGAAAACCCTCGCAGCCCTGGGCTACCTGGTGCTGTCGGCCTCCGACGGACGGGAGGCTCTCGGGATCTCCGAGAGACACCCGGGCCGGATACACCTGCTCCTGGTGGACGTGGTAATGCCCATTCTTGGAGGCCGCACCCTGGCGGAGAAGCTGAAGAAGGACAGACCTGACATGAAGGTCCTTTTCACCTCCGGTTACTCGGAGGACGCCATATCCCGGCACGGGGTTCTGGAAGAGGGGCTGCATTTCCTTCCCAAGCCCTACGGAGCCTCGGAACTGGCGGCAAAGATCCGTTCGGTGCTCGAGGAGGGCAAGTGACTACCCCGACGGATCGGGAAATGGTAGGACGGGTTCTTCAGGCGGACGCCGTCCTGAACGAGATAGGCGACCTGGACATTCTGCTGGAGAGGATACTGCTGGAGGCCAGGCTCGTTACAGGAGCCGACGCCGGCTCGGTCTACACCAGGGAGGGCGGCACCCTGTCCTTCAGGCACGCCCAGAACGACACCATCACCGGCAGGGGCGAGAGGATCCCCTACACCCGGTTCACGGTTCCGATGGACAGTTCCAGCATCGCGGGCTTCGTCGCCACCACGGGAAGGATGCTGTCAATACCCGACGTGGAAAACATACCGGCGGACGCTCCGTACTCTTTTGCCAGCAGGTATGACCGGGCGGCTGACTACACCACCGTCTCAAGTCTGACAATCCCCTTGTGCAACAACCGCCGCCGGGTTCTGGGGGTTCTCCAGCTCATCAACTCTCTGGATGAAAACGGCAATCCAGAACCTTTTCCCACAGAGGTGATCCCCTACGCGAACCACTTCGCCACCCTGGCGGCTCTGGCTCTGGAGAGGGCCATGATGACCCGCACTCTTCTTCTCCGGATGATCAACATGGCCGAACTCAGAGACCCCAGGGAGACGGGCCAGCACGTGAACCGGGTGGGCACCTTCTCCCTGGCGCTCTACGACGCCTGGGCCGAGGAACACTCCGTTCCGGAACAGGAAAAGACTGTGAACCGGGACATTCTGAGGATGGCGGCCATGCTCCACGACGTGGGCAAGGTGGGTATCCCCGACAGCATTCTGAAGAAGCCCGGCCCTCTCACGGCGGAGGAACGAAGGGTTATGGAGAGCCACTGCACCGTAGGCGCGGGAATCCTGGCCAACTGCGAGACATCCTTCGACGAAATGGCCATGGAAATTGCCCGGAGCCACCATGAGAACTGGGACGGTTCGGGCTATCCCGAGGGAAGGGAGGGAGAAGAGATACCCTTCTGGGCCAGGGTGGCGGCCGTGGCCGACGTATTCGACGCCATGGGAAGCCGGCGGTGCTACAAGGACCCCTGGGACCTCCACCGCACTGTGGAGACCATGTCCCCCCTGTTCGGAAGGAAATTCGATCCCGTCCTTCGGAACCCGTTCATGTCCACGGTCAACGACCTCTGGGACATGAGGAACGCATACCCTGAGTTGTAGCCGGAAACACCGTGAAGAAGACCCTTTTCGAATGAGCCCCTGCATCGAAGCTCATGGTTTCCGGTGGCTTTTCGGTGCGTTGTCTGATGCTTCCAGCAGGTGTTGACGGCGCAAGGCAAAGCCGGGTCGCATGGAGCAGGGGCCTCAGGATTCCTCTGTGAACCGGTCGCTCCAGCAGATGAGCACCGCCGGGGTGTCGCCAACTCCCAGGAATGAGTGGTGCTCCCCCGGGTCGAACTCCAGGAAGGCCGGGGCTGAAAAGGACCGTTTTTCCATTCCGTAGCTGAACTCCACGCTGCCGGCAAGGAGCAGAACTTTCTCGTTCCGGTCCGGGTGGGAGTGATTTCCCCGGACGCTGCCCGGAGCTATGGAGAAGGCGTGACACCGGTCTATGTCGCCGGTGTCACGAATTCCCTCGAAGGGGTTGACCACGTAACCCCGCTGATCCCGGTGGTCGTCGAAGAGGATGGTTCTCATCAGAGGTAGAGGGAGCTGAGGCTTCGACCCTGGTGGATCCGCTTGATGGCCTCGGCGAAAATGTGAGCCACGGAAAGGGTCTCGATCCTGGTGAGCGGCCCTCCGTTTATCCTCTGGGCGGCCTCCCGGTCGAACTCCACCGTGTCGGTGATGTAGAGCTTTGTGATGGGGCTGTCCTCGATGCTCTTCACCGCTTCACCGCTGAGAATGGCGTGGGTCACGAAGGCGTATATTTCCTTGGCGCCCTTGGATTTGGCGGTTTCAGCACAGAGGATGAGGCTTCTTCCGCTGAGTATCTCGTCGTCGCTCATTATCACGGTTCTGTCGCTCAGGTCGTCAATTCCCTCCACGGTTCGTACCAGGGGCTTCTCGCTGTCGTCCACACGGACCTTCTTGACGTATCCCGTGGTGATGTCCGGAGCCCCCCCGGCGTCCCTGATTCCCTTGGCAGCGTGCAGGGCCAGGAAGTCGTTGTCCAGGATCGAGCCCGAGTCGGGAGCGATGAAGGCCAGTTTCTCCAGCCCCATGCCCAGTATCCGGGTGATGAACACGGTGTAGGCGTGAAGCTGGTCCACCGGGATGTTGCTGAAGCCCTGGCTCTGGGGGCAGTGAAGGGTCATGGCCAGAACCCTGTGGGCCCCCACCGCGGCGATGAGGTCGAATATCATCTTGGAGGTGATGGCGATCCGGGGTTTGTCCTTCTTGTCGCTCCGAGCATAGGGGAAGTAGGGGGTTACGGCGGTCAGCCGGCCGGCGCTGTCCTTCAGGGCGCTTATCATCTGGAGCATTTCGAGGATGTCCCCCGAGACGGCCCGGTACGCCTCGGTCTTGTCCCCCAGGATGGACCGCTCGCCGGATTGGATAATGAAAACATCCTTCTCCCTGACAGTGCCTCCGGGGAAGTTCACCATCATGTTTCCGTTGGAGAACTGGTGGAACTCCACCGGTTCGGGCTCGATGCCGAGAATTCTGCAGACGCTTCGGCAAAGCCCTGTACTGGCCCGGCCGGAGCATATCGCTATGCTGCCGTACATCATCCCCCCCTGCGGCGCCCCGGGGCTACTGCCTCAGGGCGATGAACTGGTCAGCCGTCTCCTCGATGGTGCTGAAGATGACGCTTATCATGGCGGCGAACGCCTCGAATCCAACGCCGTTCTCAGTCGAGAAAGTGTAGGTGCACATGATTTCTCCGGAAGTCGGGTCGGCCTCGAACTTGACGAAGGGGTAGGTGCTGTTCAGGTCCGCCATCAGTTCCAGCGCCGCGCTGCGGCCTTCGCCCGAAGCGGGCACCACTCCCGGGGTCGGGCCGGCCATGAAGCAGGCGTCCATCTCCGCATTCACCTCGATGTAGAAGATGGCGAACCGTTCTCCGGAGGCCTCGTCCTCCTGGGTGATGAAGAAGACGTCCCCTTCGTTCTCGTACGTGGCGTTGATCTGGTCGAGATAGCCGGCGATCGTCTGAGGGGTTACTACGGCGAAGGCCAGGGGGGCGGCGAGAAACGGGAGTACGGCGGCGAGCTTCATGGGTACACCTTTCCTTTTCTCAGTGGCACGCTCAGGAGTTACCGATACCCCTGTAATATTGTTCCCGGTCCCGCATCAGGGAAGTGAGCCAGTCTTTACAGAAAACGGTTGATTGAAGATGATATGCATGATATGAACCACGCCTTTCCGGGCTGCAGCCCGGCACCGGCGGAATTCCGGGGAGCCAGGGCTCCCTTCATCGAGGAGAGGAATCCATGGACCGCAGGACAAGGGTTCTTATTGGAAAGCCGGGGCTTGACGGCCATGACCGGGGAGCCAAGTACATAGCCCGGGCCCTTCGGGACGCCGGCATGGAGGTCATCTACACAGGCATCCGGCAGACCCCTCAGGCCATCGCCGAAGCGGCATTGCAGGAGGATGTGGACTTCGTCGGGCTTTCGCTCCTTTCCGGCGCCCACAACCACCTCTTCCCCGAGGTGGCAAGAATCCTCCGGGAGAAGGGAGCCTCGGACATAATCCTATTCGGGGGCGGGGTCATTCCCGAAGAGGACGTCCCGGGCCTCATGGAGGCAGGTTTCAAGGCGATATTCACCCCGGGAACCCCGGCTTCGGATGTGGTGTCATTCATCGAGAATGAACTGAAGAACAGAAGCTGATCCGATGAACCCCGGGGATATCCTTGCGGAGGAGATCCTCCGTGGAGACGTGCGGGCTCTGGCCCGGGGGCTGAGCATGGTGGAGAACGGCGACTCCGGCGCCGGCGGTGTGCTCCATGCTCTGTTCCCAGTGATTCCCGACCACAGGACCATCGGCGTGACGGGTCCGCCGGGGGCGGGGAAGAGCACCCTGCTGGACAGGATGATAGGCAGGTTCCGTTCCCTGGGCTTCAGGGTGGGGGTCATAGCCGTGGATCCTTCTTCCCCGTTCACCGGAGGGGCGCTTCTGGGCGACCGGATTCGGATGCAGTCACACGCCGTGGACCCCGGGGTTTTCATCCGCAGCATGGGCAGCCGGGGGCACCTGGGGGGAATCTCCGGGGCCACCCGGGACGCGAGCCTTCTGCTGGCCGCCGCGGGTTACGACCCCGTCCTGGTCGAAACCGTCGGGGTGGGCCAGGCGGAGGTGGAGGTGGCCGAGGTGGCCGACGTCACCGTGCTGGTCCTGGTGCCCGGCGCGGGTGACGATGTTCAGGCCATGAAGGCGGGAATCATGGAAATCGCCGACCTGATTGTCCTGAACAAGTCGGACCGGCCGGGAATAGACCAGCTCGAGGCTGCGGTGGCGGCTTCCCTGGAACTGGTCCCCGAGAACAGAACACAGCCTCCGGTGGTCAGGGTTTCGGCGGAGACCGGCGAAGGCCTCGAAACCCTCTGGGCATCCCTTGACAGGCTTCTGTCCTCGACGGATCCGCAGGGACGCAGGCTGGAGAACACGAGAAGGATACTTAGAGGTATACTCGAGGAAAGCGGAACCCGGTTCGGGGAAATGCTTCTCCGCAGGGAATACGGTTCTGAGGAAGGGCTGCTGGAACTTATCTCCGGCGGTTCGACCACACCATACGAAGCCGGGCTGAGGCTGGCCCGGGAGGCCGAAAGGATGCTGGAAGAAGATGAAAGTCAGCAGGATTGACCACATCGGCATCGCCGTGGAAAACCTGGAGGAGGCCGTGGCATTCTACCGGGACGCCCTGGGTCTGGTCTTCCTGGGCTTCGAGGAGGTGCCCGGCCAGAAGGTCCGGGTGGCGATGTTCGCCGTGGGCGAATCCAGGATCGAACTCCTGGAGCCCACCTCCCCGGACAGCCCCATAGCAGGGTTCCTCCAGTCCCGGGGGCAGGGCATCCACCACATCGCCTATTCTGTTCCCGATGCGGAAGAAGCGGTGAGGGTGCTGGTGGAAGCGGGAGTGAACATGATAGACAGCGCCCCCAGGCCCGGAGCCGGCGGTTCAAGAATCGCCTTCATTCACCCCAGGGCCAGCGGCAGGGTTCTCACCGAGATCTGTCAGCACTGACGGAAAGGGCTTCCCCACAATGAATGCAAGCAACAGGAACGACAAGCTCCGGCAGCTCAAGGAGCTGGCCCTTCAGGGAGGCGGAGAGAAAAGGATCGCCAAGCAGCACGCCCAGGGAAGCCTCACCGCCAGGGAAAGGCTGGAAATACTCCTGGACGACGGCAGCTTCGAGGAGTTCGACCAGCTCAAGACCCACCGATCCAGCAACTTCGGCCTGGACAGGCAGAAGTATTACGGCGACGGGGTGGTAACGGGCTACGGCACCATAGACGGCAGACTGGTGTACGTCTTCAGCCAGGATTTCACCGTGTTCGGTGGCTCCCTGTCGGAGACCTTCGCGGAGAAGATCAAGAAGGTCATGGACATGGCGGCCCAGAACGGGGCTCCCCTGATCGGCCTGAACGACTCCGGCGGCGCCAGGATTCAGGAGGGCATCGAAAGCCTCGCCGGGTACGGCGACATCTTCCTCAAAAACGTGCTTTACTCCGGCGTGGTGCCCCAGATCAGCGTGATCCTGGGGCCATGCGCAGGCGGCGCCGTCTACAGCCCCGCCATCACGGACTTCACCATCATGGTGGAGAACACCAGCTACATGTTCGTCACCGGCCCTGACGTGGTCAGGGCGGTCACCGGGGAGGATGTGACCAAGGACGAGCTGGGCGGCCCCTTCATTCACAGCCAGCGGAGCGGCGTTTCCCACATCGTCTGCAAGGATGAGCAGGAAGCCCTGCTCCTGGTACGGAAGCTCTTCAGCTACATCCCCCAGAACAACATGGAGGACCCGGTCTCCATCCCCTGCACCGACTCGGCGGACAGGACGGAGGACTGGCTGGACGAGTTCGTGCCGGAGAACCCGAACAAGCCCTACGACATGCGGAAGATCATATCCGCGGTGGCGGACGGCGGCGAGTTCCTGGAGATCCAGAGGTCCTACGCCCAGAACATCATCATAGGCTTCGGCCGGATGAACGGCAGGCCGGTGGGGATCGTGGCCAACCAGCCCAGTTTCCTGGCCGGGGTGCTGGATATAGACGCGTCGGTGAAGGCGGCAAGGTTCGTCCGGTTCTGCGACGCATTCAACATTCCCCTGTTGACCTTCGTGGACGTTCCGGGCTTCATGCCCGGCACGAAGCAGGAGTACGGCGGCATTATCCGCAACGGGGCAAAACTCCTGTACGCCTTCGCCGAAGCCACGGTGCCCAAAATCACCGTCATCACCAGGAAGGCCTACGGCGGAGCCTACGACGTGATGTCCTCGAAACACCTGCGCAGCGACGTGAATTTCGCCTGGCCTTCCGCGGAGATAGCTGTCATGGGTCCCGAAGGGGCCGTGAACATCATCTTCAGGAACGAGCTGGCATCCTCGGAGAATCCGGAGGCCAGGCGCGCGGAACTGGTGGCGGAGTACCGCGACAAGTTCGCGAACCCCTACGAGGCGGCGGCCCGGGGCTACATCGATGGGGTTATCCTTCCCTCCGAGACGCGCTTCAGGGTTATAAAGAGCCTGGAGATGCTTCAGGGCAAGCGGCAGGAAATCCCCGCCAAGAAGCACGGGAACATCCCGTTATGATTGGAATCACTCCGCAGGCAGACACCCTGGCGGTGGCCGTTTCCGGCGCCGGACTAATTCCCGTGGGAGTTCAGATAACATATCTGGGCATTCTGACGGTGTTCTTCGGACTGGTCATCCTGGCGGTGATGCTTCCGGTGCTCCGGAAGGCCGTGGAGCCCGGAAAGATGAGCGCCGCCGTCCGCAAGCCCGGCGGGGAAACCCTCCCGGGGCTCACTCCGGAGGAGGTGGCCGCGGTGACCGCCGCGATCCACGCCCACTTTACCCACCTGGACCGGGAGCACGACAAGAAGATTACATGGCAGGACCATGAGAAACCCTACTCACCCTGGAGACTTGCCGGCAGGGCTAAGCTTCTGCTGGCCAGAGCCGGTCTGAGGCTCAGGGACAGGAGAGTGTGATGCCCGATTACGTGGTGACCATAGGCGGCAACACCTACCATGTGGGCGTGGGCCGCATGGAGGACGACCAGGTGGAGATCAGGCTGGGCGACAGGACGTTCACCGCCCAGGTGGAGTCCTCCGGAAGAAAAGCCCCCAAAACCCCCACCATCGTTCGGGAGAAGAGGATTCCCGACGCCTCTTCATCCCCCGACCGCACCACCCCGCCCGGGGAGCACGGCAACCGGGGGGACATCCTCTCCCCGCTGCCCGGCAACATTCTGAAGATCATGGCCAAAGCCGGCGACACCGTAGAGAAGGGGCAGATCGTGGCCATCATGGAGGCCATGAAGATGGAGAACGAAATCGAGTCGCCCCTGGCCGGCGTGGTCTCGAAGGTGGCGGTGCACGAAGGCGACACGGTCCTGGAGAACGCCCTCATCATGAGCATAGGGGGCTGAACCATGGCCCCGCTCTCGAAACTGGTCTTCCTGCTCGCCGGCGCTTCCGGGGCCGGCACTGAGAGTATCGGACTATTGAACTACCTGAGGAACACCGGATTCCTTCTGCTGGAGCCGGGCAACGTGGTGATGATCCTGATAGGCCTGGCCATGATGTATCTGGCCATCAGGAAGGACTACGAACCGCTGCTCCTGGTTCCCATCGGCTTCGGCATCGTGGCCGGGAACATGCCCTACAACCCGGACCTGATGCCGATCGGCTACCTCGACGTCCTGGGGGGGCAGCAATCGGTTTTCCGGCTGTTCTATTTCGGCGTCAGCAGCGGTCTCTTCCCGCCCCTGATATTCCTGGGGATCGGGGCCATGACGGACTTCAGCGCCCTCCTTTCCAACCCGAAGCTTCTCCTGCTGGGCGCCGCCGCGCAGATCGGCATCTTCGTCACCCTCATGGGTTCCCTGCTTCTTGGGTTCGACCTCAGACAGGCGGCGTCCATCGGCATCATCGGCGGCGCCGACGGGCCTACGGCGATCTTCCTGGCCAGCCAGCTTGCCCCGGGGATGCTGGGGGCCATCGCCATCGCGGCCTACTCCTACATGGGGCTGGTGCCGGTGATCCAGCCTCCGATCATGCGGCTCTTCACCACCCGGAAGGAGCGCCTGATCCGGATGAAGCCCGCCCGGAAGGTGAGCCAGACCGAGAAGATTCTGTTCCCCATCGTGGCCTTCATCGTCACGGCATTCATCGCCCCGGGGGCCATCACCCTGCTGGGCATGCTCTTCTTCGGCAACCTTCTCAAGGAGAGCGGCGTGACCAAGAGGCTGGCCGACAGCGCCCAGGGGGCCCTGAACAACATAGTTGTGATCATCCTCGGGTTCAGCGTGGGCACCAGCACCCAGGCCCGGTACTTCCTCACCCTCGACAGTATAAAGATCTTCGCCCTGGGGGCATTCAGCTTCGCCATAGCCACCATGGGCGGCGTTCTGTTCGCCAAGTTCATGAACCTCTTCCTCAAGGAGGAGGACAGGATCAACCCCCTCATAGGTGCGGCGGGGGTCTCCGCGGTCCCCGACTCCGCCAGGGTGGCGGAGGTCGAAGGCCGGAAGTACGACCCCAAGAACCATCTTCTGATGCACGCCATGGCTCCCAACGTGGCCGGGGTCATCGGAAGCGCCATTGCCGCGGGCGTGCTTCTGAGCGTGGTGGGCAAATGACCGCCGGAGCCAGCGACTACCTGGTGACCGGGGGCGCCGGCTTCATCGGCAGCCACCTGTGCACCCGGCTGGTTTCCCAGGGCAGAAGCGTTCAGGTGCTGGACGACCTGTCAACCGGGCGACGGGAGAACGTCAGGCACCTGGAGGACAACCCCCTGTTCCGGTTCCACCTGGGCTCGGTGATGGACTCGGCCACGGTGGAATCCCTGGCGGCGTGTTCCGGAGCGGTGATTCACCTTGCCGCTGCGGTGGGGGTGGAGAACATCATCCGAAGGCCGGTGGAAACCATAGAGATCAACATCGGGGGCACCGAGAACGTGCTGTCAGCAGCGGCCTCCCGGGGGCTTCTCGTGTTCGTTGCCTCCACCAGCGAAGTCTACGGCAAGAGCTGGGAAACCCCCTTCAGGGAGGACGGGGACATAGTCCTCGGAGCCACCAGCCGCAGCCGATGGAGCTACGCATGCAGCAAGGCGCTGGACGAGTTTCTGGCCCTGGCCTACCACAAGGCCCGGGGGCTGCCGGTGATAGTGGGCAGGCTCTTCAACACCGTGGGTCCCAGGCAGTCCGGCCGTTACGGAATGGTCCTTCCCAGGTTCATCAACCAGGCCCTGACGGGCAAGCCCATCACCGTGTTCGGCAACGGCACCCAGACCCGGTGCTTCAGCGCGGTGGAGGAGGTTGTGAGGTGCGTCTGCGCCCTGATGGACACCCCGAAGGCGGTGGGCAGGGTGGTGAACATCGGCTCCGTCCAGGAGATAACCATCCTGGAGCTGGCCAGGAGGGTAAGGGAGATCACCCGCTCCGAATCGCCCATCGAACTCACCCCCTACGACGAGGCCTACCCCGGGGATTTCGAGGACATGCAGAGAAGGGTTCCGGACGTTTCAACCCTCCAGGGGCTGATCGGATTCTCCCCGGGCGCCTCCATCGAGGAGATAATCCGTTCGATCCTGGATCACGGGGTTCCGGAAGGGGCTGATTGAAGGGTCCGATCACCAGCGGCGACAACCGCCGGGTAAAACTGGCGGCGTCCCTTCACAATCCCCGCGGATGCATCGAACACGGGGCCTTCCTGGTGGAAGGCCCGCGGTTTCTCGACGGGGCCGGGAACACCATGCCCATGTTCGTTCTGTTGTCCCGGGATGCCACACCGGAGGCCAGGACAGCCGGGGAGAGGGCGGAAGCCTCCGGGGCGGAGGTTCTCGAGGTGGAATCCAGGGTGTTCGCCAAGGTGTCCTCCACCCGGACTCCCCAGGGGGTGGCGGCGGTCTTTCCGCTTCCGGTCTGGACCGAGGCGGACGTTTTCCGCGGAGCAACGGTGGCGGCCCTGGACGGGGTTTCCGACCCGGGCAACGCGGGAACCGTGATAAGGTCCGCGGCGGCCTTCGGCTGCGGCGCTGTCTTTCTGCCCGGCTCCGCCTACCCCTACGGCCCCAAGACAACAAGGGCTTCCGCCGGCGCCAACATCGGACTGCCGATCATCACCGCGGCGTCCCTTTCAGATCTGGTTTCCAGGCACCCCGGCTACGTTTTCGCCGGAGCGGACCCCCGGGGGGAACCCCTGAACGGGTTCCAGCCGGACAGGCCGGTCTGCCTGGTGGTGGGTTCCGAGGCCCGGGGCATCTCCAGGGATTCGGCCGACGCCGTGGCGTGCCTGGTGTCCATACCCATGGGGGGGGGAGTGGAATCCCTGAACGCCGGAGTGTCGGCGTCCATCATTCTGCACCATCTCCTGGGGAACCGCCGGGTCGTGCCGGAGTAAATGAATGGACAGGAACAACAAGAGTTTTCCCATACATGAAAGGCGTCCCATGCACAGACTCATCCTTCCGATACTGGCCCTGTCCTTCGGCATCGCCGCCGCCGAAGGGCTTTTCGTCATTCCCGACCCCGGCGCCCAGGCAACAGACGGTTACGTAGTCGTCTACAGGACATCGGACCTCGCGGTGGCGCTGGGCATCCCCTCGGAGGATTCCAGGATCCTGGATTCCGGTGCGGAGCTGGAGGACTACGCCCTGGTCACCATCCGCAACGAGGGCGGCTTGCAGGACATCGCGGAGATAGGCGAGCCGGTCTACCGCGACCACCACTCGGTCATCGTAAGGCTGGCCCGTCCGGTTCCGGATCCCTTCGTCCGCCCCGGGATACACCATGTCCAGCCCCTCAGGGAGAACCGGGCCCCGGCCGAGGCGGTCCCCGTTCCCATGAGGAGCGGCTACGACGACACCGTGGGGGATATCGTGGGGGCGGTGAATCAGGACTCCCTGATCTCCTACACCACCAACTACCAGAGCTACCTCACCCGGCACTCCTCCACGGACGGATTCGACACCGCCTGCGCCTGGAGCCAGGAACGGTTCGAGAGCATGGGGCTCGCCGTGGAGATACAGCCATTCCCCATGGGCAGCTACAACTGTCAGAACGTGATTGCTACCCAGACCGGCCAGGTCTACCACAACCGCTACTGGGTCATCTGCGGCCACCTGGACAGCACCTCCCCGAACCCCTACTACAACGCCCCGGGTGCCGACGACAACGGCAGCGGGTCCGCCACGGTGATGGAGGCGGCCCGGATCATGAGCCAGTACCAGTTCGAGTACACCGTGAAGTACATACTCTTCGGCGGCGAGGAGCAGGGGCTCTACGGCAGCGCCTACTACGCCTCCAACGCGGCATCCGCCGGCGACAGCATCATGGGAGTCGTGAACCTGGACATGACCTTCTACGGCCCCGCCGGAAGCGACATCGCCTGGCTCCACTACAACTCCGCTTCCTCGGGTCTTGGTGTGGCTTTCCAGGCCATCAGCGACACCTACGTTCCAGCCCTGACCATGGAAGTGGCGTCCAATCCCACCGGCGCCAGCGACCACGCCAGCTTCTGGAACTACGGGTACGCGGCCATGCTCAACATCGAGAGACTGGTGTTCAGCAACCCCTACTACCACCAGACCACCGACCTGATGGCCAACTACATGCAGTACTTCCCCTTCGGCACCAACATGGCCAAGGCTTCCATAGCCACCGTTGCCTACCTGGCCAACCCGTTCTCCACAGGAATCGCCGGGGACTTCGCCACCCCGGTTTTCCCCAGGGCCGCGGTGAGCGTATGCCCGAACCCGGTCTCTGCCTCAGCGGCAGTGAGGGTTCAGGCCCAGGCGCCGGCACAGGCGTTCCTACGGGTTTTCGACATCACTGGAAGGCTGATGCACGGAGAACAGATGGTCCTTGCCCCGGGAGACAACACCGCCTCGGTGGACGTATCCCGGTTCCCCGCCGGGGTGTACATCGTACGGGTTTCCTCCGGCGGGAGCCACGCCAGCACCAGGATGGTTGTGGCCCGCTAGAGCCTGGCGCACGAAAGGAAGCGGGGGGCTCAGGCCCCCCGTTTTCGTTCGGGATTCCCTGGTCGGTTGACTCCCGTCCGGCTCCATTTTATTCTCACGGACACGTTGCTGCCCCAAGGAGGCGCTCAT
>CAZSKU010000014.1:4229-62246 GCA_964607515.1 uncultured bacterium | reverse complement strand
GGGTGCGGGAATGTGGGTGTCCCCCAACTGCGGGAATCTGGATGTCCCTTGACACTGGGCTCCCCCGAGGACAGCACCTCTCCCAGCAGCCCCTCCACCCTAGCCATCTCGTCCATCACCGACGCATCGCACTTCCCGCAGGTCATGGCATGCTCCAGTATGGCCCGGGCATCCTCAAGAAGCTTCCAGGGATCGGCTTTCACTACAACTCCGCTCCCATGGGTTATATGGGCGTATATTACTAATTCAACAGCGGCTTGCCAAAGTGGTCGTTCTTACTAACATCGGCTAATTGTTTGTATTTTAATACTGTTTTTTAGTCATAGATAGAATTCTTGCTAAGATGGAGACCCCAAACGGACTTATGAGCGTATGTGCGATTACTATCAACTACAATAGACCTGAAACAACTGTAAGATGCATCGAGTCACTTAGGAATCAGGGGCTTGCAGCGTTGGTGATTGTCGAGAACAGCGACAGCGAGCAGAGCATCTGCATGTTCAAAAGGATGATTACCTGTCTAGACCGTACAGGCCTCCCCGAAGACACCGTTGTACTTCAAAGCGGCTCCAACCTTGGGTACGCAAAGGGGATGAACTCTGCAATTGCGTGGTCATCGGAGAACAGAAACCATAGTTACTTCCTTCTGCTTAACAACGATGCCCTGATGCCCCCCGAAGGGTTGAACCTCCTCCTCGAAACCTGCCTTAAAAGCCCTTCAGCATGCGTAGTAGTTCCAGCTTTCCTAGATGCAGGAACCCCCGGTCATTTTTGGTATCAGAAGGTATTCGGCATAATGACCCGGAATAGAATCCCTGGATCCTTCAGATTCCTGTCGGGATGCTGTCTCCTGGTTCCAAAAACTGTGATCGACGGAAAGCTGTTTGACGAAGACTTCTTCATGTACGGAGAAGACGTTTTTCTTTCCTGGAAGCTTTCACAAAGTAGAATCGCCCTTTTGACATCAGACTTCAGAATATCCCATGAAGGGAGAGCCTCTTCTTCAGGTAATAGTGCATTTTACGAGTACCAGGTGCTGCGGGGGCACTTCCTGCTCGCTAGAAAACTCTCCGCTTCTTCCCGCATGAGGGCTTTGTTTCTGCTGGGTAGAATCGCCTTTTTCAGCACCCGAGCACTCTATCGTTCTCTGAGATTCCGATCAATAACCCCGATAGCAGTATTCTGCCGATGCGTAAGAGAACTGCCTTCTTTGATTAAACCAGCGAGTTGAACAGGTTCTTATAGCCATTTATCATTTTCTCCAGAGGAAAACAAGTCATTATCCTCTGCCTGTTGTATAGACTCATTGAAGCGCAAGTAGCAGGTGACTTCGCCAAGCTGTTAAGAGCTTCGGCGAAAGCAGCACAGTCACCAATTCTGCACAGGTATCCGCTTCTACCATCATGGACCAGCTGAGATACGAATGAGCAATCTGAGGCGACAACTGGTAGTCCACATGCCATTGCTTCCGCTATGCTAAGACCAAAACCTTCTAAGACAGTGGGCGATAGTAGAGCATCATATTGCCTGTAAAGAGAAGGCATGTTCTCGTAGGACACCCTTCCAATAGTTTTTATATTATCATGACATATTGATAGTTCAGTGTTTCTGAGACCTGTGGCGATGTGTATCTCGATTCCCTTTTCAAGTTTTGCAGCAATTTCAGGAATCCAGTGAGCACCCTTTCTTCGTGATAGATTACCAGCAAACAATACCTTATATATCTCATTTGTCGTTTTGTTACTTGTATTAGGATAATATTTATTGCAATCTATACCATTATATATTATGATTGTTTTATCATATATTTTATATTTCTCACATATTACATTTCGAGTAAAGTCACTGACACACACGATCAGATCGGCTTCTCTGATGCTCATTCTAGTGCTTGCTCTTAGGTCTGTCGAATAGTGAATTCGCTGTCTAAGAGTACTGTGCTTGTATGCTTCATGACATAGTAAATAATTGTGTGCTGTTAGAATCAGGGGAATACCCTTTTTCCTGTACATCCAGCCGTAATCCAGCGTGGAATGAATCATGGAGGCTCCACTGGTCTTCTTTGCTGCCCAGATTGGTAAGGCAAAAGGGAAATACTCCATTGCGGGGCTATGAGTGAACAATCGGTAGTTCGCAATTGAGTCTTCAAGCTGATTATGAATGACGTAAGCACCGCTTCCTCTGGGAACAATTGCTACGATACCGGAACCGCCTGTCATCTGTTCATGAATCCTTCTCTTAGGATCTCTCCGTTGTTTTCTCGATGATAAGTTTATACATAGTACTAAAAATTCCCTGTCTTTTTATCGTTTGTAATGTCCTTTCTCTATTTGCATGATTGATTTCCTTTTCCCTTCCGATCTGTCTGCTAATACTAATATATCTCTTACATAAATGTGCAATCTGCTCATAATACCCACGGTATTCTTCATCACCAAGGACGTACTGCAATATGTTTGCCAACCCTTCGATGTTCTTCTGCGGATTATATGTGGTGCTGGAGGCATCTGAATTAATAACGGAAAGCGGTATATCGATTCCAAGCAACTCACAACGCCTCAGTATCTCCAGCCAGAAGCATATGTCTTCTCCGTAACGAAACCTATCAATGAATCGAATCCGATTCTTTACTAGGAAGTCCTTCCTGACCATTACTGTCGGGGTAGCAATGTGACAACTACCGATTACGAGGGGTATGACTCTACCAGTCAGTTTACCGTTTCTAACAACTTCCTGCCTGCCCCCGAACCTCATTATGTACGATGTATGGCTGATGATCGCATCACTATTCTGCATCATTTTCAATTGTGTGTCTATCTTTTCAGGCAGTAATAAATCATCTGAATCAAGAAATGCTAAATATTCGCCTCGTGCTCTTCCGATACCCTCATTCCTTGCAGCAGCGGGACCTGCATTCTTGTCTAATCTAATGTATATGACTCTTGGATCAGAGCTTATATGTTCAATAACATCGGTGGTGATATCCTTCGAACCATCATCAACTACTATGATTTCGAGATTCTGATACGTCTGGAGGAGTACAGACTGTAATGACGTCAGAGTTTGCTTTATACGATTATAAAAGGGAATTATCACAGTTATCAGTATCATTATATCTCCATGGTAAAATGTTTATTTACCGATATATCGTATATAATTTTCTATATTGTACCATAATATAGCCATTGCTTTCACTAGTATACCATACCTAATATTGATATTATTATATTTCTCTGTATTTCTATTTTGTTTCTCTCTCCGTTTTTTATGTTTATTGTTCCTATTCAATTCTATTTCTCTCTCAGTACCTATCCTGCTTCTTGCATAAGCTTCTGCTTTGCGGTACGGAGTTCTGTATAGAAAACTTGCCATGCCAGCAAAAAAGTCATGTTCGCTTCCTTCAAGCCTTTCCATCTCGTATGGTGTGATAAGTTTCATCATATTTATCCACAACTGATCTCCTTCGGATTCGTACTCAGGAATCACTCTTGACCCTTGGTATCTATGTATTCGATTCATTACCAAAGGTTTCTTCATGTGCACGAACCTGTACTTTTTAAACAACCTCATCCATAGATCGTAGTCTTGAGTCGTTCTCAGCTTTTCATTGAAGATACCGCACTCTGCAAATGCATTTTTTGGGATCAGCATTGTACACCCGTTTAGGCAGCCTCTTAACAATGCGTAGTGAGGCTTTTCAGTGAGGAGTGTATGATTAAAACAAACAATGTTTGTAATGATGTTATACTGGTTAATTATATAATAATCGGAGTACAGAATATCTCTTGGATATTTACCATGCTGAAAATACAACATCTGCTTTTCAATTTTATCTGGCATATATAGGTCATCATGGGATAACCATGAGAAGTATTCGCCCCTCATATTATCAATACCAAGGTTTAGAGCCGATGCAACCCCTCCATTCTCCTTCTCGAAATACCTTATACTGTCGCCAAACGAAAGAGCTACGGATCTGGTCTGCCCATTGTCATCTGAACCATCATTCACGACTAGAATTTCACAATTGTTATATGTCTGTCTAAGAGCGCTATATATTGCATTTTTGAGGTATATAGTGCCATTATATGCCGGTATAATGATTGATACTAAATCATTTATCATATACAATACCCATTATATCTTACTATAACACTGACCGTTTATACTTAGAATCATTCCTTTTAAAAAACATGTGTATAATAGTTTGCTCAGCAATACTTAAATGCTTTCGATATATAAGTGTAACGTACAACGGAAACACAGTAACAATTACGAATGTAAGGATAGCTAGTGGACTTAAAGAAACATATCTATATATTAGTTTTGAAGAGAGCATCACTAGTACACAAGCAACCAGGCCTTGCATAGCAGGCTTAACGATTTTAAATGCACTAATTCTTAGAATTCTTGATGCATACCATGGACTGAATATCGCATTTTTTGACGTCAACACCAATGCTCCGGCAAGAGCTATACCAATGTATCCAAGAGCTGGTATGCCCCCCAGTATAACTGCTATAGCAAGATTCAGAAGACCAAGGAGTACAGTCATTATTCCAGGCACACGCATTTTGTTGTGAGCAAGAAAAATATCGTTGAGCGGTAATATACTCATATTATAACATAAATGAAATGTAAGAACTATTATTAATACATATAAGTGAGTGTATTCACAGCCTAACCATATTTCAAGCAATACTGGAGCCAACCCACATATCAGGCCGACAGGAAATGCCATGGCAAAACCCATCAGTTTGATGGAACTGAGTAAAACGCCTGCCATACGGTTGATCTCATTGCGTGTATAGTATGCAAGAACGGTCGGAGTCATAACTCCAGCCAGCATCGCTGCAAAGCTGCGAATAAGAATGGCCCATTGTAATGCAATTGCATACTCACCCCCCAGACGGGTTCCAAACATCTTGTTCACCACAAGGAGATCCACCTGTAGGAATAGAATTGACCCAATCCTGTTGACGGCAACCCACCACCCCATTTTACTTAGTTCAACTACTTTCTTTACCTGAAAGCTTCCTCTTTGGTACCTGATTCCAGGACAGATCTTTCTCGCCATCAATATTGAAAGTGCTGTAGCAGCAAGCGCTCCTACAACATTAGCAATTCCAACAATCAAAAAACTCGGTTCAAATAAAACGAACAGACTTATAATCAGAGCATATTGCATAACTAAATTTACTAAATTAACAATATTAATAATATCTAGTCTATTCATTGCGAATATTTGTACCGTATAGTTTGCACTCCATGCTCTTAAAATGAATCCGATAAACACACCAAGAAATAGATAGAATGCGCCTTCTTCCTGTCCAGCTGGTATGTTGAAGAAGCTGGGGATGATCCAGGCGATGATGAAAGACAAAGGCAGAAGAAGTCCTATAACAATAGAGGTGGTTATGATCGATATACTGAAGGTCTTGCATGCGGATGAGATATCGTTACTCTGTATGTCTATAGTGATGAAACGACCTACTGAGGCATTCAATGAATGTACCATGATACCAATGTAACCGCTGATCGATGTTGCCAGTGGAATAATTCCGTAGGATTCAACTCCCAGCATGTCAACAAAAAAAGGTACTATTAGTATTCCTGCAATTACATTCACTATGTAGTAAACCAAATTGGAAACGAAATTTCCCTTGAATTGAACTGATGGGTTAAATTTAGTGGCTTTTTCTGATTTCATACAGCACCGCTAGCCAAACAGAGTTATCTTCAGATCTTGTGATCTACACATCTGAGTTTTCCTTGTCGCAATTACCGGGAAAAGATAACCTTTCCAGAACCTTCGCATATCCTTCCGCCACAACTGACCAGTCAAACCGTTCTCTGACAGTTCTTATGCTGGTCAACAGGTTTGCTTCCGTTGGCGATGAGTCACCTAAGACCTTTGTGATTGCCATTGCGAGGATTGCTGGATCGGAAGCGGGAACCATGGTGACGGTGCTGATTCCAGAGGAAATGTCCCGAACCGCTGGAGTATCAGTTGCCACCACTTTACAACCACATCCTATGGCCTCCACAACAACTAGCCCGAAGCCTTCTTCAGAATCGAAAGGAGCCACAAAGACGGAAGCCTGACGGTACAACTCTGGTAAGTCTACGTGGTTGACTGGACCCAGCAGCTTCAAATTCTCTTCCATTCCCTGTCTGGATATCTCGCTTCTCACAGTCTCACTTTCTGGGCCGTTTCCAGCAATTCTGAGAACTGCATCAGGAAAGACTTCCAGAACAGAACGAAAAGCAGAGAGAAGTGTTAAGATCCCTTTACTTCTGATCAGTCTGCCAACGTAAAGAAGTGTTTTCTCTTCTCTTTCAGAGTTCCCGCAAAATGTAAACAGCTTTTCAAGGTCCGTGCCCATGGGTCTTACACTGATCGGGCATTCGCATCCAAGCTTTCTGATCCTCTCAACCATGGAGCCATTGACTACCGTAACAGAAGACGCCCTTTTAACTACCAGCTTTTTCACGAGCTTGAGAGGTGCATTTCTGTATCCACTCAAATCCGAACCATGAACGGTCACGAGGAAGGGCGGGAAGTCTTTCATCAGGCTTCTGAGGATAGCTGCGGAAAACCCCTGGGGAATGAGCCAGTGAGCGTGGACAAGATCAGGTGCAAACTTCCTGGCAAGCCTTCTCAAAGCCATTACCTGCATCAGAAGAAATGCAGGCAAGAGAAGCATTTTCAAAGGTTTTTCTCTAAGGTTGGACGATATGCCGCCGTCGCTTACCAGTGTCTCAATACGAGTGGGGGCATATCGGTACCTGAATATCTTTACGCCATCCATTATCTCTTCGGTCGCGGCACCGGGTGAGTGAGGGCATAGAACGGCAACCTGGAAGTAACTGGATAGTCCTTTTGAGAGCTCATGCACGAAGGTCGGCAGATAGTCTGACTTCCAACGAGGATAGGTGGAAGTCAACACCAGAAGCTTTTTCATGGTTCTGACCCGGGTTCGATCTTCACCGGCAATCCTCTCAGGGCCATGGGCCAGTTTCATATTGCCCGAGTTAATCATCCCGTGCATTATACGATATGTTCGCACGATGCACTACGGCGGTTCTGACCGTATCGAAACCCACTAGCAAATCGTGGGGGGGGGAAGTGAGATGAGCAGTTTTGTGTTTCTTGTCTTCGCAACGGCTCTGAATCCGTTCATGCTTTTCCCCGATTCCACGGATATGGTGGTCATCAACAACACGACATCTTATCGGATTGTTTCGGTCCACTACCTTCCCGTAGGGAGCGAGACGATCCGGGAGGTACGTCTTTCCGGTTCTATTCCGCCGGGATGCTCCACATCAGTAAGAATACCTTTCCGTTACATGAACAGAATCGTATTCGGCACTGATGCCGGTATCAACCACCGAAGGGCCATGGGCTATGCTCCTGGCTATCCGACGGACACCGTTACAGTCTCGTCCGCTGATAGGGAATACGGAAGTTACTTCGATGTGATAATCGGCTCTAGACCCCATGTTATAACAAACGGAACACCAGTTCCCATCTCTGCACTGTGCATGATCGAGGATGACGGCGAACCCATAGGTCTGCTGGGCAGAAACCTCCTGATGACAGAAGAGTCATTGGTTCTCTGGATGGATGCGGATAGCATCAGTTTTATCGCTCAGGACCTGGAAGGCTTTCTGACGGACACGATTGAGGTGAACAGATCGGGAAGCACCAGTGTTACCGTAATCGGTATAGAGCACTTTCTGGGAAGAGACCTGCCCGATACCCACGATAATGTGGGCATAGTCAACTGCGTGAATGGCGAGAGCATGAAGGAAATACTCATCTACCCCCAGGTAGGCCCCCCCCAGGCCTTGGATTTGTCGTTTACACCCCTGGGGCTGTGGCAGATTGTTACGATACCGTACGCAGGAGTTGTGGACTTTGTGGTCGGCACGGACCAAAGTGGAAGAACATACTCCGTAGAGAGCCCACATGAACAAACCGGGCTGTACGTTATTGACTGGTGGCATTTGGACTTCGACTTCAGTTTTCCTGGAGGGAGATGATCATGACCGACTGGATGAACCCCGTCATCTTCTTCCAGACCATCACACGAGTCCTGATAGTCTGGCTTGCGTGTTTCGGAACTGGCAGACTGCTGAGAAAGCCGTTAGGGGTGGACAAAGCCTTCCCACTCCTTCCCTCAGAAATACTTGGTTTGCTGGTTTTCGTTGCTCTCACGATTCCGCTGTCTCTTTTTGGGATCATGGATCGTACAATATGCCCGCTACTGGTGCTGGTATTGGCCATACCCGGTGCCTTTTTTGCCTTCGATGTGATCAGAGCCTGCCCTTTAAAACGTTTCTTCAGACCCTTCAACACAATCAGCATGGTCGTGTTCACCTTCGTTCTTCTGCTAAATCTCGCCTACGCATCCATGCCCAACATGACATTCGACGATCCGTTGATCACCTACGCAGTCCAGCCGGACCGGTGGTTGAACCGGGGAAGCATGTACTGGCTTAGCGAAACAATCTTCTCTGGTTTCCCCTTGCTGTACGAGATGTCGTCTGTCTGGCCGGCGGCACTTTCCTCCGACAGGCTCAACCAGCTGAGCGTTCTTCAGGTGTTCCAGCTATCCATGTTGGTATTGGCGGTATTCAGAGGCCTTCAGATGCTTCAGGTTAAAAGGCGTCTCTGGCTACCGGTGGCCGTTGTGGTCTTTTCCACAACCAACCTCTTCTACTGGTGCGCGCTGGCAAAACCCGACACCATGGCACTCATGTTCTGCACCTTCGCTCTTGCAGCAGCGCTGAGACAGAAGAATGCTGACTTCTCACACAGGTCTCCCCTAACTGCATGGCTCTTCATGGGATTGGCAATGGCCACGAAACAGACGTCCCTGCTGGTCTTTGTGCCATTCATTCTGTTTGTCTTCAGTGATTACCTGAAGTATCCCCTCAGATTCAAGCCTCTATCACTGCTGGTAGTAGCTGCAGTTCCAGTGGCCTATGGTGTGAGAACCATGCTGGCCACCGGAAGCCCCTTCTATCCTGAAATGCCTATACAGTCGATGCTTAGGGATGAATGGCGCTTCAGTATTCCTGAAGAGCAGGGTTCACTGGCCAACAGATCTTCGGACTACTACGCTCATAGGCACTTCTCCACTGCAAAGCATGTGGGTGTTTTCTTCGGCTACATGGAAGGCTGCGCGCTGCTTTTTCTGGTCGGAAGCACCTTGTCCCTCTTCTCACGCAATTGGAGAGAAGCTCTAACTCGGTTTCTCCCTCTATTGGTCTACTTCGGGTTGGCAATTCTGCTGTTCTGGCCCCCTTGGTGGGGAAACAAGTACACAATCATCGTATATCCGTTCGCGGCCCTTCTTGGGGTAAAGCTGGCTGAAGGCTTCAGACACGAAAGCGCTGTGTTATATCTAGTTGCGGTATGCGCCTTCGTGGTGCCGGGTTTCATTGCCGTGGCTGGTAATCCATATCCTGTTGCCTACAGGGTAACGGTCCTCAGATCTATCCTTGAATCCGAATGGGACATGGAGTCCGGTTATGGAAGGTGGATATCAACCCCTGAGGGGCTGGCCCATATGTGGGCAAATCAGGCCTTGCCGAATGATGCGGTGATTCTCTCGCTTCACGAAGAAAAGCGGTACCTTTTCGATGGAACGGTGATAGTGGGCTGGCGCCACCCGCTGGGCCTTCAGATCTACCAGGACAACAGCCTAGAGGATGAACTCAGGATCCTCGACTCTCTCGGGGTGGACTACCTTTCGTTCTACCGATTCGATCCCACAGTGGGTGAACAGGAGAACCGTCTGGCGGTTCTGGAGCACATCGGCGCCGGGGACATACTTGAACCTGTGATAATCCTTGAGGACGGATTTGCCCTCTACAGGTACAACCCGAGGTAAGAAAAAAGGGGGGAGTTTCCTCCCCCCTCTCTCAGGTTCTTCCGTCTACAGATGATCCTGCCAGGAGGCGATACCGTTGTTGATATTGCCGTGCGAAGGAGAAGCAGGACAGGTGATGGTGAAGCTGTTGTTCGAACCGCCGCCGATGCTTCCTATTGCGATTGTGTGGGCGGTCTTGGTTCCAGGGCAGACAACTCCGGTAAGGTTGAGTGAACCCAAGTTGGCCGTGTAGGCATTGTGGGAAGCGAAGTAGATAACTTCCTGGCTGGCTATCGTGCGCATGTTGGCGCGGCAGGAGTTCCTCTTGGCGCTCTCGGAAACATCGTTGAACTTGGGGATCGCAATGGCGGCCAGGATGCCGATGATGACCACCACGATCATCAGCTCGATCAGGGTGAAGCCCTTTCTCTTCATCTCTCACTTCCCTTCTCGGTTGTGTCCATGCGGACAGATCCAGGCAATTCTATGCAACTTGGTTGCCAGAGTGTCAATGCATAATTCTCTAACATATTTTATTATAATTATATCGTAGCGCAAGCAGTTCTTGCATATTGCAACTTCCATTTTGTACAACGCACTACATTCCATCAGAAAAGGTCATACATCAAGGTTTCGCCCTGCCTGATTTGGCGTTTCCGAAGCCAATAGTATACCGGTTTTTTCGGAATGCTTCCCCAAGACTACACCAGAAATGGGGGTTCTACAGCCCCGAGTCCACCCACGAAGCTACACCGTTGTTGATGTTACCGTGGTTCAAACCACCCGCCAAGGGACATGTTATCGTGAAACTGTTATTTGAGCCCCCTCCAACATTCCCGATAGCAATCACATGGGCGGTTTTCGTACTCGGACAAACAACACCCGTCAGGTTTAGGGAAACAAGGTTTCCGGTGTAGACGTTGTTAGAGGCGAAGTAGATCACCTCCTGGCTGGCGATGGTGCGCATGTTCGAGCGGCAGGAGTTTCTCTTGGCGCTCTCTGAGACGTCATTGAACTTCGGAATTGCTATGGCTGCAAGTATACCGATGATGACAACAACTATCATCAGCTCGATCAGGGTGAAACCCTTCTTCTTCATCTCCCCCTCCTGGATTGAGAATAGCTTTAACTAAAAAAGCAATTCTCTTGCCAATGAATCGAGTACGGATTCAAATCCGGGGATGTTCATAAGGGATGAAAGCACGACATCTTCAAATCCTGTACTTGTTTAGTTTTCTATACAATGTGCTGGGGTTGATCCCAAGAAGTTCCGCCGCTTTGGTTTTGTTCCCCCCGGCCCGGTGTTCCAGCGTGTAGAGAATCCACGCCTTCTCCACCTCGTCCAGGCTCGACGGCATGGCCTGGGCTTCCCCGTTGCGCCGCTCTTCCTGCTCCTCGTCCCTGTCCCTGCCCCGGAAGTGGGCGGGGTGATGTTCCGGAGAGATGACGTCCTCCGAGGTCATCACGCAGAGCCGCTCCACCAGGTTCTCCAGCTCCCTTACGTTCCCGGGCCAGCTCCTGTCCTCCAGGATTCGCATGGTCTCCTCGCTGAAGGTCTTGTTGAAACCGCTCCTTTTCACGAAGTAATCCACCAGGGGCCGGATGTCGTCCCGGCGTTCCCTAAGTGACGGAACCCTAAGGGGTATCACGTTAAGCCGATAGTAGAGGTCTTCCCGAAACTCCCCGCTGGAGACCATTCTCTCCAGGTCACGGTTGGTGGCGCAGACCAGCCTGGCCCGGAAGGGAAGGGAGGCGTTGCCCCCAACCGGGCGTATCTGCCTCTCCTGAAGCGCCCGGAGGAGTTTCACCTGGAGTTCCCGGTCCATCTCGCTTATCTCGTCCAGGAAGAAGGTCCCCTCCCCGGCGGCGGTCATCAGCCCTTCCTTGTCCCGGTGAGCTCCGGTGAAACTCCCCTTCATGTGACCGAAGAGTTCGCTTTCCAGCAGGTTCCTGGAGAGGCTTCCGCAGTTGACTCCCAGGAAGGGCTTGTCCGCCCGGTGGCTGTTGTAGTGCAATGCCCTTGCTATCAACTCTTTGCCGGTGCCGCTCTCGCCGGTTATCAGCACGGTGCTGGGCTGGTCCGCCACCTTTCTGACGTTCTCAAGCAGTTCCAGCATCGGCTCCGACGTGCCGATGATTCCCGAGAAATCGAACTCCTGTTTCACCTGGCTTCTCAGAAGGGCGTTCTCTGTTTTCACCTGGCGCTGGTTCAGGGCCTTCTCGATGGCGAGGAGGAGCTGGTCGGCCTTGAAGGGCTTTACGATGTAGTCCTCCACACCTTCCCGTATGGCCTTCACCGCGGTCTCCACGCTGGAGAAGGCGGTTATCATTATTCCGGCGACCTCGGGATTTGTCTTCTTCACCTCGCAGAAGAGCTCCAGGCCTGTCATCCCCGGCATTCTTATGTCTGTGATGAGTATCCTGGGGCTGTTCTCCCGGGCCCACTGAAGCGCTTCCCAGGGGATTCCGAAGCAGGTGACGGCGTACCCGTTCTCCTCCAGCAGCAGCCCCAGCCACTCCAGCATGGGCTTCTCGTCGTCCACCAGGAGAATGGTGGGATTATCCCGCATGGCCCTCCCTCAACAGGGGCATCACCAGGGATGCCGCAAGCCCGCCTTCGGGCCTGTTCTCCAACTCCAGCCTGCCGCCGTGGTCCCGGGCTATCCTGTCCACAAGGTAGAGCCCGAGCCCGGTGCCTTCGGTCTTCGTTGTATAGAAGGGTTCCAGCACCCTGTCCAGCCTCTCCGGCGGGATGCCGGGCCCCCGGTCCGATACCGTCAGGCGGACTTCATCTTTTTCTGCCTCAATCCTGATCTCCACCTTGCCCGGTCCCTTGTCGGCCTGCGCCTCCACAGCGTTGCGTATCAGGTTGCCCAGGGCCTGCCCCAGCCTTAGTTCGTTGCCCTCCACCATGATGTTTTCCGCCCCGGAGAAGGTGATCTTTGCACCGGCGAACCCGTGGGAGGCCGATTCCGCGGCTTCCCGGGCAAAGACCGAGAGGTCCATGGGATTCCGGGGAAAATCATCGCTGTTCCTGGCCAGCCCCAGGTAGCCCTCCAGGAGTTCCGATACCCTCCGGGACTGGCTGACTATGAGACCCGCCATCTTCTCGGCCTTGCTCCGGGGAAGATTACCGGAGGCAAGCATCTCCGCCGCACCGCTGACCGACGCCAGGGGGTTTCTTATCTCGTGGGCCAGGGTGGCGCTCAGCCTGCCGACGATGGAAAGCCTTTTCTTTTCCTCCAGGGCAGCCCGGAGGTTGGCCGCCTCGGTGATGTCGCTGAGAACAACGATGAGGCCCTCTCCGGTTTCCGGGGGGGTGAACCGGCAGTGGACTATCCTCTCGTCCAGTGCCAGTTCCATGGTCTCAGGGGGGCTATCCTCCTCCAAGCAATGGGTGATAGCGCCTTCCAGCACGGTTCCCTTCAGGGATTCCCCTGGGTTGCCGGAGAGCGCCAGCATGTCCACCGCCGCGGGGTTCGCCTGAAGAATGCCGCCCCGGCGGTCCACCACCAGCACCCCATCCTGCAGGTTTTCCAGCACCCTTCTGGATCGGGCCCTGAGTTCCGCCAGGTTGTCCAGGAGCTGCTGGAACCTGCCATTCTCGGAGTAGAAGGTTCTGCCCAGCACTCCACCCGCGGTCGCCGCGGCGAAAACAAGCGCCGAGGTCAGGGCCGCCTGGGCAAGGAGGTACTCCATGGAGAGTTTTACCTGACCAGAAGACATGAGCGTGTGCACCATCTCGCTCTTGGCTGTCGGCATTCCTGAGAGGGAAACCAGCACCGACGCCGCCAGGGTTCCGGTGGAGGCCAGGGCGGCGGTGAAACCGCCCCGGATTCCCAGGTAGAGACCGTATACGAAGGCGTGCACCACCAGGAAAGCGAGGAAGGGGCTCTCGGCGCCCCGGGACAGAGCCACCACGGCCCCCAGGGCCAGAGCGTCGGCCACGCAGAGGGCGTAGAAGGGCCACCTCGCCTGGGTTCTTACGCGCATGACCGGGGTGGTGGCCAGTGTGGATACGACTGCGTAGGCGCCGATTCCGATAAGAATGTGACCCAGGTTGTCCCGCTGAAGGAGGAAGGCGCCGGAGACCGAAAGCATTCCCAACACCGCCAGGCGCCCCACCTGAAGCCAGGTGCGGCGCCCGGGGCTTATGTCGAGACGGTCACCCGCCGTGTCAGTTTCCCACTGCCTGGATCATGTCGAAGATGGGCAGGTACATGGCTATCACCAGGGCTCCCACGAAGCCGCCCAGGAACACGATCATCAAGGGTTCGATGGTGCTGGCCAGCCCCGCAACCGCGGTGTTCACCTCTTCGTCGTAGAAGTCCGCCACCTTTATGAGCATCTCGTCCAGGCCGCCGGTCTCCTCGCCCACCGCTATCATCTGGGTGACCATGGTGGGGAACACCTTGGCCGCCTCCAGGGGGCCGGAGATGTTCTCGCCCCCGGAGATGCTCACCCGGGCGTTCTGAATGGCTTCGCTTATCACCACGTTGCCCGACGTCTTGGCGGTGATGGCCAGGCCGTCCAGAATCGCCACGCCGCTGGAGATGAGGGTTCCCAGGGTTCGGGTGAACCGGGCGATGGACATCTTGCGGTTCAGTATGCCGAACACGGGAAGAGAGAGCTTGATGGTGTCTATGAGCTTCCTGCCCCCGGCGGTTCGGGCGAAGGCGTTGTAGAGTATCGAGATGCCGACGACTCCGATAATGATGAACAGGATATTCCTCTGTGTGAACTCCGAGATGTCAACCACCGCCTGGGTCATGGCCGGGAGTTCGCCGCCCAGGTCCGCGAACATCTGCTGGAAGATGGGAATCACGAACAGGAGCATGGCCATGGTGGCCAGGATCACCACGATGAGAACGATCATGGGGTACATCATGGCGCTCTTTATCTTGGCCTGCAGGGCGGTGGTGCTTTCGAGGTAGTCGGCAAGTCGTGCCAGGATGGTGTCCAGGATGCCTCCCTGTTCGCCCGCCGCCACCATGTTGCAGTACAGCTCGCTGAACACCTTGGAATGCTTGGCCAGGGATTCCGCCAGGGTGCCGCCCTTCTCCACCTCGTTGGTGATGTCCGCGATGATGTCCTTGAAAACAGGGTTCTCCTGCTGCCTGGCGAGGATCTGAAGGCAGTTCACCAGGGGGAGGCCGGCGTTGATCATCACCGAGAACTGCCGGGTGAATGTGGACAGCTCCTTGGTCCTCACTCCGGAGCCGATGACCCCGAACTTGGCCATGTCGAAGCCGCCCTTGATCACCGTGACGGTGATGCCCCTGCGTTCCAGGAGTTCCTGGGCTTCCTTCCTGTTCTTGCCGGCTATGGTTCCGGAGAGCGTTCTGCCCTGCCTGTTGGTACCCTGCCAGTGAAACTCGGCCATGTGCACCCCCCTATACAGTCGTGTCCCGGCCCGTTACCAGCATCTGCTCCAGTTCCACCGGGCTGTGGGAACGCTCAAGACCCATATCCTTGGATATCTCGCGGTTCTGGATCAGCCGGAACAGTGCCTGGTTCATGGTCTGCATGCCGAACTTGTGGCCGGCCTGCATGATGCCGTAGATCTGGTGAAGCTTGTCCTCCCGTATGCAGGACTTCACCGCGGGGGTGCACACCAGCACCTCCGCCGCCAGGGCCCTGCCGTTGCCCCTCTGCCTGGGGATGAGCTGCTGGGTCATGACCCCCAGGAGCACGAAAGAGAGCTGGCTTCTCACCTGGTCCTGGCTCTCCGAGGGAAAGGTGTCAATGATGCGGTTGATGGACTCGTAGGTGGAGTTGGTGTGTAGGGTGGCCAGGGTGAGGTGGCCGGTCTCGGCTATGTTCAGGGCCACCTGCATGGTCTCCAGGTCGCGCATCTCTCCGATGAGCACCACGTCCGGGTCCTGCCTGAGGATGTACCGGAGAGCCTCGGCGAAGCCTTCGGTGTCGGAGCCTATCTCCCGCTGGTTGACCACGCACTTGTTGTGGTGGTGAACGTACTCTATCGGGTCCTCGATGGTGATGATGTGGGCCCTTCTCAGACCGTTGATCCTGTTGATGATGGAGGCCAGGGTGGTGGTCTTGCCGCAGCCGGTGGGTCCGGTGACCAGGATGAGACCCTGCCTCTTGTCCGCCAGGGTGCTTACCACCGAGGGAAGCCCCAGCTCCTCGAAGCCCAGGATCTCGTAGGGGATCACACGGATGGCCGCCGCCACCGCCCCCCTCTGAAGGAACACGTTGGCCCTGAACCTGGAGAGACCCTTGATGCCGAAGGCGAAGTCCAGCTCCCGGTCCAGCTCGAAGCGCTTCTTCTGCTCGTCCTTGAGAAGGCTGTATACGATGCTCTGGGTTTCCTTGGGGGTGAGGGGGTCGTACTCCATCCTCACCAGCTCGCCGTCTATACGCATGGTGGGAGGAGCTCCCACGGTGATGTGAAGGTCGGTGGCGCGGCGCTCCATCATCTCCTTCAGGAGGGTTCTGATGTTGAGGCCGTGTACGACTTCCGCGGCCATCAGGAGGAAACCGCCCGAATCTGGGACTCAAGCCTGTAATTCATGGCTGCCACCTTCACTTCCTCGTCATCGTCCGCGGTGACCCTGGTAACCTCCTCGAGGGTGGTGATTCCGTTCTTGAGTTTTTCCACCGCGTCCATCCTGAGGGTCCTCATGCCGTTCTGAACCGCCAGGAGCCTGAGCTGGCCGGCGGTCTCCCGGTCTATGACCGCCTGTTTCATGGCCTTGTCCAGGGTGAGCACCTCGTAGAGGCCTATCCTCCCCTTGTAACCCGTGCCGTTGCACCGGGTGCACCCCTTCCCCCGGCAGGTCCTGACCCCGGCCATCTCCCCGGGGTCTATTCCCGCGTCAATATAATCAGACGCCTGGAAAGTGAAAGGTTCCCTGCAGTACCTGCATATCTTCTTCACCAGCCTCTGGGCCATGATGGTTCTCACGGCGCTGGCCACGAGGAAGGGCTTGATGCCTATGTCCACCAGCCTGTTGATGGTGCTGGGGGCGTCGTTGGTGTGGATGGTGGAGAAGACGAGGTGACCGGTGAGGGACGCCTTGATGGCTATCGAGGCGGTCTCCAGGTCCCGGATCTCGCCCACCATGATGATGTTGGGGTCCTGCCGGAGGATGCTCCTCAGGGCGGTGGCGAAGGTGTACCCCATGGCGTGGTCTATCTGGGTCTGCACTATGCCGTCTATGTTGTACTCCACGGGGTCTTCCGCGGTGTGGATGTTCACCGCAGGAACGTTGAGGCTGCTCAGGGCCGAGTAGAGGGTGGTCGTCTTGCCGCTTCCCGTGGGGCCCGTCACCAGGACTATGCCGAAGGGGGAGTTCACCCCGGCCATGAATTTTTTAAGGCCGTCCTCCGGGAATCCCAGCTGCCTCAGGTCGAACTCAAGGTTGCCCCGGTCCAGGATCCGGAGAACTATCTTCTCTCCGTTGACCGTGGGCACCGCGTTCACCCGGAAGTCTATTATCCGGTTGTCCACCCTGGCTTTTATCCTGCCGTCCTGGGTGCGCCTGCGCTCCGCGATGTTCATGCCCGACATGATTTTAAGCCTGGACAAGATCGAGGGCTGGACGGTCTTCGGCAACCTTACCACCTCGTGGCACGTTCCGTCCCTCCGGTACCTTATCCGGAGGAACTTCTCGTAAGGCTCGATGTGAATGTCGCTGGACTCGGTCTTCACCGCCTCCGCTATCATCCTGTCCACGAACTTGACTATGGGCTCTTCCTTGTCGGTGATGAGGCTGTCGTCTGTGACCTCGTCCTCGTCCACCCCGGGATCCAGGGTGGCCACCTCCACCACCGCGTCCTCGTCCTCGTCGTACTCGTTCAGGCTGGCCTCTACGGTCACCAGGGAATCCCTGCGGCCGTACACCTCGTCCAGGGCCCTGCGCACCGCCGACGGGGAGGAGGCGTACACCACGACCTCGCAGCCGGTGGCGAACTTCAGCTCGTCCACCGCGTACATGTTCGCAGGCTGGGCCATGGCCACCATGACCGTGTTCCCGTCCCGCTCCAGGGGCACGACCATGTGTTCCCGGGCGGTGTCCTCCGGAATGATCTTGGCGGCGTCGTCCGGGAAGGAGGTCTCGTTGAGGTACACCGGTTCCACGCTGTATATGTCCGCCAGGAATTCTGTGATGAGTTCCTCGGTCACCTGCCCCCGGAGCACCAGCGCTTCCGCCAGCTCCACCTCCCCGGGGCCCCATTCCCCGGCGATTGTGTCTATCTCCTCCTGGGTGGCGAGCCCCGCCTGAACCAGCATCATGGAAAGCCTTGTCTGCATGTCTCTTTCTAGAAGTTGGCCACGGTTTCCCTCACCACCTCCTGGAAGGTGGTGATGCCCCGCTCCAGCTTCCTCAGGGCGGCCTCCCGGAGGTTTATCATCCCCTTGCCCAGGGCGGCCTTCTCCAGCTCGATGCTGTTGGCGTCGTTCTCTATCAGCGAGCGCATCTCCTCGTCCACGGCCATGACCTCGTAGATCCCCACCCGGCCCTTGTAGCCGGTGTTGTTGCACTGGGGGCATCCCGTGCCCTCGTAGAACACGGTCTCCTGGAACCTGTCGGGGTTGATGCCCGCGTCCTCCAGGGCCTCCCTGGAAACCGCCACCGGGGTCTTGCAGTTGCCGCAGATCTTGCGTATCAGCCTCTGGCTGCACACCGCTATGAGGGAGGTGCTGAGCATGTAGGGCTCGGTGCCCATGTCCACCAGCCTGTTGATGGTGCTGGGGGCGTCGTTGGTGTGCACCGTGGAGAGCACGAGGTGCCCGGTGAGGGCGGCCCGGATGGCGATCTCGCTGGTCTCCTTGTCCCGGATCTCGCCCACCATGATGATGTCCGGGTCCTGCCGGAGGTAGGCCCTCAGGGCCATGGCGAAGTTGAGTCCCACGTCGTCGTTCATCTGCACCTGGTTTATGCCCTTGAGGTTGAACTCCACCGGGTTCTCCGCGGTCATGATGTTCACACCGATGTCGTTCAGTTCTGAGATGGCGCTGTAGAGGGTGGTGGTCTTGCCGCTTCCCGAGGGGCCGGTCACCAGCACGATTCCGTAGGGGCGCTTGATGGATTTCCGGAACAGCTTGAGCGCTTCGTCCTCGAAGCCCAGGGTCTCCAGGTCGAGGGAGACCTGGGTGCGGTCCAGAAGCCTCAGCTCCACCTTCTCGCCGAACAGGGTTGGCAGTGTGGAAACCCGCATGTCCACGAACCTGTCCCCCACCCGGATCTTTGTGCGGCCGTCCTGGGGAAGGTGGTGTTCGGCAATGTTCATCCCGCCCAGGATCTTCAACCGGCTCACCATAGCCAGCCTGTACTTCCTGCTGGGCCGCATGATCTCGTGCAGCACGCCGTCTATCCGGTAGCGGATCCGCACGTACTTCTCGAAGGGCTCGAAATGGATGTCGCTGGCGCCCCGCTTCACCGCGTCAGCCACCACCCGGTTCACCAGCTTCACCACCGGCGAGTCGCTGGTGGTGACCGCCAGGTCCTCGTCTATCTCCTCCTCGCTCCCTGAGTCTTCCTCGATGAGGGAGAAGAAGGCTTCGTCCCCCACCAGCAGCTCCTCCTCCGGGCCCTTGAGAGCTGATTCGACCCCATGGCCCTTCTTCAGCTTCTCCTCCGAGACGGGCACTATGGCGTCGTCCTGCCGGTAGATCCTGTCCAGGGCCCGCTGTATCATGCTGGAGGCGCAGATGTGGGGCTCTATCTCCATGCCCAGGGAGAACCGGAGATCGTCTATGGTGAAGAGGTTGTGGGGGTCGGCCATGGCCACCACCAGGGTCTTCCCGGTTCGTTCCACGGGAACCACCTCGTAGCGGATGGCAAGCTTGGCCGGTATGAGCTGCAGAACCTCCGGGTCGATTTTCATCTTCTCGATATTGATGGCCTCGATGCGGTTCTGCCGGGCGAGGTAGCTGTTCAGGTCATCCTCGGAGATGAGTTTCATCCGGACCAGGTTGTAGCCGAGCCTTCCGCCCTTCTCCCTCTGGGCGTTCAAGGCGCTTTCGAGCTGTTCCCGGGTGATAACACCGGCCTTTACCAGCATCTGACCCAGTTTCATCGATCAGCACTCCTCTCTCAGGCCGGTTGAGGCTCTACAGGGGCGTTCAGGACGAGAAATGCGTTGTTATTCTGCAACAATTCCGGGGCAAGTCAATGCCCGTGAGGCAGCAGTAATGGGCTTTCGCTAGAAGTTGATCATAACCCAGAGGTCCAGCCCGACGTCGGTCTGGTCGTACTGGGAGTTGACCTTGTCCTTCTTCCATCCGTAAATGATTGTGAGCCCTGCCTGTACCGTTCCGAAGTCGTAGTTTGCGTAGGGCTCGATGCGCCACTCCGTGCGGTCGGTCTGAAGGATGTCCTCCCCCACGTCCCTCTTTATCTCGCTCCTGGTGAGGCTCCGGGTGATCTTGAGCCCGGTGGTGAGTTCGCTCTGGAAACGGATCCTGATACGGTTAAGCAGGGGCAGCGGAATGGAGATGCCCTCGGGGGCCCTGAAGGCGTAGGACACCCCTACCTGTGAGGAACGGTTGGTGCCCTCGGTGACCGCGCTGGTCCCGGTGTAGTTCCGGCTTTCGGTGAGGGTAAGGTTGTCGGAGACGGTTATCTGAACCTTGTTCTTCAGACTGGCGGTCACCGAGAGCAGCGGCGAGAACCTTCGGGAAACCGTCTCGCTCACCGGGACCTCCTCGCCCCCCTCCACCCGGGAGGCGTTAACCGTCTCGATCCTGTAGCCGGAACTCAGGGTGCCGGTTCGCAGGAACTCCAACGGCCGAAGCCGTTCCAGGCCGCTCCAGGAAAGGGTGAGGGAGGGCCAGGTGACCGTCTCCTGCCGGTTCCAGTAGCCGCTGTAATAGCTCCTGTTCACGGAGTTACCGTACTCCGCCCGCAGGGAGAGGGTTGAAACGGGCCGCACCCCCCCGCCGATCTGAAGGTTCTCACCCTCGTTTCGGTTGTAGGGGATGATGCTGTCTATCCTGTCCTCGAGGCCGAACTGGTAACGCCAGCCCGGAAGGTGCTCCAGGGACTTGTAGCTGGTGGACCTGGTCACGGTGTAGGACAGGGTGGGATCGTTTATGTTGTTGGCCCACTGCTCCATCCGCATCAGTATCCATCTGGGGCTGCCCGGGGCGGCCTCCTCGTCCCGGCGCTCGTCCCGGAGCCTGGAGAGCCGGCGCATTGTGTGGGCCAGTCCCAGCCGGAAGTTGTACCTCAGACTTGTGGAAAGCCCCACGTCGGGAAGCCCCAGGGTATCCGCCCCGGGGGTGTGGGGACTGAGCCGGAACATGGAGTAGTTCGAGTCGAAACTGACCCTGGGCACCACGTAGCTCCAGAGGTTTATGTCCTGGGCCGCCGAGAGGCTCTGGTCCCGGGTGGTCTCCCGCCCGGCGTTGAAGGAGAGGCCGTCCGGGTTCCATGGATGGAACAGGTCCCTGCCCACTGACAGCGAGTAGGAGAGGGTGTTCCCCTTCCAGAAGTTGAAGCCCACGGAACCGTCCGTGGTGAGGTCCCTCTGGGTGTCGTTCCGGGTCTGGACCGTGTCCTCCCCGGATACGTCCCACCTGACGTCCCTTCCCCTCTGAAACTTCACCCCGAACTGGAACCGGGTGGGCCTGAGCCGGAAATCCTCCAGCACGGGAAGCCGGAACAGCCTCATCCTGCCCAGGTTCAGGCTGTAGCCCACGTTGAATCTCTCGCTCTCGACAGAGTCGGTGCCCGCCGGGGAGAGCCCCCGCTGCTCCCCCATGGTGTGCCGCAGGGTCCACGGATCCAGGAAGTACCGGCCTACCAGCCCCTCGGAGCGGATGCTCCTGCGCCACTGCACCGAGGTGTCCCAGGCTCTGTCGTCGGTGCGCTGGAACCACGAGTCCTCCCCCTCCACCCTTACATCGCTGTTGGGTCGGAAACTGGGTTCCCCCAGGGTTCGGTTCCACGCGTAGGTGGCCGGCATGGCCCAGCCCCAGGTGGGCGGGGTGAACCGGTCCAGGTTCAGGGTGGTTCCGGCGGAGTACTTGGTCGTGGTGGTTCCGGTTCCGATGTTGGTGCCGAGGCTGTGGAAGTCGGCGTCCACCATCCGGTAGTCGCCGTTGACCGAGAGCAGGTCCGCGAAGTTTACCACCCCGGTGAGCCGGTGGGCGTATCCCCTGTCCTGGTAGCGGTTCCTCAGGGTGATGTCGTCTATCCAGACCTCCGTGGTCAGCGGGGTACTCTGGTCGTTTCGCACCCCCAGGGCCAGGGTGAGCACGTTGGTGAGGCTGGGGCTGCCCATGACCGCCAGGTTCCCCGCCCGCAGGTACTCCAGGTCCTGCTGGTCCTTCAGCAGTTTCAGGGACACCAGGTCCTGCAGGGGGACGTCTATCACCTGCCAGCCCTGCTGTAGTGGCACCGTGAGTTCGTAGTAGTTGGTGCTGTCCCGGCCCATCTGGAAGAAGGCCTCCCCCTGATCCCCGGCGCCACGGACCAGTATCCTGAAGCTCTGATAGGCGGTGTAGTCAACCCCGGTGTAGAAGTCCTGCCGGGCGACCCCCTGATGGCCGGTCAGGAGGTTCACGCAGTTAAGGCTCAGGGACTGCTCCAGTTTGATGTTCCCGTAGTCGTCCCTGCCCGGATCGACCCCCGGGGGCGGGTCGTCTATGTACTCCTGGTTCTCCCTGTTGTTCACCACCGAGACGGTGAACTGCTCCCCCGGCTGCACCGGAGGAACGATGGAGTCGCAGGTCTGTATCTCCCGGCGCTCCCACCGGTTGCCCACCACCCCGAACTCGTAGATCTCCAGGGTGTCCGGCTGGGTGAAGCCCTCCACCCACAGCCTGGCGTAGACGATCTTGCTCCAGGTGGGTTCGCCGGTGACGATGTCCGGAACGGTGACCAGCACCGAGTCGTTGAGGGGAACGCTTACGAGCATCCAGCCGTACTCGTTCGGGCCGTGGACGATGTACTCGGGGTCGTCCAGGGGTATCCTGATCCTGTAGAAGGTGTTGGCGGCGTCCAGGACGCCGTTGCGGTTCAGGTCCTCGGTGTCCAGCCGGGTGTTCTCCTCGGTCCCGTTTATCTTGTCGAACCTCTGGGACGGGGGAAGGCTGTCCGCGGAGTAGACGTAGTCGTCCTGGTTCGGGTCCCGGTTGTCGGGCCCGTAGCCGGGCTCCTGGGAACTGAACTCCCCGTCGTAGCCCGTGTCCTCGCTGGTGGCCAGTATCCCGTCGCCGTTGCGGTCCTCGGTGTCCAGGACGTTGTTGGCCTGCAGGATCAGCTGGTCGCCGACCCTTTCGAGCCAGTAGGAGTCCTCGTCCATCCGTTCGCCCAGGTCCAGGTACAGCGACGCCTGCTGGGCCGAGCCGGTGGCCCTGACGTACAGCGAGATGTGGGTCCTGCCCGAAAGGTCCACGCCGTACCGGTCCAGGCAGCGCATTACACCCCCCCACGACTCGGCGGAGCCGGCTGAGGGTTCGAAGTAGAACTGCATCGGGGTAACATCGTCCGAGGCGTTGGTTCCTGTGAGGCCCGGCACGATGTCGCCCATCCTCCACCGGCGGGTCCAGTTCCACCAGCGCACGTCCCCCGTGAGGGCCTCGCCGCCCTCGACGGGCAGCGACGCGAAAGACCATGCGAGCCTGGTCTGCCCCAGTGGGTAGGTGGACTGGCTTCCCTCCATGTCGTCTATGTAGGCCACCGAGCCTCCCCCGGGAAGGCTCATGGCCATCTCCCCCGAGAGCTGCACCATGCTCTCCGCTTCGGTGCGCACCAGGGGCAGGGCGTTCACGGCGTCGGTTAGAAACTCGGGCCTCGCCTCCAGCCGGGCGTCCAGGTCCATCACCAGGGTGTTGTAGTTCTCCTCCCCGGGCGAGGGCCGATCCTCGGGGGTGGATGCGTTCTCGTACATCACCGTGGCCCCGATCCAGGAGAGCCTGCCCATCTGGTACTTCAGCCTGGTGCCGAACAGGGTCTTGGACATCTGCGCGAAGAATGGCAGGTACTCGAAGGTCACCCGGAGGGTGTTGGCGGGGTCCAGGGCCTGCTCGGCCCTCTCCCCCATCAGGGTCAGCAGCCCTATCTCGTAGATGATCGTGTAGTCCTGGTCCCGCACCAGGTTGTACACCTGGCCGGCCACGGTCAGGGTCACCCTCTCGCTTCCGGGCACTATGCCCATGTGCCCCAGGGAGTAGGTGGTGCTGGCGGCCCGGAAGTTCACCCTCAGGAAATACTTGCTCATGTTGGTGGGGGGGTTCTTCTCGGTGTAGACCGCCGGGTTCTTCACCTCCAGCACTTCGCTGGTGAAAGGCCTGTTGTCGGGGAAAACTATGAAGCCGTTGTCCCAGTCCATGGTGGCCGTCTCGTCCACCATGGAGCCGTCGCCGTTGGAGTCCAGTCCCAGAAGAGCCAGGAAGGGCACGCCGTTCTGGCTGGACACCGGCTCCTGGCCGGAAACGTCCAGGAATATGTCGCAGCTGAAGCTCTCTCTAACTATATTGTTGGCTCCCAAGTAATAACGGTTCCTGAGCATGTACTGCCAGGTGGGGTCGTTCACCGTGGGGTTGGAGTTCTTTATCAGCAGGAGGTCCTCGTAGGGCCCCCCCTCGGGCACCTGGCCGGTCGTGTCGCCGGAGGCGGTGACGAACCATACCGCCACCATGTGGTTGCTGTTCACCGGGGTGACGAAGCGGATGGTGGCGGAGTCCTCCAGCACGTAGTCCAGGTCGGGGCCTTCCTGGAGTTCGTCCCAGGAGCCGGGGCCTTCCATGAAACCGCCGCCCGGCATCGGCACCCGCCAGGTTCCCGGTATGGACAGGGGGTTTTCGATTCCGTCGTCCTGGAAGACCCTGATGTCCGTGATGACCGGGGACGGGATTGTGTCCGGCACCACGCCGAAGAAGTAGTTCTCCGCCGGGCGGATGTCCAGCAGGGTGTCGGTGACCATGGTCGCCTGGCCCACGAAGTCCGCCGAGGCGGTGGAGCTGCCCTGCTTGCTGGCTATGGTGGTGATCTCCAGGGGCCCCACCTGGGCCTCCACCTTGGCCCCGAAGAGACCCTGCCCGGGAATGCTGTAACTCACGAATTCGGGACCGGTTATGGAGAGGTTCACGTCGCCCATCTCGATGGAACGGATGACCTCGTCGTCGAAGCCGGTGTACCTGAGCCGGACGTTGTAGTCGGGCTCCAGGGTCCGCCTGGTGTCGTGGTCCACCTGGACGTTTATCTTTTCGCCGATGGTGCCGTCCAGGTTGATCACCAGCTCCTGCTCCATCTTCAGGTCCGGGAAATAGGACGGGGTGACCCCCTCGGTGCTCACCTGGTTCGGCCGGATGTGGCTGATGCCGGAGATGGTGATCTTCTGGTGCCCGGTGATGTCCAGCTGCCCGCCTTCACCGATGACGCCGGCGATTCCCGGGGGCATGGTGATGGGCAGGTAGATGGTGGGCACCAGGCTTCCCGCCTCCCGGGAGGACCGGACGGCACTGGTCCTGTTTATCTCCATCCAGCGATTCCTGGTGGACCAGTCGGCGGTGAAAAGCTTGGAGTCGGGAAGGAGCCAGACCCGGGAGCCCGACACCGGGCGGCCCATGTAGTGCAGCCGGTAACGGAGCCCCCGTCCCCCCAGGGCCGGGGAGACCACCACCGAAGCGGGCTGGGGAAGGGTGTACAGCACCGGAAGGGAATCCTGGTAGAAGACGTTGGGGGGACCCGAAGGAAGCCAGGGCGGAGCCACCCCGGCTCCCGGTGAGGAGCCGGCGGCGGAAAGCAGGATCAGCATCGCCAACACGTTTGAATGCTTCATGACGCGTAAAAGAGTGTACTCCCTCGGCAGGCTCTTGTTCCCCTCCTCCGGCGGTGAGCAGGCTGCATAACATTCTCCCGAAAAGCCTTTCGGGCAACCCGGGGTCACTGCCGGAAGCCAGGTCGGACTATATTGGGCAGCCATGAAAAAACTTCACAGGTATCTGATCTCCGAGTTCCTGGCCCCGTTCTTCATCTCCATCGGGGTCTTCACCTTCGTCATGCTGCTGGACAAGCTTCTTGACCTGCTGGACATGATCGTCACCAAGGGAGTTCCCATGGTGATAGTCGGGGAGATCTTCCTGCTTCTGCTTCCCTCCATGGTGGCGGTAGTGGTTCCGATGGCCGTGCTGTCGGGGGTCCTCATCGCTATAGGAAGACTTTCGGGCGACATGGAAATCACCGCCATGAAGGCATGCGGCATCGGCATCATGAGAATCCTGCTGCCCCTCACCGGAGCAGCCGTGGTGCTGGGTGCAATACTGGTGGTCTTCAACGACTCCATCCTTCCCCACGCCAACCACATGGCCAAGAACCTGCTCCTGGACGTGGGCACCATGCGCCCTACCGCCAGGATCGTGTCGGGGATGTTCGTCGAGGACGTGGACAACTACAGGATACTGGTGGAGGGCAAGGACGACCTCACCGGAAGGCTCAGCGGAGTGGTTATCCACCAGAGCGTTCCTGGAACGCCGCTCAGGACCATCAGCGCCATGAGCGGAATCATGAGGCCGGTGGGGGCCAACCATCTCCGGCTGACCCTGGAGAACGGTCAGATGCACGAGCTGGACGAACAGGGCAGGTACCGTTTCAGCGACTTCGCCACCTACACCCTGGACATAGCCCGTTCGGAGGAGCTGGTGCGCCGCGACCGGAACAGCCGGGGCGACCGGGAGATGTCCACCGCCCAGATGCAGGCCAGAATGGACAGTCTGAAGACCCAGGGGGCCATGCTGGCGGAGAGCCTTCAGACCGCCGCTGAGGCGTCCATGGGGATTCTGACTGCGGGGGGCCTTCCCTACCCTCTGGAACCCGGCGCCGACTCCCCGGCCCGGCTCCGGGCAGCCAGGAACTGGCTGGTGGAGACCGGCACCGGGGCCGCCCTGGCGGCGGACAGGATCGAATACCTGGCCCTGGAGAGGAACAGGTTCGCGGTGGAGGTGCAGAAGAAGTACTCGATTCCCTTCGCCTGCCTGGTGTTCGTCCTGCTGGGGGTTCCCCTGGGGCTCTCCTCCCGGAGGGTCAACACCGGCATGTCCCTGGCGGTGAGCCTTCTTTTTATACTGGTCTACTACTTCTTCCTGATTTCGGGAGAGAACCTGGCTGACAAGGGAAGGGTGCCCCCCTGGGCTGCCATGTGGGCGCCGAACATCGTGATGGGGGCCCTGGGAGTGCACCTGATTTTTAGGAGCCTTCGGGAGGGCCATCCCATAAGGCTTCCCGACCTGAGAACCGTCCTTGCGAGGTTCCGGGGAAGGGGTTCAGGATGAGAAGGATGGACCGGTACATCGCCGGACGCTTCATCCGGATGATCCTCATGGCGGTGGCCGCCTTCACCATCCTCTTCGTGGTGGTTGACGCCTTCGACAACATCAACCGATGGATGGAGAAGAGCCCCGGCTGGGGGGCCTTCCTCAGGTACTACGCCTACGGCCTACCCTACATCGTGGTGCTGGTGATGCCCGTGGCGGTGCTGTTGTGCAGCCTCTTTCTGGTGACATCCCTGGCCCGGAACAACGAACTCACCGCCATGAGGGCCTCGGGGATCAGCATTCCCAGGGTGTTCGCCCCGATGATGACCGTGGGCTTCCTCATCAGCGTGGGCGTCCTGGCGGTGGGAGACTTCGTGGTGGCCGGGGCCAACTACCGGCAGTCCGTTGTGAAACGGGTGGAGATAGACAGGAAGGACCCGATAGACTACGGAATGCGTCACTCCTTCGCCCACAGGTCTCTGTCCGGGGCCATCATGGAGATAGGCTTCTTTGACGGCCGGGAGGAGACCGTCACCGGGGCGGTCCTGGAGTGGTTCGACGACGACTCCCGGGTCACCCGGCGGCTGGACGCCAGAAGGATGGTCTGGCAGGACTCGGTCTGGACGGCCTACAGGGTGGAGGAACGGCTTTTCGGCCCAGGCGGCGAGATGGAGTACCGGAGCCACGACTCCCTGCGGATACCGGAGATCACCGACACCCCCCTGGACCTGGGCAGCAGGGTGAAGTCGCCGGAGGAGATGAACCTTTTCGAGCTGTCCGAGCACATCCGGAGGATACGGGCCGCCGGTGGGAACCCCCGGGAGAGCCTGGTGGAGTTCTGGATAACCCTCTTCTTCCCTTTCTCCAGCCTGATCATGGTGCTTGTGGGCGCACCCCTGGCCACCAGGAACCCCAGGAGCGGCCGCTCCACCAGCGTGGCCGCGGCGATTCTTCTGGCTTTCATCTTCTTCTCTCTCACCAGGTTCGGCCAGACCCTGGGCAACAAGGGCGCCCTGGCGCCGGTGATAGCCGCCGGTGTGTCCAACACCCTGTTCGTCCTTCTGGGTTCGGTGATGTTCTTTCGGACCGTGAAGTCCTAGAAAAGCCCGGCCAGCCTCTCCACCGTCTCCCGGACGAGCCTCTCCCGGCAGGATCTGCCCCAGTTCACAACTCCCGAGCCGGCCACCCTGGCTCCCTTTTCCGCCAGAAGCCTCATCATCAGGCGCACCGACCGGTTGCCGCCCATCCAGGGGAAGGGAAACGCCTGGGTCACGAAACAGCCGGCGGTCTTCCCGTCCAGGGAGGGAAGCCGTTCCAGGAAGGCCGTCATCACCGGGGCGGGTGAGAAGGCGTGAACCGGGGCTCCGGCCACGATGCCGCCGTAGGGGGTCAGGTCGGGCAGGGAGTCGAAGGAGATGGACCGGGGCTGGTCCCCGGAACCATCCGAGGCCTTCACCTCCAGTACTTCAGCCTGGTGGCCGGCGGCTTCCAGCCGGGTCCTCAGCCGCTGCGCCACCGTCAGGGTGTTGCCCGTGCGGGAATGTATCAGAAGAGCGATCTTCACTGTCCTTCCCCCTTTCATGCCGGATTGCCGGATCCGATATGGACCCTCGCCGGGGGGCGCGTCAAGGGTTGCCCTTCCGGGTCCAGTTTGGATATGCTTCATCCGTGCGTTCGTTCTCGGTTCAACAAAGGAAGCTGGAGGCTTTTTATGTCCAAGCGCGTACACAACTTCTACGCGGGGCCGGCGACCCTTCCACTGGAAGTGGTGCAGAAAGCGCAAAAGGGTCTCGAGGATTTCGCGGGCCAGGGGATGTCGGTCATGGAGATATCCCACCGCTCCAAGCCCTTCGACGCCATGTTCAAGAACGCCCAGTCCAAGATGCTCACGGTGATGGGCCTCAACCCCGACGAGTACTACGTGGTCTTCCTGGGAGGCGGCGCCAGCACCCAGTTCTGCATGGTGCCCTTCAACTTCCTCACCAAGGACCGCACCGCCGACTACGTCAACACCGGCGAGTGGGCCACCAAGGCCATCAAGGAGGCCAAGCTCTTCGGCACCGTGAACGTCGCCGCCTCCAGCGAGGACACGAACTTCGACAGGATCCCCGGCTCTGTGAAACTCACCCCGGGCGCCGCGTACGTGCACGTCACCAGCAACAACACCCTCTACGGCACCCAGATGTGGAACTTCCCCGAAACCGGCGACGTCCCCCTGGTGTGCGACATGTCCAGCGACTTTCTGAGCCGGCGGCTGGACTACGGAAAGTTCAGCCTCATCTACGCCGGGGCCCAGAAGAACATCGGCCCGGCGGGGGTCACCGCGGTGGTCGTGCGCAAGAGCTGGCTGGACGCCGCCCGGACGGACATCCCCACCATGATGAAGTACAAGGTCCACGTGGAGAAGGAGAGCCTCTACAACACCCCGCCCTGCTTCCCCGTGTTCGTGGTGGACCTGGTGATGGACTGGATCCTGGAGAACGGCGGCCTGGAGGGCGTGGAGAAGAACAACCGCCGCAAGGCCCAGGCTATCTACGACGCCATTGACGGCAGCGGCGGCTTCTACAGGCCCCATGTCACCCACGTCCCATGCCGCAGTCACATGAACATCACATTCCGTCTCCCCAGCGAGGACCTGGAGAACAGGTTCGTGGACGAGGCCAAGAAGGAAGACCTGGTGGGCCTCAAGGGGCACAGGAACGTGGGCGGCTGCAGAGCCTCACTCTACAACGCCATGACCATGGAGGGCGCCGAGGCCCTGGCTGACTTCATGGAAAGGTTCCGCCGGCACAACGGCTGACGCCGGGCGGTTATCTGGGGGCGCCGGGAAACCGGCGCCCCCTATCTATTCCAGGAGTTTCCTGAACTCCTCCTCGCCGATCACCTGAATACCCAGCTCCCGGGCCTTGTCCAGCTTCGATCCCGCCCCGAGGCCGGCCACCACCAGGGTGGTCTTCGAGGATACCGAGTCGGTGACCCTGGCGCCGGACTTCTCAGCCCCGGCCCGGGCCTCCTCCCTGGGCATTTCCAGGGTTCCGGTGAACACGATCGTCATGCCCCTGAGGGAGCCGCCCCCGACGGACTCCTCCTCCCTCGGGGAAAAACCGGCGTTCCTGAACCCGTCCACAACCGCCCTGGTCACCGGGTCCCGGAAGAACTCGCGGATCTCGGCCGCCGTTACAGGGCCCACCCCGTCGACCTCCTGAAGCCTTTCCGGGGAGGCCTTCCCAAGGTCCTCCAGCCGGGGAAAGGCCCGGGCCAGGTCCCGGGCGGTGACCGCACCCACCCCGGGAATGCCCAGGCCGTGAAGGAACCGGGAAAGGGGGGCGCTCCGGCTGGAGTCTATCTGCTCCAGCAGGTTGTCGGCGCTCTTCCTCCCCATCCGCTCCACCCCGGCCAGGGCTTCCGGTTCCAGCCGGTAGAGGTCCGACAGAGTCCGCACCATTCCCAGGGCCACGAGCCTCTCAGCCAGGGAATCACCCAGTCCCTGGATGTCCATGGCCTTCCGGGAGGCCCAGTGTTTGAGGCTCTCTCTTAGTCGGGCCGGGCAGTCCGGATTTATGCACCGGTGGGCCGCCTCCCCTTCGGGCCTGGCCACGGGGCCGCCGCACACCGGGCAACGGGAGGGCATTTCAAAGGGTTCCCCCCGATGGTCGCTTTCGCGGGTGAGGCTGGAGGTGATCTCGGGGATCACGTCCCCGGCCCTTCTCACCGACACCAGGTCGCCCACCCGGACATCCTTGCGGCGCACCTCGTCAAGGTTGTGAAGGGTGGCGCTGGTCACGGTCACCCCGCCCACCTGCACCGGGGAGAGATCAGCCACCGGGGTGAGTTTTCCGGTCCTGCCCACCCTGACCCTGATGTCCAGCACCCTGGAGGCCACCTCCCGGGCGTGGAACTTCCACGCCACGGCCCATCTGGGGCTTCTGGAAAGCTCTCCGACCCGGCGCCGGAGTTCCATGGAGCAGAGCTTGATCACCGCTCCGTCTATCTCCATGGGCAACTCCTCCCGGCGCCGCTCCATTACTGCGCACGCCTCCTCGGTCTCAGTCGCCCCCCGGGTGAAGACGGTTTCCCTCCTCACCGGGAACCCCCACTGCTCAAGGGCGTCAAGGAGCTCCCTCTGGCCGCCTATCCCCGGGGGCGTATCCCCGGAGGCGTAGGCGCAGAAACTGAGTGGCCTCTCAGCGGTGATTCTGCTGTCCAGCTGCCGGAGGGACCCGCTGGCGGCGTTCCTGGGGTTCTTGAAGACCTGCTCCCCCAGCATTTCCCTGCGGCGGTTCCACTCCAGGAAGTCCTTCAGCATGAAGAACACCTCGCCCCGGATCGTGAGCCGTGAAGGGACGTTCCGGGGAAGCCGCAGAGGTACGCTCCTGATGGTGCGCACGTTCTCGGTGACGTTCTCTCCCCGGATCCCGTCCCCCCGGGTGCCCGCCTCAGCCAGCACTCCGTCCTGGTAGACCAGACTCAGGGAAACCCCGTCGAGCTTCGGTTCCACGGAGTATTCCAGCTCCTCCAGGGACAGCTCCCTCACCAGCCGCCGGTGAAACGCCATGAATTCTCCGGAGTCGAACACGTTGTCCAGGCTCAGCATGGGCGGTTCGTGGATCATCGGATCGAAGGCCTGTCTGGGCCCCGCCCCCACCCGGAGAGTCGGAGAATCGGGGGTTCTGACGTCGGGGTGCAGTTCCTCCAGCTGCCTGAGTCTCTCCATCAGGGAGTCGTACTCCTGGTCGGATATCTCGGAACGGTCCTCCGTGTAGTAAAGCAGGCTGTGGCGGTTCAGGAGTTCCCTGATCTGGGCCGCTTCCCGGGCGGGATCACCGGCTTCCAAACGGGCGCCTTCTGTAGACCAGGTCCGCGGGAATGCTCTCGTCGGGGTTCAGGTCCACCGCGACTACCCGCCCGGCGGCCTCGGGGGGAAGAACGCCGTACAGGATCCCCCGGTCGCCGGGGTTCAGGACCACCGTCCGGGTTGTTCCGTCATCGAGGAATACCTTGCAGGACCCGAAGAGGATCCCGAAGTTCTCCGAAGGCTGCATCTGTCTGGGAGATAGGACTATAACCCCGTCATCCTCCCACCACTCGGTGTCCACCTGGGGAATTCCGGGCTGGTAGAGGAACTGGCGGAGTATCCGGTAGCGCCTTTCCCCCTCGTAGAGCCCCAGGTTGGCCCAGATCTTGTTCCAGTAGCTGCCGGTGTGCCGGAAGTTCTCCAGAACGTCGGGAAGGTTGCCCAGGCAGCCCTGGGTGTAGAGGTATTCCATCACCGCCGGCCCCTTCCCGCGGATCACCGGGTCGCTGAGGGGGTTGCTTCTGAGGGCCGGATCCGCCAGTGCCGGCTCCTCGCCGCCTGTGATTGCGGTCTGGTAGAGGTAGTAGTTGCGGTAGGCCCGGCGCATCTTGAAGATCCCGTCGCCGTCGCTCATGTAGTCCACGAACCGGCATGGCGTCCAGGCATGGATCATTTCCGCCAGAACCTGGTCCAGGAATATGGACTGGCCGGTGAAACAGGCCGCCCCGGCGGCCACAACCCCGGTGCCGGGAGCCGGAGACCCCGCTTCCAGGCTGTCGCCCCAGGTGAAGACCCCGGCAAGCTCCGACAGGGCCCCCGGAGAAACCACCAGGCAGCCGTGGTAGGGCACCGCGAAACCTTCCGATCCCCCCTCCACCACCAGGATGGAGAAGTCGGCCGCGGGAAATCCCAGAACCGACCAGAGCATGGCGGCCATGTCGCCGGCCCACATGGAGTCCGACGCGGCGAAGGCGGTGTCCAGACCGGACTGGACCACCAAGCTGGTCCTGCCGTCGTGAAGAAGGCTCCTGCGGAAGTCGCCCATGAAAATGGGCACCACTCCCCTGACCAGGCCCGTTCCGGTGGAGTACTCCGTCCGGGCGCCTCCGTCTTCGGACGACACCAGGGGTAAAGGGCAGAAGACCCTCATCCCCGGAGGGACGTTCACCCGGATGCGGAACCTGTTGGTGTTGTCCCCAACCGGCACGTACTTGCCCCCCAGAAGGGCCGAGTTCATCCTGATACGCCCCAGAAGGTCCCCCCCGGAAAGAAGGGTGATGTGCCAGTTTCTGGGAAGAACTCCGGTGAACACCCCCAGGAAGTCGCCGGAGGAGGAGTCGTCCGATGCGCCGCAGAGCCAGACTCCCGCGGAGGAAGTCGAACTCCCGGCGGTTCCGGTAATCCCGGTCAACTCCCCGGGAACCCCGGGGTGTACCGACAGCAGCACGCTGTCGCCGCCGGAGAAGGAAATCGTGTCCACCAGCACCAGCGACGACTCGGAGCTGGCCGGGGTGAAATCGATTCTTAGGTTGTGATACACCACCAGCGGGGCCGCCCTGGGGGACGATTCCCTGATGACGTCAATGGAGTCGCCGCAGACGTCCGAGAGCCTCACCGGCCGCAGACCGTGCCACCTCACCAGAATGCTCCGCTCCAGCAGGGAATCGGCCAGGGAAAGGTCGCCCGGATCCGTGGGAACCAGGGTGAGGGCCAGCACCGCGCCACCCCCCAGGGGGAACATCCGAACCAGAGACAGGGAGTCAGGCCCCCGGGTCACCTGGTTGGAGACCGGCAGGGGAACCTCCCGGAGTATCTCCAGCCCGAAATCGCCGAAGGCCGAAGGCTCCATCCCCGAGGGGATCGGCACCCTGACGGTGTTTCCGGCTTCCTCCAGGGAGATGAACTCCCACGCCGGCCCGGACCCTTCCCCCTCGGCCTGCTCCCCGGCGCACCCCGGACCCAGGAGCACCCCGACGGCTGCTGCACAGACGATCAACCATCTCATGCCGGTAGTGTATCATCAAAAACCCCTCGCTGCAAGCCTGGACACCGGCGCCATCGTTTGTTTAGGATTCCATGTCCCTGCACATCCGGAGGTTTCCATGCTTCAATCCCTCTATCAGGCCATATCCCGTCCGCCGCAGGCTCCCGGAGCCCTCACGGCCCTTTTCTGGTCCGGCGCCGCGGCTGCCAGTTTCCTGGTGATCCAGTTCGCCGGAGCCAGGTACTACAGCTTCAGCCAATCCCGGAACCCCCACACGCCGATTACCTTCCTGCTAATACTGGGCGCTCTGGGGGTGGCGGGAACGGTGGTTTTCAGCCTTCTGCACGACACCGACCTTCAGCTCTTCCTGGGAATGACCTGCGGAGCCCTGCTTTGGACCGCCCTTGGGGAGATTCCCGAGCAGAGCGGCTGGTACTCGCCCTCCAGCCGGCGTGCCCTGGGTCTGTTCCTCTGCTTCTTCGTGGTGTGGCTTCTCATAGCCTTCATCCTCACCGGGGTATCCATGGCGATAACCGGCTGCGTGGCGTACATCGCATGGGTCTGGGGGCTCCATCAGGGCCGAACCAGGGTCATCAGCCGGTGGGGAGCGGTATCCCTGGCCTCGACGCTGCTGCTGATCGTTCTTGGAATGCTGGCCGGGGGAGCGGTGGTTCTGGGGGCCTTCGTGGGCACGCCCTTCAGCGGCACCAGCGCCGGACTGGCCTTCGCGGTAACGTTGTGGAACATCCTTGAGGTGGTTTGGGAGCAGGAGATGACCCAGGGCCCCTGGAAGAAGAATCAGAAGACCATGTAGAACAGCCCGATCCGTCCGCTGAGGATCTCCGGGCTCACCTCGGCGTAGTGGAGTTCACCGGGCAGGGCGTCCCGGTTGTAGCCCCTCCAGTCCTGAACCGTCCACTGGTCGGCGGTTGACGAGACGGCAGCGGACAGGGTTCCCTGAACGCCCAGGTGCGAACTGAAGAGCCATTCGACGCCCGCGCCCGCCACTGCCGCGAAGGTCACCGCGTTGGCTGAGGCGGAGACGGAGTCCGCCCGGGTGTCCTGGATGAGGAAGCCCGTCTCCACACCGGCCTCCAGCCTGAGGGCCAGGGCGGGGGAAGACAGGGGAATCCTCGTGCCCAGGCTGCCCCTGATTCCCAGGGTGCTCAACCTCGGCAGCACGCCGCTCACCAGGGCGCCCCCGAAGGAGAACCCCCATCGGGAGGTCCAGCCGCCCAGCTCAACCTGGTTCATGAACCGGTTCTCCAGGGCATCGTCCCCGAAGAGCCCGTCTCCGGGAACGATGTCCACCGGCACCATGGAGTACTGCAGAAAGACGTTTGCCGGGGAGGATGTCTCCACCGCGGTCACGGTGGAACCCTCCACCAGTCTGCCGGTGATGAGCCTGCCCCGGCTCTGCCCGGGGCTCGTGCCGGTGATCTGGATTATCCCGCGGCTGCGGAGCCGCTCATACTCGCTTCGGGACTGGGGGATTCCGGTGGACCTGGCCACCAGCGAAAACACCATTCCGCGGTTTATGCCGTGGTCGGAACCGGCGGGAAGCGTGAAAACGGGGCCGTCGGAAACGGTGAAGGTCAGCTCCATCGGGAATATCTCGAGAAGGCTTCTGGCGGCCACGGTTTCAAGGCCCCCCAGAGCCATGGAATGCAGGGAGGCCGGGGAGTCCTCCCCCCGGAGGGTCTCCCGGAGGGTCCCGATTAGGGTGGCATCAGAGGTGTAGAATCTGGCCGCAACGTCCACCGCTGCGTAGGGAACCGGCGGAAGGGAGTCGGACGGAAGGGACTGATAGAGGTCTCTCCCCGCGGAGGTCACGTCCAGAACCATGAAGAAGTCTATTCCCCGGGCGGCGGCCATCTCCCTGAGACGGTATGCGAGGGTTTCCGGTTCGCCGGTGAAGCCGGGCTCGGCGGAAAGGTCCACAACGTTGAAGCGGCCGGCGGACAGATAGATCTCCCCGGCCCTGGCGGTCAGGGCCGCGACATCGTACTCCCCGGGGGGAAACAGGGGCAACACCCCCAGAGTGGGCAGGTTTTCTACCGGAAGCGCCGCGAGGACAGCCATAAGGATAAACATGAGCCTACCTTCCTTCTCCCCTTGTTCCCGGGAATGTAACAGCGGAGGCGGTTTTTGGAAAGTGGCTCAGAAGGTGCTGACCCGGACCGTCATGGGCACCACGGAGGGGTCGTCCACCCCGAGGTCCACCCTGGGAATCCCCTCCCGCTCCACGGTGAAACCCAGCGAGTCCAGATGGAACACCGGAGGGATCCAGCCCCGGGTCTGGAGAAGGCTGTCCACGAAGGAGGTCAGCAGGTCCCACGGCTGGACGTCCACCCCGCCGGGACCGGTGCAGGAAAGGATGAAGGACTTGGCGGCCCGCACCCTGGAGAGCCCGCCGTTGTCATCGGACTGCTCCTCGGCCATGGAGGACGAGGCCGTGGCGAAGGACGCCCCGGACATCCCTCCTCCCCCGGCCCCGGACTCCGCGGCGATTATGGCGATATCGAGCACCGCATCGTAGTCGCCTTCTCCGAGGGAGCCCTGAACCGGAGCCGGAGCTTCCTCCACGGCCTCCTGTTCCAGGTCCTCGGCCTGGGTGTCCCGGCAGTAGCCGGAGCCAAGGGTTTCGTCCAAGCCCGTCACGAGACCCTGTGTTTGCCCGGTCTCTTCGGCCTGTTCAAAAACGGCATCCAAGCCGCCCAGTGCCCGGCCCGCGGGGTGCTGGTCGGCGGGTCCTCCGTCCGCCGGCTCGCCGGCGTACTCCCCGGCGGCGTTCAATGGGACCTCCGCGGTCTCCGCCGTCCGGGTGATCGCCATGGGCTGACCCGCGTCCGCGCTGTCCGCCGGGATCTCAAGAACAGATTCCTCGACCTGTTCCCCGGCCGTGTCCTGAACCGCCGAAGGCGCGGTCTCCCGGTAAATCCTCTCCTCCAGGTCCCCGTGGCCGGGTCCCAGGAACACCCTTATGCCCAGGAAGACCGCCCCGGCTCCCGCCGCGGCTCCGATGAGCCAGCCGGGAACACCCCGGGGTTTCCGGGCGCCGCGATCCACCGACTCCCTCATGGCCCTGAATCTGAAATCCGGCGGATCCCGCCATGACTCCCGCCAGACGGACTCCAGCCTTCCCTGGTCCTCCAGCCGCCGGGCGCACTCCGGGCACTCCAGAAGGTGGAGTCGCACAGACTCCGCTTCGGAGGGATCGAGTTCGCCGTCAAGGTAGGCCATGAGCTTCATTGCGTCGGGACAGGTCATGACCTTCCCCCTTCCAGTTCCCGGGTGACCAGGCTTCTGACCTGGTTCCGGGCCCTGTTCAGCCGGGACATCACCGTGCCCACGGCTATGCCCAGGGTCTCGGCGATTTCGGTGTAGCTCAGCTCCTGGTCAACCCGCAGCACGAAAACCGTTCTCAGAGGGTCGGAAAGGGATTCCACCGCCCTGCCCACCGCCACCGCAAGCTCGCCGGCCTCGGCGTTCCCGGCGGCCTGGTCCGGGGTGGCGGTCTGCCCCTGGTATCCGTAGTCGTCCTGGTACTCGACCTCGGCCCTGCGGCCGCTTCTGCGATGGAGATTGATGGCGGTGTTGGTGACGATCCTGTAGATCCAGGTGAAGAACCTGAACCCCGGATCGAAGGTCCCCATGGCGTTCATGGCCCTGATGAAGGACTCCTGGGTGATGTCCCAGGCGTCGTCGTCGGACCCGCAAAGCCTTCTTGCCACTCTGAACACCCTTTTCTGGTACTTCTCCACCAGCCGCCCGTAGGCATCCCGGTCTCCGGCCGAGGCCAGTCTCACCAGCCTGGCCTCCTCCTCGTCCTCGGCGACCGCAAGTAGTACAACGAAAAGGATCATTTCATTCCCTCAGAGCCCGATCCCCACCATCAACCCGAGGCCCGCGTTCCTGTCGAAGTTCTCGTTCTCCTGCTCGAATCCGAACAGCCAGGCGTCCACGTAGGCGTCGAACATGCTTAGAACCCAGGCTCCGGCGGTGTACCAGACGAGGCTCCGGCAAGTGTCGCGATGGTTTTCCCGGTCCTGGTCCCAGGCGGGGTCGCCGGTCGCCAGGAACATGTCCCTGGCGTGGTTCGCGGCATGGTTCTCGTAGAGGGTCCAGCCCAGGAGCCCCGCCTGGAGGGAACCGTAGGCCAGCCCCTTCAGGGGTTCCCGATTGTAGAACTGACCCCACCCGGGAAGCACGGCGCTCCTGACCAGGGCTCCGGTGGGATTTCTTCGGGGGATTTCCGCCACCGCGGTGCTGTCCGCCGGCAGCAGCGCCGCGAACAGAACCGGGATGATGGTCCACCTCAGACGATCACCCCCCGGTGGGATTCGGCCATGAACCTGGCCATCCTGTGGGAGGGGGACTCAGGAGGGCTTTCCGCAAGCAGCTTCTCGATCTTTCTGTTGACCGTGCCCGGGGACCTGAAGAGGAGCCGGAAGGTTTCTCTGGCCTCATCCACCTGTTCCGGGGTCCAACCGTGTCTGCGAAGACCCAGGACGTTGATTCCCACCGCCCGGAGGGGTTCTCCCCCGGCGAGAACGAAGGGAGGAACGTCCTTGGGAACTCTGAAACCGCCGCCGATCATGGCCAGCTCTCCGATCCTGGAGAACTGGTGAACCGGGACCACCCCTCCGAGCACCGCGTTGTCGCCCACGCTTACATGGCCCGCAAGGTTCACCGAGTTGGCCAGGATCACCCCGTCGCCCACCCGGCAGTCGTGAGCCACGTGGACATAGGCCATTATGAAGCACCGGGCCCCCACCACCGTGCTCCCCGAGGCCTTCGTTCCGAGGTTGATGTTGGCCATCTCCCGGATGACGGTTCCCGGCCCGATGAACAGGGAGGTTTCCTCGCCGCCGAACTTCAGATCCTGAGGAATGGTGCCCAGCACCGCCCCGGGGCCCACCCTGACGCCATCCGATAGCGTGGTGGCCCCGTCTATCACGGCGTTGGCGCCCACCGTCACGTTCTCACCCACCACAACCCTGGGACCCAGCACCGCCCCCGGGCCGATCTGCGCCGATTCGGGAACCGGGCAGGAAACAACGGCGGCGGGATGGATCATGATCTTTCCACCAGCATGGCCGTGAGTTCCGCCTCGGCGGCCACCCGGTCCTCCACGAAAGCCACTCCCCGCATCCGGCAGAGGCGCCCCCGGCTGCTCTGCATCTCCAGCTCGAACCTCACCTGGTCGCCGGGCATGATGGGTTTGCGGAACCTCACCTTGTCTATGCCTCCGAAGTAGACCAGCCAGTTGGCCGGGTCGTCCACGTTGTCGAAGAGCATCAGCCCCCCCACCTGGGCCATGGCCTCAACCACCAGCACACCCGGCATGATGGGGCTTCCAGGGAAGTGGCCCTGGAAGAAGGGCTCGTTGATGGTGACGTTCTTCAGCCCGACGATCCTCTTGCCGGGGTCTATCTCCAGCACCTTGTCCACCAGCAGGAAGGGATACCGGTGGGGCAGGAGCCTCATCACGTCCTGAATGTCCCATTTCCTGTCGCTGAGGTGCTTCTCGGCCTTGGCCACGCTGCCCTGGTAGACGCTCTTGATCTTCTTCACGAACTGCACGTTGGAAGCATGGCCGCTCTTGGCGCTGATCACGTGGCCCTCGAGCCTGAATCCAAGCAGCGAGATGTCGCCGATAAGGTCCAGTATCTTGTGCCTCACGAATTCGTCGGGGAATCTCAGGGGCTTGTCGTTCATGATCCCGTCGTCCCCTATCACCACCGCGTTGTCCAGGTTGCCCCCCTTTATGAGACCCTTCTCCTGCAGCGCCTTCACGTCACGGTAAAGGCAGAAGGTTCTGGCGGGGGCGATCTCGGTGGTGAAGGTCTCGGGGGTTATGTCGAGGCTCAGGTACTGGGTGCCGATGGCGGAGATGTCGTAGTCGATGGTGAAGCTCACCTTGAGACCGCTGTAGGGGACCACCGTGAGGGTGGCCCCGTAGTACTCCAGACTCACCGGTTCGGTGATTGTGAAAACCTTCCTGGGATGGCGGTTCAGGGTGGCAACCCCGGCCTCCCGAAGGATCTTCACGAAGGAGCTCACGGAACCGCCCGCCGGCTCCGGCGGCTCGTCCGAGTCTATCTCTATGATGGCGTTGTCTATCTCCAGGCCGTAAAGCGCGCTGAGAACGTGCTCGACCGTATGCACCTCGAAGTAGTTCTCTCCCAGGGTGGTGCGACGGGCCTGCTCCTCGATCATTCTCACGTTCTCCACGCACACCTTTATCATCGGCCTGCTCTCGACGTCGGTTCTCACGAAGACGTAACCGGTGTCGGGCGGTGCGGGCTTGAAGGTTATGGTGGTCTCCTTGCCCAGATGAAGACCCACGCCGGTGGTGGAAACAACCTTGTCGAGAGTGGTCTGAAAACGGTTCATCAACTACCCCGTTCCTCATGCTTCCCGGCCAGCTTCCACAGAAGACCGGGGAGTCTCGCCGCGGCGGCCATGATCCGCATGTTTTCCCTGTGCTCCCGGGCGGGAATGCCGCTTACCGTCTCGCCGGGCTTCACATCCTTGGAAACCCCGCTCTTGGCGGTGATGACCGCTCCCCTGCCGATCCTGAGGTGCCCGCCTATACCAGCCTGCCCGGCGCAGGTGACCATGTCCTCGAGTACGGTGCTGCCGGCGATGCCAGTCTGGGCCGCCAGGAAACACCCCTCTCCAATCCGGACATTATGCGCCACCTGTACCAGGTTGTCGAGCTTGGAACCCGCACCGATCACCGTGCTTCCGGTGACCGCCCGGTCCACGGTGGTGCCGGCTCCTATCTCCACGTCGTCGCCGACGACAACGTTTCCGTTCTGTGGTATCTTGGCGTGCCTCCCCCCGGGGTCCGGCACGAAACCGAACCCGTCGGCCCCGATCACCGCCCCGGAGTGAACTACGACCCGGTCACCCAGAACGCACTGCGCCAGGATGGATACCAGCGGGTGGATGACGCAGTCCGCGCCGATCAGGACGCCGGGGCCGATCGCGCAGGAGGCTCCGATTACGGTGCCGGCGCCTATCCGCGCATCCCTGTCCACCACCGCCAGGGGGCCGATTCCAACCCCGGGCCCGAGGACGGCCGATGGGTGTACGACCGCGGAAGGGTGAACTCCGGGGAAGCCGGTCCCCCGGTCCGGCTGGAAGAGGGCCAGAGCGTTCCGGAAGGCCAGATATGGGTTCTTCACGACGAGAAGATTGGGGGCCGAGGTTTCCACCTCCCCGGCGGCTATCACCGCCAGGGCCCGGGTGGCGGCCAACTGCCGGGCGTACCTGGGATTGCCGAAGTAGCAGATCTGGTCGGGGCCGGCATCCTCAAGGGTCCCTACCCCGGTCACTGCCCTGTCGGCGCCTTTCCCCACGAGCCTGGCGTCCAGCCGGCTCGCCAGCTCCCCGAGGCTTATCTCACCTTCTGTCACCGGAGACCACCCTGTCCATCACCAGGTCGGTTATATCCAGGGTCGGATCGGCGAACACCACCTGGCCGGCGGAGGAATCGAGAACCACCGCAAAGCCCTCCTCCGTGGCTATCTCCCTGACGGCTTCGTTGATGGCTACCACTATGGGCGCCACCAGCTCCTCGTTGCGGCGCTCCAGAAGACCCCCGGGGCCGAACACCTCTGTAAGGTATTCCTCCAGACCCCGCTCCTTCTCCTCCAGAAGGGCCTCCCTCTCCATCCTCCGTTCGGGGCTCATCACCAGGGTGCGCTCCAGGTCGGCCCTGATCTGGTCTACCTCCAGCTGCAGGGAATCGGCGTGGGCCTGCCAGTTCTCCAGTTCCTCCTCCAGCAGTTCCCGGGCGTCGGTCACCGAGCCCAGGGTCTCGAAGATCCTCTCCGAGTCCACCACGGCAATGTCCTGGCTGAAGGCCGCGGTGCAGAAGAGGGCGGCGCAGCAAACAGCGATTCTCAAGAAAGACCTCCTGATCAGAAACTGGTGCCGATCTGGAAATGGGGTTCCCATCCCCGGTCGGGCCCGTCGAAACCGTAGGCGTAGTCCAGCCCCAGGATGCCCAGCATGGGGACCTCGACCCTCACCCCCATACCCGCGCCACGGTTCATGTCCGTAAGGTCCGCCGTGGCCCACCGGCTCCAGGCGTTCCCGGCGTCGGCGAACAGCGAGAGCTGAAGCTGGTCTATGATCCTGAACCTGTATTCCGCCGTGAATATGAGCATGCTCCTGCCGCCCACGGTCTCATATCCCTCAGAGGCGGCGATGGTACCCTCGCCGTACCCTCTGAGCCCGTAAAAACCTGTTCCTCCAAGCTCGAAGTACTCCCACGAGGGGGGCGATTCGCCGCCGAAACCGGTGACGTAGCCGGCCCTTGCCCGAAGGGTGAGGAAGAACTTCCACCAGAGGGGAACGAACCACTGGGAGTCCAGAAGGTACTTCTGGTAGCCGAGGTCTCCCCCCAGGGGCCCCCCGGCGTACTGCATGGTCAGGCTGTTGAGGGATCCCTCCCCGGGGAAGTTCTGCCGGTCACGGCTGTCCCGGGAGAGGGAGAAGCGGACCTGGCTCTCCCACCGGGGCCAGTCCGTCTCCCGAAGGTCGTAGTAGAAGCTGGTGGAGTCCGAGGTGATGTTGAACACGTCCACCTTCTCCAGGGTGTACCTTACCGATGCCCTGACGTAGTCCAGGCCGGGGATGGGCCTGCCCACGAGTATCGAGCCGCCGGTCTTGAGACGGTCGTACTCCTCGTAGTTGCTGGAGGTGCGGTAGAGCTGGGCGCCAAGGGTCAGCGGAGTGTCCATGAACCAAGGTTCTGTGAAACTGAGCTGCACGTTCTGGGTTCTCTTGGAGAACTGGTAGGCGGCGCTGATGCTCTGCCCCCTTCCCCGGAAGTTCTCCTCGCCGTACTCCAGGTATCCGCTCATGCCGTCGGAACCGCTGTACCCCGCGCCGAGACCTGCTCGGCCGGTGGTTTTCTCCTCCACCTGCATTATCAGGTCGACGTCCTGGGATTCGGGCACCGGCCTGAAGTCGGGCAGAACGTTGTTGAAGTAGTTGAGGTAGTAGATGTTCCTCATGCTTCGCAGCAGGGCCGTCCTCTGGAAAAGGTCTCCGGGGTATACCGTGAGTTCCCGCCGGATCACGTTGTCGCAGGTCCGGGTGTTTCCCGTGATGTCTATGCGCCGGATGTGTGCCCTCTCCCCCTCGGTGATCAGGAAGGACACGTCCATGGCGTCCCCCTGACCCGGGGTCACTTCGGGCTGCACCACGGCGTAGAAATAACCCTTGTCCTGGTACAGGGTGTAGAGGTTTTCCAGGGCTTTGTCCATCTCCCGGATGTCGTAGGGCTCTCCCGGTTCGATCCCCGATACCGCCCGCACCAGGGCGGTGTCGGGAATTGAGGCGCCCCCGGAAAAGCTCACCCCGCCGAAACTTCTGAAGGGGCCCTCGAAGACTTCCATGGTTATCCGCAGATGCCTGCCGTCATCCATGAGTTCCCGGGTGCTTCCCAGAACCCTGGCGTCGGGGTAACCGTTCCGGTGGTAGTGCTCCTCGACGCGCCCGGGATCCTGGGCGAACTCCTCCTCCTTCAGCTTCCCGCTCCTCCAGAAACTGTCCTGCCGGGTGTTCATCTTTCCCCGGAGTTCCCGGTCCGTGAAGGCTTCGTTGCCCTCGAACACTATCTCCCCCACCCGGACGTCGGGGCCCTGCTCGCAGCGGAAGGTCAGGTCCCGGCGGCCCTGGGAATCGGGCTCCCCCCAGACCGCCTCCACCGTGGCCAGGTGCCGGTTCTTCCCGGCGTACATGCTCCTGACGAGGTCTTCAGCCTCCGCGATCCTGCCCATGGAAAGGGTCTGTCCTGGAAAGATCATCAGGCTGTCCCGGGTCTTCGAGACGTCCAGGTCCCCGGGATTCTCGAAAAGGACCTGGCCCACGATGGGGTTCTCCTCCACCACCACCGTCAGTCCCACGGTTTCCGGAGAGAGGGAGTCCGACAGGACCCTCACGCCCCGGAAGTAGCCGAGTTCGAAGAGGGTTCTGATGCCGCCGCCGAGAGCCGCCGGGTTCACCTCCTCCCCGATCCTGAGCCCCAGGCTCCTTACGATCAGGGAGTCGCTGACGTAGCTGTTGCCCTGGATGTCGATACGCTGCACGAGCCCCGCCCCCAGGGACAGGCCCGCCAACAGGAATGCGGGTAGAAGATGTCTCAAGTCTTTACGCCTTCCGGGATTCTCGCTTCCTCGGTGTGCAGGGAAAGCCCCTCTCCTCCGCAGGAAACCGTGACTCGTGCTCCCGGGGCGATGTCGCCCCGGATCAGGGCATCGGTAAGGGGGTCCTCCAGATGCTGCTGGATGGTGCGCTGAAGGTGCCTGACCCCGGCCTCGGGGCTGCAGCCCCGGTCAGCCAGGAAATCCATGGCGGAATCGTCCACCGAGAGGGATATCCTCATGGAGGTCAACCTCTCCCGAACCCCCTTCAGCTGAAGGTCAACGATGGCCCGGACGTGGGAAAGCTCAAGCCTGTTGAACACCACCACCTCGTCAAGCCGATTCAGGAACTCCGGGGGGAATATCCGCCGGGCGTCCTCGGTAACCGAAGCGCCTGAGTCTTCCGAGGGGGCGAAGCCCAGGGTGGCCGATCCGGAGCCCCTGACGTTGCCCGTCATTATTATGATGGTGTTCCTGAAGTCTATCCTGCGGCCGATGTTGTCGGTCATGGTGCCGTAGTCCATTACCTGCAGCAGCATGTTGAACAGGTCGCTGTGGGCCTTTTCTATCTCGTCCAGAAGCACCACGGAGTAGGGACGCCTTCGCACCTTCTCCGTGAGCTGGCCTCCGTCGTCGTACCCCACGTACCCCGGCGGGGCGCCCACCAGTCTGGACCCGGAGAAACTCTCCTGGTACTCGCTCATGTCCATCCGGATCAGGGAGAGGCTGTCGCCGAAGATGAGTTCCGCCAGGGCCGCGGCGGTGGCGGTCTTCCCGACCCCCGAGGGCCCCAGGAACAGGAAACACCCGGTGGGCCTGTCCGGAGGACGAAGCCCCACCTGGCTCCTGCGGATGGCCCGGGCGATGACCCCGATGGCTCTCTCCTGCCCCACGATCCTGGAGGCGAGCCGATGCTCCAGGTCGGCCAGCCGGGACAGCTCGTTCTCTCCCATCCTGCTGATGGGGATTCCGGTCATGGAGGACACCACAGCGGCCACGTCCTCCTGGGTGATGGTGACCGGGATCAGGGTCTCAATCCACTGCTGCCTTCCCGCTTCGATCGCTGAGGCAAGCCTCTGAATCTCGTTCTTGATGCCGTTGACCCTGATGAGGTTGCGCTTCTCCAGCTCCTGCTCCATCTCGAGTTCCAGGGCCGACAGCGCCCGGTGCATCTCCAGCAGGCTCTCGGGACTGCGGGAGCTTTCCGAATGGGCCCTGGCCCCGCTTTCATCCATGACGTCGATGGCCTTGTCGGGCAGGAACCGGCCGCTGATGTAGCGGTCCGCCAGCACCGCGCACGCCCTGACCGCTTCCGGGGTGTAGTTGGAGTTGTGGTGCCTGGCGTACCTTGGTTCCAGCCCCTCCAGTATCTTCACGGTGAGTTCGACGCTGGGAGGATCCACGGGAATCGGCTGAAAACGCCTTTCCAGGGCCCCGTCCTTCTCTATGCGCCTCCGGTACTCGTCCAGGGTGGTGGCCCCGATGCACTGGAACTCCCCCCGGGCCAGGGAAGGCTTCAGCAGGTTAGCCGCGTCCATGGCGCCCTCGGCGCCGCCTGCCCCGACAATGGTGTGTATCTCGTCTATGAAGAGAATCACGTTGCCCGAATCGCGGATCTCCTTCAGGAGCACCTTCAGCCGCTCCTCGAACTGGCCGCGGTACTTGGTGCCCGCCAGAACCCCGGCCATGTCCAGGGCCAGTATCCTTTTCCCGTGCAGCATCATGGGCACCGAGGCCTCCACGATACGCCGGGCGAGCCCTTCAACGATGGCTGTCTTTCCCACTCCGGGCTCCCCGATCAGCACGGGGTTGGACTTCTTCCTTCGGCAGAGCACCCTGATGAGCCGGCTTATCTCCTGGTCGCGGCCGATGACCGGATCAAGAAGACCCTTTCTGGCCATGGCTGTAAGGTCCCGGCAGAAGTACTCCAGCGCGGATACCTGCTGTTCCTGCTGATTCTCCGACTTCCCTGCGCCTGGAAGGGACTTCACCACCCGCTCGGCCTTGTCGAAGGTGACGCCGGCCTCCCAAAGGATTTCTCCCGCTACGGTGGTCTCCACGGTGGTGACGGCCAGCAGCAGATGCTCGGTGCCCACGGTGGGGGAATCCAGACTCTGGGCCAGCCTGCCCGCTTCCTGCAGTATCCTCCTGGCCCTCTCGGTCCACTCCAGCTCGTGCCGGTCCACCGACACCGGAAGCCTGCCCCCCCGGATCCGGTTCTGCACCCTGAGCCTCAGCTCCGCGGTGTTCACTCCGAGCCGGGTGAGCACCAGGGAGGCCGTGGAGCCGTCCACGGTGAGCAGCCCGTAGAGGATGTGCTCGCTGGTGACGCTGGGCCTGCCGGACCTGCCGGCCTCGAGTCTCGCCTCGTTGAGGGCGGCCCTGGCTCTCTCGCTGAACCTCTCCCGCAATTCTGCCCCTTTCCCGGTGGTCTTTCCCGGTTTACCAGCAAGTAAATATAAGGTTCCCGCCGGAGTTCACCAGCATCAGCCCTCCCGGAGAACCCCCCGGTCCAGCAGGAGCTGCCTGCCGCACCGCTGGGCAAGCTCCCTGCTGTGGGTGGCGATGAGGAACGCCTGGTTCCGGCTCCCGGCAAGGTCCATCATCAGGTTCTCCACCACGGCGGTGGCCTCGTCGTCGAGATTCCCGGTGGGTTCGTCCGCCAGCACCACCGAAGGCTCCATGGCCAGAGCCCTGGCCAGGGCGGCCCTCTGCCTCTCCCCGCCGGAAACCTCCGACGGAAAGTGGCCGGCCCGGTGCTGAATCCCCACCTCCGCCAGAAGATCCTCCGCCCGGTCCATGGAGCGCCTTCGGGTCATGCCCGAGATCATGCACGGCATGGCCACGTTCTCGGCGATGGTGAACTCCTCCAGCAGGTGGTGGAACTGAAACACGAAACCCAGGCTCTGGTTCCTGAGCCTTGACCGCCTGGTCTCGTTGACCTTCCAGGGGTCCTTCCCCCGGACCAGCACCGTCCCTCCGTCGGGCCGGGCCAGAAGACCGAGCACGTGGAGCAGGGTGCTCTTTCCGGAACCGCTGGGGCCGGTAACCGCGGTGAGCCGGCCGGGGTACAGGTCCAGGGAGGCTCCCCTGAGAACGTGCACCGCGTTGTCCCCCCTTCCGTAGGTGTACCGGACGTCCCGGCAGGAGAGCACCGGACAGGCATCACTCATATCTCAGGGCCTCCGAAGGCGAGTCGGACAGGGCCGAAACCGCCGGCGCCAGGGAAACCAGCAGGCAAACCGCCACCGTAGCGGCTGATGCCGCCAGGGCCGTCTCCACGGAGAACCTTCCGGCCATGGTCTCCACCCAGTAGACGCTTCCGTCTAGCCTGATGGGAAAGAAACGGTTCACGGCCCCCACCGACAGCCATGCCGCCGCCACCCCGGCGAGCGCTCCCGCGGCGCCGATGGCCGCCCCCCTGACCAGGCACGTCACGAAGACCATGGCCGGCGGGGCGCCCATGGCCCGGAGCACCCCGGTATCCCAGCGGTGCTCCAGGGCTATCATGGTCAGGGCGCTGGAAAGGTTGAGCAGGGCCACCACCGTGATTAGAGCCAGTACGACGGTCATGGCGGCCGTCTCAAGACCCAGAGCCTGGAAAAGATTGGTATGGAATGACATGAACGGTACCGCCGTCATATACTCCGGCCAACCGCCGTCCACGAAACTCTTCCTGAGCAGTGAGTCCAGCTCCACCGCCGCCGCTGCCGGGTCGGCATCCTCCTCCAGCACGACCCCTATGGAGGAGACCGCGGTTTCGTCCCGGAAGAGGGCCCTGGCCCGGGAAATGGAGGTTGAGATCAGGGTCCGGTTGTAGTCGTCTATTCCGAAGTCCCTCACCTCAGATACCCTGACGGGCATTATCGTGTCTACCAGTATCCTTCCCATGCCCCCTACGCTGGCCCCGGCGGTGGAGGCCAGCCGGACCGTGTCCCCCGGGGACACGCCGAGAGCCTCCGCCAGCCTTCTGCCCAGCACAGCGCCTTCGCCGGCTCCCGAGAAACCCCGCACCATGACCCCCGCCACGGTTCCCGGGGCGCCGGAGGCCACCGCGGGCCTCTCCAGCACCGCCACCACCCCGGAGGCGCCCGGGATCGAACCGGACAGCTCCTCCACAAGCCCCACGTCCTGGGGACCCAGGGGTCCGCCCCCCGGAGCATAGATGTGAATCGGAGGATTGACCGATTCCAGGCTGCTCTGTATGGCCCCGGTGAAGCCGTCCATGAAGGACCGCAGAATCACCAGGGCGGCGACCCCGATGGCTATCCCCGTAACCGAGAGGACACCGACGAAACGCACGAATCCCGAGTGGGACCTGCTGACCACCTGCCTCGAGGACAGTTCCCTGACAAGCCAGCGGTTCATCTTTCCCTTCGAAGGTGGGGAAACAGAATGGTGTCCCGGATGGATCCGGCGTCCGTGAGTATCATCACCAGCCGGTCCACACCCACCCCGAGCCCCCCCGCCGGGGGCATACCGACTTCCAGGGCGTAGAGGAACTCCTCGTCCACCTCCCCCTGCCTTACACCGTCGCCTGCGGCCTGCTCCTCCAGAATCCGCCTCTGAAGCATCGGATCGTTCTGTTCGCTGAAGGCGTTGGCCAGTTCCGTCCCGGCCATGAACGCCTCGAACCTCTCGGTGAGTCTGGAGTCAGACGGATTTCCCTTGGCCAGGGGGGACAGCTCCACCGGGTAGTCCGTAACGAAGCAGGGCTGCACCAGCGCCGGGGTGACGAAATGGTCGAAGAGCTTGTCCAGCAGGTCCGGCCGGGAGGCTCCCTCCACGGAGATGCCCAGGCCGGAGGCATAGCGGAGAAGCCGGTCCTGGTCGAAATCGAACAGCTTCTCCCCGCTTCTCTCATGGAGCGCGTCCACGAAGGGAATCCTGGGGAATGGGGGCTCTATCCTCAGGGTCTGCCCCTGGTACACCACTTCCCTGTCCTTTCCGGCGGCCCTGGCCGAGACGGCCACCAGCTCCTCGAACCTCGTCATCATCCCCCTGTAGTCGGTCCACGCCTCGTATAGCTCCAGCTGGGTGAACTCCGGGCTGTGGGTCCTGTCCACCCCCTCGTTCCTGAAGTCCTTCCCGATTTCGTAGACCCTGTGGAACCCCCCCACCATGAGTCTTTTCAGGTAGAGTTCAGTGGCGATCCTGAGGTAGCACTTCTGTTCGAGATAATTGTAGGTCGTGGTGAAGGGCTCCGCGCTGGCCCCGCCGTAGAGCTGCTGAAGGACGGGGGTTTCCACCTCGACGAAGCCCTGTCCGTCCAGGTGGGCCCTCATGGCGGAAATGATCCTGCTGCGGTTCTCGAACCTCTGCCGGCTCTCCGGATTCAGCAGCAGGTCCACACAGCGGTGGCGGTAGAGCAGGTCCGGGTCGCTGACCGCGTCGTGGACCTCCCCGGCGGAGTCCACCTTCACCACGGGCAGCGGCCTGACGGACTTGACGAGGAGCTTCATTCCGGACACCGCCAGGGTCAGCTCCCCCATCCTGGTTGTGAAGAGGGTTCCCCTGACCCAGATAATGTCACCCAGGTCTATGTGCCCCAGGAGTTGCCAGAGTTCGGGGGAAACCTCCCGGCTGTTGAAGTAGAGCTGTATCCTCCCGGTGGGGTCCGACAGGTCCGCGAAGACGGTCTTTCCGTGCTCCCTTCTGGCCCGGACCCGGCCGCTGGTGGAGACCTCGGCTCCCGTTCCGGGGTCCAGGGCCCGCACCTGCTCCACCGGCAGCCGGGGCGGGGTGAGGGCTGGAAAGGGATCGATCCCGTTTTCCCGCAGGGCCGAGAGCTTCTCGAGCCTTCCGGCGATCAAGGAATTCTGTTCAAGAGCCATGTCACCGCCCGCCGTTCTCCTTCAGGTACGCTTGGATGAACTCCTGTATGTCCCCCGCCAGGAACGCCTCCACGGCGGAGGTTTCCATGCCCGTCCTGTGGTCCTTCACCATCTGGTAGGGATGGAGGACGTAGCTTCTGATCTGGTTGCCCCAGGAGACGTCCTGTTTCACGCCCTCCAGCTTCTCCCGCTCCTTCTGCCTCTTCTCCTCCTCCAGCTCGTACAGCCGGGCTCTGAGTATGCGCCACGCCACCTCCCGGTTCCTGTGCTGGCTCCGCTCGTTCTGGCAGGAGGCCACGATGCCCGTGGGAACGTGGGTGAGCCGGATTGCGCTGGAGGTCTTGTTCACGTGCTGGCCGCCGGCTCCGCTGGCCCTGTACACGTCCACCCTTACGTCCTCTTCGTCTATCTCCAACTCCACCGACTCCTCCAGGTCCGGCAGGGGGAGCACGCTCGCGAAGCTGGTGTGCCTGCGGTGGTTCTGGTCGAAGGGGCTTCGGCGGACCAGCCGGTGGATCCCCCGCTCGGCTTTCATATAGCCGAAGGAGTAGGGACCCCGGACCGAGAGAACTCCCTCCCGGATTCCCGCCTCCTCACCCTCGGAGGTGCTCAGCACCTCCACCTCGAAGCCCTGCCTTTCGGCCCAGTACACGTACATCCGCATGAGCATCTCGGCCCAGTCCTGGCTGTCTATCCCCCCGGCTCCGCTGCGGATTGTCAGGATGGTGTCGCTCTGGTCGTGGGGACCGCTGAGCATCTGCCGGAACTCCAGGTCGGAAAGGGTTTTCTCAAGCCACTTCAGGGTTTTCTCCGCGTCCGCCCTCATCCCCCCGTCCTCCTCCATCTCCAGGAGTTCCAGGGCGGCTGTGCCGTCGGAAAGCCTTCCTTCAGCTTCCCCGAGGGGGGCCGTCCAGTTCTGTATCTTTTTCAGTCCGGCGATGGTCCGAAGGGCCGAGGGCCTGTCGTCCCAGAAGTCGCCGGCGGCCATAAGGCCATTGAGGGTGGACTCGGTCTTCAGCAGGCCCGGGTAGTCAAAGCCGCTCCTTGAGGAGCCGCAGCCTTTCTCCGGCTTCCCGGAGCCCCGCAGCCAGTTCCTCGGTTGTCATGAAAAACCTCCGTGAGCATGGTTCGACCGGGAAAATATACTCAACCAGGCGAACAGCCGCCCGGGGCTTCCCTGCGAAAGGGAGGTATATTAGCCCAATGCTGACTTCCTTCCTCAACGCCGCTGATACATTCAGGGCCACAGTAAGCGCGCACCCGGTGTTCGGGATAGGCATCCTGCTCATGGGAAGCTGGTTCCTCGGAAGGGTGGCGGCCAACTTACGCCTTCCCTCCATCACAGGCTTCATCCTGGCGGGAATGGTGCTGGGGCCAGGAATGCTGGGCCTGGTCCACCCCGACCTGAGGGACGAACTGGGGATCATCACCGAGGTCGCCCTGGCGGTGATCGCCCTGGTGATAGGAAGCGAGTTCAGCGCGGCGAAGCTTCGCAAGACGGGCAGGCCGGTGATCATCATCACCACCGTTCAACTGCTTCTCACCTTCCTGGCGGTGGCCCTGGCCCTGTTCCTCTCGGGCGTCGCCGGGCTTTCGCTGGCTGTTATTCTGGCGGCCATCGCCACCGCCACGGCTCCGGCGGCAACGGTGGCCATCGTCAGGGAACTGAAGGCCCGGGGACCCTTCGTGGACCACCTCTACGGCATAGTAGCCCTGGACGACGCCGGGTGCGTGCTGATCTTCTCCCTGGCCATGGCCCTCGCGGGAAACACCGTGGGAGCCGCCGGGGCGGGGCCCGGGGCGGCACTGCTCCACGGGATGTACGAGATAGGAGGCTCCCTGGCCCTGGGAGTGGCCATCGGGTGGATCATGAGGCTCCTTACAGGCAAAAATCCCAGGACCAACGAGATATACATCATCAGCCTCGGTCTTCTCTGCATCATGACCGCGGCTGCCGCCACATTCGGTTTCTCGCCTCTGCTGGCGGGCATGGCCGCCGGGGCTGTGCTGGCCAACTCGCCCGGGGGAAGCCGGCGGGTAGTGGGAACCCTCGAGCAGATATCACCGCCGATGTACGCGGCCTTCTTCGCCATAGCCGGCAGCGAGCTCAACCTGGGCTATCTTTTCCGGGGGGGGATTCTTCTCATGGGGCTCGTGTACGTCCTGACCAGGGCGGCGGGAAAGTATTTCGGCGTGAGGCTGGGCGCAGGGATTGCAGGAAGCGACCCGCTCATCAGGCGATACCTTGGTTTCGCCATGCTGCCCCAGGCGGGGGTCGCCATCGGGCTGGCCCTGTTCGTGCAGTCGTCGCCGGTGCTGGCTGGAAACCCCCATCTGGCGGCAACCATCGTGAGCGTCACGCTGTTCTCGGTATTCGTCAATGAGATCACCGGGCCGCCGGTGTCCCGTTACGCCCTGGTCCGGGGAGCGACCCTTTAGGAGGTTTCCATGCAGCTGAAGCAGATTCTGGATCAGGCCAGTTGCAGCACCGGCCTCTTGGCCAGAAACCGGGAAGAGGCAATCCGCGGCATCGCCGCGTTGCTGGCGGAGAATCCCTCCGCCCGGAATGTGCCCCTGCAGACCATCGTGGAGGGTCTCCTGGAAAGGGAGAAGCTGGGAACCACCGGCGTGGGCGGCGGCGTGGCGATACCCCACTGCAGGATAGACTCGATGGAGGGATTCGCCCTGGCCCTGGCGGTGTGCCGTCGTGGGATCAACTGGTACTCCATGGACGGCAGGAGCGCCCACATCATCTGCGGAATAGCCGGTCCCGAGGACGCTACGGACGACCACCTGAGAATCCTCGCCGGGGCCGCCCGGGTGCTGGGCGCCGGAAAGGCGCGCCACGAGATCCTCAGCAGCGACACCCCCTTCGCCATGAGGGAAGCCTTTCTATACCATCTGGTTCCCGTGACCTCCAGGCTCGAGGAGGGCAGAAGGGACAAGAGGAAGATGGTCATCCTGGTCCTTCAGGAGGAGGCCGCCTACAACCGGGTGATGGAACTCTTCCTGGAGGGCGGCGTGGAGGGGGCCGTGACCATCCACGCCTCCATGATGGGTACGGTGCTGTCCAGCGTTCCCATATTCGCGGGATTCATGGACGTACTCGGCCGGTCCAGGCCGGAGCCCAGGGTGGTGCTAACCCTGATCCCCGAGGACAGGGTGGACGACATCGTTTCGGAGGTCGAGGAGATCACGGGCAACCTGGACACCCACCGGGGAGCCTGCATACTGGTAATGGAACCTTTTACCGTGCGCGGAAGCCTGGAAACACTCTGAAAGGACAGTGTCATGGCCAGTCTCGAGGAAAAAATGAAAGAGCTCTTCTCCAGGGTGGAGGAAAACAACAGGTGGCGTCAGAGGGAGTGCGTGAACCTCATCCCCTCCGAGAACACGCCGTCGCCCCTGGTGAAGATCTGCGAGCTTTGCGACCCCGCCGGCAGGTACGCCGAACACAGGTCCATGAAGGGCCGGGAGGTCTACTTCTACCACGGCACCGACTTCATCCGGGACATCGAGGTTGAGGCTTCCCATGCCCTCTGCCGCTACTTCGACTGCACAGAGACGGAACTCCGCCCCGTGAGCGGCCAGATGGCCAACGAGGTGGTGTTCAAGGCCGCGGTGAAGCTGGTGAACCGGGAAGGCGGCGAATGGCGAAGGCTCCGGGGGGTGATGAACAACGACCTGGGCAAGGGAGGGCACCTCTCCAGCCAGCCTATGGGGGCCCTGTACAACTTCGTGGACCGCAACCCCGACACCGGCCAGGAGAACTGCATCAACTTCCCGGTCCTTCCGGACAACCCCTACCGGATAGACCTTAAGCGGATGATCGAGCTGCTTGACCTGCACCGTCCGGAACTGGTGGTTTTCGGCAAGAGCATGTTCATCTATCCGGAACCGGTGAAGGCCCTGGCCGACCACGTCGCCCAGTGGCCCGACCGCCCGGTGATCATGTACGACATGGCCCACGTCCTGGGGCTCTACGGGGCCTTCCAGGCCCCCCTGGCCGAGGGCGCCGACGTGGTTACCGGCTCGACCCACAAGACCTTCTTCGGCCCCCAGCGGGGGGTCATCGCCTCCAACATGGACAGGAAGCACCCCCTGCGGAAGCTCTGGCTGGACATCAACAGCAGGGCTTTCCCGGGAAGCACCTCCAACCATCATCTGGCCACCCTCCTGGGGCTTCTTGTGGCCACCGAGGAGATGAACGCCTTCAAGGACCAGTACCAGAAACAGGTACTCGGCAATGCCAGGGCCTTCGCCCGGCACCTGGCCGAACAGGGCCTCACGGTCGAGGGCGACCCGGCGGACGGGTACACCATGACCCACCAGGTTCTTGTCAGGGTCAAGGAACACGGCGACGGCGCGGAAGTGGCGGACAGGCTCCAGGAGAACAACATCATCGTGAACTACCAGGCCCTGCCCGACGACGAGACATTCCTCTCCCCCTCCGGAATCCGCACCGGGGTCAGCGAGATGACCAGGTTCGGCATGAACGAGGACGATTTCGGCCCCCTGGCGGAACTCATGGCTGCTGTGATCATCCGCCGCGAGAACGTGAAGGAGAAGGTGAAGCAGTTCCGCAGCCGCTTCACCGAAATGCGCTACACCCTCCCCCTCCGGAAAAGCGTGGAACTTGCCGCCTCCGCCATGGCGGCGGCGTTTCCCACCTCGGAGTATTCGGCACTTTTCGCCGAAAACCTCTCGAAACACGGGAAAGGAAGGTGATCCCTTGAACCTGCTGCTGCTGGTTCTGGCCTGCTCCACCTACGGGGGGCAGGGAGGCGACCTGGGGCTTGGCATCGTCATAGGCGAGCCCACAGGGGTGTGTCTGAAGTACTTCACCTCCGCCGAAGGCGCGGTGAACGCCGCGGCGGCGTGGAGTCTATCCGGCGATGAGAAGGCGGCGCACATCTACGGCGACTACCTCTGGCACATGTCCGAGCTGGCCTCCTGGGACGGGGGCCGTGCGCCGCTGTACGTGGGCGTAGGGGGCAGGGTAATCTTCCGGGACGACGCCCGGGTGGGGGTCAGGATTCCTGTCGGAATGTCCTGGGTCTTCGACGAGGCGCCCTTCGACGCCTTCCTGGAGATAGTTCCGGTGATGGACCTTGCGCCGGACACCGAGTTCGACCTGGCGGGAGGCGCCGGGGCGAGATTCTGGTTCTAGACTGATCGGGGGACCGGGCATGAAACTCCTCATAGTGGGCGGCGTGGCGGGGGGCGCCAGCGCCGCCGCCAGGGCCAGAAGGCTGGACGAGAACGCCGAGATAACGGTCTTCGAGCGGGGCGACTACATAAGTTTCGCCAACTGCGGGCTCCCCTACTACCTCGGCGGCACCATCCGCTCCCGGGACAGCCTGCTTCTCATGACCCCGGAGAAGTTTCTGAAACGGTTCGGGGTGGGTTTCCGCACGGGCCACCTCGTCACCTCCATAGACCCCGGCGCCAGGACCGTGACCGTCCGGGACCTGAAGGAAAATCGGGAATACGTCGAGGGCTACGACTCGCTGATCCTCTCCCCGGGCTCCACCCCCCTGGTTCCCCCGATACCCGGCGCGGACCACAGGGATGTGCTCGTTCTGTGGACCGTTCCCGACATGGACGCAATCATGGACCGGATCATAGACGGAGCCTCCCGGGCGGTGGTGGTGGGAGGCGGTTTCATAGGAGTGGAAACCGCCGAGAACCTGGTTGAGGCCGGGCTTGAGACAATCCTGGTGGAGAAGGAGCCCTCCATCCTGCCCTTCCTGGACCCGGAGATGACCGCCCCCCTTGCCCGTTCCCTGAGGGCCGGGGGAGTGAAACTCCTCACGGGCTCCAAGGTGGAGGAGATCCGGGAGGGATCACCGGGGCTGGAGGTCCGGGTGTCCGGAGCGCCCCCGATCCCCGCGGACTTCGTGGTGATGGCCGCCGGGGTCAGGCCCAACGGCGGGCTGGCGGCAAAGGCCGGGCTGGAAACCGCCCGGAACGGCGCCATACTGGTGGACGGGAACCTCCGCACCAGCGACCCCCACATCTGGGCCGTGGGAGACGCGGTTCAGACGATTCACCCGGTTCTCGGGGAACGCCTTTCCATCCCCCTGGCCGGCCCGGCGAACCGGCAGGGAAGGATAGCGGCGGAGAACGCGCTGGGAGGCCGGGTAACCTGCCCGGGCACCCTGGGGGCATCGGTGGTCAAGGTCTTCCACATCACCGCGGCCGCCGTGGGCGCCTCGGAAACGCAACTGGCCCGCCGGGGCATCCCCCACCGGAAGGTCTACCTTCACCCGACCTCCCACGCCTCCTACTACCCCGGTTCCGCCAGACTGGCCATGAAGCTCCTCTTCAGCCCCGAAGGGGTGGTCCTGGGAGCCCAGGCAGTCGGCGAGGACGGGGTGGACAAGCGCATAGACGTGCTGTCCGCGGCGGTCAGGAAGGGCATGACCGTAAGGGACCTCACGGAGCTGGAACTCTGTTACGCGCCGCCCTACGGCAGCGCCAAGGACCCTGTGAACTACGCGGGTTACGTGGCCTGCAACGTCCTGGACGGGCTCACCCGGCAGGTGTTTCCCGACGGGATACCGGAGGGGGCTTTCCTGCTTGACGTCCGGGAACCTGAGGAGAGGGAGCTGGGGACCGTCCCCGGAAGCGTCCACATTCCGGTGGACGCCCTGAGAGCCAGAATAGACGAGATTCCCGGGGACAGGCCGGTGGTGCTGTTCTGCGCCCAGGGCCAGAGGGCCTATTCGGCGGAGCGGATGCTCAGGCAAAGGGGGTTCGACGTGTACAACCTCTCCGGTGGATTCTTCACATGGAGCATGTTCCATCCCGAAAGCTCCGGAACGCCCCCGGACGCCGGAATCAACGGGAAAACCGGCGGCCCGGATGCGCCTCGGGACATCCCCGACGTCTCCCTGGACGCTTCGGGCATGCAGTGCCCGGGCCCCCTGGTCCAGGTGTCCAGGGCCATGAAGGAAATGGCCGCCGGACAGCTTCTCAAGGCTGTCGCCACGGATCGCGGCTTCAGAAGCGACCTGCCCGCCTGGTGCTCCTCCACCGGCAACTCACTTGTGTCCTTCACCGAAGACAGGGGCGTCTTCACCGCCCTGGTGCGAAAGGGAGGCGGCGAGCCCCGGGCGGCGGCGGCCGCTCCGGAAAAACGCACCACCATGGTGCTCTTCTCAGGCGACATGGACAGGAATCTGGCGGCCCTGATCATAGCCACCGGCTTCGCCAGCCTGGGGCACGAGGTAACAGTGTTCTGCACCTTCTGGGGGCTCTCGATACTGAGAAGAGAGCATCCTCCAAGGATTCGCAAAACCTTCCTGGAAAAGATGTTCGGGATGATGCTGCCCACAGGTCCCAAAAGGCTGGCCCTCTCGAAGCTTAACATGATGGGAGCCGGCACCGCCATGATGAAGCACGTCATGAGGTCAAAGGGGGTGGACTCCCTTCCGGACATGCTCTCCAGGGCCATGGAGATGGGCGTGGTTTTCCAGGCGTGTGAAATGTCCATGGGAGTGATGGGTATCAGGAAAGAGGAGCTGCTGGACCGGGTGGAAACCGCAGGGGTTGGCACTTTCGCCTCCCTGGCGGAGAAGAGCGCCGCCACCTTGTTCATATAGCTCCCCGGAAGCCTCCCTTCCGCGGGACAGTCGAAACCGCCGCCGGTCTCCCGGCGGCGGTTCTCCGTTTGCTGAGTTGAATCCTGCCGAGCCCTATTCAGGTATCTGGACAACTCCATGTACCGCCACGTAAAGCGGCGCGCCGCTCCAGGCCTCCTCCCACGGAACGGTTGCGAGGTTGCCTTCGAAGTACGTGTTGTAGGGGAAAAGACCGGGAGCAGGATTTCCTGAGTAAGGACCGGTCTGCACGTTCAGGTGTCGATCCTGCACCAGAATTCCCTCGTCAGGTACGATGGAAACGTACAGGTAATCGGCATCCCTCCAGATTTCCACCTCTCCTGTTCCGATGAACTGGCCAGCGTAGAAGTAGAAGGTCTGGACGCTCTCACCGGGTTCGACCTCCAGGAACGTGGCCCAGTTTCCGGGACCTGGCTGCGGAGGGTTGAACGGGTAGGTGAAGTCCATGGGATCGTCGTTCATTCGGGCCCAGGCGGTCTCCGTGGAATAGCCGGGACCGGGA
>CAZSKU010000014.1:0-4129 GCA_964607515.1 uncultured bacterium | reverse complement strand
GGGATCGTCGTTCATTCGGGCCCAGGCGGTCTCCGTGGAATAGCCGGGACCGGGACCCTCCGGATTCTGGATGACGTAGAGTGCGTAGAACCACCATCTTGGGCCAGGCCCCGGGTTGTCTCCGCCCCAGGCCGTCTCCTCCAGATACTCCTGCGAGACCTCGTCCCACTTGTTCACCGCCGCATGAGCGGCGACAACTACCTCGTCGCCGTACTGGAATCCCCAGGGTTCCATCTCGATGGCGTAGGTGTAAACGGCGACGGTCGGATCATGACAGGCGCCGAAGGCGAACTGGCCCGGAACGGGGATTCCGTTCCTGTTGCATGGAATCCCGGAAAGGTCCGACGCCACGTGTACGTGGGTCTCCTCGAGCATCCACCCGTCGAACAGCGTGTAGGTTATGTAGAGATAATCCGCGTCGTTGTACACGGACAGAGTTCCAATGAGAATGTTCTGTCCGGCCCAGATCGGATACTCGCTGACCGGTTCCCCCGGCGCTACGCCCAGGTCGGGAATTTCCGGCCCGGTCACCCCCTCCGGCGGATACTGGCACCCGGCCGCGGCCAGGACCGCCAGCACCGCCGAAAGCGCTGAAAGTGAAAACAACCCCTTCATAACACCCCTCCTTGGCTACCCCTAAGCCTCGCCCCTGCTTTGTGGAAAGGGAAGTTCGTTTCCAATAACCATCTCTACCCACACTGTCAATAGAATCTTTATGTATATAATAAATAATTATAATACATCTTACTGGTCCTCTGCAATACATTTTGCCGGCCCGGATGCCTGCATTCCCGGTGCTTGCCGGACATTTGACCACACCAGGCTTGTGATTAAGACATGCAGCGGACAACCGGAAGCGGGATACTACTACAGCAAGGCCTGCTTCTCGCCGTTTTCCATTAGGGCCGCGATCTTCGCCGCCCTGGATCTGCGGGTGGCGGGCCGGGCGGCGGTGGCCACGTAGGCGATGTAGCGCCTGCGGTAGGAGGGAGCCAGTTCGGCGAAGAACAGAGCCGCCTTCTCGCTGGCCTCCAGGGCCTCCTCGAGCTCCTCGGGCATGGCGAACTCCCTGGCGGGCTTGCTGTACCAGAGGCCGCTTTCCCGGGCCAGGCGCACCTGCTCCATCCCGGCCTCGGTCATCAGCCCCCGGGCCATCAGGTCCACCGCCCGCTCCCGGTTGGCCTCGCTCCATTCGCTGCCTCTGCGTCTCGGGGTGAAGAGGCGCATGTGCCGTCCGTCGTCAACACGGCTTATGAGGCTGTCTATCCAGCCGAAGCAGATCGCCTCCTCCAGGGCCTCTTCGTAGGATACGACCGTGAAGGGTGTGTTCCGGAACAACACCCAGATTCCGGGAGAAACCTCGTGGTTGCTTCGAAGCCACGCCCGCCACTCCGCACGGCTGCCCGGGGAAAGGGTGTCCCTGTTTTTAGGCATGGCGGAATCCTTGAAGGCGCGCCGCCGGGTGTCAAGCGGCAGACGAGGACCGGCCCCAGAATGGCGAGTTCGAGAGGGTATCAGGGGTATTCCAGGGGAAACACATCCGATTCCTCCACGAACTGGTGCGGCTCCCTCCACTCCAGCCAGACCCTGGCTTGGTACGCAGAATCGGGCAGCAGGGCGACATCGGGATAGTCGCCGGTGGAGCATGCCTTTCTGAAGACCAGGGTGGCGTCGCCCCGGACTTCCCCGATGAAGACGAGTTCCACGTCGTTCATCCCCTCCCAGTGGGAGTCGGGTTGAAATCCCTCCAGCGCCCCGGCGCCTCCCTTGTCGCCGTAGGGGTTGTGGTACTCGTACCAGTCGGCGGTCTCGCAGTACATGGACACGATGTAGGCCCGGTTGCCGTCCCTGTGGTAGCTTCCGGGGTACTCCCCGTCGGCGAGGATCTCGAAGGACAGCAGATACGGCATGTGGCACCCCTGCCAGCTGGAGCTGTCGGCATGCTGGACCGCCCTGACGTAGAGGCTGTCGCGGTGCACCGCCCATGAAACGTTGCACAGCCCGAAGGGCATGTACTCCCGGCACGAATGCCATGCGTAATGCTCCCAGGGGTAATCCTCCCCCTCCGGGGCCGACGGGTTGCCGCAGGCGGCGGCCAGCAGAGACACCGCGGCTAATGTTCTAACGATCTTCATCGCTGTCTCCCCTCGTTAATGTGAATATAAACCAGCATGTTTGGGAATGTTCCCCCGCCTGAGCCGGGAGGAAGGTTGAGACGGGGCGGCTTCTTTATTAGTATGCCCCGTCCGTTTCATCGGGAAGGAGCCTCCCTTGCCAATCCGGGAATTTCTGGACGGTCTGCTCGCATCCGGGGACATCATCGGCCAGATGGCCGCGCTGGTGCTGCTGGGATGGATGGTGACCCGCCGGGGGTGGATCGGGCCGGGCACCCTTTCGGACCTGACACGGGTTCTCATAGACCTTGTCATACCCTGCACCTTCATCCTGGCCATGGTCAGGTCCTTCACGCCGGACTACCTGGGCAGCGGCGCGGTGCTCGCAGGGGTGTCCGGGGGATGGGTGGTCTGCGCCTGGATCCTGGGAACCCTCTGGTTCCGGCTCTTCCCCAGCGGAACCCCCTCCAGGGACAGGTCGGTGACCGCCATGATGATGGTGTCCAACAGCCTCTACCTTCCCCTGCCGGTGATGCTGGCGGTGACCCCGGAGCCATTGCACGACCGGGCGGTGCTGTACATCTCCATGGTGGCGCTGCCCTCCATAGTGGCCAACTGGACCGCAGGGGTGGCGCTTCTCAGCGGAGGTCCCCGTCCGTCCCCCCGGGAGAGGCTCAGGCTGGTCCTCAACGCCCCGATCCTGTCTCTGTTCCTGGGTATCACTCTGAGTTTCGTTCCCGGAGCCCGGGAGGCGGCCCGCGGGGATCCCGGAACCTTCATCCCCGCCAGGGCGCTTTTCTCGGTGATGGACCACCTGAACAGGATCCTTTCGCCCCTGGCCATGCTCATCCTGGGCGGAATGATAGCCTCCGGCCGGGGGTCGGGAAGGGTCAGGCTCCGCTTCTCGGTGCCGCTGATCGCCGTGAGGCTGGTGCTAATCCCGGCCGGGGTCTACCTGCTGCTCCGGAACTTGCCCACGGGTCTGCCTGCCCTGGCCGGAACCGCTCTGATACTTGCGGCGGCGGCGCCCCCGGCCACCAACCACGCCCTTATCGCCAGAAGGTACAACGGGGAGTGGGAGCTGGTGTCCAGACTGCAGCTGGTGGTCCACGCCGCGGCGCTGTTCACCCTGCCGGTCTGGCTCAGCCTGGGGCTGGGACTCTAAATCAGAACAGGGCCTTGATGCTTCCCCAGGATTCCCGCTCCAGGGAAACCCACATACCTTTTACTATCATGAACTGCTCGTAGGCTGTTCCCCACTCGGCCGAGCTGCTGGTCCAGGTACCGCCGTTGTTCTGGCTGAAGTAGGTCATGTCGGCCCAGGTCTGGTCGGCGGCCAGCCAGTAGTGGGCGCCCGCGCCGCCGGTGGTCTGCAGGGCCAGCCAGTACTTGATCCCGCTGTTAAACGTCAGATAGCCCCACATATTTATTTCCGTGTGCCACAGCGAATATCCCCACTGGTAGAGCCCCGTGTTGGAGTGTTCCACGCTCGAGGAAGTGGTGCTCTGCCAGACTGCTCCAGGACCCGCGCCGCCGGTGTCGGTGCGGAGCTGAATGTTGAAGCCGGTGCATGCGGCGGCAGAATAGATCGCCCACAGCTCGATGATTGAGCAATCGGCCCAGCCGTAATAAACGCAGAAAAGGTCGTCGGCGATCATCCAGTTGTTGCCGGAGCTGAAACCCAGGCCGTTGGCCAGGTTCTCGAACACGAAGGGTTGCGTACAGATCACATCGTACTGGGAAGGCTCCAAGGTAATCGACGCCCCCGGCGGTCCGGCGGCGATGTGTCCCAGGTTGTCCGGCGATGAGAACACGAGGAGTGTGAGTAAAAAAACCTGCATGGCCTTGCCTCCCTGCTATACTGGGCACACGTTGTCTTTTTCGATAAATAGCCCGGCGCCGGGTTCCGGTCAAGCAAAGGGGGCGGCCCGGTGCGCCGCCCCCTTCAGGATCACTGTCATCTACCAGGGCCAGAGGATGACCTTGCGCAGGCCCGCCTCCACCTCTTCGTCGTC
>CAZSKU010000013.1:0-62467 GCA_964607515.1 uncultured bacterium | reverse complement strand
CGGAGACCACCCCCCGGGTGTCGGAGATGCTGTTGGCGGCTATGGAGGAATGGAAGACGTAGTTTTTAACCCGCAGGGCGTCCTCGGCGTTCTTCCTCTCGGTGATGTCGACGTCGATGCCCTGGTACCCCTTCAGGGATCCCCCGGGGCCGAAAATCGGTATACCGTTGGTGATCAGCCATATTCGGCGCCCTGAGCCGGTTACCGCGGGGTTGATGTGGTTCACGAAGGCTTCCCTTTTCTCGAAGACCTTCATGCACCATTTCTTGAACTCCTCTCGGCCTTCCAAGGGATGCAGGTCGTAGAAGTGCATCTTCCCGATCACCTCTTTGGGCGTGTATCCCAGCACAGGTTCGCAGTTCTCGTTTACGGTGGTGATAAGGCCGTTCCTGTCGGTCTTCCAGAAGACGGCCTTCGTGAGGAAGGCGAGCCGGTCAAGGAGGGCTTCGGTCTCCAGGAGCCTCCCGTGTTCCTCCCATAAAAGCCTCAGGCGCTTTTCGAGAGAATCGACCTTTGCTCTCAGGGCTGCGGAATCGTCAGAGTTTTCCGTTATTCCCTCCAGGCATGACCGGCATCCCGAACCATTATTCCCATACGGGCGCCTGCCGTCAAGTTGACCCCGCCCAGCAGCTTTCAACCACTCCGCAATGCATCGGAGACATCGTTCCCCGGCCCGGAACGGTGACCGGGATGAACCGCTCCAGCGCCCCACTTGAAAAAAACAGGTCCCGGCCGTTAATGAACAATGGGAGCAATACGAAGGCGGGAGACATGAAACTGTCCCTCTACAACAGACTGGTGGACGCCGGCGGCTTCCATCTGCTTCACAACGGTTTCACCGGGGCTCTGGCCAGGGTGGACGACCCTGACAAGCTACGGCTCATCGGCGGTCTGCTGGGCGGGGAGATGCCTCAGGAAACCATCGGAGCGGAGGATCCCGGCCTTCATGCCGACCTGGTTCGAATGGGCGCGCTCATCCCCTGCGGTTTCGATGAGAGGCTCTACATGCGGCTTCTCTCGGAGAGGGCCATGAAATCCGGCGATCTGGCGATAACCGCGGTGATGACCTATGCGTGCAACTTCCGCTGCCGCTACTGCTACGAAGGCGATAAGCGTGTCTCCGACGCCTCCATGGGCCCGGACACGGTTTCCGGCATTCAGGAGATGTGCCGGCAGATGAGCCCGGAACGGATATTCGTCACCCTGTACGGCGGGGAACCCCTTCTGAACAGGGAGATGTGCTTTTCTCTGCTGGAAGGTCTGAGAATAATCGAGAAAACAGAAGTCCGGGGGCAGATCATCACCAACGGCTACCTGCTGGACGAGGAGACCGCTTCGGCCCTGGCGGCCCGGGGGGTGGCCGCCGCCCAGGTTACAGTTGACGGCCCTCCGGAGGCGCATGACAGGAAGAGGCCCCTGGCGGACGGAGGGAGCACCTTCACCCGGGTGACGGAAAACATCGAGTCGGCTGCGAAGCACATGAAGGTGGCCGTCAGGGTCAACCTCGGCCCGGGGGAGACCGGCAGCTACGAGTACGTGAAGAATCGCCTGGGCGGCATGGAGAACGTAAGGATCTACCCCGCCGTCATCAGGGATTTACGGGGAGGCGGGACGGCCCCGGAGTGCGACATCCTGGCGGACCTCGTGGGGCCGGGCGCCCTGCCCGCCATGGCCCCCGGGGTGAGAATTCCCGGGTGCGCGGCCACCAACATCATGGGGGTGGTGGTGCTTCCCGACGGCAGGATGGCCAAGTGCTGGAAGGAAGTGGGCGGGTCCGTCCCGGACGGGCTATACCCGATGCCCTACGGACTCGACGTCAGAAGCCTGATGATGATTCACTCCGCCTGGTCGGCCTTCAACCCGTACAATCCGGATAGCCCCTGTCACGACTGCCGTCTGCTGCCCTCCTGCGGCGGAGGCTGCCCCTACGACCACGTGGTCGGAAACAAACCCGGGTGCGCCATGTCCGAATCGGTGTATGAAAGGCTGGTGGTGGAAAGGTACGCTGCCGTACAAAGAGAAAGGGGTTCGAATTGGTGTTGATATGTGATCCAGTAATACCTGTCCCCGGTGTATTCGCCAGGGAACAGTGTGACAAGTTCCTCTGCTCCCCTGGTTACACGTGTGACACTCCTTTCAGCTGCGGTTCCGTGGGGTGTGTGTTTTGAAAAGGAGTACAGCCATGGAGATTGTCATCGAACCTTCCCTTCCCGGCGCGCTTGTTGCAAGGATATGCCAGGGGTACACCTGCAGCGGCTGGTTCTTCTGTGATTCGGTATTTCTTTGCAGCAAGTTCGACATCTGTGCCTTCTACTGAAAAAAGGGCGCTTTCGTGAAGCTCCGTCTGCTGAGTTTCCTCGCCCCGGGTCTTTCGCTTCTGGCCCAACTTTCCTGCACGCATCCGGACTCCATGGCTTCCATCGGCGGTCCAAGGCTGGCACCGGCGGACTCCCTTATGACGAGCGTCACCGAAACCCCTCTGGGAGAGGTGACCTCCGCCTGCCCGCTCGGTGAAGAATGGACTGCGGTTCTCGACGGTCTGGGTAACAGGCTGGTTCTGTTTTCCCGGGATGGTATGCCGGTCCTGGAAAGGCTTCTCCGAGGAAGCGGGCCCGGAGAGTTCTCGGCGGCAACATCGGTTGCTCCGGCGGTGAACGGCGGAGTGTGGGTTCTCGGGCCTAACGAGAGAAAAGCCGTCGAATTCGATTCCTCCCTGAACCTGGTTAGGGAGGTTATCTTTTCCGGCGAATTGATTCCCGGAAGGATTTCGGAATTACGAGATGGGAGGCTTGTCGGCCTGACAGCGTTCTTCCCGGAGGATGACGGTCATCCCGGTAACGCTGTGGTGGTATTTTCGCCGGAGGGTGAGCCGGAGCGGGTGATAATGAGCGCTGCAGGCTCCTCCAGGTTTTTCCGGCTGAACATCCTGGTATTCGCTTCCGACAATGAATCGCTGATCTTCTCGGCGCGGACCCGCGGCGAGTGCTGCAGCATATCATGCTTCTCCCCCGAGGGGGATTCAATTCCGGGCATTTCCGTTCCAGAAATGCGGATGGAGCGAAAACCCGAAGAGCTTGTCAACAGGGAGACCGAAGAAATCGAGAGCGTTTTCCAGCGCTGGTCCATGGAGGCTCCCGTCAGCCCCGGTGACCTGGTTGACCCGACCTTTCCATACATTGATTACATGGGCGTGGACGGGGAAGGACGCCTGTGGGTTCTCAGGGGGAATCACCTGAACCCGGTGTTCGATGTCTTCGACATGGAGGGGAACCGGCTGTTCGTCTGCGGAGTGGAGCTGCCGGCCCGGCAGGAGTGCGACCGCTGGCGCTTCAGTGTGGAGCGGGGCGGGATTCTGGCCTGGCCCGAGAACCCCGGAACGAGTCCCGCAGTCTACCGCATGGCTGTGGTAGGAAGCGCGCGCTAGCGGTTGTCTTCCCGCATCCGCATCCACTCCCGCTTTTCACTTCACCCCGGCCTCGCTATCTTCCCTCGTCGAACTCTGGCATGAAAGGGGTAACCCGGGGAGATGAAAGCGGTTCTGCAGGTCTTGCTCCCGTTGCTGTGCGCCGCCACGGCCGCGGGGGGAGGCTTCATCCTGACCACCGACGCCGGGGATGTGCCCGACGACGACGGGGGCAGGATAGGCCTGGAGTGGACGGTGAACCTGACCATGGAGCCTCCCGACTCCCTGGTGGTGGAGAGGGCGGCTCCGGACGGGACGTGGGAAGCGCTGGCCTCGGTGGCGCCCATAGACGGCCGCTTTACGGACAGCGAACTGGAGGACGGAGAGACCTACACCTACCGGCTGGTGCCCTTCAGCCATGGGCTTCCCGGGGAACCGGGCCCCGAGGCGGAGGCGGTTCCCGAGGTGAAGTGGCTTCACTCGGGCAGGATCGGAATGCTGGTCATAACCGTGGTTCTCTGCATCATCATCCTGAGCTACATCGAGGCGGGGAAGCGGGGAAGGGACCTTTACGTCCGCAGGATAGCCGGTTTGAACGCCGTGGAGGACGCGGTGGGCCGGGCCACGGAAATGGGAAGGCCAGTGCTTTACATCCCGGGCATCATGGACATGGACGACATCCAGACCATCGCCAGCATGGTTATCCTGGGAAGGGTGGCCAGGAAGGCCGCCGAGTACGGATCCTCCCTGCTGGTGCCCACCTGCCGGAGCGTGGTGATGAGCGTATCCCAGGAGGTGGTCAAGGAGGCCTACCTTCAGACAGGCAGGCCCGACGCCTTCCGCCGGGAAAACATCACCTACCTCACCGACGACCAGTTCGGGTACGCCGCGGGGGTGGACGGCATGATGGTCCGGCAGAAACCGGCCGCCATATTCCTTCTGGGAACCTTCTACGCGGAGAGCCTGATCCTTGCGGAAACCGGCAAGAGCGTGGGCGCGATTCAGATCGCCGGAACCGCCATGGTCAGCCAGATCCCCTTCTTCATCGCCGCCTGCGACTACACCCTGATTGGAGAGGAACTCTACGCCGCCAGCGCCTACCTCTCCCGGGAGCCTAAGCTCCTGGGCAGTCTCAAGGGGCAGGACGCCGCCAAACTGGTGATCATGATAATGCTGGTGGCGGGGGTTCTCGGGGCCTCCATCGGTCAGTGGTGGGAGCCGGCCGGCAGGGTGGCCGAGTTCCTCCGCAACCTCACCCACGTGGAATAGGAGGGATGGAATGAGGCTATTCCTGCCGCTGCTGGTGACCTTCCTCTGCGGTATCCTGATGATCCTTCACTTCTTCGTCCCTCACCGGCCCGTATCCACCCTGGGGGACGGTCTCACCGACTGGTACATGATAGTGGCCTCCGCGGCCATCTTCCTGGGCAGCGCGAACCTCATCCAGGTACACATCCACCGGATCAGCACCAGGGCCCGCAACTGGCGGTACAGCCCGGTGGTCCTGGCCGGGTTCGCCGCCATGATGGCGGCGGGGCTTGCCTGGGGGGTCGAGGAGAACAGGCCCTTCGACTACATGTTCCAGACCATGGTGGTGCCCATGGGAGCCACCATGTTCAGCCTCCTGGCCTTCTTCGTGGCCAGCGCCGCCTTCCGGGCCTTCCGGGCCAGCAACTGGCGGGCGACCCTGCTCCTGGCCAGCGCCTTCATCGTAATGCTCGGCAGGGTGCCCATCGGCGGGCTTATCTGGAAGCACATACCGGACATCAGCGAATGGATGATGCAGGTGCCCAACATGGCCGGCCAGCGGGCGGTCATGATCGGCGCGGCACTGGGAGTGGTGGCCACCTCCCTGAGGATGATCTTCGGCATCGAGCGAAGCTACCTGGGAGGTGCCGACTGATGAGAAAGCTGCTGGAAAAACTCGACAAGGTCGACAGAAGGGTAATCTACCTTCTGATGGCCCTCTCGGTGTTCCTTCCCCTGGCTCTCCGGCTCAGCTACCCCATACCCGTGGGGTCCGGCCCCAGCCGGGACCTCTTCGACGTGGTGGATTCCCTCCCGTCGGGCTCCGTGGTGCTAATCAGCTACGATTACGACCCTTCAACCATGCCCGAACTCCAGCCCATGGCAGTGGCTCTGGCGCAGCACCTGTTCAGCCGCGGGCACAGGATACTGGCCATGGCCCTGTGGCCCCAGGGGGCCAGCCTCAGCCAGGAAGCCCTCACCGCGGTGGGCGACAGCCTGGGGGTGGCTCAGTACCGGGACTGGGTCAACCTGGGATACACCGTGGGGGCCGGGGTGTCCATCGTGAGGATGGGCAGCTCGATCCGCGCGGTCTTCCCCCAGGACCGGGACGGGACGCCCTGCGATTCCATACCCCTGCTGCGGCAGGTCCAGAGCCTTCGGGACGTGGACCTGGTGATCAGCCTCTCCGCCGGCGATCCAGGCATCCACGCGTGGGTGATGATGGCCGGCGACCGGTTCGGGGTGCCGGTGGGCGGAGGCTGCACGGCGGTAAGCGCGCCGGAGTTCTACACCTATCTGGGCACCGGTCAGATGGTGGGGCTCCTGGGGGGGCTCAAGGGGGCCGCCGACTATGAGACCCTGGTGCGGGAAGGCATGGAGAACACTCCGGCGGGGCTGGCAACCCCGGGCATGGCGGCTCAGTCCATCTCCCACCTGGTGATCATGGGGTTCATCATCATCGGCAACATCTCCTACCTGATTCTTCACAGGCGCAGGAAGGGGGGTGTGCGATGAACTGGGAAATCGCGGGCATCTGGTTCGGTGCGGTGCTCACGTTGATGCTCTACAGCTTCCTTTACCGTGACAATCCCTTCTACAAGTTCGCCGAGCACCTGTTCGTGGGCATGAGCGCCGGCTACTGGGTGATCTACAACATCTACAACGTTCTGAAGCCAAACTTCTGGGACGAGCTGACCGGGGCCGGCGACGGAACCCCCGACTACTTCATGATCATCCCCGGGGTCTTCGGCCTGTTCATGCTGTCCAGGCTGGTTCCCAAAATAGCAGGTCTTTCCCGGCTGGCCCTGGCCATGATAGTCGGCACCGGTGCGGGCCTGAGCCTGGTGAGCACCCTGCAGACCAACTGCCTGAGCCAGATCGAGGGCACCATCATGCCCCTGACCGGGTCAGGGACCATGGGTTTCATAAACAACCTCATCATCGTGGTAGGCGTGGTGTGCGGCCTGGTGTACTTCTTCTTCTCGAAACCCCATGAGGGGGTCACCGGAAAGGCCGCAGGAGTGGGCATCACGGTGCTCATGGTGGCCTTCGGCGCCAGTTTCGGCTACACGGTGATGGCCCGGATCAGCCTGCTCATCGGCCAGGCCCAGTTCCTGCTGTTCGACTGGCTGCCCACCATGGGGATCAACCTGTAACCAAGTTTCCTGAAGGGGGCGCTCCGGTGTCGGGGCGCCTCCTTTTTTATCTAGGGCCTGAGTATGACCCCCCTGGAGGCCCGGGCGTCCATCCTTATCAGGAGGGGTTCCGGGAATCTGACGTGCCTCACCAGGCCCGTGTCCTCCAGGGCCTCCCGGGAGAGGAGCCATTCCTCGTCCAGCCTGGAGGGGGGTGAATGGGTTACCGTGAAGTAGCCTATTCCCAGGGAGGTGATGTTGTGAAAGAAATGGGTGCCCTGGGAGGGGGTGACGTCCAGGTCCCCGAAGGGAACCTCCACCATGCACCGGGCTGTGGAAATCTGCCTCCAGCCCACCGGAATCCCCAGCCAGTGGTCCGCGCTGCCCCAGCGGCCCGGGCCGATCAGAAGGCTCTGCCTCTTCTCCGCCAGAAGCTTCCTGTTGATCCGTTCTATCTGCTGGGCGGCCCGGCGGGTGTTGCTTCTGTCGAAGCCCCGGGACGGGACGAAGATCACGTCCCGTATGCCCCGGATGACCCCGTTGCCCAGCACGCTCTCGCAGACGCAGAAGGCCCGGGTCTCGTCCAGGGTCACCGGAGTTCCGTCCCCGGGATCGTGTCCCATGGGTCGTATCTGCAGGAAGCCCATCTCGCCCGTCAGCTTCGGCCCGGCGTGGTTCAGGGTCAGGGCGAACTCGAACTCGATATCCGTGGAGAAGGCCGTGCGGCCAACGTCCAGAAGGAAGCCCAGGGCGTCGGTGAACGGCAGGTCGCCGCCCTTGAGAAGGCCCGCCAGGGTGATGACCCTGGGGCCCTCCCTGAAAACTCCGTCGTAGATCATGTCGCTCTGGGGCGAGTACACCGATGCCAGGGGCTGCATCACACCGTGGGGCTCCGAGTCCTCCACCGGCAGCTTTTCCAGGCCGTACTCCGCCCCCGGGGAGGGGCCGCCCAGGGATAGGGCGTAGAAATCCCTCTGGGAATTTTCGAGGAACGCCCGGGTGGAGGAGAACTGGTAGAGAACGCCGGGCCTGCCGGGATTGAACCTGACGCACTTCTCGCCGTCCACCACGGTTCTTCCGAAACCCAGGGCCGCGGAGACCACCCCCTCCCTGGCTTCCATACCCTTGACAGGATAGAAGTTGTAGGACTTGGCCACCCCCGATACGTCCGGGTACAGGTATCCATCGTGCTCGCCTCCCACCGCCTGCTGGATAACCACGGCCATCTTCTCCTCTTCGATCCTGTGGGAGGTGAGTTCCATGTATCCCAGGGAATCGGACCGGAACATGGAAGCGTACACCAGCCTGACCGCGTCGCACAGCTCCCGGAGCCTCGCCTCCGGGTCGGGGTGGGAGTTGGGCAGCATGAAGGTGTCGTAGACCCCGGCGAAGGGTTCCCCGGCGGAGTCCTCCAGCAGGCTCGACGACCTTACGGCCAGGGGGTAGTCCACCTGTTGCAGGAAGAGCCGCAGGGACTCCACCACCTCGCCCGGAAGGGCGCCCCGCAGGAACAGTTCCCGCACCGAAGCGTCCCTCCGGGAGGAGTCCTGCTCGGGTTTCAGAGAGAAGAGGTCGGCGCCCCTGGTATCCAGCCCGGTCATGAACCCGTCGAAGCAGTCGGTTCCCACCACCACGGTCGGCGGAACGAAGATACGCAGCCCCGGAAAACGGTCCCCGATGTGGTAGCGCCCCATGAGGTAATGGAAGAAGGCCAGCCCCCTGCCCTTGCCCCCCAGGGATCCTCCTCCGATCCTGACGAAGTCAGTCTCCTCGCTGAAGGTCTCGCCGTGCCATTCCTCCACCTCTCCGGTGCGGAATCCCAGCCTCCAGTCCCTGAGCGTGTCCGCCAGGTAGTCCCTGAGTTCGGCGGGGGTGGCGAACTCCGCCGCCTTCCTGGGCCTGAGCCTTCGGGCCAGGTCGAACTCGGTTCTGGCCATGAGCCAGGTGGAGAAGTCGTCCCTTTCCGCGTGCCGCATCAGGGTGCCGTCGGAGACCACTCTCACCGCCTTCTCCAGCCCCCGGAGGTCCGACGCGGAAGCCTCAACCTCGCCGTCCTCCCGGCGGAAGCGGAAAACGCCGAATCCCAGGTACTCCTGAAGGAAACTCACCACCTCGTTGAGCAGGGTTGGGGAGTTCTTGTCTATGAAAGCGGCCCCGGTCGCCAGCGCCCTCGACCTGTTTTCGGCCTCCGATGACTGGAATAGCACCGGGCACTCCGGAAGCCTGCTTCTCATCAGTTCAGCCAGCCTGAAACCGGCTTCCCGGTCCTCGACGCCGTTTCTGGGGAACCGGCAGTCGAGAATCGCTCCCAGCAGGTTGTCCTGGAAACGGTCCAGCAGGTCTACGGCGTCCTCGAAATTACGCGCCAGGAGTATCTTCGGCCGGGCCCGCATCCGGAGCAGCTTCTGCATCCGGTTCACACCGTCGGTCATGAGGCTCTGGGTCTGTTTCATTATTTCGCTGTAGAGCATGGGCAGGTACGATGAGGAGAACCTCGGGGAGTCTTCGACCAGCAGGATGCTCTTCACTCCAGCCAGTTCGGCGTCCCTTCGGGCGTTCTGCCGGTCCTCCACCAGTTTCACCACCGCCAGGAACAATCTGGCGTCCCCCTGCCAGATGAAGCTGTAATCCACCTGGTCCAGGAGACCTGCGTCCTGGAACTCCCGACAGTCCCTGGGATCGTGGGCCAGGACTACGAACGGAATATCGGGGTGCATGGCCTTGAGGGTTCCCGCCAGCCGGTCGGCAGTCACCGATCCCACCCTGAGCATGGAAATGACCAGGTCGAACCGCTCCGCGGCCAGCAGGCCGGTGGCGGCCTCCAGGGATGAAACCCTCACCACCGCCGGAGCGTAGCTGAGGTTCAGCTTCAGGTACTCCATGAAGAGGGCCTCGGTGAACCTGCCGTCGGACTGCATGGTGAACGAGTCGTAGAGGCTGGATATGAGCAGGATGTTCCGAACCCGGCGGGACATCAGGGAGTCCAGCGGAACCGGCTCCGAACCCCTTCTTGCCGCCAGTTTTTCCAGTTCGTCCATCCCAGGGTCCCTCCGTCCGGCGAATCCTGCCATCCCGGCACGTCCGGCTGAAAGACGCTTCAGCACACGGTAAAACTCACCGTTTAAGGGCTTCGGGTCAAGCCGTCCTCATGGGCCGGTTCCGGCGGTCAGGTTCCGGAGCGCCCGGCACTCCCGGGCCGGCGGGAGGCGTACCCTGTTTCGCCCGCCGGGTTCCAGACCACGGCTTGACACGGTTTTCGGCCCGTCGTATTCTCGTTTCCGAAGGATGTACGGTTTGTGTGGTAGTGCGGCCACAAAGGCTTGCACGGCATTGAAATAAAGAAGCCGGGCTCAGCCCGGCCAGTTTGGTGTAAATGCCCTTCCCGAAGGCAGGAAGGAGTGGTTTCGGTACCTTCGGAACGGGCGCGGGTTTTTCGGCAACCTTAATTTGAAAGGAGCTGCAACGGTGCCCAGAAGAGCTAGTGCGATTTCCATCGCGTTGGTGCTGTTGATGGCCGTTTCCGCAATGGCCGCCACGACCGGCAAAATTGCCGGCCGTGTCACCGACGCCTCCGGAACCCCTCTCATCGGGGCCACGGTCATGATCGTCGGTACCAGTTACGGCGCCATGACCGACCAGAATGGTGAGTACTTCATCATCAACCTCCAGCCCGGCAATTACGACGTCGTCGGCCGGATGGTGGGCATGGGCGACCAGACCATGCAGGGCGTGGAAGTTCTGGTGGACATGACCACCCGGGTTGACCTCACCCTCAACCCGGTTACCGTGGGAAGCACTGTGGTCACGGTTACCGACCAGCGCGGATTGATCACCATGGGCCAGTCCGCCAGCGTATCCGTGGTAAGCAGGGACGAGATCAAGACCATGCCCGTGGCCGGCGTGGCCGACATCGTCGGACAGCAGGCGGGCGTCACGGACCAGGGAGGAACCCTCCGGGTCCGGGGCGGCCGGAGCGGCGAGGTGGCCTACATCGTTGACGGCGTGGCCCAGATGGACCCGCAGACCAACGTCTACGACTCCAGCATTCCCCTCTCCGCGGTGGCCGAAACCTCCATCATGACCGGCGGCTTCGGCGCCGAGTACGGCAACGCCCAGTCGGGCATCATCAACGTGGTCACCCGGGAGGGCGGCCGCGACTACTCCGGTTCCCTCTCCATGAACGGCAACAACTTCCAGGCCCTGGGCCTGGCCTCCGACTGGACCTGGGGCTACCCCGGAGCCTGGTGGGCCGGCTCTGACTTCGCTGCCGACCCTGATGTTCCGGGATCCGTCGGGACCGAGTTCGGCGGCAACAAGCCCGGCATCTTCTCCGAAGCCAGACTCAACGCCGAGGGATCCATCGGCGGCCCGGAGCCCATAACCCAGATCCTCCTTCCCGCCATGGGGCTCAACGTGGGCGGCGACGTCAGGCTCTTCGGCAGCGTCGAGTGGCTTCAGACCGGCGGCGGCGAGGACGGGAACTACGGTTCCCGGAACTGGAACTGGAGCGAAAGCTGGGCCGGAAACGTCAAGCTGACGGTCCGCCCCACCCCCCGCACCAAGATCAACCTCACCACCACCTTCCGGGACCAGACCGCCGGGCTCTACAGCACCAACCCCCAGTACGGCTGGTCCTACAACCTCTTCGAGCAGGACTACTTGGATCCAAACACCGGCGACACTCTGCCGGGCACCCCGATCCAGTACGGCCTTCCCACCCGTTTCTGGAACAACATGAGCTACGGCTTCGCCCTCACCCAGACCCTGAGCGACGCCAGCTTCCTGGAGTTCAAGCTCAACCAGTACACCTTCGACTTCGAGTACAAGATCCGCGACCCGGAAGGCGGATGGCTGGGCGAAGACTGGACTCTCGAGGAGTGGCTGGGCTACACCCCCACCAGGGTGCAGGACGCCGACGGTTACTACCGCTCAGGCGCCTCCAGGTTCGCCTGGAACGAGAGCTACAGCACCACCAGCACCGCCAGGGTGGACCTCACCAGCCAGGTGAGCCAGCAGCACCAGCTCAAGTTCGGCATCGAGGGCAACTACTACGACATCTACAACTACAGCATCGACACAGCCAGCGGAGGCAACATCTACACCTCCCTCTACCACCACTTCCCCCACCAGTTCTCCGCCTACGCCCAGGACAAGATGGAGTTCCGGGGCATGATAGTGAACGCCGGCGTGAGGTTCGACTACTTCGATCCCAACTTCGACCAGTACCCCGCCGACCTCACCGACCCGGTGAACCCCGAGTCGGAACCCGGCGACCCCGACTACATCCGCAACCCGGTGAGCGTCAGCGCCAAGTATCACCTCAGCCCCAGGGTGGGCTTCAGCCACCCCATCACCGAGCGCGACGTGCTCCACTTCACCTACGGCCACTACTTCCAGACCCCCCAGATGGCCAACCTCTACGACGGCTCCAACTTCGACCTCACCGGCGCTTTCCCGATCATCGGCAACCCCGACCTCGCCCCGGAGGAGACCATCGCCTACGAGGTGGGCGTCAAGCACCAGTTCGACGACATCACCCTTTTGGATGTCACCGGCTTCTACAAGGACATCACCGGCCTCACCGACATGCAGAAGAACTTCTTCACAGCGGTCGACGCCTACGACATCTTCATCAACGCCGACTACGGAAGCGTCCGGGGGGCCGAGTTCTCGCTGATGCGCAGGCCCTCCAACTTCATCAGCTTCAACGCCAACTACACCTACGCCATCGCCCTGGGCAAGAGCTCCAGCGCCACCCAGAACTACACCTACAACTGGGCGGGCTGGGTCATCCCCAGGCGCGAGAGCCCTCTCAACTGGGACCAGAGGCACACTCTCAACACCAGCTTCGACTACCGCATTCCCAGGGGCGAAGGCCCGCTGTGGGGCGGCAACCACTGGCTCGAGGGGCTGGGCGCCACCATCCAGTTCAGCTACGGCAGCGGCTACCCCTACACCGCCTCCAGCCAGGGCACGGCAGACCCCGAGATCAACGGGCGCCGCATGCCCTGGACGGAAACCACCGACCTCAAGGTGAACAAGACCTGGTGGATCGGCAACACCTCCGTGGACCTGAGCGTGTGGGTGATGAACCTCTTCGACCGCACCAACGTCGCCAGGCTCATAGACGAGGCCTGGTACGATGCCGACCAGGATGGGGACGGCGTGCCGGACCACGACCCCAGGGGCGCCTTCGGAACACCCGACGCCTACGACGCCAGGCGCCAGCTGCGCCTCGGCCTCGAGTTCGAGTGGTAGAAACTTCATGGGGCGGGCCCTGACCGGGCCCGCCCGCAACCTGGGAGAGATTACATATGCGAAACATCCTGATGGTTCTCCTGCTGCTACTGGCGCCCGTGGCCTTTGCACAGGCGACGGAGGGAGAGCCTGCAACGGCGGAGGAAACCACCGAGGAGACCGTTGAACAGACAACTCCCGTGGAGGAAGCCGCTCCCGTGGAGGAGGCCCCCGCGGAAACCGCCGATGGCCAGGAGGAGGAGATCCCCAGGCAGCAGAGCGCAAGCATGGACCTCAAAGACCTCTTCATAGCCGGCGGCGCGTTCATGTGGCCCCTCCTCATTGCACTTCTCGTGGGTGTTGCAGTGGCGATCGAGAGGTTCGTCACCTACGGGCGCGCCCAGCAGAACGTGGCCAAGCTTCTGGAGCAGCTCGGCGGGTACATCCGCAAGGGCGACCTTCAGGGCGCGGAAAACCTCTGCGACAGGACCAAGGGCCCTGTGGCCGCCATTCTGAGGGCCGGCCTTCTTCGCAGGGACAAGGGGCTGGAAGACGTCGAGAAGGCCATCGAGAGCTCGGGCAGCATCGAGATGGCGTACCTGGAGAAGGGGCTGGTGGTTCTGGCCTCCGTCTCCAGCATCGCCCCGATGCTCGGGTTCCTGGGAACCGTTTCGGGCATGATCCGGGCCTTCGGCGAGATCGCCGCGGCCAAGAACGTCGAGGCGAGTCTCGTGGCGGGCGGTATCCAGGAGGCCCTGATCACCACCGCCGCAGGTCTCATAATCGCCATTCCGATCCAGATGACCAACAACTACTTCATTGCCAGGATCGGAAGGTTCATTACCGACATGGAGGAAGCCAGCATGTTCCTTGTCGACCAGCTGGCCGATATGGAGCACCTCAAGCAGCTGTAGGTTAAGGAGAACGCATGCGCAAGGAAAGACCCCGGGCAACAGGACGCATCCCAGATGCATCCATGTCCGATATTGCGTTCCTGCTGCTGATCTTCTTCCTTGTCACCACCACCTTCGAGGTCCAGAGGGGCATCAGCTACAAGCTGCCCAAAAAGCCCGACGAACAGACCGAGGAGGTGGTGATCGACGAGAACAACAGGCTCGTGATGACCATCAAGCAGTGGGGTCAGGACGAGTACGTTGCTCTCATTGACCAGGCCCCGCCCGGAGGTCCTCTTCAGAGGGCCAGGGCCGGGGAGGATGTCAGCCTCGAGGATCCCGGCTTGCAGGACGGGATCATGACCCTGGCTTCGGACCGGGTGGAAGCCCTTTCCGCCACGTCGAGAAGGCTGCTGGTGAACCTGGAGGTGGCCAAAGGCGTGTCCGAGGGAACCTACTCCAGCCTCGGCGCAGCGGTTTCGGCCGAGAACCTCACCCCGATCCTTCGGGAAGGGGTTCTCCGGAACCGCATGGGGATGGAAGTACCCACGACCTCCGACCCGCTGTTCGGCGAAGTGGCCTTCGGCGACACCCTGGTCCTTGCGGACGCCCGTCAGGGAGACATAGCCTCGGTGGTCCGGGAGAGCGAGCTGGTGGTCATCCTCAAGTTCTTCCCTGATTGCGATTACAACGGTATGGTCCGGGCGCTGGACACCCTCCGGCGCAACGGGGTCAGCCGTACGGGAATCACCATTCAGGAGAGGCTGGGGGGTGCATGATGAAGATCAAGAGAAGGATCAAGGTCTCCGGAGACATCTACACCGCCACCATGGCGGACATAGTGTTCCTGCTCCTGGTGTTCTTCATGGCCACCACCATCTTCAAGGCGGAGGGGGGGCTTCGAATCAGGTTCCCCCAGGCCCACCCTGAAGTGATGAGCGAACTCGGCAAGCAGAACCTCACCGTGGCGGTGTGGCTGAAACAGATGACCCCCGGCGAGGCGGGCAGCCCGGTGGTGGCCCGCATAGGCGACTTCGACCTGCCCCTGAACCAGGTGGCCGAGCAGCTCAAGAGGCTCAGCGACAAGTTCTGGAGGGAGCAGAACAAGCGCCTGGACGTCATCGTGCTGAATGCCGACGCCAGGGTTCCCATGAGCGATATTCTGAGCCTTTTCAACGCCCTGAGGTTCCAGGAGCTCTACAGCATTCAGTTCAATGCCGAAGAGCTCGGAACCGGGATGTGAAGGGAGGGTGATGCTGACCAAAGCCAACGCCGCCCTTCGGGACAAGTCCGCCCAGGGGTTCGAAACGGGCATCGCCGTGGGTCTGGCGGCCCTGATACTGCTATTCGAGCTGATTCCCGCGAGTCAGCTCGGACGGCTCTCCACCCGCACCACCGACAGCGAAATGGAGGCTGTGGAGGCCGACCTGGCCTTCGACGACACGGTGGAGGAGCAGGAGGAGCAGGTTCAGGAACAGAGCGAGGAGATGCAGCAGGAAGCCCTGGAGATGATCCAGGAGATCGAGGTGACCCTTTCCCTCAGCGAGGACACCCTGGGGCTCTCCCAGGTGTCGACCTTCGAGCAGACCGAGGAGCTGTCCCAGAACGGAGGCGACGAGATGGGCCCCCCGAGGTTCATGCCGGTGGAGGTTTTCCCGGTGTGCACCTACCAGCCCATGCCCGCCTACCCGGAGATGGCGAGACAGGCCGGCGTCGAGGGAACGGTAACCCTCTGGCTCTACATCAAGGCCGACGGGTCTGTCGCCGACGTGCAGCTATACAACTCCAGCGGTGTGGGAAGCCTGGACCAGGCCGCCCTCAGCGCCGCCTGGAACACCCGGTGGACCCCCGCCCGGAACAACAACGTTCCGGTGGGAGTCTGGACGTCGCTGACCTACCGCTTCGTGCTCACGAGCTAGGGTCGGAGGAATGGAAGTGTATCGTCAAGAAGAAGAGATGCGGTATCAGAACACCAATGTACGAACGGATGGCCGGGGGGTTCCCCCGGTCGAGACTGGAACTGGAGGTGACTGAGGGTATGAGGAACACAAGGTTCAGCAGGATACTGGTAATGCTCCTGCTGCTGGCGTTCGCCGTCCCCGGTTTCGCCGCGGAAATCCGCGAGGCGGCCCGCCCGGACGGCGGCACCGATGCCCGCCCGCCCATGGTCTGGATGCTTCACAACCTCTCCAACACATGGTCGGCGTTCCTGAACGCGGGAGTGTTCGGCGACCCATGGGAGAACTACCCCTCCATGGAATGGCCCGGCGGCCAGGGGAGCAGTTACCTCTGGGGAGGCGACTTCTGGACTTCCGTCTGTGAACCCGGCGCGTCGGATCCCTACCATGCGAGCTGCTCTGACTACGGCGACTGGGAACTCAGGCCGACCGAGGGTTTCCCCGCGGTCAAGCTGGTTCCCGGTCCGGTGGCACTTGAGCAGACCGGATACGGCTACGACGACTGGTCCACCTACAACACCGGCGCCTGGTACGGAATGGGTGTGTACGAGAACAACTACGGCTGGGGAACCCCGGGCTTCAACGACTTCATCGCCCAGCACTTCGTCGTAACCTTCCATCCCGAGTACAACACCACCACGATAGGTTCCCTCGAGGGCTTTCTGGTGGCGATCAGGGGCGACTGCGACGTGGCCACCGCGGACCCCGTGGACCGTAACCTGGACGACCTGGTGTACTACGACGGCCACGCCATCTGGTGCAACGATCCGGACTACACCTTCGAGTACATCTTCCAGGACGGCACCACCGCCAGCACCCAGGACATCTACACATACCAGCAGAACCTCGACAGCCCTCTGGATCCGGAAGACCCCAACAACGTCTTCTACCACTACAACTACTCCGGAGCCGACGGCCTTCTCGACAACGATGTTGACGGAAACGGCGTTTCCGACCACTTCACCATCCTCTACAAGTTCGCGCTTTCGGACAGCATCCCCATCTACACCGTGATTCCCGAGAACGGCCTGCTTCGGTTCGCCGACGGAATGCCCGAGAACTACTGGTACCAAACCGTGGGCGACACCGCTTACGCCGTGGTCCCCAGGAACATGAGCTACATGTGGGACAGCGACGGCCCCGGCAGCTCCGTGGACGACACCGGCGAGCAGGACCTCAACCCGCCCTGCGTGGGCTTCGTGGGTTGGAGACTCCTCGACCTCTGGGTCAAGAAGGCCGACGGGACCATCGAACGGCCGATCGACGTGGACGGTATCCCTATCCCCATCAGCCACGGCTGGTGGAACTGGGAGAGCGATCCCGGCCAGGACTTCGAGCGCTACAACTACATGTGGGGCGTGTTCCCGGACAACAGCGGCCAGTACAGCGGTCCCGCCTACCTGTCAGACTGGGTGGGCAACCCCGCCACGCCCAACGCCAGGGTCGCCGACAACCCCGGGCCCTTCCCCTTCGTCTACGACAACCCCGCCGGCATCAACTACCCGGTGTTCGACTACCGCTTCCTGCTCTCCGCGGGTCCGGTGAACGTTGAAACCGGCGACAGCCTCAACGTGGTGGGCGGCTGGATAGTGGGGCTCGGTCTGGACGGTCTCCGCGAGTCCGCGGACAACCTGCTGGACGCCTACTACCGGGACGGCGGCTGGGGCGTTCCCCAGCTTCCTCCAACCCCCATCCTCTTTTATGAAGCCCAGGATGGGGCCGTACACCTGGAGTGGGGCGCCAACGCCGAGAGTTACAGCCCCTTCGGCGGTTACAACGTCTACCGGGCCACCTTCGCCCCGAGCAACTGGGAGCTGGTAGCCACCATCGAGGGGGCCGGCACCTACAGCTACACCGACGAGACCGTGACCAACGGCTTCCCGTACTTCTACGTGGTGTGCGCCTACGATGCCGAGACCATGGTCGAGAGCACCCGCTCCAACTACAAGCAGACCGTGGAAGGCACCCCCGTGGCGGTTGTGCCCAGCTGGGGCTCCGACTCCAACTGGACCGAGAATGTCTCGGTGGTTCCCAACCCCTACCGCGGCAGCGCCTCCTGGGAGGCCATCTACTTCAACAAGATCGCCTTCATCAACCTTCCGTCCATGTGCAACATCCACATCTACACTCTGGACGGAGACCATGTGATAACCCTCGAACACCGGGACTACAGCGGGGAGAACGGAACCGAATACTGGGACCTCGTTTCCAGGAACGAGCAGGACGCGGTGACGGGCCTCTACGTGTACCGTGTGGAAACCGAGGATGACTTTGTAATCGGCAAATTTGCCATCATCAAGTAGGGAAAGGAGGATAACCATGAAGCTCACAGTAACGATTCTGGCAGCGGCGGTGGTTGCCTTCCTGCTGATCCCTGCCGATGCGGAAGCCTCATCCTTCGCCAAGGTCGGCACCGCCGGCGCCAGTTTCCTTCAGATAGGAGTGGGCGCCAGGGGTGTGGCCATGGGCGGCGCCTTCATCGCCACGGCGGACGATCCCAGCGCCGCCTACTGGAACCCCGCCGCCCTGGTGCGGGTTCCGGGCACCCAGGTGCAGTTCTCAGGAACCCAGCTCTACGCCGACATACTCTACGGGAACGGCATCGTCACTCATGAGCAGCCCGGGGTCGGCACCTTCGCCTTCCAGTTCGGCCTGCTCTCCAGCGGCGACATGGATGTCACCACCGTGGAGCAGCCCGGCGGAACCGGGGAGACCTTCACCTGCACGGACATGGTGGCGGGGCTCACCTTCTCCCGTATGCTCACCGACCGGTTCAGCACAGGCCTGTCGTTGAAGTACGTGAGGGAAGCGTGGGATGACGTGTCCGCAGGCGGAATCGCAGTGGACCTGGGAACCCTGTACGACACCGGGTTCAAGACCCTCCGGATCGGCATGACCATCCAGCACTTCGGCCCCGAGCTGACCCCCGACGGCGAGTTCACCACCTACTTCAGCGGGGGCGACTCGCTCCATGTCTACGACTCCTACTCCATGCCCATGACCTTCAAGCTGGGCATGGCCATGGACGTGCTCCAGTCCCCCAACCACCAGATCACCGTGGAGGTGGACGGCGTTCACCCGCCGGACAACGTGGAGCAGGTGAACATGGGCGCCGAGTACTGGTTCAACAACATGTTCGCCCTTCGGGGCGGATACCGGGTGAACACGGACGAGGAAGGGCTTTGCGCCGGGGCCGGTTTCCGGATTCCCATGGGCGGGTCCACCCTCACCCTCGATTACGCGTATCAGGACTTCAACCGCCTGGAGATGGTCCACAGGGCCAGCCTGGGCGTGGCGTTCTGACAGACCCAACACACCGGGGGGGTTTCGGCCCCCCCGGGCGGGAAGGTGAAGAAAGTTGACGTTTTTCCTGGCGGCCGTCGTCCTCACGGGTTTCTCGGTAAGCTGGACCACTGTTCCGGCTGGTCCCCAGCGGGAAGGCTCAGCGGTGATAACCGTGATCATCGAGCAGGATGACCTGGTCACCGTGTTCGAGTCGGGCGCCGGCTTGGCGGAGTACGAGGTGAGCGCAGCCGTAAACGGCCGTTTCCAGAGGGCCGGGGGGGTCGTGCCCGAGGGCGGGTTTCCGGCGGTGGAGGAACTGGTGTTCCAGGGGCTCTCCACCGGAACCCACCGCCTCGAGGCGGTTCTCATGGACCTGGAGACCGGTGAGCGCACGGTTCAGGGGGTGGATCTGGTGATTGACAGCACCACCGCGGATACATGGTCATCCGCGGGGCTTCGTCTTTCCCCCTCGGGAACCGTAAGGGCCGCCGGCGACCTGGCAATCCTATGGGACGTTTACCCGCCGGCCGGAACCGAACCGTTGCAGGCCGCCTACGCGGTTCTCGATCAGAGCCTGAACGTGGTGAGGGAAGGATGGATGGAGCTCACCAGGCAGGAGGAGGGGGTTCTCTCGTTCTCCAGCCGGGTGTCCCTGGGCGGCCTCGAAAGGGGGCTCTACCGGGTGAACACCGCGGTGACCGACGGTGAGTCGTCGGTAATGGCTTCCTCCTCCAGCACCGTGAGGCTGCTCTCCTCCTGGGATCTCTGGGGGGACGATCCGGAGGAAACCCTCACCCTGGTCCGCCCCATCGCCTCATCCCGGGAGGTCTCGGACCTTCAGGGCGCACCGGGACCGGGTCAGAGGCAGGCCGTCATGAGCGAGTTCTGGCTCAGGCGCGATCCCAACCCGGCCACCAGGGAAAACGAGTACCTTGATATCTACCGGCGAAGGCTGGACTACATCGAAAGGGTCTTCACCGTGGGCGTCACCAGGGGCATCCTCACGGACATGGGCATCGCCTGGGCCAAGCTCGGGGAGCCCGACGTGGTGGATGACTACCCCTTCCAGGTGGAGGGCTATCCCTACCAGGTGTGGACCTACTTCAACCCCCGGCTCACCCTGACCTTCGTGGACCGGCACGGCTACGGGCTGTACGAGTTCAGCGGGGAGTGGCAGGACGTGAACCGGGCCTTCAGCCTCGGGGAGGAATGGTATGTCTATTAGGCAAGTGGCGGTCATGCTGGCAGCGGCATCCGCCGGTTACGCCGGGCAGCTGGCCACCCCGGGGAGAGGGGACGTTCGCTTCTCCATAGACACAGCCCTCTTCCGGTACGGCATAGACCACGCGCTCATGCTCGAGGTCTACCAGGAAATTCCCCTGGAGAACCTTTCCCGGGATGAGAACGGCCTGTCCAGCTTCACCACGGTGGCGGTTCTCACAGGAGGAGAGGAGGACACCCTGGCCTACGAGGCCTGGCGGTCGGAAACCCAGTGGGCGTCCGGCCGCAGCGCGGTGAACTCCGTCATCCTTCCGGTCACCCCGGGCGAGCGGGTGCTGACGGTCACTGTGACCGACAACCTCAACGGCCTTCTGGGAACCGCCACGAGAAGCATCATCGTGGAGGATCCGGGCCATTTCAGCGAACTGGAGCTGGCCAGGACCTTGATGCCCGCCCAGACCGGGAGCGGGAGCACCCTGCTCAAGGGCGGCCTGATAGTGTTCCCGGCGGCGTCCAACACCTTCAGCGTTCCCGGGGAGACCAGGGTCTACACCTATCAGGAGATATACGACCTCGGCGGGGTGACCCTCAGAAGGCAGACAGGGATCACCGGGCCCGACGGCCGGGTGGTGTTCGCCAGGCCGTTCCAGGAGTTCCTGGTCCCCGAGGGGGCCAACTCCGTGAGCATGGTGGACAGCCTGGACCTTCTTCCCGCCAGGGTGTCGGGGCTCTACAGCCTCTTCATCCTGTACTCCACCCCCCAGGGGGACACCCTGGGCCTGGTGACCAAGCCCATGCTGGTGGAAGCGGTCACCGCGGAGATGCCTCAGGCGGCCGGGGAAGACAGCCTGCCGTCGCCGGAGTTCCTGGAGCAGTTCGCGCTGTTGCTCACGGGAACCCAGGCGGACCTGTACTCCAGGCTGGACGAACCCGGAAGGGCCGCCTATTACCGACAGTTCTGGGGCGGCTCTCCGGAGGAACTGGCGGCCTTCGAGGGAAGGTGCCGGGACACGGGAAGGTTCTCTTACATGGGCCGGGAAGGCTGGCGCACCGACAGGGGCCGGGTGCTGATCCGGCACGGAGAGCCCGAGGACGTGGAGCGTTTCCCCTTCACCACCACCAGGGCGCCCTACGAGATATGGAACTACTACGAGGGAACCCGGGCGACCTTCGTGTTCGCGGACATGAACGTCAACGGCGACTTTCGCCAGGTGTACTCCACGGTTCCCGGAGAGGTCTCCTTCCCCAACTGGGAGGAGATGATCCGGACCATGAGCAACATCGAGCAGATGGACTCCGGAGGCGTTGACAGTGACTGGTAGCCGTTATACCGGAAAGGATGATTTTCACCGCTGCGGCGGGCCCTTCCGGGGGCCCGTGGGGAATAGATTCCACAGTGCGGCAAACACCGCAATCAGCAAAGAGGAGGTTAGCATGAGAACCACTTCAGGAAGGGGCAGTGGGGCGGTCATCGCTCTTCTGGCCGCAATCCTGATGCCGCTTCTCGGTTTCAGCACGGCTAACGCCCAGGAGGTCGGAGACAAGGTCAACCTTCTGGTGCCGGACCTGATGGACTTCCCTGAGGCGCCCGCTCTCAGGCAGTTCACCGTGATGGCCGAGACGCCCCACGCCCTGTGGCTGGTGCAGGACACCTGCTGGGTGGACGCCAAGGGAAGGGCCATGGGCCTCGACTCCCTTCTGTACGGCGAAGAGTCTCTACCGAACAAGTACGGCTGGGGCGTGGGAATCATGCCCGACATGATGAGCGCCGACGAGTTCGAGACCCTCACCGAGGTCTTCGAGAGCACCGTCTGGGGTCCCGTAACCGGTATCTGGGGTGAGCCCGTGATGAGCAATCCCGATCAGGACAAGATCTGGATAGTCATCGCGGCCATCCCCACCAAGTACAACATCGGTCAGGGCTCCATAGGGCCCATGAACAACATGTACCTGGTGATGCCGGAAGACCTCATGGGCGAGTTCAACGCCCATGACATCTTCTACCTCAACGCCCACGCATACGCCCACAACCCGAGCTACCTTCCCTTCGCGGTGGACCTTCGGCAGTGGAACCTGGCCAACGGTCTGTCGGCCCTGTGCCGGTACAGCCGCAACACCTCCGAGGAAGCCTGGCTGATCCGGGGCATGGCCGAGGTGGCCCAGTACGAGTGCTTCGGGTTCACCACCGCCGGCAACGATTCCTACGGCCACGCCATCACCCTGGTGGACTTCGAGAAGACTCCCTACCTGGAGCTCACCAACTCCACCGCCGGCGCCGGCAAGGCCGACTACTCATCGTCCCGGGGACAGGGCTTCCTGTTCTTCATGTACCTGCTTCAGCGGGAGGGCGAGGGGGTCCTCAGCTCCATCGCCCAGGGCGACTCCATGGGTATGATGAACGTGGCGCTGGCCCTGAACCCCTCCGCCGACCCCGAGACCGCCCTGCAGGACGAGGTGGTCCCGCTGTACTGGGACTGGCTGATCTGCAACCTGGCCCACAAGTACCAGAGCGACTACAACGGCGGCATCTACATGTACGACTTCCTCATCGGCACCCCCCTGGAGGACTTCGCGCACGTGAACATGGGCGCCGCGTTCACCCTCAAGTTCGACGAGTACCCGATTCCCGGCTCCATCCCGGCTCCAGCGTTCGCCATGGCCGGGCCCCTGTGGTGCTCCCAGTACTCCTACTTCCGCGAGTTGTCAGGGGATGAGGGGCCGGTGCTCTTCAACGGGCAGTACTCCGACGGCTCCGGCGGCGAGAGCGCCGTGAACGGCCGGTGGGAGGGCAAGCTCATCGCCCTGGACGAGGACGCAGGCGAGTTCGTCGGCATCACCGACCTGACCCTGAGCAGCTTCTTCAACGGCCAGCTCACCCTGGGCGGCACCGCCAGCTACCTCATCGTCACCAACAACAACCCCGGCGGAGCCCCGAACCTGCGCTACTACATGAGCCAGGACTTCGACGCTCCCAGCCTGGAGGTGGCGGTCCACCAGAACCAGATCTCCGACAACTACGCCGACGTTTACGCGGTGCTGGTGAACCAGGAGACCCTGGATCTGGAGGGCTTCGACTGGGTTGGCCCCGTTCTGGGGGTCACCCTGGGCGGCGAAACCAGCCCGGTTAAGATGGAGGCCTTCTACGGCGGCCAGATGTGGAGGGGCGCGGTGAGCCTCGCCGCCGACGGGAACTACTCCCTGAACTTCTCCGGCTGGGACAGCAGCGGCATCGCGGTTTCCAACACCGTCGAGATGGCCGTGGGCACCGTGGGCGGCAAGCTCACCCTGGAAGTCAGCGGCATCAGGCTCGACGTTCCCGAGGGCGGAGCGGTTCCCGGGTCCCGGGTGGTCCTGAGCGAGACAGGCATGCTGGGCCTTTCCCTGGGCTCCGGCTCAAGCCTGGCTGAAGCCTCCGGCATGCTCACCGGCGTGCTGGCGGGCCCCGTCAGCATCCCCGGCGTGCAGGGAACCATCTCCTTCCCCGCCGGCGTCGCCGACGCTTCGGTGTTCCGCTGGAACGGCGATGGATGGGACAGGCTCGACAGCTACTTCCAGAGCGGCAGGATCGCAGCCCAGGTAATCCAGGGCGGCATCTACGTTCTGGGCCAGGCGCCGGGGGTAACCAGCCCCTCGCTTCCCGCGCAGGTCGAGATGCAGGGCAACAACCCCAACCCCTTCAGCGCCCAGACCGTGATCCGTTTCGCCACCCCCGCCCAGGGTCGAGTGACCATGAGGGTCTTCGATCTGAGCGGTAGGCTTGTCAGAACCCTGGCCAACGAGGATATGGCCGCAGCTAACCACAGTGTGATCTGGGACGGCGCCGACGACAACGGCCGGCCGCTGGGCGCGGGAGTATACTTCTGCCGCCTGGAGGCCCAGGGCCAGGTGCTCACCCAGAAGATCATGATGGTCGAGTAGAAAGGAGGGTGAAAATGAAGCGCACGATTGCACTGCTTGCGGGTCTCGCCCTCATTCTGCTGGCGGGTTGCGGTGACAAGCTCCCCACGGACATTCCCGACGTGGTGGGCTACAACGGCCTGGTTGCCCAGGGCTGGGAAGCCTACGACCAGGGCGACTACACCACAGCCATGGACTACTTCCAGCAGGCCATAGACACCGACGTAACCCGGCCCGAGGCATACCTGGGCGCCGGTTACGCTTCGATCCACCTCAGCGACTACTGGATCGCCGGCAACGACTTCTTCTACATGGCCGGCCAGCATGACGGAGGCAAGTGGCCCATCGCCACCGGCGAGGCTTCCATCATCCAGGATGCTGGATGGACCGTCTTCGAGTGCATCAGTCCTGAGCTCAGCGATGAGACCATGTCGGTGCTGGAGGCCTACGGGGAGACCTGGTACGACTGGCCTGTGGACGGCGACACCACGGTTATCGAAAACTTCATCATCGGCGCGTTCCTCTACGGGGCGGCACCGTTCAACGTGGAGCACAACGACCCCCAGAGCCCCGCCTACGGCAACATCCCCTTCAAGTACCGCTACGAGTCGGACATTCCGGGGTTCTTCCTGATGACCTCCGCGGTGAACGACTGGTCCTCCAACGCCATCGGAGTTGACTCCCTGGCGGTGGAGGGAGGCAACGTGGTGGCCTACCTGAACGTGCCCTACTATCTCGTAGCCGTCAGCGGCACCAACTACAGAACCTGGATCATGGCCGAGCACGTCGTCAAGTTCGACTACGCCACCTACGACATGCCCTCCGGGGCCACCGCCATCACCCGGGACGCCATGGCGGGCTACGCGGCGCTCCAGATGGTCAAGGGCCTGTCCGGCGACATGATCTCCGGCGTGGCGGCGGCCGTCGGCCTGTACGACGGCGGCGAGTACTCCTTCGAGCACTCCGAGGCCAACCGGAACAACGTTCTGGGAATGGGCGCCGCGATGACCTTCCTCAACCAGGACTTCCGGTTCACCCTCTACGCGGTGAAGCACGGCGGGTTCGGCATGGGCATCAACATCGCCGATCCCGACTTCCTGGTGGAACTGGCGCAGGTCATTCAGACCATGCTGGATAACTGACCGGACCACATCCGGAAGGGCGGGGGGCGCTTCGGCGCCCCCTTTCCTTATCTGTCATCGGGGATGTCCTCAGGGAATGAAGGGTATCTCCGGCCCGTCCATGCTGAAGATGTCGAACCCCGCCAGCCGGTCGCTGGAAAAGGCGATCCAGTAGCTGCCCTGGTTCCAGGCGGGGTAGAGGTCGGAGGCGGGGTCGTCCGTGATTCTAATCACCGTATCGGCCTCCACGTGGCCGGCTGCCAGCTCGTAGTTGCCCCACCTGTCCGTGGAGAAGACGAACCAGTCACGGTAGGGGCTCCAGCAGGGGTGGACGCAGTTTCCGCCGGAGACCGCCGGACCGGCTGCGGTGCCGTCGGGAGCCGTGATCCATACGCTCCAGGGGGATTCGGCGGACTCCCTGAACTGGAAGAGAATCCGGTCTCCTTCGGGGCTGTAGGACGGACGCACGCAGTCGCCCTCCGGTAGAGGAATCTCAACGGGGACCAGGGAGTCTCCCTCCCCGGGTATGGTAAAAAGCCTGTAGCTCCAGGAGCCCAGGGGCTTCATGGAGAAAACGAGGCTGTCGCCCGCGGGGTTCCAGGAGGGGAAGGCCAGGGGAAGCCCCGGGGAGCAGATCACCTTGACCGCGGTGCCGTTCCCGGGAATGGTGCGGATCTGACCCGCCCCGGAAGTGTCCGTGGCGGAATAGACGATGAGGCAGTTCTCAGCGTTCCAGCAGCCGTTGGGGCCCGTGGACTCGTCCATGGGGGTGAAGGTGCACCGGGCGGGGGTTCCGGTCCCGTCGAAGCCGTAGATGCTGGGCGAGCCGTCCATTCCGGAGGTGAACAACAGCACGTTCCCCATGGGGGACCAGGCCAGAGCGGTATCCGGGTAGTTGGAACTCAGCCACAACCGGGCGCCGTCGGACCAGGAACCCGGTTCCTGGGGATTCGTGCCGCAGGCGGCCGCAAGCATGACCGCGGCGCAGAGCGCTGCCCTCTTCACAGGGTCCTCCTTCTCAGGTCTCGATGACGGCTCCCAGAGCCGAGAGCCTGGCGACGATGTTCTCGTAACCCCTCTCGATCTGCCGCACGTTCTGGATCACCGTTTCTCCCTCGGCGCACAGCGCCGCGGTGAGCAGAGCCATGCCCGCCCTTATATCCGGGCTGGACACCTCGGTTCCGTGAAGCCGGCATGGACCTGCGATGACGACCCGGTGCGGGTCGCAGAGGATCAGCCTGGCGCCCATGGCCGCCAGTTTGTCGGTGAAGAACAGCCTGCTTTCGAACATCTTCTCGAAGATCAGGCTGGTGCCCCGGGCCTGGGTGGCGGTGACCACCGCGGTGCTGGTGAGATCCGGGGAGAATCCCGGCCACGGGCCGTCGTAGATGGTCGGAATGTCTCCGGACATGTCCGGGCGGACCTCCAGGGGCTGGTCCGCGGGCACCCTGAGATCGCCGTCCCGGTAGCAGATCTCCACCCCGAGCTTGCCAAGACCGGTCATGATGGGCTGCAGGATGGATTCGGGAACGCCGGGAATCAAGACCTCGCCCCGGCAGCATGCCGCCAGGCCGATGAAGCTGCCTATCTCAATGTGATCGGGGCACACCCGGTGGGTCGCCCCCCTGAGAAGCCCTCCCCGGCCGTTGATGCACAGGAGGTTGGTGCCCGCGCCCCGGATGTCGGCCCCCATCGCCGACAGCATCGCCGCCAGGTCCTGCACGTTGGGTTCGCAGGCTGCATTGTATATCTCGGTGTATCCAGAAGCCGCAGAGGCGGCCATCATGGCGTTCTCGGTGGCGGTTACCGAGGGTTCGTCCAGGTGTATCCTGGCTCCCCGGAGGCCCTCGGGAGCGGTTACCCTGATGAGTTCCCGCCGGTACTCCACCCGGGCGCCAAGTTGCTCAAGGGCCAGGAAGTGGGTGTCCAGCCGGCGCCGCCCGATGATGTCCCCGCCGGGCGGGGGCAGTTCCACCACCCCGAACCTGGCCGTCATGGGGGCCGCCAGAAGAATGGACGCCCTGATGTTCCGGCAGAGGCCCTGATCCAACCGCTCGGGCGAGGCGCCGCCGGGGTCCACCGAAACGTTCCCTGTGTCCGCTGCCACCCGGCAGCCCATGCCTTCGAGAATCCCGGTCATGGCAGCCACGTCCCGGATTCCCGGAACGTTGGACAGAGCGCAGGCGGAGTCGGCCAGAAGACAGGCCGCCAGTTCAGGGAGGGCGGCGTTCTTGCTGCCCGAAGGACGGAGAGTTCCCTGAAGGCGGCAGCCTCCCCGGACCCTCCAGGTATCAGGTGCCATGGCCCTCGTTCTGCCCCGATTTCCGAAGCAGCGTGTGGAACAGGTCGGGGTATTCCCCGGGAAGCCATTCCTGCTTGAGAAGCCATCGTATGTAGTCCGGGTCGGTGGCCGCGATGTCCTCCACCAGGCAGCCCTTGTGCTTTCCGAAGTTGAACACCTTCACCTCCAAGGGTCTGGCGATGAAGGAAACCACATCGGACAGGCGCTTGGAGTCGGTGAGATTCCTCGAAAGAACCGTGTCCAGCAGGGCCTTCACCAGGCGGGTGTCGAAAAGAGCCCGGTGGGCGTCTCCCGGCGGAATCAAGTCGTCCAGGTTGTGCCGGTACCTGAGGGCCTGCAGTGAATGGGAGGGGATGTCCGGCCAGCAGTGCCGGGAAAGCCTCAGGGTGTCTATCCTCCGTTCCTCGCCGAAACGGGAGAATACCCCCGGAAAACCCCGCTGAAGTATCGCCAGATCGAAGGGCAGGTTGTGGGCGCAGATGTAGTCGGCGCCCTGGGCGAAACCGCTGACGGCGTTCAGCACTTCCGGGGCCTGGGGGGCGTCGGCCAGCATGCGATCGGTGATGTGATGGACCGCCGATGCCTCCGGAGGTACCGGAATCGGCGGTTTGACCAGGGTGGCGTACTCCCCGGAGGACTCCAGGGAAACGGTGCCGCGGTAGTCCGCCGCCATCATGGCAATCTCCACTAAATGGGCCTCTCCGGGATCCGCCCCCGTGGTTTCGGTGTCCACGAAGAGAACCCTTCCCGGTTCGTCGTCGAAACTTGTAAAAAGATCGTAGTCGAATGTCATGCATCAATTCTAACCCTGAGCACGCCCGTTGAAAAGAAGCCCCATTTTTGACACGGGGGTACGCTTTTTGTTAGCATTGACGCAAGTTGACAGGTGTTTCCTTCTTGGAGGTGGAGAATGCAGATCAGATTCGCGTTGATTGCCTCTCTCCTGGTCCTGGCCCTTTCGGGCTGCGGCAGGGAGGAGCCCGCCACCCCGCTGTCTTTGGTGCCGGAAAGCGCCATGGTGTCCGTGGTGGTGACGGAACCCGTTACCGCCGTCAGGAACATCGACTCCTACATAGCCGCCGGGGCGCCGTTCCTGGGCACCGGCATCGTCGAGGGGGAAGCCGCCAAACTGCTCGAACTGGAGAACCTCGACAGCCTCGGTGCCCTGGGGTTGGATCCCGCCGGATCCATCGTGTTCTGGATGGAAAGCATGATGCCCCAGTCCATGGTGATGGCCGTTTCCATCACCGATTTCTCCTCTTTCCTGGACCTCCTGGGTGGGCTCGGCCTGACCTTCGAGCCCGGCCAGCCCCTGGACAAGCTGGATGTATTCCAGGCTCCCTCGGAAAACGGCACCATCTATGCCGCCGAATCCCGGGGGGTGGCCCTGCTTTCCATGAACCGCGCCAAGCTTGGCGAGCTGGCCGACGCTCTGAGCCCCGAAGCGGCGGTGGATGTGGCTCCCGGGTCCATGTTCGCCTCCTTCAACATCGCCATGATCGGCCCCATGGCCGCCTCCCAGATTCCCATGATAGCCCAGGCCGCCGCTTCAGATCCCGAAATGCCCCCCTTCGCAGCCGGGATCATGGACCTCTATTTCGACGCGGCGGTGGTGTTCCTGAACCAGACCCAGCGCTGCGACATCACCCTCGTCTTCGGTCCGGAAGAGATAGTGGTGGACCAGGTGGTAGTCTTCAAGGAGGAAAGCGATCTGGCCAGGCTGGTGGTCACCCCCGGGACCTCCTCCCTCCTTCACAGGATTCCTGCGGGTCAGGTTCTCACCGCTCAGATGAAGCTTCCCCCGGAACTCACCGGAATCGTCATGAACAGTGTCTACCAGGCCATGGGCATGGAGATTGATCCGGCCGTGGTGGACACCTGGACCGAAATGAGCAGCTGCGCCGCCATGTCATTCTTCGACGAGGGCTTCATGAGCTTCCTGGCGGTCTACAATCTGCCCGATGGATCGGACCTTCAGGGGATGACGGCGATGATTGCCGACATGGCCGGGCGCACTCTGGCTGCGATGCCCCCGGATATTGCCGGAATGGTTGTCTACTCGCCCTGCGTGGAAGCCGAAGTTCAGGGAGTGCCCATGATGACAAACAAATTCACCGTTCTCGTTCCCGGAGAGGAGGGCGCGGTGGACACCCTGGCCTTCGACTACTGGTACGCGGTTATGGATGACCTCTTCCTGGTGGAGGTAGGGGATGAACCCTCCGGCATCCTTCAGACGGCCTCGGGGGGCTTCAGCCCAGCTTCGGAAATGCCCGGCCTGAATCCCGACGCCATGGGCACCTACGCGGTGGAAATCGGGGGGTACCTCGGGATGATCAAGCAGTTCAGCCCCGAGGAGGTTTCCCTTCCGGAGACCATTCCCGCCCTGTGGGTTACCGGCGAGATGACAGCCGGGGACGGAGTTTTCCGGTCCGTGTCCACGGTTTCCGGCGCCGAACTTGTTAACTTCGTCGGCACGCTGGCCATCTGGGCCGAACAGTAGCTTCGGCCCGGCTCCTCAGGGGCGCCCTCGGGCGCCCCTTTTCCGTTACTGTTCCTGGTCCGGGAAGGGTCTGGTGTTGTAACGGGATTGGGCGCCGGCTATGCCGGCCCGAAGGGCGTGAAGCACGCATTCCGCCGCCCGGTGGGCCATGGAGGAGGCTTGCTGTTCCAGATCCCCGGGAACCTTTCCCAGCACGTATTCGCTCAGCGGTACGTCGGGCGGCACCGGCCCGATTCCCAGCCTTAGTCGGGGAAACTGCTGGGTGCCCAATACCTCGATAACGCTGGCAAGACCCTTCTGCCCTCCCGAAGAGCCTTCGGGCCTCAATCTCAGGGTGCCCAGGGGGAGGCTCGCGTCGTCGCAGACCACCAGCATTTCCGACGGCAGGAGCCCTCTGGCGTTCAGCAGGGCCCCGGCGGCCCTCCCGCTTTCGTTCATGTAGGTGGCGGGCTTTGCCAGGTGCACCCCTCCGGGGAGAATCGCAGCATGGAAAAGGCCGGCGTTCCTGAAGGAAACGCCGGCCTCCCTGGCGAGTATGTCCGCGGTCCAGAACCCGGCGTTGTGCCAGGTGAGGGCGTAGCGGGGGCCCGGGTTTCCCAGGCAGAGAACGAGTCCGATGCCTTCTTCCGGCACCTACTCCCCTTCGGCGGCTTCCGGGGTTTCCGCTTCCCCGGCGGATTCCTCCTCCGCCGCGGCCTTCATCAGCCTGGGAGGAATCACCGAGGCGATGACGGGATCGCCGGTGACGTCCGCGGTCATCCCCCTGGGAAGCTGGATCTGGGACACGTGGATGGAGTCTCCGATCTCCAGGGCGCTCACGTCCACACTGATGTTGTGGGGGATGTCGGAAGCCTTCACCGTGATGTTCAGCTCATGCAGTTCGTGGTCGAGGATGCCTCCCTGAAGCGCTCCCCTCGGGTTGCCCTCCAGGTGGACTGGCACCGGCACGGTGATGAGCTGGCTGGGAAGAACCCTGAGGAAATCGATGTGCATGGGCCTGTCGGTCACTGGATTCCACTGGACTTCCTTGATGATGCAGTTGACCGGTTTCTCCCCGGGGATGCTGAGTCTGACGATTCCCGGCGAAGCGTTGAATCCGATGGTGGTCATGAAGTGGTGCTCGTTGACGCTCACCGAGGCTTCGCCGCCCCGACCGTAGAGGATTCCCGGAACCTGCCCCTCCCTGCGGAGACGACGGGACTCCTTGGATCCGATGCGGGTTCTCAATTCGATGTTGAGTTCCAAAGGCATTACTATATCCTTTCCCGGTGTACGGAAGACTGGCTGGGGCGGGAGGATTCGAACCCCCAAATGCAGGGACCAAAACCCTGTGTCTTAACCATTTGACGACGCCCCAGCGACGACAACGATTCCGCGGTATACACCCGGGTGAAGCTGTTCCCGAGGACCCCGGACGCCTTTTCCGCCTCGCCGGCGGTCCGGAAGAGTGCGAAGACCACCGGTCCGGAACCGCTGAGACCCCAGTCGCCCGTGAGGGAGGAAAGAGCCCGGCAGGCCCTTTCCAGCCCCGGAAGACGGCTGGTAAGTAGAGGCAGGAAATCGTTTCGAAGGTCGGCGGGATAAGGCTTACCCTCATGCCACTGCGCCATTTTCAGGGGCGAATCATCGCACGAAGACCCTGCTCCTGTCAAGGCCGCCCGGTCCCATAGTCCGTATGCCCAGGGGGTGGGAACCGGGTCGCCGGAGTTCACCAGCACCGCGTGAAAGGAAGGCACCCGGACCGGGGTGAGCCTCTCCCCGCGACCCTCAACCAGGGCGGGTCCCCGGCCCAGGAAGAAGGGAACGTCGCTGCCCAGCCGCAGGGCCAGAGGTTCCAGGGGTATCGCCGAATCTGTGAGCCGCGCCAGGGCCAGCAGGAGCGCGGCGGCGTCGCTGCTTCCCCCTCCCAGCCCTCCGGGGGAGGGGATCTCCTTGTGAAGCCTGATGCTAACCCCTCCGGGAACCCCGGCGGCGGCCATGAACAGCTCCGCGGCCTTCCATACGATGTTGTCGGGACCTTCCGGCGAGGGGATTCCCGAACACTCCAGAGTGATGCCTTCCTCCGGTGAGAGACACGCCGATACGGTGTCATAGAGGGCGACGGGACAGAAAACGCTTCGGATGTCGTGGAAGCCGTCGGGTCTGGTCCCCAGGATTCTCAGCCCCAGATTGATCTTGGCGGGGGCCCCGAGGGTGATCACGGTCCGGCGGGACTCAGCCGGAGCACCCCGTACACCACCGCGGCCCACAGCACGATGTTCAGTATCATGGGACGGTCCGACAGGAGAAGCCTGTCGGGGGTGCCCCCCAATCCCCTGGTGTAGACCAGGTACATGTAACGGAAAACCCCGTATGCCACGAAGGGAACCGTGACCCAGAGCATCGGGCTCACCTGTTCCAGGGTTCTCTGGCTGACGGTGTACAGGGCGTAGCCCATGATGCTGGCCCCGGCGCTCACCCCCATCATCTGGTCCAGAAGCCGGGGCGTATACTCCCGGAGGTTCTTCCGGTGGCCCGTGGCTCCGTCCCCCAGCACCGAGATCTCGTTGCGCCTCTTGGCGAAGGCCAGAAAGGAGGCCAGGAAGAAGGTGCAGATGATCAGCCACGGCGAGAGGATCATGCTGTTGCCCGTGTCGTCCAGCACCGCCACCCCCGCCATGGCCCTGAGCACGAAACCCAGCGCGATTATCAGGCAGTCCAGTATGACCTCGCTCTTCAGTCTCGCGGAGTAGGCGGCCTGCATCAGCAGGTAGATCGTGTAGATCAGAGCCAGCCCGGGCGCCTGCGTCCAGGAGAGGACCAGCACCCCTCCCGCCATTGTCCCTGCGGCGACTGCCGCGGTGTGAACCCGCAGCCTTCCCGAAGGGACAGGCCGCAGTTTCTTGACCGGGTGGTGCATGTCCCTGCGCCGGTCGGCCACGTCGTTCATGAGATAGACGGAACTCGAGAGCAGGCAGAAGCCCAGGAATGCCTCCAGACTTGCCAGCAGGGCGCCGGTGGTCCAGACCCTGCCGAATATCATCGCCGCGAAGACGAACAGGTTCTTGGTCCAGGATTTGGGCCTCATGCTCTCGACGAGTGCGCCGATTTCATTCATGAGCGTATGATAGGTTTCGGAAGGCTGGTTTTCAACCCCGGCGGGAATGACAACCACTGGTGCAGGTGCCATATTCCCATCTCATTCCCGCCTGGTGCGACTGTGTAAAACCCCGATCCCGGAGAGTGGCCGTTGCGCTTATTTACCGCGGTTGTTCTGCTGATGACGGCTCTGGGCGCCGCCGGCGACTATCAGGTGCAGTCCATGCTGGGAAAGACCTACGGCAACACCGGCACCGTTCTCACCGAGCCGGTGTCCGTAAGGGTGACCCGCACCACCGACTGCGCGCCTGCCCCGGGGGTTCCGGTGAACTTCACGGTACAGAGCGGCGACGCGGAGCTGCTTCCGCATCCCGGATACGTGACGGTGATGCAGGAGGGGCTCTCGGGTTTCGTGGTCATGACCGACTCCGCCGGGGTGGCCATGATGAACCTGGAGTTCGGCGGAAGAATGGGGGAGGTGCTGGTCACCGCGGTGGCCGGGGACAGCGGCGGGGAACTGAGCAGGGCCTCCATACAGCTGGTTTCCATAAACATCCTTTTCATCGTTTTCAGTGTGATGGGCGGAGTGGCGATCTTCCTTCTGGGAATGCAGACCATGTCCGGCAGCCTTCAGCAGGTGGCCGGCGACAGGATGAAACTGATTCTTCAGAGGATAACCTCCAACCGGGTCATGGGTGTCATCACCGGGGCCCTTGTCACCGCGGCGATTCAGGCCTCCGGCGCCACAACGGTCATAACGGTGGGATTCGTCAACAGCTCCCTGATGACCCTTCAGCAGGCTGTGGGAGTCATCCTCGGGGCGAACATAGGAACCACGATCACCGGCCAGCTCATAGCCTTCAAGATCACCGACTACGCCTTTCCCATGATCGCCCTGGGCTTCGGCGCCAGTTTCCTGGGGAAAAACAGGACCAGGAAACTGTGGGGACGTGCGGTCATGGGGCTCGGTCTGCTGCTGCTGGGCATGACCGTGATGAGCGACGTGATGAAACCCCTTCGGGCCAGCGCCCCGGTGAGAGACTTCTTCGCCGATTTCAGCACGAACCCGATTCTGGCCGTGTTCGCCGGAACTGTCATGACGGTGCTGGTTCAGAGTTCCAGCGCCACCGTCGGCCTCACCATGACCCTGGCGGGGACTGGGCTGGTAAGCCTTCAAGGCGCCGTTTTCCTGGTGCTTGGCGACAACATCGGCACCACCATCACGGCCCAGGTGGCCTCCATCGGCAGCAACCGCGCCGCCCGGCAGACCGCCATGGCCCACACCCTGTTCAACCTCATCGGGGCATCGTACTTCATGCTCCTGGCGCTTCAGAAGGATGGCCCCTTCCTGGAACTGGTGAGGCTTACCTCCTCCGACCCGATGCGCCAGGTGGCCAACGCCCACTCCATGTTCAACATATTGAACTGCATCGTGTTCCTTCCTCTGGTGCCCCTTCTGGCCAAGCTCTGCAGAATCATCATCCCCGACGACAAGGCCAGGGTGGGGGAAGCGCCGGACATAGTGCTGGACTTCAACCTTCTGGAAACCCCGGTGCTGGCCATTGACACGCTGAACCGGGAGATGGGCAAGATGGCGGAGTATTCCGGCGAGTGCCTCCTCATGGCATCCGAACATTTCCTCACCGGGCGTCACGAACCGGGCGAGATAGTGCGGATGGAGGACAGGGTGGACGTGATGCAGAGGGACATGACGGACTACGCCTCGAAGCTGTTCCAGGGGCAGCTCAGCCGGGAGCAGTCCCTGGCCCTTCCGGTGATCATCCACTCCATCAACGACCTGGAGCGGGTTTCCGACCACGCAGTGAACATCATGGAGGCCCGGGGCAGGGTCACCGGGGACGTGCTTTCCGAGGGCGGGCCTCTGCCGGCGCTGGCCTCCACCGCCTCCAAGACCCTCATGGAGATGACCCGGGAGACGGTGAAAGCAGTGAAGTCCAAGGACCTTCATGCTGCCCAGCGGGTGCTGGTGCTTGAGGGGCGGCTCAACCAGATCAACGAGGAGGCCCGGGAGAAGTACGGCGAGGCGCTGGCCTCGAAGATGGCCAACATGACAGGGCTGGCGATACTGGACTACATCGAGTACTGCGAGAGGGCCGGGGACCACTTCACCAACATAGCCCAGTCCCTGATCGGAGGAGGTGTGTGGCGTGTCCAGGAAGAGGAGCAGTGAGTTTTCCGTGGATCTGGACCGGATCGAGGAGGGAATCGCCGTCCTCCTCGCCCCGGAGGGATACCAGTGGCACCTGCCGGAGGACCTGCTTCCGGAGGGGGCCCGGGAGGGCATGACCCTGAAGGTGTCATTGTCCACCGATCCGGCGTCCACCTCGGCCAGGATGGAGAGGATCCGGCGCCTGCGGGAAGGGCTGGGGGGCCGGTGAAGGGCACCCTGGTACTGGTCGCAACCCCCATCGGAAACCTGGAAGACATGAGCCCCAGAGCGGCCAGAATCATGGCGGAGGCGGATCTTCTCCTGGCCGAGGATACCCGGAGAACCATGAAGCTTGTTCCCCAGGGAAGAAAACTCACCAGCTACAACGACGTCAACGCCAGGGGAAGGCTTCCCCTGATTCTGGAGAACCTGGAGGCCGGCCGGACGGTGGTCCTGGTGAGTGACGCGGGCACCCCCGGAATCTCGGATCCCGCCTATCGGGCTGTACAGACGGCGATCCAGGCCGGAGCCGGAGTTACCACGGTGCCCGGTCCTTCATCGGTGATAGCGGCTCTGGTGGCGTCGGGCCTGCCCACGGACAGGTTCGCCTTCGAGGGTTTCCTTCCCAGAAAATCCGGCCCCAGGCTTTCCAGGATCCGGGCCATGGAAGGCTACACCGGAACCCTGGTGTATTTCGCCGGCCCGCACCATGCCGGGAAACTGCTGGAGGAACTCCTGGAAGTCCTGGGCGACCGCAGGTGCTGCCTGGCCCGGGAGCTGACCAAGGTCCACGAAGAGTACGTCCGGGGAACCCTGGGTTTCCTGGCGGAAAGGTACCGGGAACAGGCTCCCCGGGGGGAGGTCACCATTCTGGTGGAGGGGATGGACTGATGAGGTTCGATCTGAAAGGGCTCCGCGACCGGGGAAGGGCCCTGCTGGCGCCGCTGATAAGGGGCCTGGCCTCCCTGGGGGCGACCCCCGCCGGGGTTACCGTTGCCGGCCTTGCAGTCTGTCTGGGGGCCGCGGTTCTGGCCTGGGCCGGTCTTTACTGGCAGGCGGGGCTGGCCATGCTTCTGGGAAGCCTGTTCGACGCCCTGGACGGCGGCATCGCCAGGCTCGCAGGGAAGGTCTCCAAGGCCGGGGCCGCCCTGGATTCCAGCCTGGACAGGATCGCCGAAGCGGCGATGTTCACCGGGCTTCTTGCGGGCAAAGCCGGCAGTGAGCATGTTACCCTATTGTACGCAGCGCCTCTGGCAATGGCCGGGTCCTTCATGGTAAGCTACATCCGGGCCAGAGCCGAGGGGCTGGGCATTGCCTGCGAGGTGGGTTTTTTCACCCGTACTGAGAGGCTGCTGGTGATGATCGGTTCCCTCTTCGCGGCGGAGGCGGCCGGAAGCGCCGCCGTTCTGGCGGGTTGTGCGGTGATAGCCCTGGGCGCCTGGGCAACGGCGGTCCAGAGGCTGGTCACGGTTTACAGGGCGGGTGCGGGGCGGCCCCTCTAGCAGGGACGGTGCCGGCCCGGATGTTCGGTTGACGACCACCGGAGGGTGTAATGTCCAGAAAAGTCAGAGTGGCGATAATCGGCGTGGGCAACTGCGCCAACAGCCTGGTCCAGGGCGTGGAGTACTACAAGAACGCCAGGGATGAAGACAAGGTTCCCGGCCTGATGCACGTGAACCTGGGCGGCCTTCACGTCCGGGACGTGGAGTTCTCCGCCGCCTTCGACATCAACGTGACCAAGGTGGGCAAGGACCTCAGCGAGGCCATATTCGCGGACCCCAACTGCACCATCAAGTTCACCGACGTGCCCCACCTGGGTGTTCCGGTGCACCGGGGCATGACCCACGACGGTCTCGGCAAATACCTCAAACCGGTGATCCAGAAGGCCCCCGGCTCCACCGCCGACATCGTGGGCATCCTGAAGGACACCAAGACCGACGTGGTGGTGAACTACCTTCCCGTAGGCAGCGAAGAGGCCACCAAGTGGTATGTGGAGCAGGTGCTCGACGCTGGGTGCGCCTTCGTGAACGCCATCCCGGTGTTCATCGCCCGGGAGCCATACTGGCAGAACAGGTTCCGGGACAAGGGGCTTCCCGTCATGGGAGACGACATCAAGAGCCAGGTTGGCGCCACCATACTGCACCGTATTCTCACCCGGCTCTTCGAGGACCGGGGCGTCCGGCTGGACAGGACCTACCAGCTCAACGTGGGCGGCAACACCGACTTCCTCAACATGCTCGAGAGGGAGAGACTCGAAAGCAAGAAGATATCCAAGACCAACGCCGTAACCAGCCAGATTCCCGGCGGAATGAAGCCCAGGTTCGTCCATATCGGCCCCTCCGACTACGTGGAGTGGCTCGACGACAGGAAATGGTGCTACATCCGCATGGAGGGCACCACCTTCGGAGATGTTCCCCTCAACCTCGAGACCAAGCTGGAAGTCTGGGACAGCCCCAACTCCGCCGGCGTGATCATAGACGCGGTGCGCTGCGCCAAACTCGCCCTGGAGAACGGTCTTACAGGGGCCATCGAGGCTCCCTCGTCCTACTTCTTCAAGTCGCCCCCGGTGCAGTACTACGACGACCAGTGCCGCAGGATGACCGAGGAGTACATCGAGAAGTACGGCCCGAAGGCCGAGGCCTAGGGCCGGCGGCGTCCTCCGCCTGCTTCCATGAAGGGCGTTTTCATAACCTTCGAAGGGGTGGAGGGCGCCGGCAAGACCACCCGAAGCAGGGCTCTCCGGGAGGCCCTGTCGGCGGAGGGGTATCCGGTCAGATCCACCCGGGAGCCTGGAGGAACCCCGGTGTCCGAGAGGATAAGGGAAGTCCTTCTGGACAGGGATCTGCACAACCCCCCGGTATGTGAACTGATGCTTTTCCTGGCAGCCCGGGCGGCCAGCGTCGAGATGGTGGTAGCCCCTTGGCTGGCCCGGGGGGGCGTGGTGGTGGGGGACCGGTTCACCGACGCCACCCTGGCCTACCAGGCCTTCGGCAGGGGGCTTCCCCGGCCCCAGGTGGAGGCCGCGTGCCGTTTTGCCGCGGGCGGTCTGGTTCCGGACCTCACGGTGCTTCTGGACCTGGACCCGGAGGAGGGTCTCCGGCGCCACGCCGGGGACGGAAGGCCCCGGGACCGGATGGAGGAGGCCGGTGTGGACTTCCACCGGAGGGTCAGGGAGGGTTACCTCACCCTGGCCGGGGAGGCTTCGGACAGGTACCTGGTTCTTCCCGGCGACAGCAGTCCCGAAGCCCTGGATGAGAGGATACTTGGAAGGGTTCTGGAGGTCCTCAGGCATGAAACAGAAGAACGGGAGCCGTGATCAGTGATGAAGAATCCCATTCCCTCCTGGGCCGCGGGGCTTCTTGGCACCCTGGTTCTGGCCCTGAGCGGCTTCCTGGCGGTGAGTCCCGCGGGAGCCTCCGACACCCCGGCCACCCGGGCCAGCTCCCTCGAGCTGTTCCTGGACGTATACGGGCTCACCCGGAGCGCCTACGTGGACACCGTCGAAAGCCGGGTCCTGGTGGAGTACGCCCTTCAGGGGATGCTCCAGTCGCTTGATCCCAACAGCATGCTCCTGACTCCCGACGAGTACGAAAATCTCAGGATTCAACTGGAAGGCTCCTTCGAGGGGGTGGGGATCACCCTGGGCGAGAGGGAGGGCTGGATCACCGTCATCAGCCCCATCGAGGGAACTCCCGCCCACCGGGCCGGCATGAGGTCCGGAGACGCCATCATTCTGATAGACAGCACCAGCACCGCGGGCATGACTACGGACCAGGCTGTGGGGCTCATCCGGGGGCCAGCGGGAACGGTGGTGAACCTGGACGTGATCCGCCCCGGAGTCGAGGACACCCTCCGATTCCCCATCGAGCGGGCCACCATTGACGTTCCTTCTCTTACCACCAGGTTCATGCTGGAGCCTGGGGTGGGATACATCCGTCTCTCGAGGTTTTCCGAGGAGTCCGCCGACGAGGTCGCCGGGGCGATCCGGGACCTTGTTGACCAGGGGGCGGACGCCCTGGTGTTCGACATCCGGGCCAATTCGGGAGGGCTTCTGGAACCCGCGGTGAGCATAGCGGACCTGTTCCTTCCCCACGGCAGCCCCGTGGTCACCACCCGCGGCCAGGCCGTTGGGGAGCACGTCTACAGAGCGGTGAACGACGTGTTCTACCATGGGAGCACGGTCATCCTGGTGGACGGGGGCAGCGCCAGCAGTTCGGAGATATTCGCCGGAGCCCTTCAGGATCACGGCGTGGCAACCATCGTGGGCAGCAGGACCTTCGGAAAGGGCTCGGTCCAGTCCCTTACCGACCTGGGCGAATACCCCGGGCTGGGCCGCTACGGGGTCAAACTGACCACCGCCAGGTACTATACCCCCCTGGGCAGGAGCATTGACAGAACCCTCAGGGACGATTTCCTTCAGAGCGGGGCTGAGGAGGACTGGGGGATCATTCCGGACATTGAGGTGGAGCCCGAGGAATTCGACGGCAGGCTGGTCACTGAACTGGAATACGAGGGTCGCTTCTTCGGGTTCGCCGTGGAGTACACCCTCTCCAGTTCAATCCCTCAGGATTTCTGGCCCGACGACCGGGTGGTCGGCCTGTTCCTTTCCTACCTCGAAAGGGAAGGAGTCGAGTTCACCCCCGATGAGTTCCGGGACAGCAGGGACTACATCGAGAGGGCTCTACTGAGGGAAATCGCCCTGCGGGAATGGCCAATGGACCATTACTACGAAGTCCTGGCCCCCAGGGATCCCTACATCCTGGCCGCCCTGGAATACCTGAGGAGCGGCGGCAGATGAGGATCGCCTTCGGCACGTCCGGCTGGCGCGGGGTCATTTCCAGGGAGTTCACCTGGGAAAGGGCCATGATGGTGGTGGACGCGGTGGGGGCTTACCTGGCTGAAACCGGCCGCCGCTCAGCCGCGGTGGGCGGCGACTGTCGTTTCCTGTCGCCTGAGTTGTCCCAGGCGGCGGCTCACCGGCTGGCCGGATACGGTTTCGACGTGTTCCTCTCCCGGGGGCCGGCGCCCACCCCGGTTCTCTCCCACGGATGCATCCGGGGCAAGCTGGGGGGCGTGATCAACTTCACGGCCAGCCACAACCCTCCGCTCTACAACGGCATCAAGTTCTCCCCCCGTCACGGCGGTCCCGCGGATTCGGAAGCCACGTCCAGGATCGAGAGCCTCATTCAGGAGGGAATCACCCCGGACGGGGGAACCGGCTCGGTCACACCGACCGATTTCGTCACTCCCTACCTGGCCGACCTGGACCGCTTCATCCGTCCGGAGGTCTTTCGGAACCATGATTCCCTCAGGGTGGTGTACGATGCCTTCAGCGGCGCCGGAAGCGGAGTGCTGGACAGGAAGCTGATGGAACTGGGCGCCGCGGTCAGGGTGATTAACGGAGCGCGCGACCCTCTATTCGCCGGAAGGGAGCACCCCGAGCCCAACCAGGCGGGGTTGTCCGACCTCTCCCGGGAGGTCGCCCGAAGCGGGGCGTCCCTGGGTGCGGCAACCGACGGAGACGCCGACAGGTTTGGAATAGTGGACGAGAACGGAGTTTTCGTAACTCCCCACGACTTCCTGGCGCTGCTGCTGGACTACCTGGCCGGACTCGGCAAAACCGGCGCCGCGGTGAGGTCGGTGACCACCGGCAGCCTTCTGGACCGGGTGGCCTCGGCCAGGGACATCCCCGTGAAGGTCACCCCCGTGGGGTTCAAGCACCTGGGAGCTGTGATGCTTCGGGAAGAGGTCATCCTGGCGGGGGAGGAATCCGGCGGAATGTCCGTGGGAGGTCATGTTCCCGAGAAGGACGGTGTTCTGGCGTGTCTATTGGCGGCGGAGATGGTGTGCGCCCGGGGCGAGGGGCTGGCCGTCCAGCTGGAGCGGCTCTGGAAGACCCACGGCCGGTTGTGCAACACCAGGCTGGACCTTCCCCTTTCCCCCGAAACCCGTGAGATGATTCAGCGGGAATGGCTGGACGGAGATCCCAGGAAAGCCGCCGGCCGGCCGGTGCTCGGGGTGGACAGAACCGACGGCGTGAGGCTGGTTCTCGGGCCCGACTCATGGGTGCTGGTCCGGCTCTCCGGAACGGAGCCCCTGGCGAGGGTATACATCCAGTCCTCCTCCCCGGAGATGGGCGAGGAACTGGCCGGGGAACTCGCCCGGGAATTCGGAGCCCCGCGGTGATCTTCGACGCCGGGAAGCTCGCCCTCTCCCTGGACTCCCTGGAGAATGGGAAGAGGAGCTTCGGCGAGTACGCTGTTTCACTGGACGGCTTCGACTGGAACCTCCCCGACGGCGCTCCGGGGGATGAGCCCGGGCACCTCGCCCTGGAGGTGGCCTTCTCGGGGAACTCGGTTCTGGTGGAGGGGATCTTCACCGGGATTTTCACAGCCCAGTGCTCCCGATGCCTCGAGCCCGCCCGGATACAGGTCCGGGGGGAGGTCAGAAGGGTCTACAGCGACGATCCTGAGCTGTGCGACGACCCCGAGGTGGAACCCGTCTTCCGCAGGGACGGGTGGATTAGTATATTCGAAGCCGTTCGCGAGTCCGTTATTCTTGCCATGCCCATGGTGCCCCTCTGCAAACCGGGGTGCCTGGGTCTATGCAGCTTGTGCGGGGCCGACCTGAACAGGGGCGACTGCGGCCATCGGGTCTGAACCCCGCCTTTGACCGCAAGGAGTAGACGATGCCAGTACCTAAGAGAAGAACCTCCGCCACCCGGAGAGACAAGCGGAGAGCCAACTGGAAACTGGTGGCCGGCTCCGTGAGCAACTGCCCCCAGTGCGGGGAACCCAGGCTTCCCCACCGGGTCTGCAGGCATTGCGGCTTCTACGACGGCCGCATGGTGACCAAACCCGCGGAAGATTAGCGGGTTCCCCTTTTGCCGGAGGCCCCCTGTTGAGTGAAAACGTGGTCATCGCCCTGGATGCCATGGGCGGCGACCACGGTCCCGGCGTGGTGGTGGAAGGGGCCGTCCGGTTCTTCGACGAGATGCCCAGATCGGTGCAGACCGGGGTGTCGCTGATCCTGACGGGAGACCGCGACACTCTGGCCAGGCTTCTGACCCGGGCCGGGGGGCACAAGCTTCCCATTTCCATCCATCACGCATCCCAGGTGGTGGGAATGGACGAGCATCCTTCCCACGCCATGCGGAACAAGCCGGACAGCAGCCTGGCGGTGATGGCCGGTCTGCAGAAGTCGGGAACCGCCCAGTGCATGGTGAGCCCCGGGAACACCGGCGCCATGATGGCCCACAGCGTTTTCGCCCTGGGAACAATCCAGGGGATCCAGCGACCGGCCATCGCCGGATCTCTTCCCACGGTGAACAATCCCTCCATTCTGCTCGACCTGGGCGCCAACGTGGACTGCAAGCCCGAGCAGCTTCTCCGGTTCGCCTACATGGGAAGCATCTACAGCCGCGACGTGTTCGGGGTGAAGAACCCCAGGGTCGCCCTGCTGAACGTGGGATCAGAACCGAGCAAGGGCACCCCTGCAATACAGAGCGCCTTCGGGCTCCTCTCCGCCTCCCCGCTCAACTTCGTGGGCAACCTGGAGGGCGACGGCATTCTGAAGGGAGAGGCGGACGTAGTGGTATGCGACGGTTTCGTCGGGAACGTGCTTCTGAAGTTCACCGAGTCGGTGACCTCCCTGGTGGGCGGAGCTCTCTACCTCGAGATGAAACGTCACTGGGCGTCGAGGTTCGGCTACCTCTTCATGAAGCCTTCGTTCAACCACCTCTGGAAGAAGCTCGATACCGCAGAGTACGGCGGAGCCCCCCTTCTGGGGCTGAATGGTGTTTCCATCGTGGCCCACGGAAGTTCCAGCTCACATGCCATCAGGAACGCCCTGAAGGTGGCCCTGGACTTCCATCGCGCCGGAGCCGTCGGGAAGATCAACAGCAGCATGGCTGAACTCATCGCAAAGGAAAAGGCAAGTGAACAATAGGCAGGCTTACATTGTGGGAACGGGCCATTACGTTCCCTCCAGAATCCTCACGAATGCCGACCTTGAGCGCATGGTGGACACCACGGACGAATGGATCACCACCCGTTCCGGCATCAAGGAGAGACGGATAGCCTCTCCAGAACAGGCCACCTCCGACCTTTGCCTGGAGGCCGCCGGCAGGGCCATGGAAGCCGCGGGCTGGAAACCGGAAGACGTGCAGGCGGTCATTGTCGGTACGGTCACCCCGGACTACGTGTTTCCCTGCACCGCCGCCCTGGTCGCCAACCGGCTGGGGCTGCCCCCGGTTCCATGCTACGACTTCGAGGCGGGTTGCACCGGTTTCATCTACGGGCTCATTCAGGCCAGGGCCCTGATCCTTTCGGAGACCCTTGACCGGGTGCTCGTCATCGGCGGAGAGTCCCTCACGAAGATCACGAACTGGAAGGACAGATCGACCTGTGTCCTTTTCGGCGACGGCGCCGGAGCCGTGGCGGTAAGCAGCCGGGGCCCCGGGGGCGTTCTGGGAGGATGGCACTGGGGGGCGGACGGTTCGCTTGGTTCCCTGCTCACACAGCCGGCCGGCGGCTCCCGTGAACCTCTCACCCACGATGGGCTGGATCAGGCCAGGAACACCATATACATGGAAGGCGGCGAGATATTCAAGAACGCCGTCCGGGCCATGCGCGACTCGGCTCTGCTGGCGCTGGAAAAGGAGGGGCTCGGACGGGAGGACGTCCACCTCCTCATCTCCCACCAGGCCAACCTCAGGATCATAGATTCCACCGCCAGAGCCCTGGGCCTTCCCCCGGAGAAGGTGTTCGTGAACATCCACAAGTACGGCAACACGTCCAGCGCCTCCATTCCCATCGCCCTGGACGAGGTGGTGAGGGAAGGAACGGTGAAACCCGGAATGAACGTGGTCCTGGCGGCCTTCGGCGCCGGGCTGACATGGGGAGGGATGGTCCTGAGGTGGAAATAAAGACTGACGCCCGGACCGCCGTGGTCACCGGGGCGGCCCGGGGAATCGGACTGTGCATTGCGAAAAGGCTGGTTGCCGACGGCTGGAGGGTGGCGGGCTGCGACATCTCCGGAGAAACCCTCGAGAAGGCGGCGGCGGAACTGGGATCGGGGTTCTCCGGTTTCGTGATGAACGTTGCCGACCCGGAGAGCGTCAGTGAATCGGTGGCGGAGATGACTGGGTCCCTGGAGGGCATATCCTGTCTGGTGAACAATGCCGGCATCACCAGGGACAATCTGCTTCTCAGGATGGACCAGGCGGGGTGGGACGCGGTCCTCGCGGTGAATCTCACCGGAGCCATGAACGTGACCAGAGCCCTTCTAAGAACCCTTCTCCGGGCGAAGAACCCCTCGATAATCAACATCAGCTCCGTGGTGGGAATCACCGGAGCTCCCGGCCAGACCAACTACGCCGCGAGCAAGGCGGGTCTCATCGGGTTCACGAAGGCGCTCAGCAGGGAAGTCTGCGCCAGGGGTCTGAGGGTCAACGTCGTCGCTCCGGGATTCATCGAAACGGAAATGACCGCTTCGCTTCCGGAGGAAGTCCGGAGCGACTACCTTCGGCGGATACCCATGGGCACCCTGGGGCTTCCCCAGGACGTAGCCGATGCCGTCGCCTTCCTTGCGAGTCCTTCTTCCAAGTATATTACCGGAGTGGTACTTCCAGTTGATGGCGGCCTTACAACGTAGAAAGGGCATGAAATGTCACTTGAAAACCGTATAACCGAGATCATCGTGAACAAGCTTGGTGTAAAGGCCGAAGAGGTTACTCCCGAGGCCCATTTCGTCACCGACCTGGGGGCCGATTCCCTGGACCAGGTGGAACTGATGATGGATTTCGAAGACGCCTTCGACCTCAAGATTTCCGATGAAGAGGCCGGCAAGCTTCAGACCGTGGGAGCAGTCATTGATTTCCTGAAGGCCAAGGGCATTTCCGTATAACAGGGATTCTTTGCCGGCAGACAGTCCCGGCGCCGCTGCCAGGAGCGGCGCCGGGCTGAATACAGCGGAGGAGACCAATCTTGTCCCACAGACGAGTAGCAGTTACCGGCATCGGTGTTCGAAGCCCCATAGGCTCCACCCCCGCAGAGGCCTGGGATAACGCCGTAAATGGAAGAAGCGGGATCAGCCGTATCGCCGGTTTCGATCCCTCGGATTTCACCAGCCAGATCGCCGGGCAGGTGAAGGATTTCGATCCAGCAGCCCTCTTCGGAGCGGCGGAAGCCAGAAAGTGCGACAGGTTCACCCAGTTCGCAAGGGCCGCATCCATGGACGCCTGGAGAAACTCCGGTCTGGAAGCCTTCGGCCCGGTCCCGGAGAGGGTCGGGGTCATCGTGGGCAGCGGCGTGGGGGGGATAGGCACCTTCGAGGAGCAGATGAAGGTGGCTGCTGAACGGGGGCCGAGAAGGATCAGCCCCTTCTTCGTTCCCATGATGATATCGAACATGGGGTGCGGGCAGGTGGCCATTGACCTGAACGCCAAGGCCCTCAACTACTGCACCGTTACCGCCTGCGCCAGCAGCGGTCATGCCATGGCCGCCGCCCTGGACGCCATACGGCTGGACAGGGCCGACGTGGTCCTGGCCGGCGGCAGCGAAGCCCCCATAACCTTCATGGCCCTGGGCGGCTTCTGCGCTCTGAAGGCTCTCTCCACAGGGTTCAACGACCGTCCGACCCAGGCTTGCAGGCCCTTCGACCGCGACCGCGACGGTTTCGTAATGGCCGAGGGCGGAGTGGTTCTCATCCTGGAGGCGCTGGACCATGCCAGGGCCCGGGGCGCCGAAATCCTCGCGGAGCTGGTGGGCGCCGGGATGACCTGCGACGCCTTCCATATCACAGCGCCCGCAGAGGGCGGCGAAGGCAGCCGCAGGGCCATGCAGTGCGCCATGAAAGACGGCGGCATCAACCCCGGGGAAGTGGACTACATCAACGCCCACGGCACCTCCACCCAGTTGAACGACGTCAACGAAACCATCGCCATCATGGATGCCCTGGGCCCGGACAACGCCCGGAAGGTGATGGTTTCCTCCACAAAATCCGTCCACGGCCACATGCTGGGGGCCGCCGGTTCCATGGAAGCCGCCCTGACATGTCTCGCCCTGAAGCACGGGGTTGTGCCTCCCACGGTGAACCACGAGAACCCCGGCGAGGGCTGCGTTCTGGACTACGTTCCCGGAACCGCCCGGGAGGCGGGCATCAGGGTCGCCCTGAGCAACTCCCTGGGCTTTGGCGGGCACAACGTGACCCTGGCCTTCAGGAAGTACACCGGCGACTGAGGGGCGGTATTCTCCCCGGTCCTGCCCGGACGGGCAATGAACGCCTGAATCGGAGGATGAACCTATGGATTACATGCTCAGCGATGACCTGACAGCGATCCGGGAGATCTGCGCGGAGATCGCCGAGAAGCACATCCGCCCGGTGAGGGCGGCTCTGGACGAAGAGAACCGCTTTCCCCGGGAGATAATGAACGTTCTGGCCCGGAGCGACCTATTCACCATCTACATTCCCGAGGCCTACGGAGGCACTGCCATGGGAAGCCTCGCCCTGTGCGTGGCCACCGAGGAACTCAGCAGGGTATGCGGAGGAGTGGCGGTGTCCTACGCCGCCAACGCCCTGGGGGCCATGCCCATTCTGCTCTTCGGAACCGAGGACCAGAAGATGAAGTACCTTCCGCCCCTGGCTTCGGGAGAGAAGCTGTGCGCCTTCGCCCTCACAGAGTCCGAGGCGGGTAGCGACGCCGCGGGGATCAAGACCCGGGCGGTCCGCGACGGCGACCATTACGTCCTCAACGGCACCAAGCAGTGGATTACCAACGGCGGCGAAGCCCAGATCTACACCGTGATAGCCATGACCGACCCTTCCCGGGGGGCCCGGGGAGCCAGCGCATTCATCGTGGAGGAGGGTACTCCGGGTTTCAGCTACGGCAAGAAGGAAGACAAGATGGGGATCAGGGCCAGTTCCACCCGGGAACTGGTGTTCGAGGACTGCAGGGTGCCCGCCGGGAACCTGATATCCCGGGAGGGGATGGGCTTCATGGTGGCCATGAAGACCCTGGACAACAGCCGGCCCGGGGTGGCTGCCCAGGCGGTGGGGATCGCCCAGGGGGCCCTGGACGAGGCCCTCAGGTACGCCTCCCAGAGGCGCCAGTTCGGCCAGCGGATAGACAGTTTCCAGGGCATCCAGTTCATGCTGGCGGACATGGCCACCTCCATCGAGGCGGCCCGGGCGCTGACCTACTCGGTGGCCCGCATGATAGACGCCGGAGGATCCCGTTTCGAGAAGGAATCCGCCATGGCAAAGGTGTTCGCCAGCGACGTGGCCATGAAGGTAACCACGGACGCCGTGCAGATCCTCGGGGGCTACGGATACATGAAGGAGTACCCCGTAGAGAAGATGATGCGTGACGCCAAGATAACCCAGATCTACGAGGGCACCAACCAGATCCAGCGGCTGGTGATCGCCGCGGCCCTGGTCCGGGAAACCGCCGCGGGAATGAGGTAGTCCTTGAAGTTCGTCGTGGCGGTCAAGCAGGTTCCGGACACCGCCGAAGTTCGGATAGACCATGAGAAGGGAACCCTGATCAGGGACGGAGTTCCCAGCATTCTGAACCCCTTCGACACCTACGCCCTGGAGGAGGCTCTCCGGTGGAGGGATACCCTGGGAGGCACCGTGACGGTGGTCACCATGGGGCCTCCCCAGGCGGAAGCCGTGCTCACCGAGGCGATCTCCATGGGTGCCGACGAGGGCATCCTCCTCACCGACAGGGCCTTCGCCGGAAGCGATACCTGGGCCACCAGCCATACCATCGCCGAGGCGGTAAGGAAGCTTGCGAAAGTGGACGCCGTATTCTGCGGTAAACAGGCCATCGACGGGGACACCGCCCAGACGGGCCCCGGAATCGCCGCCTCCCTGGACTGGCCCCAGGTGACCTTCGTGGGCCGGGTGCGGGAGATGACCGCCGGGCATGTGATCTGTGAAAGGTACGTGGAGAACGGTGTCCAGGTGCTGAAGACCCTGCTTCCCGCGGTGCTGACGGTGCTCAAGGACGCCAACGTTCCCAGGATTCCATCCCTCAGGGGAAAGATGAAGGCCAGAACCTTCAAGCCGGTTCTCTGGGGCGCCGCCGATCTGAACCTTGCTCCGGAGGAGACGGGGCTTTCCGGCTCCCCCACCAAGGTGGTTACCACCGCCACTCCCGAGGCCAGGCACGGCGGCAGGGTCCACCGGGGAACCCCCGGGGAGCTGGCTGCGATCATGGCCGACCTTCTCCTGGGAAGCGAGGTTCAATCATGACTGGCAGGCTGGAAATCGTTTCCGAGAAGTGCGTCGGCTGCAGGGCCTGCCTTCCGTCATGTCCTGTCGGCGCCCTGTCCATCGTCGAAAAGAAGGCCGTGGTCTCCGATGCGTGCAACCTCTGCGGAATGTGCGTCAACTCCTGCCCGGTGGACGCCATCGTGCTTCATCATGTCATCGGCGGAGGAACCGGCATGGAGGGATACGCCGGTATCATGGTGGTGGCGGAACTCCGGGACGGCAGACCCGACCGTAGCACCCTGGAACTCCTGGGGGAAGCCTGCAGGCTTTCCGGAGGAAGCCGCCGGGTGACCGCCCTTCTGGCGTGCGCCGATCCAGGCGGTGTTCCCGGTGAACTGGCCGGCTACGGAGCCGACCGGGTGCTGGCGGCGGTGCACCCCGGTCTCGACCACTACCTGACGGAACCTTTCGCGGCGGTGCTTTCGGCGGCGGTTCGATTCGACAGGCCCGAGATAGTTCTGGCCGCTGCCACCACCCAGGGCAGGGACCTGATGCCAAGAGTGGCGAAGATTCTTGACACCGGGCTGACCGCGGACTGCACGGAACTTCGCATTGACCCGGACACGAAACTCCTGATGCAGACCAGGCCTGCCTTCGGGGGCAACATCATGGCCACGATAGTCTGCGACAGGACCAGACCCCAGATGTCCACCGTCAGACCCGGAGTGATGAAGAAGCTTGAACCGGACCCTTCCAGACAAGTCCTTGTGGAATACCTGCCGGTGGACGACGGCATGGTCTCGGGGCGCTCCACTCTCCTGGAGTTCATTCCCACAGGCGGAAGCGAGGTGGACCTTACTGAAGCCGAGGTCATCGTTTCCGGAGGAAGGGGAATGAAGGGCCCCGAGAACTACGGTATGCTCCATGAGCTGGCGGAGCTGCTGGGAGGCAGCGTGGGAGCCAGCAGGGCAGCGGTGGATTCGGGATGGATTCCCTACCCCCGCCAGGTGGGACAGACCGGCAAGACGGTACAGCCCAGGAAGTATATCGCGGTGGGAATCAGCGGGGCGGTGCAGCACCGGGTGGGTATGCAGTCGTCGGACGAGATTTTCGCGGTGAACCGGGATCCCGACGCGCCGGTGTTCACCTTCGCGAACCACGGGTTCGTGGGCGACCTGTTCGAGGTGATTCCCGCTCTGATAGATGAGATCAAGCGTCGCCGGAGCTGACGGAAATCCCGGTGAAACGCCGGCCGCCCGGACCTTCGAGGCGGTCGGCGCAATCCATGTGCACACCACCTGCTCCGACGGAAGGCTGGGCCCCGGGGAGATCCTTGACATGGCCGACCGGGCGGGACTGGACTACCTCTGCTTCAACGACCACAACACCCTGGCCCTGGCGGACCGGGGCTGGCACGGCAGAAGGCACGGCGGGGTGCTCTCGATGGTGGGCGCCGAGCTGCAGCATCGGGACAGGAAGAGCCATCTGCTGGTTTTCGGCGCCCGGAGCCTGCCCCCCCGGGGGCATATACTCGGTCAGCTCGAGGCGCTGAAGTCCCAGGGAGCCCTGGCCGTGGTGGCCCACCCTCGGGAGACCAGGCCCATGATTCCCTTCCTGGGCGGCTACCCCTGGAAATTCCACGGCCACCCGCTTCTGGACGGCGTGGAGGTGTGGAACTGGATGAGTTCCTGGAAGGGGGGAGTCTCGCCCCTGACGGTCCGCCGCCGGATAGCCCGGCCGGACTGGTTCGTCCGGCATCCGTGTCCGGGGGCGGTGGATCTCTGGTTCCGGGTGGGGGGGTGCGCGGTGGGCGGAGCCGATGCCCACGGCCACCGGATCCTCTTCAGAACGGTGTTTCCCTACGATTTCCTCTTCGCAAGGGTCAGAACCCACCTGCTCCTGGACCGGCCCCTATCCCGCCCCGAGCAGATGGAGGACGCCCTGCGCAGCCGGCGATGCTTCATCAGCAACGCAGCGGCCGGAGATGCCAGAGGGTTCAGGGCCCGGCTCACCCCCGGAGCGCTGCTGGTGGAACTTCCCGGCGAGGCGTGGATATCCGTTTTCGCAGAGGGAGCGCCGCCGGTTCACACCACGCTCCTTCCCCCGGGGCCGCACCTGCTGAGGGTGCCCCCGGGTCCCCTGCATCTGGAAGCGTATCGCGGGGGAAGAACATGGATCTCCTGTTCCCTGGCCGAGGGAGGCGTGGAATGAGAACAGCTCTCTGTCTGCTGCTCCTTGTGTTCATGAGCGCCCAGGCGGACCCACTGGACACCGCCCGTGACTTCCTGGACGCCCTGGCGTGGCGCGACGGAGCCAGGATATCGGGGCTGCTTTCGGAAAGTCTCAATCAGAGATTCCGGGAGGTCTTCCAACAGCTCCGGCTGCTGGAGGCCGAAAACCCGGAGATGCTGGAAGCCGCCCTTTCCAGGTTCCGAGGCAGGATCACCCCCGGAGACATCGCCGGGCTCACGGAGGAGGAACTGCTGGGCAGACTGGTGGAAGGGCTGGAGTTCACCCACCCGGGGGAACCCGAACGGGAACACGCCCTGCTGGAGGGGAGAGACGCTTCGGTTGTTCTGGACTACCCGGGGGGCGGTTCCGTCTCCTTCAGGATGGTTTGGGAGAACAGCGGCTGGAGAATCGCCGACACGAGCCTGTTGAGGATGCTCTTCTAGAGGGTGGATATCCGGGGGTTCACTCCCGGGAGGTCTCCAGGTCAAGGGGGTTCCTGAGGATCGCCAGAATTGAGCCGTTGGGCACAACGAAGTATCTGGAGCCCTCAAGCTGAATCTCGAAGGCGGCGCTGAGCACGTACAGCACGAAGTCTCCCTTTTCCACCTGCAGCGGCATGAAACGGATCTCCGAGGCTTTCACGGGCTTCCAGGGCTCCGAGTCGGATGGATCGCTGCCCGGCGCCAGGGGGTAGCCCGGGCCAACCGCTTCGACCCAGCCGCCGGAAACCTTCCGGCTCTCCTGGGCCGAGTCCGGAAGGTAGAGACCGGAATCGGTGCGCATGCCCGGGGTAGGGGGGCTCACCAGGACCCTGTCCCCGGTGACGATGAACTGTTTGTCGCCGATGTACATGGAACCGGACATATTCCTCCCCTGTGGAAATGGCGGAGGACCGGGGACTCGAACCCCGATGGGCATAGCCCGGCGGATTTCAAGTCCGCTGCCTTACCGATTAGACTAGTCCTCCGCGCCCGGTGAATCTACCCACCGGCGCCGCGGCGGTCAAAGGTTTGGGGGATTCTTGAAGGAAGAGTACGAGATAAAATTCCGGCTGGACTCACCGGACGACCTCATCGAGGTGTTCGGTGTCGCCGGAGCCGAGTTCCTCGGGGAGGGCCCCGAGGAGAACCATCTTTTCGATACCCCCGACGGCGCCCTGAAGACCCGGGGAGTGGTGCTCAGGCTGCGGGAGGAACCCGGCGGTGTTCTACTGACCGTGAAGGAGCCACTGGAGTGCGCCGGGGTGAAGGGGCGAAGGGAGCACGAGTTCAGGCCCGGCATTGACTACCGGGAAGCTTCGGCCCTGCTGGAAGCCCTGGGCTACCGGGAGACCTTCTCCTACAGGAAGCACCGGCGGACATGGAGGCTTCCCTGCGGTGTGACGGCGTGCCTGGACGAACTCCAGTCGGGGCTTTTTCTGGAGCTGGAAGGCGACAGCCCGGAGGCGGTGCTGACCGCCGCCGCCAGGCTGGGGTTCCCGCCGGAACGGGGGCTGGTCCAGGGTTATCCCGTCCTGTCGTGCCGCGACCAGCCTTGACGAAACGATTCCGGATTGGCATAAACCCGCCTGTCTGTTGTCATTACGATAAAACCGAACAACCCCCGGAAAGAGGATGGAATGAACAACCGCACCGCCGAGGAGCGACGGCTCAAGACCGATATCCACATGAAGAACACCCTCAGGGCGGAACTCAGCAGGAGTCTCGGCATGCTCAACGACTGGCAGGACAGGCTCCACGGGCTGGGAAACGTCAGGAAGGCCAGAAAACTGGCGGAAACCGTCACCAGGTACGCAGACTACGTGAACGAACTCAGGGAATACCTGGTGCCGGTTCTGGATGAACTCGAGGCCAGGATAAAGGCCGAGATGAAGTTCAGCGAGGAGGAGATAGGCCAGTTCCGCCGGGAGGTCTCCGATGAGACCCGGGAGGCCGAGGCCGCCAGAAGCGCTTTTCAGAAGGCCAGGGAAGCCCTGGAGCAGCTTCAGGCCGACGAGAAGGCCGCCCCAGAGGCCCTTGTCGCGGCCAGGGACGCCTACAGGAAGGCTTTCAGGTCGTTCCGGCTGGAGAAGCGCCAGTTGAAGCAGGCCAAGGGGGAGCTCTCCAGCGAGCTGGTGGACCGCGACATCTTCAAGGCCGAACTCAAGCGCATAATGGTGGAGCGGACCTTCGTCAGCGGATAGGCCCGTGGAGATCTACCCCCGCGGAAGGATAAGAGGCAGGGTCCTGGTCACGTCCGGGCTCTGCCTTCTCCTTTCCCTGCCGCCTCTCATCCGGGGGAAGGCCCTCTGGCTTGTTCCCCTGGTATGGGTCGCAGGGGCCGGCGCCTTCCTTATCTTTCTCGGGAAGTACCGTGCAAGAAGGAGGATCCGGCTCGGTATCGAGAAGGATGGGCTTCCCCGGGATTATCGCGAGGTGCTGGAGGAGAGGGTGTCCTTCTACGGAACCCTCGGCCCCGAAGAGAGGCTGGACTACGAGACCCAGATAGCCGTTTTCCTTCGGGAGCACAGGATCTCCGGGGTGGCGGGAGTCGTCGTAACTCCCATGATCAGGGTGCTGGTGGCGGCCACCGCCGTAAGGCTCGTCTTCCGCAGGCCCTCCTGGGAGTTCCACGATTTCGGGGAGATACTGGTGTACCCCGGAGCATTTGCCAGCGACGGCACCTACACTGTGGGTTCCGGGCACGCCGACGCCGCCGGGATGATGCACTCCCAGGGCGGCGTGATCCTGTCCCTGCCCCATCTGCTGCGTGCTTTCGACGCGGACAACGACGGGTTCAACGTGGGCTACCACGAGTTCGCCCACGTCCTGGACGGATCCAGGCCCGACGGTGTTCCCGGTGAACTGGACCTGGGTTCCTACCGTCCCTGGGTGACAGTGATGCAGAGGGAGTTCGAGAGGGTCCTTCGAGGAAGGTCGTTCCTCAGGGACTACGCCGGCACCAACCCGGCTGAGTTTTTCGCATGCGCGGTGGAGTTCTTCTTCGAGAAGCCGGACGTAATGCTGGAGAAGGCCCCTGAGTTGTACCGTCAGCTCAGCGGTTTCTTCAATCAGGATCCGGCCCGGAAGCGGGGTTCTTTCCGGAGGAGCCCGGGACCGAGAGGGGCTCGCCCTTCCGGCAGAGCGGGCATTCGTCGGGGGCCCAGCTCTCCGCCTTCACCCTGAGCAGAGCCCTGCAGGGGACACCGGGATCGAAAGCGCCCCCGGTGCGGTCCACCAGCAGGGATACCCCCCGGACCATGCCGCCCTCGCTCTTCAGGGCGTCCATGGTTTCCATCACGCTGCCGCCGGTGGTGACCACGTCCTCCACCAGCAGTATCCGGGCCCCCCGCACCAGGGGAAGAAACCCGGGTCTGACGGACATGACGCCGGAGCCGTCCCGCTGGAGGAAGGCGAAGGAAAGCCCCATCCTGTGGGCCGCTGCGAAACCGAATACGATGGCTCCGAATGCGGGGGCGCATACCAGGTCGAACTGCGAGTCGCTCCAGAGGTCGGCGGTCATGGCCCCGAGTTCCATTGCCAGGTCGGGTCTGGCGGCTATGCGGATCTTTTCGAAATAGACCGCTCCGTGCCTTCCCGAAGTGTACCTGAAGTGGCCTTCCAGAAGAGCCCGGCTCTCCCGGAGCATATCCATGACCCTGTCGGACATTCCTTACCCCCTCCGGCCGTCCGGGAACCGCCGTCTACTGGAAATTGAAAGGGAACTGCAGAATCAACGGGCCTTCGTTTTCGTCAACGCTTCCGAACCTCCAGGTGCCGATGGCCCGGACGAGTTCCATCTCGAAGGCCTGGTTGTAGGTGGACGAACTGAGGATGGCCACGTCGGTGACCCTGCCGCTGGGCTGGATCACCATCTCCACCTCCACTGAACCGGACAGGAGCGGGTCGGTCCGAAGGTGTTTGCTGTAGATGTATCGAATCTGGTCCTGCTTGTCGGCCAGCACCTCCATCACCTCTTCCGCGGACCTGGAGGAATAGGTGGAGGATCCGGAGGAGGCCTGGGGGGTAAGCCGGCCCACATCGGTGAATACCATCACCGGCCCCACGCTCTCCTCGGCTCTGACCGGCACCCCGGACTGGGCGAAATCCAGCGGGTTCCGCGAACTCGTGGACCCGGCATAGACCGCCTCCTCCTGGGAGGAATCACGCTGCAAGGCGCCTGATCCGGCCAGGGTGGACATGTCGAACCCCCCCCCGCCCTGGGTCAGGGCGGCAATCAGGTCGTCTGTAGACCTGGGGGTCGCCGGGGCGGAGCCGGAAACCTCGGGCTCCCCCGTTTCCCCCGGAGGCCGGCCTGATTCAGCCTGCCCCGAAGGAGGCGTCAGAACGGCCGCTGTCTGGGTGGCTGTGTCCGCCGCCGCGGTCATGGTGCCGGGAGCCAGCAGGGAGAAGTCAAGGTTGTGGCTCTGGCCGGGCTGTGCTATGAAATTCCTGCTTCCGGTCTCGAAACCCACCTGGTACACGCTGATGCTGTAGCTTCTTCCACCCATGAGCCCCTCCACCAGAAGCGGCGTCACCCCCATGAGGTCGCCGTCCAGGGTGACCAGGGCGCCTGCGGGCTCGCTCCGGACCATGGCGGTGGCCATTGATTCGTCGCGAACCCGGGCCAGGAGTTCCCGGAGTCTGGGATTCGCCCTGGGGCCAAGGTCGTAGTAAACGTCCAGGGCCAGCAGCCGTGAGTAGGCGAACCGGGCGTCATCCACGCTGCCCATGGCGAAGTAGGCGCTTCCCAGCCGGTTCCACGCCCGGAGCTGCTCGTCCAGGGAGAGGGTGCCGTCCTCAACCAGTTCCTCGAGACGCAGGATGGCCCCTGGAATATCTCCCATTTCATAAAGTGAAATGGCGTAATCCACCGTTGAAGCCTCCGGCTGAGCCAACAGAACCAGAGCCAGAAACTGCAGCATATTCCCTCCAGAAGGCGTTTTCCTCCGGTTGGTAAACTGCACCTGAACCGGCTCCGCGTCAACGCCCGACATTTCTACACGGAAGCCGTGCCGGATATTCCCGGGGCCGGTTGACACGATTCTGCTCCGGTGGCATTTTCCCGTGGAATCGTGCCGTGACAGGAAAGGATACGAGGTGATGGCGAAAGCTTCGAAAAGAGGCGTGATCGCATCCGTGGCGGGTTTTCTCGTCCTCACCGGCTGTCTCTTCAGCCCCGAAAGCGACGATAATCCCCCAGATCCCATCTACTACGAGCCCGCCGACAGCGCGTGGAAAGTGGTGAAGAACCTCGAGACCGCATACATAAACCGGGACCACGACGCATACATGGACTGCTTCCGGGAGGACTTCGAGTTCCACCTGCTCGAAACCGACTGGGACGACTACGACGGCGACGGCATCGTAGACACGTACTGGGGCTACGACATCGAGGACCTGTTCAGCCAGAACATGTTCAACGCCGTGGAGCAGATCGAGCTGGTGCTCACCGGAACCTCCGAGTTTCCCTGGATGGGAGATCCCACTGGTGAGAGCTATTACCTGCAGAGAACCTTCGACCTGAAGGTCTACACCAGCGTCGGGGGGCCCTCCCAGCCTCCGCAGGGCTACCGGGCGTCCGGAGAGGCCGACTTCATCTGCCGGCCCGACACAACCACCGGCGAGTGGTACATCTGGCAGTGGATCGACAATTCGGAAGTCTGAGCCCGGCGCGGCCCTTCCGGTGAGACTCGCCCCGGCGTTTCTTCTGTTGTGGGGCGCCTCCCTTGTCGGGGCGCCCCTTCGGTACTGGGTGTTCTTCGCCGACCGGGGACCCGACCTTCCCGGCCGCCTGGAGGCCGCCGGCGAGGTCATCGCCCGGGGGCCCTCCGCAGCCCGAAGGGAAGCGGCAGGCGTGCTTTCCCCCGATCAATACGACCTGGAGCCCTTCTCAGCCTACGTCGCCGGGGTCGAGGAAACCTCCGGTGCCGAGGTTCGCGGGGTGTCCCGATACCTTAACGCATGCTCCGTGGTCCTGGACGAGGCAGCCCTGACCCGGATCCTGGAGCTTCCCTTCGTGGCTTCCGCCCGGCCGGTGGGCCGCTCAACCTACCAGCCCGGGCTTCATTTGTCCGAACCAGACCCCCACGGCCTCTCCCTGGGACAACTGGCCCAGGCCGGGGTGACCGGCCTTCATGAGAGGGGCTTCACCGGGGAAGGCGTGGTGATAGGGGTTCTGGACTCGGGCTTCGAGCTGGACCACCCCTGCTTCGCCGACCTCAGGGTCGCCGCCTCCTGGGACTTCGTCGGAAGCGACGGGGACGTGGGGTACACCCCGGGGGATCCGGTGGGCACTGGAGACCACGGCACGAAGGTCCTCTCGATTATGGCCGGGAACGCTCCCGGCCTTTACGTGGGGGGAGCCCCGGAAGCGGATTACATCCTGGCCAGAACCGAGGACACCGGCGACGAGTACCCCCAGGAGGAGGACTTCTGGGTGTTCGGCCTGGAGTGGTGCGAAGGAGAGGGCGCCCTGCTGGTGAGCAGCAGCCTGGGCTACATCGACTGGTACCAGCCCTGGCAGCTGGACGGGAACACCGCCGTTACCACGGTGGCCGCGGACATCGCAGCCTCCCGGGGGATGGTGGTTGTGAACGCCATGGGCAACGATGGCCCGGGTGACACCACCCTGGTGGCTCCCGCCGACGGCGATTCGGTCTTTGCCGCCGGGTCTGTGAACAGCCTGGGCGACTTGTCCGAATTCTCCAGCCGGGGGCCCACCGCCGACGGCAGGATCAAGCCCGACGGCTGCGCACGGGGTGAGATGACCGTGTTCGCGAACCTTACCACGGGCTACTCTTCAGGAAACGGCACCTCCTTCGCCACCCCGATCGTCTCCAGCGCCTTCGCCGGGCTCAGCCAGGCCCACCCCGAATGGTCCATGATGCGGATAGTCGAGGCCCTCAGGGCCACCTCCTCCAGGTCCGGTTCCCCCGACAACGGTTTCGGCTGGGGCATCATCAACGCCCATGCGGCTCTCATGCATAGGTCGGTGGCAGGCAGGGTGCGCCGGGCCGACACCGGCGAACCCCTGGCGGGATACTCCGTGGAGGTCCAGGGCGGCGGCGGCTCCGCGTCGGCGGCAACCAACGACATGGGGTGGTTCGCCGTTGAGCCGGGCTTTCTCGGCGGTTTCACGGTCACCGGCGCCGACGGGCAGTGGGGGATTCCCCTTCCCGTCTCAGGAGCCCTGGATGAAGGCGGCGCCGAGGTGGAAATGTTCGTGAACCCCCCCGGGCCTTCAGGGCTGGAGCCTTCGATCTACCCGAACCCCTCGTTCGGAGGCGTCTACGTGGGATTCGACGTGGAGGGAGCCCCCGGGAACGTCTCATTCTCGGTGTTCACCCTGGAAGGCGCCCTTGTGACGTCCATCAAGGCCGCCGGTCTGGCCCCGGGAACCTACCGCGCCCCGGTCCCCGGCGGGGCCTTCTACTGGGACGGGCTCGACGGGTCCGGTTCGCCGGCCTCCTCAGGGGTGTACATGGCCGTGCTGGAAGTGAACGGCCGGGTCCACCGGCTGGCATTCTCCATCATCCGCTGAAAGGCTTCCCCATGAAGTACCTGAGGTACCTGATCCCCCCGGCGGTGGTGGCGCTCCTGGCCCTTACCGGGATGGTTGACCTTTCAATCCTTCCCTGGCGCAACAGTGACTTCCAGGCTTCCCTGGCGACCGTATGCGTCTACCTCCTGTGGTCCGCCGCCGGAGACCTGGAGGGCTCCGACAGGACCGGCATCTACACGGTGCTCCTGATAAGCGCGGTGGACTCGTTCCTGCTCCGGCTGGCTGTATTCCAGGGGCTCATGTTCCTGAGATGGGCCGGCGTGGTCCTCCTGGCCGCCGGCTGCGCCCTCAGAACCCTGATCCGATGCCGTGCAGGGCTTCTTCGGACCGCCAGGATCATGCAGCTCGCGGGGCTACCCCTGGGCTTCGGAACCCTGGCGGGGCTGGCGGTGGCTCTGTTTCCAGGGCTTGTGTTCGCCCTGAAGGAGGACGTCTCCCGGTGAAGGCCCTGGTTCAGAGGGTGTCCGGCGCCTCAGTGTCCGTGGACGGCCGCCCGGTCTCCTCCATCGGCAACGGGCTGCTGGCCCTGGTGAGCTTCCGGGAGGAGGACTCTCCGAAGGATCTGGACTGGATGAGGGACAAGCTCTTCGGGCTCCGGGTGTTTGCCGACCGGGGCGGCCTCATGAACCTGTCCCTGGCGGACACCGGCGGCGCGGTCATGGTTGTGAGCCAGTTCACCCTCCACGCCGACACCCGGAAGGGGAAAAGACCCAGCTTCGTCGGCGCGGCTTCCCCCGACACCGCCCGCATCCTCTACCGGGTGTTCGTCGAAAAACTCCGTGAAATGAACGCTATAGTGGAGGAGGGGGTCTTCGGCGCCCATATGGACGTATCCCTGGTGAACAGCGGGCCGGTGACCATCATGCTGGACTCCCCTTCGGAGCGTCGGAAGTGAATCACTGGTACCCCTGGAGAACCCCTCTCGTCCTGGCCAGCGTCTCCCCCCGCAGGCGCAGCCTCCTGGAGGGGATCGGAGTGCCGGTGATCGTGCGCCCCTCGGGGGTCGAGGAGGACGGTTTCCGGGGAACCCCGGGGGACATAGTGGAGGGCTGGGCGCAGAAGAAGGCATTGGCGGTGGCGTCCGAATACCCCCGCAACCCAGTGCTCGGCGCCGACACCATGGTTTTTCTGGAGGGCGAACCCCTGGGAAAACCCAGGGACTCCCGGGAAGCTTCGGAGATGCTGGAGGCCCTGTCCGGCCGTGGGCATTCGGTGTTCGGCGGGGTATGCCTTCTACTGGGTGAAAGCAGAAGGCTTTTTCACAGGGAAACCCGGGTATTCTTCAGGGATTTGTCGCCCATGGAGATCCGGGCCTACGTGGAGTCCGGCGAGCCCCTGGACAAGGCCGGCGCCTACGGCGCCCAGGGGCTGGGCGGTCTGTTCGTCAGGGAGATAAGAGGCTGCTGGTTCAACGTGGTGGGGCTTCCCCTGACGGATGTGACGGCGGAACTCCATTCCCTGGCCCTGGAGTGCGGGCTTCGCTGAAAATGGAAAGGGGGCGTCCGAAGACGCCCCCCGAAAGCCAGGCGGCTACCTCACCACCGCAACCTGGCGGTTCTCCACCAGACCGGTGCTGGTGACCAGCCTGACGAAGTAGAGGCCCGTCTCCTGAATGTCGGCGCTGCTGGAGCCGCCGGCGGGGAAGCTCTGGACCATCCGTCCGCTGATGTCGTAGATGGACACGGTGCCCGACTGCCCCTGGGGAACCACCGAGGTCACCGTGAAGGGGCCGCTGGCCGGATTGGGGGCCACGTAGAGCTGCGCGGAGCCCTCCACCGGGGTGAAGGTGTCTTCATAGACGCCGGCGGCGGTGTCGGGAAGGTCCATGTAATTGGCGTTCAGCACTTCCCTGGTGCCGGCCGCCGTCTGAACCCAGGTGACCACCCGCAGGTTGTTGAAGATGTGGAGGGTGGGGTTGAGGGTGTAGGTGCCCATAACGTTCACCGTCTGGGGATAGGGCCCTCCGAAGCTGATGACCTGCCCGGCGGTACCCAGGGGCCACGCCACGGGCATCCACATCATTTCCATGCCGGTGTAGCCGCCCCAGCCGCTTCCCGCGGCGATGAAGTTGTCCTGGATGACCACGGACCAGACCTTGATCTGCCCGCTTACGCCCGGGTCCTGCTCCGCTGTGATGCTGAAGTAGCCGGTTCCGCCGTTGGCGTCGCCGACCATGTTGATGTCGAAGTCAACGTAGCTGGGCACGGCGAGCCTGCTGGCTATCGCCGCGGGGTACTGCGAAGGGTTGTATCCGGCGGCGAGGCCGTCAATTTTCACCGTGGGGGTGGCGCCTACGCCGTAGAAGCTGAACCGGCCGGAAGTGAAAGAGTTGGCGTAGGGGCCGTTGTAGAAGATGTAAAGCGGAGCCACGTCGCCGCTGGCGACGTAGGGGGAAATTGTGCTCTTAACAGTTGACCAACTGCTGTAGCAGGTTCCTCAACCGGTCTGGGTGAAGTACTCCCAGAGAACGGTTCTGTCGGCGGAGAAGGACACCGACGCCAACAGGAGAACTGGAATAAGAAGCTTTTTCACCAACCACCTCCTTCAAAGCGAGAAAACCACGGAATGACGTAAGGAATGTAAAGGAAAGTTTCACGAAAAACAAGACCGAAGAACCGCCTCTTTTCCGGAATCATGCACAAGCGCAAATATGTCTTTCCAACCGCCTGGCGCAAGATCCCGTGATAACGCCGGCTCCTCGCTCCTCGTTGACATTTCCGGTCCCCTGCCCTATGAATTAGGCCCGGTTTCCTGGGGAGAGGTGTCCGAGTCGGTCGAAGGAGCACGGTTGGAAACCGTGTAGGGCGCTTGCGTTCTCGAGGGTTCGAATCCCTCCCTCTCCGCCAGGGCCGTGGGCGGTCGTCGGAATCGCCCGGTCAGCCCCGGCGCCCGTCCCCCGGTTGCGGCTGGTGAGAAGAAATTCAGTGTAGATGGAATACAGTATAGGGGGATCCGCATGGCAGATTCTTTCACCAGCGATACGTATGAAGCCCTTTGCAGGGATGCCGAGGGCTATCTCGCAAGGGGTCTTGCCGAGCAGTCCCGGGAATTGCTGCTTAAAGCCACGGATCTCATAGGCACCAGGCCCAGGGCCAGGAGTCTGCTGGCCGACGCATGCATGTGTCTTGGATTGTGGGAAGAGGCCCGGGAGCAGCTCGAAGCCCTGTCCACCCTGGAGATAAACAACATCTACACCCATTTCCGGCTTGGCCAGGTGCTGGAGGAGCTGGGGGATTTCGAACTCGCCCTGGACAACTACAGGGTTGTGGCTGAGATCAACCCGGGGCACCACGGCGCCCAGACGGCGATCGTCAGGATAGACAAGAAGGCGGCCCACGAAAGGCCCCAGGAAGAGGGCGTTCCCGTGGCCGACGGGGCCCAGGTGTTTCCGGATCTTCCCGGGTCCGAAGATGTGTTCGCCGGGGAGGCCGCGGGAGTCGACAAACTTCTGGAGGACATGGGTATGAATGGAAAGCCCAGCGATGAGGGTGTGTCGGAACTGCTCTCCAACATGGGCATTTCCGCAGGTGACGAGAAAAAGAAGGAGGAGCCGAAACCCGCCCTGGACCTGGACGCAATCTTCGGATCCCAGTCTTCCGACACCGGGTCATCCCCCAAGGAAGACCTTTCGGACATTTTCCGACAGGCGGCTGATCTTGCCCAGCCCCTGAACGACAGCAAACCCTCGGGAATCGAAGTCGTTTTCGGCTCGGGGGAGCAGGATTCCGCCGGAGAAAGCCCGGTGGACTTCGCTTCGCTGTTCTCGGCGCCTGAACCCGAGCCTGAGCCTGAACCTGAACCGGAACTCCCTCTGACCACCGAACCGCCTGCAGCCGGAGAAGAGCCGCCGATGGAGGAGCCCCCGGTGCAGGAGGAGGCCGACCTTTCGGCGGTGGGCGCGACGGACACCGAGGAGGAGGATCTCGCCGCGGAACCGCCCGCCGGTGTTGAGGATGCCCTGTCGGCAATCTTCGCGACGGACATCGAGCAGGCACAGCCCGCCGCGGAACCGCCCGCCGGTGTTGAG
>CAZSKU010000012.1:0-72167 GCA_964607515.1 uncultured bacterium | reverse complement strand
TGGTTCGGCTCATACTATACCGCAGCAGACCTTCTCCGGCCAGTATGGGTTCTCCTACGGCTGTTGTCCAGCCTTCGGAATCCAGGCTTACACCGGGCGGATTGACCTGACTGAGTTACCAGGTGGAAGGTGTTTTCAACCGTGGAATGGCTTGTCAGAGAGCACTCTCGTCGGCCACGGCTCACCCAAGCGCTTCCCCAAAAAGGGTTATCGCCGACACGGCCTCTTCCTCCATCTCCTTGGTTCGCCTGAGAACTTCGACTTTCTCTTCCGCGGGCATGGATTTATCGCCGGCCTTCTCCAGGTTGCCGGCGATTGCCGCGTAGAGGTGGTGAAGCCTTTCCGTGGCATTTACATGGGCCGGGAAGATCTCCCCGACCTTCTTGAAAAACTCCGCCGCCATGCCGCGGCACTCGCTCCAGACCGCGGCGTTCCACCAGTTGCCGTGGCCCGAGCCTTCTCCTGGAACTGCCGCTATCCAGTTGTCGTAAGCTGCAGGACCGATGCCGTAGCCGGGGAATGAGTGCCCTCCGGGGCGCATCCAAAGGTCCACGGCATATTCAAGGCTGTCCGAGATTGCGGATCTCAGGGGGGCGGGGCGTGTCTTCTCGAGGGCGTAGAAACTGGCGTGAACCTCGTCTCCGAACTCCTTCCAGGATCCGAAGGCAAGCCTTCCCGGAGGAAAGTCGCAGGCCGGCGCCCATGGCTGGGCCACGAGGAAGCCATCCCGGTCGTAACCGGTGATGAGCTGGTTCTCCATGTTGAGAAGGGCGCAGGGGATGCCCCTGTCCAGGTAGGCGCGAATCCGTCCTTCCAGCTCCCCTCGCTGTTCCCGAGTGGAATCCGGACCGAAGAAACCCAGATCGGTGATCCTGATGCCGATGTTCTCCAGGAGGGGTTCTACCTTCTCCCGGTTCCAGCAGTACGGACCGCTGGGACAGAGCATCCTGTGGATGTTTATCAGAAAAGCATGGCCCGAGAGCCCGAACAGCATCGGCGCTTCCGGGTTCACGCCCAGGAATCCGGCCGCCCCGTGGAGCACTCCCATCAGAGTGGTGTTAAGGGGTGGCTGTTTCAGCCCGGTCAGCAGCTTCGCTTCAGCCGGGGAATCCATATCGAACGCCTCCCGTCTTCTATCACCGTCATTCGCCCTGCAGCAGGGCGATTCTCAGCTGACCTTCCGCTCCGGAGAGGGGCTTGCCGAAACATCAGCGGGCGACCGCCTCCTCCACCGGGTGTACTTTGAGGCAGGCTCCTTCGGGCAGCCTCTCCGAGACGGTGTTCAGCACCTCGATTATCCGGTGCGGATCACCTGCGGGAGTGACGAAGACGTGCACCACCGGGAAACCCACCACCACCGGGCCGTTCATGCCGAGGGCCGCCACCATGGTCCACTCCGGTGGTATTTCGCCTTCGAAAAGGTCTGCGTAGATCATCACAAGCCCGGCGCCGTCTCTGTCCACCATCTCCCCCATCCAACCGGTGCCCCGCTCCAGGCAGTGTCTGCGGGATTCCTCGCTGGCCAGCCCCCACAGGTCCAGCACATGGTCCGGGTTCCCGTAGGAAACCCACCCGATGTCGTTGACCGCCACCCGGTCACCGTATGACAGTGCGATGCTTCGCATGACGCCATGCTGAAGATGAATCACCCGGGAAGCCAGAGGGGTCTTCAGGGTCACCGCGATTTCGGGAAGCAGAAAGATCGTCAGGGGAAGCAGAATGAGGACCAACCCGCCAGTCGCCCCCCAGGTGGACGCTATCCGGCGGAGTCGGTCCCGGAAAGGCCACGCCAGCGAAGGGATGAGCGCCGCCAGGGTGTAGATGTGATACCTTCCGAACCAGCCGTACCTGCCGAGCAGCATGTGCGCTCCGCCGGTCAGCAGACCGAAAAGCACTACCAGACGGGATTCCCTGTCCCGGCTGAGAACCAGAGCCGCCGGGGCCAGAGCCAGCAGGAACGCCAGCCTTAAACCGTCCATGTCCGAAACCAGGTTCCTCGCCCTCGCCAGCAGGGAACCCGCCAGACCTCCGCTGAACCCGCCTTCAGCGAGCTTCGTAAGCACCGAGGCGGGAAGGGGGGGCAGACCCCCGGAAATGAGAAACACCGAAAAAGCCGCCGGGACGGCCAGTGCCGCGGCGGTGACCGTAACAGCGGTCCTGCGGCGCCCCACGAGGAAGATCACCACCGACGCCGCCACGGTCACCGCCAGCAGCTCGTACCTGACCATGGGTCCCAGTATCATCGCCGCCACGGTCCCCCGGCCAACCTTTGCGCCACCCGATGTCCTGATGACCCCCAGCAGCACCGCCAGGGTCAGGGAGACCTGCAGGTTGTGCTCCATGCCGGTGAGTACCAGACCGAACAGGTTCAGCCCCAAGGCAAACCAAAGGGCGGCCATGGAGACCACCCACGGCCCTGCGCCCGGAAGAAGCGCCCCTGCGAGTCTGCGAAGCAGTTCCACCGACCAGAGTAGAGCAGCGAAATTCAGCAGCATAGGAACGAATTCGTGAACAGGAGACCCGGCGAAGGGAGCCAGAAGGAAATCCCAAAGGATCGAGGAGGAGGGCGCGCTGAACTCGCCCGGGTTGATTCCGTATCCCCCCCGGGCTATCTGCTCGCTGACGCTCAGGTGAATGTAGGCATCGTCCAGGCTGTACACCAGGTCGCCGCCGCATAGGCGCATGGAAGCCAGGACAAGAAGGGCCTCGAGCAGTATCGCAAAGCAGAACATTACGGCACGTGCGGTTTTTCCTGGGGAATCAGTCTTCAAAACGCCCTACCTCCCCTTCCCGTGGCAGCCCCGACACCAGGCCGCTCCCGGCGGCCACCACCGTCAGGCCGGCAGCCTCTCCGGAGCCTTCCTCCGCCAGGACCAGACGCTCCGCCCGGGCCGGCGCCTCCACCCCCAGAAGACCGCTGAGAAGGGGGTCCGGGTGGATGTCGAAACCCCTACGGAAGAGAACATGCACAAGACCAGCGGAGACAGGCCACAGCTCCCCGGGGCGCGGCTCGAGTATCCAGGCCTCCCCCGGCCTTTCATGGAGGAAGGTTTCGAGCCCCCTGGACAGGCTTTCCACCCGGTTATCGGAGTACTCCAGGGGATCGAAGGGTTGCCCCCCGTGAGTACTGATGCTTCGGATTATCCATGCTGGGGGAAGAGCCGCGGCCGACATCACCGCCAGGGTGAGAACCCCGAACAGCCTCTTCGCTCCCGGGAGAAACAGGGGGAGAGAACACGCCAGGGTAAGCCAGAAAAGGGGCGACACCACGGAATACCAGGTGAAAAGGTATCCGTGGGGCTCGCCCCGGAGTTGAAGGGCGCCCAGGAACATGAAGATCACGGAGACGAGCGTGACCAGGGCCAACGCCCTGGCGAAGGCCGTTTCATGCTTTCGCGGAAGAAGCGCGGCGACCAGGGCCAGCGCCACGACTTTTACCAAAGCAGCGACCAGAATCGCCTCCATGAGAATCCCCCGGGCCCGCAGCAGCGCGGGGAACATCAACCGGCTCTCGGACGCCATAAGGGCTCCTGACCATTCCCTGAGGGCCACCTTGATCCCGGCATCCGGGGGAACATCCCTGAAAAACCTGAGAATCCTGCAAAGGTTGCCCTCTCCCGTTCCCAGCTCCTCCATCAAGACCGGAAGCCACAACGCCACCGCCAGAACCGCCCCTCCCACGAGAAAGCGGCTCGGAGCCCCCTGTGACGGTTTCCTGAGAGCCGCCGGCAGGGTGAACACCGCCAGAGCGGCTACAACAGGGGCTCCTCCCAGATGGGTCTGAGCGGCGAAAGACCCGCTCAACACCGCCGCGGGAATCCACTCCCGGCCCCCGGATGCCACCGCGGCGCAGGAAACCACGTAAAGCAGGAAGGGCGAAATGATCACGAAGGGGTTCCAATCCCGAAGCCACACGACCCAGGGCACTCCCACCAGGTACAGCCCGACGATCAGGCAGAAGGCTGCTGCGGCGAAGGTTTTTCCGAACCTTCGCACCGCCAGGAAAGCCGCGGCCATACACACCCCCATGATCGCGGGCACGGTAAGGTACGACCCGGAGGAAGACCCTCCGGTAAGCCAAAGGGCGGGCATTCTTAGAAAAAGGTACGCCGGCCCGGGATGGTGAAAACCGTAACGGGAGTAGGGGCCCAGAAGGGTTCTGCCGGCGGCGGCATTCCCGGTGGCCATCTCCAGCATGGCCAGGTCCCCCTCCACCGCCAGATCTGGAAAACCGGACAGGGCGGTTCCCAGCATGACGAACACCAGCGGGGTCAGAAGGAGCCCCAGAGCCACTGCAGGCGCGGCCTTGCGAAGAACCTGGACGGCGGATTCCATGGCGCTTGCATATCCAACGGAAAGTCGAAGGTCAAGGAGCGAGGAGGTTGACGGACGCTTCCCCGATGAATCTCTTACCGCTGTATAAAGACGCGCGGAGAAGGAGGCAGAATGCGCGAAGCCAGGGTTCTGGGTTGCGGCATGGTGGGAAGCGCCATCGCCAGGGATCTCGCCGCCTCGGGTCGCAGGGTGAAGGTGTTCGATGACTCGGAGGAGGCGCTGAAGAAGGTTTCCGGCATATCGAACATCGAGACCGTCAAGGTCAACCTCTCCCTTCCAGGAGCGGCTGCGGGGGTTCTTTCGGGGGCCGATGTGGGGATAAACGCCCTGCCCGGTTGGATGGGGTTTTCCGTGCTCGAACAGGCAATTCACGCCGGTGTGGACATGGTGGACATCTCCTTCATGCCCGAGGATCCGGTCAACCTGGACGAGTTCGCCAGGGAGCACGGCGTCAGGTGTATCGTGGACATGGGGCTGGCTCCGGGGCTCAGCAACATGCTCTTCGGCAGGGCGCTCTCCGCCATGGGCTCCATGAAAAGCTTTCGTTGCCGGGTCGGCGGGCTTCCCCTGGAGAGAAAACTGCCATGGCAATACCTGGCGCCCTTCTCCCCGGTGGACGTCCTGGAGGAGTACACCAGACCCGCAAGGATCGTCCGGGAGGGAAAGGTGGTGGCCCTTCCGGCCCTGTCGGAACCGGAGGTGCTGGATTTCCCGGAGGTGGGAACCCTGGAGGATTTTCTCACCGACGGGCTGCGTTCGCTTCTAAGGTACAGGGAACAGGTTCCCTTCATGGAGGAACGAACCATTCGTTACCCCGGCCACCGGGACGCGGTTCTCCTTCTCAGGGAGACGGGCTTCCTGTCCACCGACAAGGTCCGTTTCCGGGGAGGAGTTGAACTCTCTCCCATGGAACTGACCTCGCGGTTGCTCATGGACACCTGGAGGATGAAACCCGGAGACAGGGACCTTACGGTGATGGCGGTCGAGGCCGTGGGCCACGACGACCGGCTCACCTGGAGGCTCTTCGACAGGTACTGCGAGAAATCCCGCACCAGTTCCATGGCCAGGACCACCGGCTTCACATGCACCGCCGGAGTGGAACTGCTCGGGTCCGGCAGTCTTCCGGACCCCGGAGTCATCTTCCCGGAGGACATCGGTCTGAAGTCGTCCTGCTTCGAACAGGTGGTTGACCACCTGGCCCACAGGAACGTCCGGCTGCATCAGGTCTGACCTGGCCCTGCAAAGGAAAGGGCGCCGGGTTCCCCCGGCGCCCTTCTTCCGGAAAAGGCTAGAAGCTGTAGGTGGCGGCCACTTCGCCCATGAAGCCGTTGCTGTCTCCGCCGATCATGTAGGGACCGTCGTGCAGGAACCCCTCGCTGATGGTGGCATCGAGGATGAAGTTGTCCCACTTGAGACCCACGCCGAAGTTGGTGTTGAAGCTGGTCTGCATGGAGTTGCTGTCGCCCGAGGACCAGTACCGGGTGTTGCTCACGGCGCCGGCCCTGAAGACGAGCCATTTGCCGATATGCTGCTCAACCCCGCCGGTGATCCTGGGAATTGTGATCCAGAGCTGGGAGTCTACGTCCTCGTAGTCGCCCCCGTAGCTCATGCTGGATACGCCCGCGAACACGCCCGCCACAAGGTTGGTCTTGGGGGCGATCATGTGGTTGTGGCCGGCCCCGAAGTCGAAGTTGATCGTGGTGGTGCTGTAGTCCTCTTCATCGTTGCCGTCGCCCTGCTGGTTGAAGCCGACGCTGATGATGGGGAAGAGGTTCATGAAGCCGTCCTGATGACCCCTCAGAGAGGCACCGAGGTTCATGTTGCTCATGTAGGGGTTGATCTCCTCGATGTCGACGCTGGTCTTGTCATAGCCGACGCCCAGAGCAAGGTCGGTGTAGTCGCCGAAGAGGGCGATCTCGGTTCCCCAGGCAACGCCGACGCCCATCTCCTTCTGGTAGTTCTCCTCCTCGTTGGTGAACTTGTGGTAGTCGATGGAGAGAATCATGCCCCAGGCGCCCGGGCTGTAGAGGAATTCGTGCATGTAGTCGTTGTGGTTGATGGTCAGGCCGAAGGTCTGATCGCCGAAGTTCTTGGTGATGCCGAACCATCCGTCGGTGACGTCTCCGCCGGTCTCGCTGCTTCCGGTTACGAACTCATAGTCGCCGATAACTCCGGGATAAGCCCACATCTCGAGGTAGTCGTCAAGCATGAGCCTGGCGTCGCCCCCGAGAACCATCAGCCTCGGGTCGCTGGCGAAGGCAGCGACCGCGAACATCACGAGAACGGTGAGTGCCTTTCTCATTTCTCCTCCTTGTTCGATTGATCCCCCGCGTGGTTACTGCCACGCCCGGTCAGGAAACGTCCAACCGTCGAACCGCTACCATTCGGCATCGATTACGACGCCCACCCCGAACGTGCGGATTTCTCCGCTCCTGCGGGCAAATATATGATTTTCAGCATTTCCTGCAACGGATGCCCGCAACCGCCCTCCGAAGAACCGGCACAACGAGAAGGTATACGCCTAGATTGCCTCCACGGTGATGTTTCCGTTCACCGTCTCCATCTCTACGGTCATCGCCCCGTCAGCCCGTACGGACGTCCTTCGGGAGGACGACGGGGAGAAGCCCTGGAAGGTCACGGATCCGTTCACGGTTTCCGCTGAGAATCCCGCTTCACCGGGAATCGTGGCATGGATGCCTCCGTTTACCGTCTCGAGGTTCATCCCGTCGGTGACCGAGGAGAAGGAGGCGCTGATGTTCCCGTTGACGGTCTCAGCTCCCTCGCCGCCGACGGCTCCCTCCACGGAGATGTTTCCGTTGGCGGTTTCCAGGGCGACGGTATGGGGTCCCTCCACGGAGATGTTTCCGTTGCTGGTCTCGACCTCGGTCTGAAGGGAGAGCCCCTCGGGAACCAGTATCATGAATTTCACCGACATGTTGATCACCCCCGAAGGATACCTTACCTGGTATGTCAGCGATGATTCGGTGAAGGCGGTCTCCACGGAGAATCCCTCGGGAATCCCCCGGGAGGCGCTGCCGTAGATGGACATGGTAACCGACACCTGGTCGCCGTCCCAGGGCATGATGGTGACGTCTCCGTTAAGATTGCCGATGGAGAGCCGCGCTCCTTCCCTGAGGAGGCGGCTTTCATGACGTTCCTCCAGAAGATCGTCACCCAGGGTCATTGAACACGATGCCCACAGAAACAGAGTCATCCCGAGAAGCAGCCCGCTCTTCATGACGTACGTCACCCTTCCCGCTGTGCCGAAACCCCCTTCAGGAGTTCCAGCGCCTCTTCCACACCGATCTCTCCGCTGTGAAGATCGTCCAGCACATCCATGGGGTGTCTCTCGCCGCCGCTCAGCTCCCGGAACAGCTCCTCCACCCTGGCCCGGGCGGTGGGGTAGGAGACTCCGAGGCTTCTCTGAACGGCCTTCAGGTTCCCCCTGTATTCCAGGAACAGGTTGAACAGCTTCCTGCCCTCGCCGGTAAGCGAACAGATCGGACAGAGCCTGTACTTCCCGGAAACCTGGGTTCCGCATTTCGGGCACTCCAGTCTTACCACCGTCAGACCCTCACCACAGGAAGGACAGTTGGTGGGCGCGGGAGTGTTACACATCTCCGCCCGCCCGGATCACTACACCGCCGCCCATGGTTTTCACCACCAGCAGGGAGTCGCTCTCCTGATCTCCGGCAGAGACGGTCTTCCGGGACGATCCGTTGGACGATCTGTCCTCCAGGACGGTGACTCCGGAGGCTTCAACGGTTCCCCCCATGGTTGATGCGTCTACCTTGCCTTTGAAACCTTTCAACAGGACCACCGTGACTCCGCCCCCCATGGTCTTCGCCTTGGAGGATCCGCTCCACCGGTCGTCCATGGTCAGGTCCAGATTCCCGCCCATGGTTTTCACCGAGAAGTGTGTGGAAGGCCTGGCAACACTCACCGAGCCGCCCATGGTGGAGGCCTTGAAGGGACAGGGCAGATCGGAGGCGGAGATGCCGCCGCCCTTGATTCTCACGTTCAGAGACTCCGCATTATCGGGGATTTCCAGAAGGGTTTCGCCCTCTGCGATGTAGATGCTGATCTCCTTCTCACCCCTGGAGACCTTCAGCTTTCCGCCCTCAGGAGCTTTTACAACCAGATTGCCCCCGGCGCTCCGGGTTACCGTAACGCTTTCGCCTCCGCCGCCTATGAGTCCGCCGACGCTCCTGACCACCAACGCCGTCCCGTCAGGAAGCTTCTCGTCCAGACAGTCGGTCTCGACGGCGTCATCGGGAACCTCTTCCCGTAGCAGACCCGACCTCATCTCCTTCATCACGTCGCCCATGACGCCGCCCATCACATGGAAGATCCCGTGGAACGGACGCTCATGCCGGGGATGCTTTGGCGTGAGAGGGGGGCGGAACATGGTTCTGGAACCACCGTCGTTCAGGGCGTCCAGAAGCTTTGCGGCATCTTCCGCGGAAATGGTGCCGTCGGCCACCATCTCAAGGACTTTCATTCTCTCTTCGTTCATTTTGGCAATTCCTTTCATCTATGTGGTATAGTGGAATTGCCACAATGATATATCTGTTTTACTTTTTGTCAACCCCCGGGGGAGTAGAATACCCTCCCCGCTCCAGCCCTGCCCTCAGGCTGTCCACCTGGCGGTAGATGTCTCCCATCTCGCTGAGGAGTTTGCGCTTGATTTCCAGCAGCCCCTCCTCCAGGTCCGATGCCGCCTCCCTGAAACGGTTGACGAACCTGGCGTTCTCGGTCTCAAGGAACAGGGAGAGAAGCTTGTCCGGAGTGAGGGCCTCGTTCCTTGCGTCTCCCCGGATCTTGTAAGTGCCGCCGCTGGTGCAGTATGGCCGGTTCCGGCCGGGGGGAATCTCCACACGGTAGAATGGCTTCCCGCCATCGCCGTTCTCCAGGATCACCCATACTTCCACCGGGGGTACGCAGCTCTCGGCCTTACCCAGGATATTCAGCTTGGCCTTGTCCCCGACCTCGCAGCCGACAACCTCGGCAGCCTGCATTCCTCTGGAGTCCCGGAGTTCTCTGACCCCGAGAAGGATCACTCCGCCGGCCTCGGTGTTGGCGAAGGCCACCAGATCGTCAGCCGACAGGGCTCCTACCGATTCCTTGAAGTCGAGCCCCGGACCCTCCTGGCTGCCCAGCAGCTCCTCCGCCCTTTCCGAAAGGCCGGAGTACTCGAAGGGCTCCCCGCGGTTCAAGTCAGTGGAGCCTTTCCTGCCAGGGATGGCCGCAGTTCCAGCCCGCCTGGTACTCGTATTCCACGAACAGTACCTTCAGATCCGCCTGGTACTCGTACTCGCAGAAGTACACCAGGACATCGGCCTGGTACTCGTAGTCGCAGTAGTACCAGAGCCCGTCCTCGCCGTCGGCCTGGTACTCGTAGTCCACCACCAGAACGTTGAGGTCGGCCTGATACTCGTACTCCACGGGCAGCACCGTCAGATCCGCCTGATACTCGTATTCGGTGACGAAGACGTTTCCGGCCTGGGCCAGCCCCGCTAAGAACAGCAGGGGGACGGAGTAAACAAAGTCAACTAACTTACGTAATCTGTTGTTTTTCATTGCTTTTACCAATGCAGGCCTTCCTACGACTCCGGAGTACTGCTTATGGAATCCCCTTATAACCAATGGCCTCCGGAAAAGCAAAGTCGAGGTTGCAGCGGTTGAGACCCCAACAGGCGCCGATACTGGGCTAAAGAGGCGCGCCCCGGGCAATCGCAGGCACGATGAGTCGCAGCCGGTTCATGCCTGCAACCCACGACTCCCTGGTCTGCCGGAACTTTCCAGTGAATCCCACAACCTCTCGAAGATCGTCCGGACACGCTCCGGATCCCCCTCAGCCGATTCCAGAACATGAAGCCGGGCTTCCTCCCTGGAAATAGGCTGTTCCCGGCACAAATACCCATGTGCCTGAAGGAATTCCTCGAACTCGTCCACGAGAGCGGAGCGAAAACCGGGCACCCCCTTCTGCCTGAGTTCCTCCAGAAGCCTCGCCGGGTGATGCCCGACTCTCGCGGAAAGGGACCACACATCGTCCAGAAGTCTGGATCGTCCCACGGGTGATTCCTCCAGGGTCTTCCTGGTCAATGGTTCAGGCCTCCCCCGGGTATAAAGGGAAAGAACCCTCTCCGCAACCAGTCTGGCCTGTTCCAGTTCCCGGGCTTCTTTTGCGTCCAGAACGGAAGTGCCGGAGGCAAAGGCTTTACCCAGGCTGTTCAGCCCGGCCATGAGAAGCCTGTGCAGGGTATCCGTACGGTGGAGAACCCAGGCGGGATGAATCCCGCCGGGACTCATCCCCCGTACGACACCCGGCGGTTCCAGCAGCCGGACGTACCGGTCGTAGGAGAGCCCGCCGGGCTGGGGGACGCTCTCTATCAGCCCCGTGTAGTCGGGCCATGCCCCGGGGCTTGCGCGGTCTATACGGATGACCTTCACCGCAATATCTCCGGACTCCTTGAAGACCTGCCGAATCAGGGATGCGTCGGGCTCCTGGCATGTGAGATAGAAGATCTGCCTGCCCTGGCGAACCAGTTCCACCATGGCCAGGGTTACCTCCCTGAACCGTTCCAGGTCAGAATTCGCCAGCACTTCGTCGAGAATAATCGGAAGCCTGTCACCGGCCTCAACCAGTTCGGCGAAAGCGATTTTCAGGGCCAGCAGAAGCTGCATTCTGGTTCCCCGGGAAAGGTGCTCCAGGGGCAGCGCCGCTCCGGTTTCCGAGTCCAGTGCCGAGATGTCCTCGTCTTCCAGCCCTACCGGGTTCAAGCTGTAGCGGTTCCCGGTGAAACGGGATAGCAGACTCGACGCCCGGTTCACCACCGGCGGCTGGATTTCCACCTGGTACTTCCTCTTCACAGCGTCAAGAAGTCTGTTGCGTATTCGAACTCTCCGGTTGGCGGCGTTCCTGGCCTCAAGCTTGCGCTCCGCCTGTGCAATCCGGGAAAGGATATCCACCAGTTCCACCGATTGCACCATTTTCCTCTCGGCGTCCATGGCCAGGGTGACTTTCTCCCGGGTATCGTCCAAGGTGGCCGCCATTTCCTCCGCCGCTCGAATCTCCTCCTCCAGGGATTCCGGCGGACACAGGACGCCTTCACCATGTTTTTTCATCGAGTCTCGCCTCTGGACCAGGTAAAGATAGGAATTGAGCTTTCCGTCCCTCTCCTTCAGCGAGTCGAAATCCCCTGTCTCCAAGCCGTTCCTGGAGAATATCCCTCCCATTTCGACCTCCAGGTCGGCAAGTCTCCTGCGGGATGCTTCAGCCTCCCTGCGAAGGCTTTTAAGGGATGACTCCTCCTGAATGTAGATCCGGACTCTCTCCTCCAGCGCCTCAACGCCTCCCGCCGCCTGCTGGACACTGTCGGGAGGCGGAACATTCCATGCACCGAGCAGCTCCCCCAGCCTCAGGAGGTCGTCCCTCAGCCCGGCGTCCACCTTCTCGAGCCTGCCCTTCAGGACGTCCACCTCGCCGGACCGTTTCATCCTGTCCACCAGCATCTCCATGCCCAAGGCCGAGTTCACCCCCGTCTTCTCGCGGATTCCCAGACTGCGCTGCCGAAGGTCGTCGGCCTCCTCCTGCAGCCGGGCCATATCCCTGCCGGTTTCCACAAGAGACCGATGATCGCCCATCGTTGTCTCCAAGGCTCTCACCAAACCGATCACATCCCTGCCTGCCCAGAACGACGGCTCCTGCAGCCCTGTCTTCCGGTATTTCCCCTGGAGCAGCTTCATCTGCACCACCGGGGCCAGCAAAGACCATGCAAACAGGACCAGGGCCAGGACGGCCAGGCGCGTGTCGCCTCCCAGCAGCAGAAGAACCGCCACCGTGAGAAGCCCCGCCGGAATAATCAGATCCCTGTGCTCCCTCTGGGTCAGCCATCGGATCAGGAGGCTTCTCCCCCTTTCCAACTCCTCCACCCGGACATCCCCGAGGGTTTCCTCAAGTGCCGCCTTCCGGCTTCCGAGTTCCCGTATCCTCTCAAGAATCTTCTCGTGTTCCAGCACCGAGGAGAGGACTTTGTCCAGATCCTCCAGCCCGGCATTGTCGGGTACCCCCTCCAGGACTCGAAGGAGCCCGGCGAGGCTCTCCTCCAGATCACTCTTCTTCCGGGCCGACGCCTTGACATTTTCAAGCAGCGCCCTGATCTCGCCCAGAGTGTCGGGCACCTCGTTCAGACCCGTCTCCTCGATATTCTGCAGACATTTCTCCGACTGCCGATCCAGTTCGGCAATGCCGGCCTTGAGGGCGTTGATCTCTTTCCTGAGCCTCTGGGCATTTCCCAGGTCTGTGGGCGCGGTGTTCTCCATTCCCTTCATGGATGCCAGCCGGACATCTATCTCCCGCAACTCCAGGGCTTCCCTGAGGAGAACCAGCCTCTGCTCCGCCTTTCTACCCTCGGTCAGTTTCTCGCGCAGCTCCGGCAGCCGGGAGATAAGCCCGTGTTTCCCCTCGATCTCCCGAGCTCTGTTCTCGTAGTCCTTGCGGAATCCCGCCAGTTCGGTCTCCAGAGCCCGGGAACCATCCTCTTTCCGGTACAGGGAGTCCACCGAGACCTGCCCGGTGATGGCCTGCTTCACTCTGTCTGCAAAGGATGCCGTTCCCCCGTCGAACAGGTCGTCAGCGGTTATGGTGAAGCAGTCGGCATGGCTGTCGGGAGGAAGCTTCAACTTGTCCTGGCCTTCCCGGTGGCTCTGGTTGATCTCCAGGGGAATGTTGTCGTAGGTCTGGGCGGAAACCACGCGAGGCGCGCCCCTGCCAGCCGTAGCAGGCCACAGCAGCCACCTCACCGCCAGGGCCAGGGTGGTTTTCCCTGCCCCGTTGGCCCCGATCACCACGTTCATGCCCTGGCTCAGATCCTCGAGCACGGGCCCGTTCAAAGGGAACCCGGGCATTGTGACGATCCGCAGGCTCCTAATCCTCAAATCCCCGCTCCCGCTCCAGGAGTTCCTCCAGCAGTTCTACACCCACGGAGTAGTCCTCACTCCGGGGATCCATGGCCAGCACCTCCGCCGCCAACAGCGAACTCATCTTCTTTCCCTCCGCCAGAGCCGCGATATCCAGCAGAGGTTTCGTCTCATCAATGGCCTGCTGGATAAAAAAGCCGGGAAAAGCGGCGTTGTCCAGGGAGGCTGCGGCCTTCCTGAAATCCCTGCTTCTGGCGGTTCTTCCCTGGAAAAGAACCCTGAATCCCGTGAGCACGGATCCCGCCTCGGCGCCGAGAACCCGCTCCACCGCGGAGGAAATCCGCTCTTCGGGATCCAGAAGGTCGTCTTCGGTGATGGAAACCAGCTTCCACTCCAGCACCGCCATGGGAATCCTTCGGCAGCTCATCATATCGGTGTCCAGCATCACCACGCTTCTCGGCCCGGTCTCCCCGGCGTTGAGACCCAGCGGCGAACCGGGGTAGAAAAGCCTGTCCGTGTCCAGAGGGGAGTGCATGTGGCCGAGCACCCATTTGGCTACGGGCCTGGACTCCAGCTCACCGGTCCTAACCGGCGCGTAGAGACCGCCCCCGGAGTCCAGGTCGCAGTGGAGAAGGCCGACCGTCTTTTCCGGAAGGATATCCGGGAAGCCCGTCATGGGCGACTCCCTGTGATGTCTTCCGGGAAAGGACCATCCCAGGATTGTCACGTCGCCAAGCGAATGGGTTTCCCAGCGTCCGGAGAGACCAAGGGGAACAACCCCGGGAAAGCCCATGGCTGCCTCGGCCAGGAGGTTCCAGTCATGGTTGCCGGCGGTCAGGATCACCGGGACGCCCGCAGTCTGGAGCCTTCTGAGACCGTTCCGGAATACCGCCATGCCCTCGGCGTAACTCTTCTCCGAATCTATGGCGTCCCCGGCTATTAGCAGGGCATCCACCCTCTCGTCCACCGCAATGTCGCAGATGAGCCGCCAAGCCCTGGAAGGACCATGGGCATCCTGGGAAACATCCTCTGGAAGGGGTATGCTTCTTCCCAGGTGAAGATCGGCGGTGCAGAGCAGTTTCAACTATCAGGCCTCCCGGCGCTTCGAGCATGAATAAGAGTGCAGGGGGCCGCGGTCAATGAGGGGAGCCCGAACCTCCCGCAGCCAGAAGGGTTCCAGAGAACATCAGGAAGCACCCGGCTGCCTCGACGGAGGTGAACGATTCCCCCAGCACCAGCCACCCTCCCAGGGCGGCGAAGACCGACTCCAGAGCCATGATGGAGCCGGCGGCTGAAGGTCTGACCCGTTTCTGGCCGAACACCTGGAGGGTGAAGGCAAGGCCCACCGACAAAAATCCACTGTAGCCCAGGGGAAGCAGGGTCCGCGGGACGCCCCGGAACGACTCTCCCGCCGCCACCGCCGAAAGGAGACTGAGAAGGCCGCACACGGCGAACTGGCAGAGGGCAAGGCTTCCCGGCGGATGGGAACCCGCCAGGGATCCGATGAGGCGGACGTGAAAGGCCCAGGCCAATGCCCCCAAAAGGACCAGCACATCGCCCGGATTCACCGCTCCGAACCCCCCCCTGAAACTCAGAAGGTAAAGCCCCGCGAGAGACACCCAGAATCCCGCCCACGCGGTCGCGGGCTCGCGGTCGCCTTGGAGGGCTCCTATCAGTGGCACGAACACGATGTACAGCCCTGTTATGAATCCCGCCCTGGAGGCGGTGGTGTGAACTATTCCCCACTGTTGAAGTGAGGCGCCGCAAAACAGCAGGAGGCCCGCGGCAAGGGAGGGTCGAAGAATCCTCCGGGTCACTCCCGACCGGAAGAACGGAATCAGCACCAGGGAGCCCAGCAGGAACCGCAATCCGTTGAACGCCAGGGGACCCATGTGCTCCATTCCGGCCCTCTGTGCGGTGAAGGCCAGCCCCCATACCGCGGCAGCCAACAGGAGCAGCATCTTGGGGGCGGACTCCCGGCTCGATGCAATGTTCCGTTTCAGATGACATACCTCCCCGGGCAACAGGTGTGAACATATTTCCGGCAAAGGAACCAGTGTATTCCCTTAATCGGAATAGTTCCGCTCCACCGGAGGCATCAAGCATGAACGTTCACGGTCTGGACAGCATTCTGAAACCCACGAGAATCGCCATCACCGGAGTCACCATCAACCCCAACAGCGTCGGGGGGAGGGTTTTGAGGAACCTGGTGGGGAGCGCCTTCCGGGGTGTGGTGTACCCTGTGAATCCCGGCAGCGAAGCGGTCCTGGGGGTTCCATGCTACCCATCCATCGGGTCCCTTCCCAGAACTCCCGACCTGGTGACGGTGTGTTCCCCGGCGGGCGAGGTGGAGGGCATCCTGAGGGAGTGTGCCGCGGCCGGCGTCAGAGGCGTCATCATCATGTCCGCCGGCTTCGGGGAATCAGGGCCCGAAGGGGCTGCCATGCAGCGGAACCTGGAGGGCATACTCAGGGACAATCCTGAGATGAGGGTGCTTGGGCCCAACTGCCTGGGGGTCATAGTCCCTTCGGCGAACCTCAACGCCAGCTTCGCCCCCGCCATGCCTGAAAAGGGAAGCGTGGCCTTCATCAGCCAGTCCGGCGCACTGTGCACCTCGGTGCTGGACTGGGCCAGGCAGGAAAAAATCGGCTTCTCGGCCTTCGTCTCGGTGGGAAATGCCCTGGATGTTGATTTCGCCGACCTGATTGACTACTTCGGCGAAGACGAGTCCACCGAATCCATAATCCTCTACGTGGAATCGGTGACCAGGGCCAGAAGGTTCATGACCGCCTCCAGGGCGTTCGCCAGAACAAAACCCATCATCGTGTACAAGGCGGGCCGTTTTCCCAGATCCGCCGCCGTGGCCGCTTCCCATACGGGGGCCATGGTCTCGGAGGATTCGGTGTACGACGCGGCCTTCTCCCGGGCGGGCATGGCCCGGGTGCTTAACGTGGGCGGAATATTCGGATGCGCCGAACTCATCGGGCGAAAGAGGATTCCAAAGGGACCAAGGCTGGGAATAGTGTCCAATGCCGGAGGTCCCGGTGTGATGGCGGTGGACGCGCTCATGGCGGGAAACGGGTCGCTTGCGGAGTTGTCCGGAGAGACCGTGTCCGCACTGGACGAGTGCCTTCCGGGCTTCTGGTCCGGCGGGAACCCGGTGGACATCCTGGGTGACGCCAACACGAAGCGCTATGAGAAGGCATCCTCTCTGGTTCTGGCGGACAAGGGGGTGGACGCGCTGCTGGTGATCCTTACACCCCAGGCCATGACAAAACCCGACGGTGTCGCTAAATCCATTGGCAAGCTCTCGGAAAGCTCAAGGAAGCCCGTTCTGGCGGCCTGGATGGGGGGAGAGACGGTCAGGGAGGGAGCCAGGATACTTGCTGAGTGCGGTATTCCGGTCTACGACACCCCTGAACAGGCCGTCGAAGCTTTCATGACTCTGGTGAGTTATTCCCGCAACCTAGAATCCCTTCACCAGACTCCCCGGGACATCAGGCTCGATCTTTCGGAAGGCCGCGGCAAAGCTTCAGCTTTCCTCGACGGTCTTCCCGCGCAGAACACGAAAATGCTATCGGAGACCGACTCCAAGCGTATCCTCGAGTTCTACGGGATTTCCTCCACCCTGCCGGTGCCTGCGAAGGGGCCTGACGATGCGGTGGCCGCCGCGGAGAAAACGGGATACCCGGTGGTGCTGAAGCTCGATTCCCCGGACATCACGCACAAATCCGAGGCGGGCGGCGTGGAGCTGAACCTCGAAGACCACCTTCAGGTGAGGACGGCTTTCGACAGGATCGTGAAGAGGGCTGCGGAATGGAAGCCGGGAGCGCTTATCCGGGGGGTTACGGTGCAGAAGATGGCCAACGTCTTCCAGGGTGTGGAGATGATAGCGGGCTTCAAGCGGGATCCGGTGTTCGGTTCGGTGATCATGCTGGGAGCCGGGGGGGTCAACGCGGAGATCCTTGAAGACAGGGCCCTGGGGTTCCCGCCGCTGAACGAGACCCTGGTGATGCGGATGCTGGAGCAGCTTCGAATACTGCCTCTGCTGAAGGGCTACCGGGGAAGGCCCGGGGTGGACATGGACGCCCTTGTCACCACCGTGATGAGGCTCTCCTACATCGCCAGCGACAACCCGGCGATCAGGGAGATGGACATCAACCCGCTGCTGGTCGATGAAAACGGCGCTCTTGCCCTGGACGCCAGGGCACTGGTGGACCCCGGCGCAGTACCCGGAAAACCCTTCGGTCACCTGGCGCTGCGGCCCTATCCGGAAGAGTTCGTGGAAACCGCGGTCATGAAGGACGGCACCCGGGTGCTCCTGCGGCCGATCCGCCCGGAGGACGAACCCATGTGGCTGGAGCTGCTGGGCTCCTGCTCCCGGGAATCCATCTACTCCAGGTTCAGGTTCTTCTACCACTGGGCAACCCACGAGGCGGCTGTCAGACACTGCTACATAGACTATGACAGGGAACTGGCAATCGTGGCGGAGCTGGAACACGACGGCGCCAGAAAGCTCCTCGGAGTGGGAAGGCTGGTGGCGGATCCGGGAATGGAAACCGCCGAGTACGCGGTTCTGGTGGGCGACCCCTGGCAGAACATGGGCCTCGGGGGAATCCTCACGGACTTCTGCGAGAAGATAGCCAGGGACTGGGGAGCCAGACGGATAGAGGCTCAGACCACCTCATCCAACAACAGGATGGTGAACCTTTTCGTGAACAGGCGCTGGAGCCAGGAACCCGGGGAGGAGGGGCTGGTGGAGGTGTGGAAGGAGATAAACGGCAGCCGGGACTGATCAGCGCAGCAGCACCGCCTCCGCGGAGCAGGGGCTGCCGGCTATGACCGCCCTGACCGCGTAAACCCCGGAGGGAAGGCCTCCCGGGACCCGAATGGAAGCCCTTCCGGAACTCATGTCCACGTCGCCGCTGAACACCATCCTTCCCGCCAGATCGAAAACCCTGACGGGCACCGGTTCCGACGGCGGTCCGCCGAGCACTCCGATCCGGAGATTCCCGGATAAAGAGGGATTCACGGAGATCAGCGATGCAGCCGAGTAATCGGGATTGTCGAACCTCTCCGGATTCAGCCGGATCTCCAGAAGATGCTCTCCGGGATCCCGCCGGTTCGACACTGCGAAGAGCCGGCATCCGTCCCTCACCTCCCAGTCCAGCGGTAGACCGTCCAGGGTGACCAGTTCCACCACGTCCCGCGGATCGAGGAGGGCACAGAAGGTGAGACCTTGTGGGATTTCGCCGTCGAGCGCCATTCTCAGGATTCCGCCGTGGTTGCGGACACCCCGGACGGATATGTTGTAGCAGGCCTCGAGATGTGATCCATACTCGATGGGCAGCAGCCAGCCGAAATGGGGGTAGTCCTCCTCCAGGGACGTCAGGACGCTGTCTATCCTGTGGTAGGCCTCGGGGTCCTCTCCTCCAGCCAGCATGCCGATCGGGTGCGTTCCAAGCAGACCGAACTTCCCCCGATCCATTACGACACTGAGGAAATCGTACAGGTAGGACTGCCCCATGTCGGCCCACCAGACGGTGTTCGAACCCCATATTCTACCCCGGGGAGTCTGGAACATTGTTATCCACTGGTTCCAGAACTGCTCCCCGGCGAAGCAGTCGTAGGGTCTGAAGCCGTTGCAGTAGAAGACGAATCCGTGATCTATCACCGACCACAACCCGCTGAGGGAAGTTCTGTGGCCGGGGAATCGGATCACGTTCACCATGTTCGTATCCAGCCCCATCGCGGCGATGTCCGCCATGGCCATGGACAGCCTCTCCTGGTGCTCCCAGGGCTCGTAGGTTATGAACTCGTGGAACTCCCCGAAGGATGAATCGGCATTGGGTGTGTGGTGGTATCCGTGGCACCCCATGGTGATCCTTTCGGACCACGGGTACACGTGGCTCTGAATGTTCCGGAGCCACTGCACGTATTCCGCGGGGGCCTCGGTGCAGATGCGCCAGGTACAGTGCCAGTGGGACCAGCTCCATTCCCAGCCGGGTTCCGCCCAGGCTGAGTCGCGGTTGGGTGTGAGAATAGCGTCGGGAAGGATCAGCCAGTCCATCTTCAGCCCCGGATGCTCCTCGAGAAGCCTGATCATGGACGCGGAGACCGGTTCGGGACCGTCCGGCGTCTCGGAATATCCCCAGATGTAGCCCTGCTCAGGATGGATGAACGGGAGTTCGTCCATCATCCAGGAGGCGGTTCGCTCGTACCCGTCCGGGTGATTCCCCACGAAGACGGGCCGGAACCCGGGGTCGAGGATGATCTTCGCGAAGTACTCCCTGGACTCGCCGCCGGGCACAAGCGAGTGAAGGACCGGCCCCTGGCAGTTCTCCCTGGGAAGGTCGGTGTCGAAGAAGAGGAGGCCGATCTCCGGACATCCGGAGTCTTCTATCCGGAATATCCCCTTGGGCACGATGGGAAAGAGGAACATCGTCCCGGGTTTCGTTCCTCCGGACAGCCGGACGATCTGGCTTCCGCTGAATCGCTGGAATCCCGTGCTGCCGTCAAGGGGGAAGGAGTCGTCCGGACCGGTCTGGTTCTCGATGAAAACCTGCTCCCAGCCTCGAATGCCGAAGACGGCCTCCAGAGGTTCCGTCAATTCCACGTCCTGCAGGAACTGCAGGCGGTAGACGATCTCCAGATCTCTTTCCACAAGGGTGTAAGAGATGCTGACCGAAACCGGCACGTTCCCCGACGGCCCTGAAATGCCAGGGGATACGAAGACCGCTGTGGAATCCGTGAAGTACACTTCTCCAGGCATGGGTCTGCAATCGCCCAGCGTTACCGCGGAGAATTCCTGCCCCGGGGTTACCAGGTCTATCCCGGATGTCAGGTCCACCAGGGACATGACCGATCCCGGACAGCCCCGGGAGCAGTCGTCGGTCACCACCAGTTCCATCCACTGGTTGGATATCCTGTGAACTCCCAGAATCAGCAGTATTCGAAGGGTAGCGACCGGTAGAAAAGCCAATGCCTGCCTCCATCATCACTGACCGTCTGTTCAAATACATAAAATCTGTGACGATGAAAGACAAGCTCTCAGCCCCCGCAGCGTCCGGCCATGCCCCGGAGGATTTCCAGGGCGTGGGGAAGCAGGGGAAGCAGGAACTCGAGACACTCTCCGACGGCCTTCACGCTTCCCGGCAGGTTGACCACCAGGGTTTCGCCCCTGATCCCGGCGCATCCGCGCCCCAGCCAGGCGGCGGGAGTCTTCATGGCTGACCTGGCCCGAAGCATTTCGGGTATTCCAGGGACCAGCCGTTCACAAACCGACGCGGTGGCTTCGGGGGTGAAGTCCCTGGGGGAGAAACCCGTGCCGCCGGTGGTGAGCACCAGGGATGCGTCTTTGCACAGCCTGGACAGGGCTTCGGATACGGGCTCGATGCCGTCGGGAACCACCGCCAGCTCCACCGGAGAGTACCCTGCACAGGAAAGAATGCGGACTATTTCGGGACCGCTCAGGTCTTCCCTCTCCCCCGCCGAACAGGAATCACTCACGGTAAGCACCGAAAAGGAGGTTCCGGACGGACTCATTCGGAGCGCCTCCAGTCTCCGCTCTTCCCGCCGGTCTTCGAAACCAGCCTCACACCCATGATAACCATATCCCGGTCCACGGCTTTCAGCATGTCGTACACGGTGAGAAGCGCCACGGTAACTCCGGTGAGGGCTTCCATCTCGTAGCCGGTCCTGGCTTCACCCTTCACCGAGCATGTGCATACCAGTGAATCAGCCTCAATCTGAAAACGGACGTCGACCTTGTCCAGAGGAAGGGGATGGCAGAGGGGAATGAGTTCCCAGGTTCTCTTGGCGGCCTGTATGCCTGCGATGGCCGCGGTCGTTTCCACCGGCCCTTTCGTGGGAGCCCCGAGGGCCTCCATCGCCGCCCGCCCCAGAATAATCTCACCCCGGGCCGACGCGGTTCGGGCGGTAACCCCCTTCCCTGTCACGTCCACCATTCTGGGTCTGCCCGAATCGTCGAAATGAAGCCCGTTCTCCGGCATGGTCATCCTCCTATGCTCCACATGGGCAGGGATCGGCAGTCCCCCCGCTCAGGCTTCCTGTTCACCGCCTCAGTCACCGCCCTTTCGATTTCCTCCCGCCCGGCGCCGGATAGGACCAGAGGCTTCAGGTCAACCTTCCCGACGCCTGAAAGACATGGCATGAAAACCCCCTGGGCGGTGAGCCTAACCCTCCGGCACTCCCTGCAGAGGTTTCCCGAGACGGGGGAGATAACGCCAAAACTCAATCCGTCCCCCCTCGTCCAGGTCTCCTCGGTGCCTGACACTCCCTCCGGAAAGCCTCCCCCCGCCAGTTCGGCTATCTCATCCCGGAACACGGTTTCCCGAACCGGGTCGCCCTCCGCCAGGGGCATGTGTTCGATGAACCTCACGTGGACCCCCATCCGGGCCCCCCATTCCACCATCCGGGCCAGCTCGCCGTCGTTTATACCCCTCAGGACCACGCAATTCACCTTCACCGGTGCGAGCCCCGCCCTCTGGGCGCACCGTATCCCCCTTTCAACGGCCTCCAGACTGGCTTCCCGCCGGGTGATCATCCTCAGGACGTCGTCCCTGAGACTGTCGAGGCTCACGTTGACCCGGGAAAGCCCGTTCACAGCCAGCTCCTCGACACGTTCGCACAACAGCATGCCGTTGGTGGTCATGGCAATCTCCGGGTCCCGGGGAAGGATGGAAATCAGGCCGGCCACACCCTTCCTCACCAGGGGCTCTCCGCCGGTGATCCTTACCTTCCTGAGCCCCAGCACCCCATGAATGGTCCATACCAGCCGGGCCGTCTGCTCGAGGGTCAGAAGGTCGCCGTGGGCCACCTCGGGCACTCCCCCCGGAGGCATGCAGTAGATGCACCGGAGGTTGCACCGATCCGTGACCGAGAGGCGCAGGTAGTCGGGTTGCCTCCGGACCGCCGATGTCACGAGAAAACCGACTCCCCGAAGACCGACGACATAAAGGAAAAACGAACCGGGTCCCCGGCGGCCGCCCCGGTGGAATCCGCCGGAAACCGGACCAGGCAGTTGGCCCCGGCGGCGCTCATCAGGTCGCCGGAACCGTGGCTTTCCGGGACGGTTACAAGAAAGCCGTCCGGACCCGGGCGGCACACCGCCCTGAAGATGTTGGACCTGCCGGGCCTGCACCTGACGTTGTCGGTAAGGACCCCCCGATAGGTCGTCTTAATGAAATGGGCAAAACCCGAGGATTTCCTCAGATACGGAATGACGAACTCCTCCAGGGCCACAAGAACGCTGACGGGATTCCCGGGAAGACCGAAGAAGGCCTTTTCCGCTGTGATCGCGAAGCAGAGGGGTTTGCCGGGCTTCTGGGCCACCTCCCTGAAAAGAAACTCGAAACCGGCTTCTTCCATCACGACGGGAACGAAATCCCGGGAGCCCAGAGAGACCCCTCCAGCGGCCAGCAACAGGTCGGCGCTGCCGAGGGCATCCTCCACCGCATTCCGCAGCGCTGCGGGAGAGTCGTTGGAATGGATGGCGCGAAGGGAACCGAACCCTGCTGCGGACAGGGCGGAGACACCCAGGACCGCATTGGCGTTGCGGACCTGACCGGGGCCGGGAACCATGGCAGGCTCGATGACCTCGTCGCCGGTCGTGATCAACGCCACCGACGGCCTGCGATACACCCGCAGGGACGTCCTTCCGGCCATGGCGCAGACACCGGCTGCGGCGGGGGTGACAGGATCTCCGGAAGCCCGGACCATGCCGCCCTCCCGCATATCCTCGCCCCGCCGGCAAACGTTGGCCCCCCTAAGAACCGGCCTGTTCACCGTCATTCTGTTCCCCGCGACAGCCGTGTCCTCGCGCATGACAACCCGGTCGGCCCCTTCCGGAACCGGAGCTCCGGTCATGATGGGCGCCGCGGTGCCGGGCGCAAGCGGCGGAGGAGTCCCGGGTCCCGCGGCAATCTCTTCCGCCAGTAGGAATGCCGTTCCTTCGCCTGTCAGAGCGAAACCGTCCACGGCGCTCCTGTCGAAGGGAGGCATGGCGATGTCCGAGATGACATCCTCCGCCAGCACCCTTCCCACCGCCGCGGAAAGCTCCACCTCTTCACGGCCCGGGTTCAGTGACCGGGCAAGCACCGTTTCGAGGGCCTTTTCAAAGGAAATCACTTCTCCTCCACATCCATTCGGGTCTTCTGGAGGGTCTCCTCCAGGATCTTGAAATCTTTGATCAGCCGCTGCGCCAGAAGGGTCAACCTGCTGCCGCCGCTGTCCCTGCCTCCCCTGGTTCTGGTCACCAGCCGGGCTCCGAGATTGGCTTCGGCCCGGGAGAGCAGCGTCCACGCCCTCCGGTACGATATCCCCGCCAGCCGGGAGCCCGAGCTGATGCTGCCGGACTCGGCGATGTGGCCGAGAAGCCGGGCTATGCCCGTTCCCAGGACCGGTCCCCGGGCGGTGCGCAGCCAGCATTTGAAGCCGGTGGAAACGGCCCTGATTCCCGGAAAGCCTGCCAGCTCCAGCACGAGGTCGCACAGGACCGCCCCGGGTTCCTCCGTGAGGGGGGCCTCCACCACGAGATCGGCACGGAGGGCCAGCTCGGGATTCTTTCCGGATCCTGTGCCTTCCATATCAATGAAAACCAGTACATCGGGGTCCAGGAGTTCCACCGCGCTGTTGGTTTCCCACACCACAAGATCGCACCGCTGAAGCCACTCGGGAAAGAGGTCGTCCAGTTGATCCGGCGATCCATACTCCACCAGGGCGGTGAAGGATGCCCCCGGCACGGAACAGCGGTGGGTGTCCGAACCGGACGTGCCTGGACCGGGATACACCTCCGGCCGGGAGTTCATCCTCCGCCTCAGCTTCACATATCCGCACACCAGACCGGAAGAGGAGGCGCGACGGATTAGCCCCTGGGCCAGCATTGTTTTACCGGCTTTTCTGAGAGAGGCGGACACTGCAATGTGTTTCGTTTTCATTTCGCTGATCCTGGCGCCAATCTAATTCCTGACGGGCCCCTTATCCACCCCGAAGGCGCCCGGGCTATATTCACCGTTCGCCATAGAACCGGAAAGGCCGCACCATGACAAGCGAAAGGGACATCAGCCTGGCGGGAGGCTTCCGGCTCCTGGAGCGACGCTTCATGCCCGGCATCCGCAGCGATGCGATCCGGGCGGTCCATGAACCTTCGGGGGCGGAACTGGCATTCTTCAGATGCCCGGGAGACCGCGAGAAACTTTTCGCCGCGGTTTTCAGAACTCCGCCCGAAGACAGCACCGGAGTACCGCACATCCTGGAGCACTGCGTTCTGTGCGGGTCCGCCAGGTTCCCGTTGAAGGACCCTTTCATGGAACTCGTGAAGACCAGCATGGCCACCTATATCAACGCCGTGACCTACGACGACAGGACGGTGTACCCCTGCGCCAGTCTCATCACCAGGGATTTCTTCAACCTGGTTGACGTCTACATGGACGCGGTGTTCCACCCCCTTCTGGAACGGTCTTCTTTCCTTCAGGAAGGGCACCGGCTGGACTTCCTGGAGGACGGCCGGACAGCCAGGATGGGGGTTGTCTACAACGAAATGCGCGGGGCGTACTCGGATCCCGACGACTACCTGGAAAGAAGGTTGAGGGCCCTTCTTTTTCCAGGCACCACCTACGGACACTGCTCCGGGGGAGAACCGGACCGGATTCCCGGGCTGACCTACGAAGCCTTCGTGAATTTCCATGAAAGGCACTATCACCCGGGCAACTGCTGTCTCCTGGTCATGGCGGATATCCCGGGGGACGAGGTGACCGGGTTCCTCGGGGAAAGGCTCCGGGGGTTCCAACCGACCCCCTCCTCTGCCGAGATTATCACGGAGCCAGGGTTCGTCGGACCCGTCAGAGGGGAGTTTCCGGTACCGGGCTCAAGGAAAGCCGGGTGCACGGTGCTCAGAGCATGGCTGATGGACCGGGGCGATGACCCCGTGGAGTCGCTGGCCGTGTCCCTGCTGGACGACGTGCTTCTGGAGGGCGACGCCGCCCCCCTTAAGGACGCCCTGGTGGGAAGCGGTCTGGGAACGGGTCTCGGTCCCTCCGGTTACGACTGCGACATAGCCAGACCCACTTTCACCACGGGGCTCAGGGGGGTGGAGCGGGAGAGATCGGAAGATGTCTTCCGACTGGTGGATCAGACCCTCAGGCGGTGCGCAGAAGGGTTGAATCCAGAGGACACCAGGGGCTTCCTTCACAGGAAGGAGCTGCTCCTGCGCCGGATAAGCCAGAGGTGGGCCCACGGTATCCTCGGCGCCGCCGCCAAGGCCTGGACCCACGGCAGGAATCCGCTGGACGAATTGGAAGAGGAGAGCCATCTGGCCCGTCTCCACACGATGCTGGACCGGGATCCCCGCTGCATGGAAGGGATGATCCGGCGCTATCTGCTGGACAACGATGGACGGGTGGACGCGGTCTTCTACCCCGATCCCGCCCATTTCCGAAGGCTCGGCAGGAGAAGGGAGAAAGCCGCGGAGAGGGAGGGGGAGAGACTGGACCCGGGCGGTCTGGAATCTCTGAGGCTTCAGTCGATATCCCTGAAGACCCGCCAGGAAACCCCCGATACTCCCGAGGCGGCGGCGTCGCTTCCATCGCTTTGCATCAGGGACATTCCCCGGGAACCCTCGTTCCTCGAGTACAGCCGTGAGGAGAGGGCCCCGGGGGTACATCTGATAACGGTGCCTGGTTTCACCAACGGGGTGTGCCATCTTAACCTCTCCCTGGGAGTCGGCGGCCTCTCCCCCGGCGATATGCCCCTGGCGCAGCTTGCGGTGGAGACCGTAACGGGAACCGGAGCCGGGGGTATGTCCTACCAGGAGGTCTCCCGCCGGGAAACGGCGTGCTCCGGAGGCATCGCCGCGGGAGTTGCGGTCTATGAACCCCTGGCATCCCCGGGAACGGCAATCCCGGTGGTATCCTTCAACGTATCGTGCCTTGAGGGCGACCTTTCCGGACTTCTGAGCCTGCTGGCAGCCCGGATTCTCTCTCCTGCCCTGGATGATGTTGCCCGGGTGGCGGAACTGGGCAGGGAGGTGGAGAGCGGGATCAGGGCCAGGTTCGTGGAGAGCGCCGGCGGGTTCGCCGGGCTCGAGGCCATGTCGGAACTCCGGAACGGCATGGAGGTGGTACGGCTGCTGAAGGGGATGCCCATGGCCCGGACTACCTGCAGGCTCGCCGCCGGAAAACCCTCGGTTCTCTCCCGCAGGCTCATGGAGATATGGGACCGGCTGAGACTGGAGGCCCCGGTGGCCCTGGCCTGGACCGGGCCCGAAGAGGCGCTCCAGACGGTCACAAGCTTCCTGGACAGACTTCCCGGAACCCGGCGTCCCTTCTCACCGGCATCCTTCCCGAGAGCGGTACGGCCGGGCTACCGGGGGATCATCACCGACTCGGAGGTCGCCTCCCTGGCCGGAGCCTTTCCGGGAAGGGAGCCCTCCGACCCCCTGTTCGAACCCCTTCTGGTATTGATGACCATTCTGGGAAACGGTCCGTTGTGGAACAGGATCCGTGGGAGAATCGGAGCCTACGGGGTTTCATCCTGGGCAAGCCCCGGCCTGCTGGCCTTCAGCACCTACCGCGACCCGTCGCCGATTGAGAGCATGTCGGCCGCGCTTGAAATACTGGGCGACCCGGAGAAGCATCTGGATCTGGACGAGAAAACCGTCCGGGGAGCCGTGTTCTCGACCCTCCAGAGGGTCGATCCCCTGGTGAGGCCCGCCCGGGCCCCGTTGACCGCAACGGCTTCGTTCTTCACCGGAATGGACAGGGAGTATCACGGAAAGGTCTGGAAAAGGCTTCTGGAGGTGGATGCCGATTCCCTTCGACGGGCCTCGAAAGTCGTGGCGAGGGAATCCCGAGGGGCGGTAGTCTGCGTAGCCGCAGACAGAAGAAAACTGGTCGAAATCGGAGTTCCGAACACCGAAAAGCTCTGATGGAAAGGGGTGGGGAATGGACGTGGCATCACTGATCATAGGTGTGGTCTCGGCGATCCTGGGGTTCATTCCGTGCTGCAGCTGGCTGGCCCTGGCCCCGGCGATACTCGGGCTGGTGCTGGGTCTGGTGAGCTACAACAGGAAGAGGGAGAACGACCAGCCCACCGGCGTCGCCATGGCGGGGATCATCCTGAACGGACTGGCGATCCTGTTCATCGCCGGTTACACGCTGATATTCGCCGCGGGAGACCTTACTTCGGGGCTGCTGAAATACTGAGAGTCTACTCGATCTTCAACGCCACCGTCGCCGGGCTTCTGGCATACTGCCTTCTGGTGCCCCTGGCGGCGCCGGCCATATCCGGAATGTGCCCGGAACTAACGGTCTGCAGGCAACTGGCCCTGACCGGACAGCCCTGCCTTCTCTGCGGCCTCACCAGGGACGCGTCGGCGGTGCTGCGCTCCGGAGAACTTCAGGATCCGCCCAACAATCCCCGGGCGATGCTTTTCTTCACTGTTTTCGCAGCGGAGGGGCTTTTCCGGGCTGTCTCGCTGATCCGTTTCCGGCGGATCGGGATCGGGGTCCGTCTGGCTTCGGATGTCGGTTTTCACTGCGCCCTCGGGGTGTTCGCGGCCCTGCGCTGGAACTGACCCCCAGCACAGCCTCCTTCTGGGCCGATTTCTCCGACGGCCTTCTGGGAACCCTCAGGGGTTCCCCGGTGAAGTAGTCGAGCCCGGTGCAGTACATGGCCGCCGCCACGGTCATGGGGGTGGGAAGAAAAACCTGCACCTGCCTGGGCAGGGCGCCGGTCGCCGCGAGCTTTCCTCGGCACCGGGTCATGTGTTCCATGGTGCATCCAGGAAAGGCCGCTATTATGTAGGGAAGCAGGTACTGCTCCTTCCCTGCCGCGGCGGACAGGGATCGGAACTCCCGGCAGAACCGGGACCACAGTTCGCCTCCGGGCTTGCGCATCAGTTTCAGGACATCGTCCTCGGTGTGCTCGGGAGCAATCTTCAGATGCCCCGGAACGTGCCTCTCCACCAGGACTTTCATGAAAGCGGGATCCCGGAGTGCCAGGTCGTGTCTCACACCGCTGGACACCAGCACCCGGGTCACCCCGGGCAGATCCGACACCTCTCCGAGCAGCCGCACGTAGCGGGAGTGGTCGGTGTCGAACCACCTGCAAATATCGGGATACAGGCATGAAGGGCGCCGGCACGCCCGCATGGCTTCCGGGTTGCCGCAACCGAGGCCGTACACGTTGGCGGTCGGGCCTCCCAGGTCGCTGACCACCAGACCGCCGGGGTTCTGGTCGACAAGCCTCCGGGCTTCATTCAGCACCGATTCTCCGCTCCTCGAGGTGACGAATCTGCCCTGGTGGAATCCCAGGGCGCAGAAGGTGCACCCCCCCGGGCATCCCCTCACGACAGTTATGGAGTGCCGGATCATCCGCCAGGCTGGAATGTCTCCGCCGGTTGATGGATGGGGCATTCCGGTGAACGGCAGGGCGTAGACCGCGTCCAGTTCCTCGCCGGTGAGAGGAAAGGCGGGCGGTTCCACCACCAGGGTTCTTGTGTCCGACCGCTGCAGGAGTCTGGCGGCGTTCCATGGATTCTGGTTCTCCTCCAGAAGCCTGGTCATTCGAAGAAAAGCTTCCGGCGAGGAAGCCGCGTCCTCGTGGGAAGGCAACTCCACGTCCCCGGGCATGGGGTCTGCACTGGACGCGAACCAGCAAGTTCCCCGGATTCCTGCGAGTTTTTCACCGGAATCCAACCGGCGGGCCACTTCCAGTACCGTCTTTTCCGCCATACCGTATACCAGTATATCCGCCTTGGAGTCCAGAAGAACGCTCTTTCGCACCCGATCACTCCAGAAGTCGTAGTGGCTCACCCGCCGGGTCGAGGGGCCCAGCCCCCCCAGCACCAAGGGAACCCCCTTCATCACCCTCTGAAGGGAGTTGGCGTACTTCAGTTCGGCTCGGTCGGGCCTTCTTCCGGGCAGACCCCCCGGGGTGTATGAGTCGTCGGACCTGATCCGGTTGAGGCTTGTGTAGTGGTTCACCATGCTGTCCATGTTCCCCGGGGTGATCCCCGCGAACAGCCTGGGAATTCCCAGTTCCAGGAACACCCCCGGATCATCGGGATCAGGCTGTGCCAGAACCGCCACCCGGTAACCGGCCCCCTGGAGTACCCTGGCGATCACCGCCACCCCGAAGGACGGATGATCGACGAAGGCATCGCCGGTCACCAGCAGCACGTCCGGCCGGTTCCATCCCAGAGCCCTCATCTCACGGCCGCTGACGGGAAACATGTACGGGTTCATTGCGCCTCCAGGGAAGAAATATACCCTTGAAAATTCCCCGGAACGGGCCGTAGCATGGATTGAGAGGTATCGTCGGAAGAAGGGAGGCGTGAAAAATGGTTCCGGAAAGGGCGAAAATTCATGAGGCCAGGGTCGCCTGCGGCAAGACGACCTATTTCGTGGACGCCAGGCAGGCTGTCAACGGAAGGTATTACATCTCCATAACGGAAAGCCGGCGCACCGAAGCCGACAGCTTCACCCAGAGCAGGGTGATTCTCTTCGAGGAGGGTGTAACAGCATTCAGGAACGCCCTCAACGAGGCTTTTGACGCGGTGGAAAACCTGGTGATGCGCCGGGGGGACGAGGGGGTGGATGAGGTCAGGGCACTGCACCCCAGGGCTTTTTCAAAATGGTCGCCCGAAGACGACATGGAACTGGAAAAGGAATTCAGGAAGAACACCGACACCGCGACCCTGGCGGGGATAACAGGCCGATCCGAGAAGGCGGTCATCGCGAGGCTGGACAAGATGGGTCTCATCCAGCCCCGCGACGAAACAAAAGCTACGGCAGGTTCTTGATCTGCGCCCAGCTGCGGGCGTCTAGGGAGTACGAGTACTCCCCGTGGGCCCTGATGATGTAATCACCGGCGGCCCAGGGGGTCCAGTTCGAGAGGTCGTTGGAGTAAAAGCTCCTGCCGGAGCCTGCCGCTGCGTCGCCCATCAATGAGGGCGAACCGTTGGTGCTGAGCTGGCTGCTGGCTACGCACCAGAAGCCCTGGGGTACGGGCACTCCGCCACCCAGGTTGAGGTATACCGGGGCGTAGTGCACCGCGGTAAGCTGCTCAACCACGTACATGGCCTCGGGCCCGCCGATCCCGCCGCTGAAAACCTCGGCCCAGAACTCGGCCGTGTCCCAGGCGGGGGAACCGGAGTCGAAGAACCAGTACTCCACCTGCTGAAGCAGGAAACCCGTTGCATCGGGGTTGAAGTCCTGCACGTCGAAGGACACTCCCCGCCAGATCCCTTCGAAGGTATGCTGGGCGGGAGTGCCGTCGTCGTACTGGAGAACCTCGGCACCGGCCAGAGAGACGACCATGAGGACCAATAAAACCTTGTTCACGGAACCCTCCTTCCTTGGAATTGTGATGCTATAACAAGAGCGCGCATTTGTCAACCGAGGGAAGGCATCATCTTCCTTTGTTCCGATCCTGTCCGGGACCTTCCAGCACCCGGCTCATCACCAGAATGTCATGGCGCACATGCCATTCCATTTTCTCGTAGAAGGCCACCGCCGGGTTGTCGCGGTAGATGAAGAGGTGGATCTTCTCGAGCCCCGAGCGCTTCAGCGCCTCCTCCACGCTCCGCATGAGCCTGCCTCCCAGCCCTCTTCCCCGAAGATCCTCTCTCACGGCCAGATGGTACACGTATCCCCTTCTGCCGTCGCTTCCGGCCATGACGCTCCCGGCAGCATGCAGGATCCCGTCTCCTGCCCTGTCCACTGCGGTGAAGCAGAACTCGCCGTTCCTCGCCAGAAACTCGGAGAACTCCTCGTACGAATCCGCGCGGGTGACCGCATTGCCCGGTGAACCGCTCCAAAGTTCCACCAGCTGCCTGTGGTCTTCGGGCCGCATGAACCTTATCGTCATTTCTGCCCGCTTGTCAGAAGCCCTCGGGGGTGGTGATCCAGCCCCTGATCCGCGGAAGGAAATCCGTTCCGGCCAGGAAATCCGCCAGGAATGCGATTACTCCCAAAACTATAAGGGTCATGATGATGACCTTGCATGCGTCAAGGCTTTTTATACCCCCCATCTGCCTGGGCTCCCGCCCCAGGTAGGCGCTGGCGGCGTAGAGTTCCTCGCCGATCAGGGTGTAGTCGCAGGTGGTGATGAAGAAGGGAAGCTGGGTGACCGCGTCGGTGCCGGCTATCTGGATCGCCCCGGAGAGGGACCCCGTCTCGGCAAGAATCAGGCTCTCAGCCCAGAACATGCCCAGGTAGAAGTTGGTGGCGGGCTTCTGGCGCATCATGATCCCGTTCACCCCCGCCACGAAGGCGAACTGGCTCTGGGTCAGGAAGAACACGCTGTCAGGGTCGTAGGAGTCGGGGCGGCCGGCCTCCAGGTACGCCTGCTTCACCGCCTCCTCCGCCACGGTGAAGACTATGGGGTCCGTGTTGGGTACGCACAGGGGAGTCTGGTACTCCGCCACCTTCCTGGCCACCCTTCCCAGGATGGTCAGACTGGCGATGGTTGCCACGTCGTCTATGGTGGAAAGCCCCGGGACGTAAAGAATGGGCTTGCCCATTTCCGTGGCCCGTCCGATGGCTTCGTCAATGGCCTCGATGCCGGCGATCGGCCGGAGGTAGAACTCCGCGCCCTTGAGGGCTCTCTGGAAGTAGTAGAAGATCAGCGCCATGAAAATCAGGCAGGCCGCCAGGGTGGGCGTCTCGCCGGTGTTGAACCATGACCCCGAGGGAGCTTCGGCGCCAGTGAAGACCGGGCCGGGGAGGGTGTCCCCCTGAAGGGTGATCAATCCGGGACGGTACAGGTACCGGGTTCCGGGAACCAGGGGATAGTCCGGATCGAAACCGTCCATCAGCAGGTTGGACTCCAGCGGGAGAGCCTCCACCATCACCAGCTCCCAGGCGTCCAGGTCGGCGGGTGTGCGCCAGAGGAGGAAACCGCCGACCTCCTCGACCCCTGAGGGAAACGACACCTCCACCATCAGCAATTCGCCGGCGTCGTTGGGAACATCGGTTACCGACGCTATTTCCGGAACCATCAGGCAGAGTACCCCCGGCATGAGCAGGTGAACCATGTGACCGCCCTTTCGCGACCGTCCCCGGAATTGGAGAAGCACACCAGGCCTGGTATAATACAGTAATCCCGATTGAAAGGGGATGAATGAACATCAACTGCCCCTGTCCCATGGAGTGCGAACGCCACGGCGACTGCGTCGCATGCAGGAAGTTCCATGAACTCCTGGGGGAACAGGTGTACTGCGAGAAGGATGTTCTGGGAAAGGCTGGGGCGATGGCGAAGCCTTCCATCAATCTGATGGACTACGCCGCATGCGCCGGTTGAGCCGGCAAGATGTCCCCCGGCAGGTTGTCGGGGATTCTTGAGAGGCTCCCAAGGATCCGGTCGCAGAATCTCATCGTGGGCATGGAGTCCATGGATGACGCAGGGGTCTATCTGCTGACGCCGGACAAGGCACTGGTGCAGACCGTGGACTTCTTCCAGCCGATAGTTCCGAGCCCGCTCGAGTTCGGCAGGATCGCCGCCGCCAACAGCATGTCCGACGTCTGGGCCATGGGCGGCGACGCCCTGACAGCCATGAACCTCCTGTGTTTTCCGGGCAATGTTCTGGATTCCGATATCGTGGAGCAGATCCTGTCCGGCGCCTGCGAGAAGATGGTTGAGGCTGGAGTCGTCCTGGTGGGCGGACACACCATGGAACAGGATCAGGTGGTATTCGGCCTCAGCGTCACCGGGGTGATAGATCCGGGAAAGGCCCTTCGGAATTCCATGGCCCGTCCGGGAGACCTTCTGGTAATCACCAAGCCTCTCGGCTCCGGTGTGCTGACCACCGCCAACAAGGCTTCCGCCCTTCCCCATTCTCTGTTCCGTCCGGTTGTGGCTTCCATGGAGAGGCTGAACCTTTACGCTTCCCGGATTCTCAGGGAGCTGGATGTCAGCGCCATGACAGACATCACGGGATTCGGGCTGCTGGGGCACGCCCTGATAATGGCACGAAGCGGAGGGGTGGGGTTTTCCTTCAACGCCGACAGCGTCCCGCTGTTCCCGGGGGGAAGGAAGTTCGCCAGGGACTTCTTCCCCGGCGGCTCGGGCAACAACAGGAAGTACGTGGGGGAAAACGTCTCCATGACCGAGGGTCTGGATCCGGACCTGGTCAAACTCCTGTTCGACGCACAGACTTCCGGGGGTCTTCTGGCTGCCGTACGCCCCGATCAGGCCGGCGAGGCCCTGGACCGTCTTCACCAGGGGGGGGATACCGCCTCAGCGGTCATAGGGAGGGTCGTGCAGCTCCAGGAAGACGCCCCTTACCTTGTCATAGAACCCTAGAAATCTTCGGTTCGCCTTTTCTTGATTTCCCCGCGAAGGCGCTTTTCCTGCAGTCTTCTTTCCCGTGACGCCTTGGACGGGCTGGTGGGAATCCTGACCGCCGGAGCCCGGCCTGCCCGGTCCAGAAGCCTCTCCAGCCTTTTCCTGGCGGCCCTGAGATTCTGTTCGAAACTCCTGTGTTCCCTGGCCTGGATGATTATCTCGTCACGCTGGTTCAGCCGGGATCCTGCGGCTTCCCGAAGCCGCTGGGCCACTTCCTCGGGGAGCCCGCTGTCGGATATGCTGAAAATCAGGGTGACCCCGGTGAAGCTGCGGTTCTGGTGCTGGCCTCCGGGGCCTCCGGCGCCCATGGGCTGAATCGTGACGGCGTTGGGATCGTACTTCATGGTGAAAGGGGGTTGGTGCCGAGGGGCGGAATCGAACCGTCGACACACGGATTTTCAGTCCGTTGCTCTACCAACTGAGCTACCTCGGCACACGAGGTGCGAATTTACTATAACCCTTCCGGCGGGTCAAGCTCCGAGAACAGCGATTCCAGGGTGAGATCGGACCTGATTCCGAACCTTGTCAGGGCGAAATCGTACTTCACCGGATCTCCCGGATTCACCCTTCCGAAACCCCGGGTGATTTCCATGGCCGCCCTCAGGTCCGGGCTGTTCCGGCCGGTGAAGCCCAGCCTTCTGCCGATCTTCCACATGTGGGTGTCCAGGGGAACAAGCAGCTCGGAAGCCTGGATGCCTGCCCATCCCCCGGGATCCACCGAATCACTTCTGACCATCCATCTGAACCAGAGGTTCAGCCTTTTGCAGCAGCTTCCCCGGGTGGGGCAGGAGAGGAGGCTCGAGGGCGGCCCGTCGCCGAGAATCCCGGCGACGAGCCTCCGCTGGGCTTCCAGAATTCCGCCTTCCGTGGCCGCCCGGGCGACGAATCCGCCGAGGGATCCGTGTTCCCTCTGAATGCGAAGGGCGCCGCGGATCGCCCGGACCAGGTCCGAGTCCGGGGTGAACCGGTGTCTGAATCCGGCGAGTATTCCTTCCAGCCGGTTCTCGGGCAGAGAGGAAGGCGATGTCCCCAGGGCTTCCAGCACCGCGCCAACGCTTCCGAGGATCTGTGCCACCCTGCCGTAGGCCAGCCCCGAGGCCACCAGTCCGGCAATCTCCCGGTCGGGGAGGTCATCGTAGGGGTAGAGGAACTCCAGAGGATCGGGATGCACGAACTCCCGGCGATTCCATCGGGAATAGACATCCTCGAGAACGCCGGCGAGCCGGTCAGTCAAGCGCCAGGTCCACCCTCTTGGCGGTTACGTCGCTCAGGGCGTTGAGCTTCCTGACCAGTTCCTCTTTCTTCTCTTCCTCTCCTGTCAGGCTCAGGATGATGAGCCCCCTCTCGGAGCAGTCCTCCATGGTGCCCTCGTGTATCCCGAGCCTTGTCTTGATCATGCAGCCCCAGCCGGTCAGCACCTTCTGAACATTGACAGCGGCCTGGTTCCTGTGGGATACCAGTATGGCAACGATGGTTTCTTTCACTGGAATCCTCATTCCTTCTCGAACATGTCCTTGCCAACGCCGCAGACCGGGCACACCCAGTCGTCGGGGATATCCTCGAACGCCGTCCCCGGAGCGATTCCTCCGTCCGGGTCACCCTGAGCGGGATCGTAGACCCACCCGCACGCCTGGCAAACCCACATGTCAAACCTCCCTGCGGTTTCGGGTTTCACTGCGCAATTATACTCTCTCCCGATGTTTCGGCGGCACGGTCCACGGAGCTCCTGATGCACTCCAGCAGGGCCGACACAACCTCCTCACCGGGCGTATCCCCCAGCAGCACTTCTACAAAGCCTTCAGTGGACGGAATCAGGAAGGGGTACTCCGAAAGCAGCGGCCCGTAATCCAGCCGGTGGACCAGAAGCCTGAAGATAACTGTTCCGCCGGATGTTTCCAGCGAGCCTATCCGCAATCCACGGAAAAGAACATGGTTTCCGGAGTCCAGGACTACTCCGGGAAAACAACCCATCAGCTCCTCTGGATTCATCATTCCTCCATGAAAAGCCTGGGTCTCTCCACCCCGGCCCTTATCCTGGTGGTTGTGAACAGAGCGCCCCGGCGGCCGGGCAGCCCCTCCAGAGTCCTCCATATATCCCCGGAAAACCTTCTCAAGCCCGCGCCGCACACGGCCATCAGGGATACAGGGAGGTCCTCGCCCCCGGTGAGTATCACCCCGGGATCCTCCCCCAGGTAGCCGGACACCAGTTCCCCTGAAATCCCCGCAGATACCACCGCCGCCGCGCCGCAGTCCACGGCCCGCCTCAGATCCTCCGGAGTCATCGTTCCCATCCTGAGAACCAGGGCTCCAGGGGCCGGCTCCGTGGAGAAGACGCCGTAGGTGTCCCTTCCCAGCCCCAGCACCCCCTCCATCACTGTTCCCCGGAAGGACAGGGTCACGGAGTGCTCCGGAACAACCCCCGACACAACCCCGTGGATGGGCGATCGCATGTCCACGGGAACCGTTCTGTAGTGCACGGTCACGGTGCCCGACTCCCTGTCCACCTCTGTGATGGTGCCAGCGGACGGGCTCTTTACCATCGGAAACCTTTCCCCCGCCGCCAGAGCCTGCCCCTGAAGCACGAAATCGCCCTTCTTCACCTTCAGGAATCTGTGGATGTGCCCTGGCTTTATCCCCAGGGGTCCCGCCACATCCACCACGTGGGGCTTGCCGTCGTAGTCCTGTATCTCCCTGAGGCAGACAAGCCCGGGGGGGACGATACCGGTCACCAAGCCCCGGACGGGGCTTTTCAACTCGTGTACCTCCCGGGTGAGGCCGTGCCTGACAATCCTGCGGAACACCTGCTTTCCCGGGTTCACAACGTCTCCCGGAGCCACCAGCACCCCGTCCAGGATTTCCCCGGTGGGAGTGGCGTCGTCATAGCCCCCCGATGTCCTGACGTCCAGGAAGTAGACCATTGGAGGGCTGAGAGGGTTCCTTCCCAGGAGGGTTCCGGGCTCCACGGTATCTCCGGCGCCCACCAGTATCTCTCCCGGATAGGGCAGGGAGAAGGTGTGCAGGATTTCTCCCGGCTCGGAGAACCTCGCCTGTCGTTCACGGGCGGCGGGCACCGGGAGCACCTCCGCCGGCCTCTTGTCGAAATCCACGGGAAGTGTCTGATCGGGGTTCGTCCTGCAGTCAACCAGCATCGGAATGCTCTCGGTCTCCCGCCAGTTTCCGGCGGACGTTCCCTTCCCGTCCTCCAGGTACAGGAAGTCGCCGCCCAGGACCATCGTCTCGACGTGGGGGCCCCTTACTCCGATCCCCGGCCTGCCAGGCCGGAGGGAGCCTGTCGGGGTGACCACCCGGCAGACCGATTTCAGGCAGTGGCTGCGGTAGTAGCCCAGGGCCATCTCGGGAAAGGAGCTGCTGAGCACACCCATGTGGGGGCTGTGAAAAGGGCTGTCCACCATCAGGGTGGTGACTCCCCGGGGAAAGAATCCCTGGGCGAGTATCCAGGCGGCCCTACGCCCTGGGGCGTGGGCCAGGACGCCGCCGGCTCCGATCAGGGTTCCGAAGTCGCTCAGGCTGAAGCCTTCCTTCTCGTCCAGGGTTCTGAACCTCTGATCGAACTTGCACCTTCCAAGAAGCTTGAGCCGATCGAGAAAACCCACCCTGGCCCGTCGGTAGGAGAACTCCAGGTGCTGCCGGCAGGCCAGGGCCATGCCTTCCGCGGCGCAGGAGTGTTCCACCCGAAGCCCGAAGTCGTCGCCGGGGGGCCGGGTTGGAAACAGGGTCTTCTCCAGTATCCGGTCCCGCACCGGTGAAGGATCCACCCCGGGCAGGTGCCTCATGATCCCCGGAAGACCGGCCTCCCTGAGGATGTTTGACAGGCTGTAACTCATCCCGATGTTGGCGCTCACGGTTCGCGCGACCCCCCCGGCGACCGCGGTGAACACGTCCGTGGTGGCCCCGCCCATATCCGCAAGCAGAGCACACTTGCCGGTCTCCCGGCACCACAGGGAAAGTATCCGTTCCACGCCCGAGGGTGTGGGGACAATCGGAGCCGACACGGCTCCGGCTATGGAACTGTAGCCCGGCGCCATCTGCATCACGTGGTCCATGAAGAGTCTTTGGACCATCTGTACGGCGGGTCTGAGATTGAGTTCCAGCCCCGAGGGCCTGATGTTCTCCGTGCAGTAAAGCCTGAAACCAGCCCCGAGGGCTTCCCTGACGAACTCCCCCGCCTTCGAGTTTCCGCAGAACACCACCGGAAGGGTTCCTGCCCGGTATTTCGGTTTGGGGCTTGCCTGGGCAAGCAACTGGGCCATGTTCACCACCGCGGCCAGGGCCCCGTCCTCGTACCCTCCCGCCAGCACCACCAGGTCGGGGGAGAGGCCCGCCATCCTCTGAATCTTCTCCACTCTTGGGGTATCATCGTCGATGTTGAAAGCGTCCAGCACCACCCCTCCGGCCCCGCAGGTCACCGCCCTTGCCACTGTTCCGGTGTCACGGGATGCCAGGGCGATCACCAGTATCTGCAGACCGCCTCCCGCTGAACTGGTGGCGTAAAACGGCACCAGGAACCGGCCGCCATCCCTCAGCTGCACTCCGGACAGGCGGGACAAGCCGTCCACCGCCCGGAACAGACCGACGGCCACGTCTTCGTGGGGTTTTTCCACGGTGGTGGGCTCCTCGCAACTCTCCACCGGGGTGAGTATTCCCCCGGCGGTATCCAGCAGAAGAGCCTTTGTGGTGGTGCTTCCGATGTCCGTTACCAGGATCAGGCCGTTCATGCCAGCCTCCCTCTCCCGGAACACTCTGGAAGGATGGGCGCCCCCGGCCCGGGAAGGACCGGGGGCGTTCCCGTCAGTTGATCACACCCAGCCAGTCCTTCAGAAGGAACTGCACCCTTCCGATCAACAGGCTGATCCGGCCCATGACGGTGAAGCCGAAGGTGGCTCCGAATCCGATCATGATGACCCAGATCCCGATCTTGGACCCGGTTCCGAAGAAAAGACCCCTGTGGGGCTTGCTGAAGAAGAAGTAGATCAGAGCCGCCAGGGTTCCGAACACCAGGATGATGTTGCCCGCCAGGATCTGCCAGGGCATCCCCGCCTGGTACAACGGCAGAATCGTGGCTTCCAGCTGCCTCAGGACGCTGGCCTTCATGGACAGCGGGAAGCCCACGCCCATGCTTGTGCCCATGATGAAGGCCATGGGGTACCGGGAGAGCCAGGCGATCTTGGGGAAAAACCGGGTGACGTACAGAAGACCCAGCAGGGCCGGAATCACCAGGATCCACTGGTTCTCCAGGGCGATGGCGTCTATGAGCCTGGGTTTCAACACCTGGGTGTAGGTGAGAACGATGAAGTACCCTGTTGATATGCCGACTACCAGATGCTCACCGAGGCGGTACAGGGGGTTCTCCTTGTAAAGGAAGGAGTACATGGCCAGGGTGAAGATGGCCGCTACCCAGATTCCGATGGTTTCGTACACGGTCTACCTCCTTCCCTTCAGCAGTGCGCCCTTTTTATGGAAACCCCCGGCGAAGTAGGCGATGTTGCCAAGCACGATGAAGAAGAAGATCAGCAGGTGCGCCGCGTTCTGGACGTCCATTCCGATGAAGGCTCTGTCGGGTTGCTCGAAGTAGCCTTTCTGCTGCAGGAGAACCTCGTACTCCGCGGCGCCCCGCAGTCCGCCCATCTGGCCCACCAGCTGGCCCGACTGGATGTAGATGGTGTAGTCGGTGGCGCTGACCGCAGTGACCCCGAAGGCCACCGGAAGGCCGATCTTTTCACGGGCGTAGGTGACCCACCACATGCAGGCGGCGCTTCCGGCGAAGGTCGTGGCAAGGTCCACTTCCCTGAGGCTCTTGTGCTCCTGAAGCATGGGCATCTCCGCCAAGGGGTTGCCGCTCATGTCCTCCGGGTACTGGGCTGCGATGGAGGAGGTCATGCCCAGGATCACGAGGCTGAAGTAGGGGAGGTAGCCCAGCTTGGCGAAATCACGTCCTTCGAACACCCATCCGGCGGCATTCGCAGGAAGCACGTTCCCGTCAGCCTCCCAGGCGGCCTCCAGCTGGTCCCTTTCGGTGATGCCCATCTCCCGGTAGGGGGCCCACTCGGGCCAGGTCACCACGTGGAAGTAGTCTTCGCTGTGAGGATTGGTCACGTAGGCGAATCCCGACTCCAGCATTCCCTGCGCCAGCGGGGCGTTGGCGGTGAAGAACACAGGGATATGCCTGGCGAAGGCGTGCCTGGTGACGGCCACCGCCATGGGCATGTTCTCCGGGTCCGTGCCCGGGTCGAAGTCGAAACTCACGAAGATGGCGTTCTCGGGGCCGAGCCCCTCGATGTAGTCGAAAATGGAAATGACGTGCTGGGTGGGTATCAGCGGCAGCCCGAAGGGAATGAAGAACGGAACGATGCAGACGACCCCTATGAAGAGGAAGATCCATCGCCTGTCCAGGTTGAGCATTCTGCTCCAGATGTTTTCCTTCATGTCTTCACCCCCTAATCACCGGCGCCGCCGAGCCAATTACGCTCGACGCCGAAAATGATCTTGAGCTGGGTGGCCAGAATGCCGAATCCCACCCCGAGACCGATGGCCCTCTTGGCGGCGTTGTTGGGGAAGTCGATTATCCAGAGGCCCAGCTTCGGGAACCAGCTTCCCAGAAGCTCGCCGATGGGAACCTGCCCCATCATCACTATCACCGCCGTGAGCAGCAGCACCGTGGCTAGAAGGCTCTTGGCCCGGAAGGCCCGGAAAGCGGCGCTGGCGATGTAGAAGGCCAAGAGGCTGAACATGGTGGACTGGATGGGAACCTGTATGTGCATGAAGGCGAAGTTGAATACGCTGGGGGCTTCCATGCCGCCTCCGACCGAGGTCGGAAGGAGCAGGGCGAATATGGGCATGAGGTAGATCGGAACGATCACCGCCAGGCTGTAGGGCCAGTTGGGAGCCCGGTTCCTCACCCGGTGGCCGTGAAGCCTGGTGAGGCTGCCAACGCCCAGAACCAGGGCGAAGGCTCCTATGATGGGGATCCAGATGGTGTAGTTGTCGAAAATATCCTGGGATATCCGGTGGGGAATGAAGTACTGGATAATCATCAGTACTCCGCCCACCAGGACTATCATGAGGGGAACAGCTCTCTTCACTGCTCAAGCTCCTTCCGGTGGGCTAGTCCATCACCTGAGACGTTACCAGGTCTTTGAGCCACGCCAGGGTTTGGGTTTCCGCAGCCACATCCACAAGGGCGAGAATGATGCCCAGTGTGATGAAGACCATCAGTATCGCCTTGCACGCGTCCAGTCCCTTGATGGAGCCCATCTGCATGGGCTCCCGGCTGAGGTAGGCGCTGGCGGCGTAGAGTTCCTCGCCGATCAGGGTGTAGTCGCAGGTGGTGATGAAGAAGGGAAGCTGGGTGACCGCGTCGGTGCCGGCTATCTGGATCGCCCCGGAGAGGGACCCCGTCTCGGCAAGAATCAGGCTCTCAGCCCAGAACATGCCCAGGTAGAAGTTGGTGGCGGGCTTCTGGCGCATCATGATCCCGTTCACCCCCGCCACGAAGGCGAACTGGCTCTGGGTCAGGAAGAACACGCTGTCAGGGTCGTAGGAGTCGGGGCGGCCGGCCTCCAGGTACGCCTGCTTCACCGCCTCCTCCGCCACGGTGAAGACTATGGGGTCCGTGTTGGGTACGCACAGGGGAGTCTGGTACTCCGCCACCTTCCTGGCCACCCTTCCCAGGATGGTCAGACTGGCGATGGTTGCCACGTCTTCGATGTAGGAAAGCCCCGGGACGTAAAGAATGGGCTTGCCCATTTCCGTGGCCCGCCCGATGGCCTCGTCAATGGCCTCGATGCCGGCGATCGGCCGAAGGTACATGCTGGCGCCGGTCTTGGCCCGGGAGAAGAAGTAGAAGATGAGGCCGAGGAATATGGCGCAGGCGACCAGCACCCTGACTTTGCCGGTGTGGAACCACTGGCCGGATGCGACCTCCTGGGCGGCAATGGCCTCCCCCGCAACCACGGTCTGATCCAGGTAGAGTGCGTCAACCCGGTACTCGTACTGCGCACCCTCCTCCACGGGGAAGTCCGGGTCGAAGCCGTCTATGAAGCTGGTTCCCTCGCCCACCGGGATCATGTTAACCATGGCCCAGGCCGAGTCAGGCGCCCCGAGGGGTCTCCTGAAAACCTGGTACGCCGCAAAGAGGTCGGGATCGCCGGCTTCGGCGCCCGGCTCGAAACAGACCATGAGCCTGTCGCCGGCGTCGTCCGGGTAGTCCGTCACCAGTATTCCCCCCGGGGGGGCGATCTCAGCCGCGGGAACCGGTTCGGGTTCCGCCGGTAAGGGTTCCGCGGCCGACTCGACGACCCCGGAGTCCGCGGGGGGTGGCTGGGTCTCTCCGGTCTGGGCCGCAGCAAGAGCGGCCAGGAACAGGAGAAGCAGGGGCGTTGTCCTTGTCATCGGCCCGCCTTTCGCAGTGTTGCCTACTTGAAATAGTCCACGATGATGTCCGCAACCTCGACTCCGATCCTGTCCGTCGCCCCCAGGGTACCGGCGCCCATGTGGGGGCTGGCAACCACCCTGGGGTTCTTGATCAGGGAGCTGTCAGCACCGGTGAGCGGCTCGGTCTCGAAAACGTCCAGAGCCGCGGAATGAACCCTTCCCTCCTCCAGGGCCGCCTGAAGGGCAACCTCGTCAATGGTGCCGCCCCGGCCGCAGTTCACGATAACAACGCCCTTCTTCATCATGGCGAATCTGGCTGCGTCGAGGATGTGGGCGGTTTCCCCGGTGTAGGGGACGTGCAGGCTGATGAAGTCCGATTCCCGGCAGAGAGTGTCCAGGTCTACCTTGCGTGCTGCGATGGAGGGAGATTCTCCGGCGTAGGGATCGTAGAAAATGACCTTCATGCCGAACGCGTCGGCCCGCTTGGCGACTTCCCTGGCGATTCTGCCGAATCCTACCAGACCGAGAGTGGAATTGTAGAGTTCGAGCCCCTTGCTGAAGGATTTCTTGTCCCAGACGCCGTCTTTCATGGTCCTGTCGGCTCCGGGAATTCCACGGCAGCAGGCCAGCATGTGGCCCAGGGCCAGTTCAGCCACTGCCACCGAACTGGCGGCCGGAGTGTTCTTCACGGCGATTCCGAGGGTCTGTGCATGGTCCACGTCGATGCTGTCGACCCCCACTCCCCCCCTGACCACCAGCTTCAGGGAATTCCTGGCGGCGTCCAGAACCGGGACCCTGACCTTGGTGGCGCTTCTCACCACCATGGCGTCGAATCCGGGGGCGGTCTGGATGAGGGTGTCCTGGTCCATTCCGGTCTTTACCACTACTTCGTGCCCGGCCCTGCGGATCACATCCAGGGCATCCTCGGACACCGGATCGCAGATCAGTATTCTTGCCATGAATACCACTTCCTTTCAGGATAAAACCGAGAGTGGAATTTGCCGATTTCCAGCAGTTTGCATCCTATTCCCGCCACCCCGCCAAGTCAATGGCCGCAGCCGCGATTCCCTCCGCGGTAAGGCCGAAGAGGCCCCTCAGTTCCTCCGGGGTTCCGCTCTCCCCGAAGCGTCCCGGCACCCCGAGGATTCTCATCGGCCTGGGCAGGTGCTCCCCCAGGAACTCCGCCACCGCTCCGCCCAACCCTCCGGCGGTTTGATGGTCTTCGGCGGTGACCACCCCCGCGGCCCCACCGGCCGCCTTTAGAATAAGTTCCCCGTCCAGCGGCTTTACGGACACCATGTCAATCACCGAGACCGAAAGGCCCTTTCCGGACAGAAGCACCGCGGCGTCCAGTGCATGGGCGACCATGGCACCGCAAGCCACTATCAAAAGGTCTCTTCCCTTCCTAAGAAGGTTGCCCCTGCCGGCGGCCACCGGGACCGATTCCCGGTAAACCGCGGGCACCGGGTTTCTCCCGAATCTCAGGTACACCGGCCCCGGAATGCCCAGAGAGGCCAGAACCGCCTCCCTGGTCTGTCCCGCATCGGCGGGGACCAGCACGGTCATGCCGGGCAGGCTTCTGGTCTGGGCGATGTCCTCCAGGGCCTGATGGGTTCCGCCGTCGGGGCCCACGCTGGTCCCCCCGTGGGCGCCTCCTATCCTCACCCGCAGGTTCATGTTGCAGATTGACGTTCTGATCTGGTCCAGAGCCCTTCCTACGGCGAACACGCCATAGGTGCTGTAGAATGGGATGAAGCCCTCCAGTGCCAGTCCGGCGGCGCAACCGGCGATGTTCTGTTCGGCGATGCCCAGGTTCCTGTACCTTTCGGGAAAACGGTCCCGGAAAGCGCCGGTTCCCAGGGACCTTCCCACGTCGCCATCGAGGACGACCACCCTGCGGTCCCTCTCTCCGGCTTCAAGAAGCCCTTCCAGGTAGCCCTCCCTGGTGGCCCTGAGGGCGCCATCAGCCAGATTCCACCTCCCGGAGCGCCTTTTTCAGCTCCCCTTCATCGGGAGCCCTGCCGTGCCAAAGGCTGTCTCCCTCCATGAAAGAGACACCCCGGCCCTTGACGGTATCGGCGATTATCACCCTGGGCCGGGCGGCTTCCCCTTTCAGAGCGGTGATCAGGGCATCCACGTCGTGTCCCGGACACCGCAGCACCTCCCAGCCGAAGGCGCTCCATTTCTCCTCCAGGGGATCCACCGGCATCACCTCCGCGGTCGGACCGTCCAGCTGAACCCTGTTGTTGTCCACCAACGCGCACAGGTTGTTCAGTCCCAGGGCGGGCGCCGACATGGCGGCCTCCCAGACGCTGCCCTCCTGAAGTTCGCCGTCGCCCAGAAGGCAGTACACTCCTGCCGGATTGTCCTTCAGTCGAAGCCCGAGAGCCATTCCAACGGCGATGGAGAGCCCGTGGCCCAGGCTGCCGGTGGAGCTGTCGAGGCCCCTGAGGCTCTGCATGTGCGGGTGTCCCTGCAGCCTGGAACCGACTTTTCGCAGGGTTGCCAGCTCTTCTTCCGGTAAGTATCCGCAACGGGCCAGGACAGCGTACAGGGCCGGAGCTCCATGGCCCTTAGAGAGGACGAACCTGTCCCTGTCCTCCATGGAAGGATTGTCCGGGTCGTGGTGGAGGATCATCCTGTAGAGCACCACCAGGATTTCCACGCAGGAGAGGCTTCCCCCGGGATGACCGCTGCCTGCCCCGTGGATCATTTTCAGAATCAGCGCTCTGACCCTTCTGCATTCGACCCGCAGTTCATCCGAACTCCATATTTTTGCCATACAGCGGTTTACCATTGTTTGTTGACTTTGTTTACTCCGTCCCCATACCTTTGAATCGGAACATAGCCCGTGAGGATGGTCTTCGGTTCGTCGAAGCCGAAATCGATGGTGAGTTCCCACTCGCCGCTCCGGCGCCGGGCCGAGAGGACCATTCCCCTGCCGTACCTGGGATGCCCGATGATCTCGCCCCGGCGGAAGCTCTCCTCCCGGGGGGGTTCGGGGGGCAGCGAGGCGGAGTGGGCGTCCCGGGGGGGAAGTGCAGGAGCGATCTCGGCCAGAAACCGGGACGGGCCGCCCCAGTAGCCTCCCCGGCCGGCCCTGGAGGCGCAGGTGGTGAGGAACAGGCGCTTTCTGGCCCGGGTCATTCCCACGTAGAGAAGCCTCCTCTCCTCCTCCAGGTCCGCCGGACCCCTCTCCCCTCTGCGGATGTGGGGCAGCAGCCCCTCCTCCAGGCCGGCGATGAAGACCACGTCGAATTCCAGCCCCTTGGCGCAGTGGAGTGTCATCAGGGCGAGTCCCTGGCCGCTGTAGGAATCCTGGGTGGTCATGAGGCTCTGTTCCATGAGGAATCCCGTCAACCCTCCCCGCGGCCTCTCGATATCGTACTGGGCGGCGAATCTTCGAAACTCCTCCAGGTTCTCCAGCCTGGCCTGGTCCGTGACCTCTCCGGAGCCGTACTGCTCCGCCAGCCCCGTCTCCAGGAGAACCAAGTCCGCTATCTCCCCGGCCGGGTCCCCCCGGGAGACCATCTCCGCAGCCCTTCCCAGGGTCTCCCCCAGACGTTCCAGGGCGGCGGCCCCCCGGGGGTGCACTCCGGGCAGCTTCGTGGCGGAGGCCAGCGCGGAGAGGTAGTCCAGTCCACGCAAACGGGCTTGCTGGAAAAAGCTTGCCGCGCTCTTCTCCCCGACTCCCCTGGCGGGCTTGTTGATGATCCGGGAAAGGCTCTCCCCGTCCCCGGGATTCACAACCACCCTGAGGTAGCTCACAAGGTCCTTGATCTCCTCCCGCTCGAAGAATCGCTGGGCCCCCACCACCTCGTACCTGACGTCCCCGAGCCGGCAGGCGGCCTCCAACTCCCGGGACTGGGCGTTGGTCCTGTACAGGACCGCCATCCTTTCCAGGGGGACCCCGTCGGACCGGAACTCCGCCGCCGAGTCCACTATCCACCGGGCTTCATGGGTCGGGGTGGCCGCGGGAATCACCGCAACCGGCTCACCCTCCTCGTTCACCGGTCTCAGCGTCTTGCCGTGCCTGGAGGTGTTGCGGGCCACCAGGGTTCCCGCCGCCCGCAGAATACTGCCGGTGGACCGGTAGTTGGTCTCCAGGCGGATTATCCTGGTTCCAGGGAAGTCCGCGGGAAACTCCAGGATGTTGGAAACCCTCGCACCCCTCCACCCGTAGATGGCCTGATCGTCGTCACCCACCACGGTGACCCTTGAGTCCTCACCCGCAAGGGCCCGGAGTATCCGGTGCTGAACCAGGTTGGTGTCCTGGTACTCGTCCACCAGGATCCGGGTGAATCTGGAGCGGTAGTAATTCCCTATGTCAGCATTTTGACATAATGCCCTTCGTGCATATGTCAATAGATCGTCGAAGTCCAGAGCCCCGTTTTCCTCCATGCCCCGCCGGTACGCCTGGTAAACCCTTTCCAGGGTTTCCCGCCAGGGGTTGCCGGCCCCTTCCGCGGCAGGCGCACCTTCGCCGTCGTCGCTCTTCACCGCCGATATCCATGACAGCGCCGCCGAAACGGTGACACCCGGTGGCTGGCCAAGACCCCTGAGTATCTTCCTGACCATGCTCTTCTGGTCGTCCCTGTCGTATATGGTGAAACAGTCCTTCAGTCCCAGGCGTGAAGCTTCCCTGCGGAGCATCCAGAGGCACACCGAATGGAATGTCCCCATCCTGGGAAGGCGGTTTCCGTCCAGCATGGAAGCCACCCTGCCGCCCATTTCCGCGGCAGCCTTGTTGGTAAAGGTCATCGCCAGAACATTGCCCGGTTTCGCCGCGCCTGTCTTAAGAAGATGGATGATTTTCGAGGTCAGCACCCTGGTTTTGCCGCTCCCTGCCCCCGCCAGCACCAGAAGGTGCCCCTCGTCGTACTCCACCGCTTCCCTCTGTTCCGGATTGAGATGCGGTTCAGTCATTTGGCACCCTTCTTGCTACTTCACAAGGTGTGTTGGTTGTGCACCGCGTTGTATCGGTTGTGTCGTTGGAGCCAATGCAGAGTCCTCCGTGAAGGGAGCTGCGATGTATAAACCCGGGCTGAAGAGATGGCTGATGCTGATCCTAACGGGGACGGCGCTGCCGACCATCATACTCCTGGCGAGGCCGGTCTGATCCCCTCCCTGACAGGCCCAGGGGAGTATGAACCCCGCAACCCATGCGGCCCGGAACAGCGGGCGGCCTGTGAAACGGCCGCCCGTTCCATTCATTGGAAGCGCTGCGTCAGGGGAAGAAGTCATTTTTGGCAACCTTCTTGCTTCTTGTATTTCGCATTTGTTTCGGTTCCGGTTCCGTCACCCATCGGGGTGAAAAAAGGGTCTTGAATGAAAAGGAATGGATCCCCTCCCCATTCCGGACCGGAAGCCCCTCGGAACCGGGGCAGGCAGGCGGCCGGTCACCCCTCCGGCCGCCTCATCTTTTTCAGTATCTCCACCCCGGAGCTGGTGCCTATGATGGTGGCGCCCGCGTCCAGCATCGCCCGAAGGGTCTCCGGGGTCCTGATTCCGCCCGAGGCTTTCACCTGAATACCCGGTCCCACCGTCCTGCGAATAAGGGTTACATCCTCCACGGTCGCGCCTCCCGCACCGAATCCCGTGGAGGTTTTGACGCAGAAGGCCCCGGCATCCACCGCCAGGCGGCACGCCAGAAGTTTCTCCTCAAGGGTGAGCAGACACGTCTCCAGAATGATCTTCACCGGAACTCCGGCGGCGGAGACCACATCCTTCAGCAGCCCCAGGACACCTGCCGCGTCTCCGTCCCTGAGAAGTCCCACCGGCAGAACCGCGTCTATCTCACCGGCCCCCTGTTCCGCCGCGATGCCGGCCTCCCGGGGAGTGGCGGGGCCTGAACCCAGGGGAAAACCCGCCACGGAGCAAACCTTGGGGGCGCCGCGGCCCAGAATGGAGTACGCCAGGGCCACCCTGCACGGGTTCACGCATACCGAGCGGAACCCGTACTCCATCGCCTCTTCGCAATACCGGCGGATGTCGCCGAAAGCGGCGTCAGGGCGGAGAACCGTATGATCTATCCTGCCGGGGATGCCCTCTGGAACCGTCACAGGTTCCGCCTCACGAAGACGAACACCATTTCGCCCTCCGGCACCTCCACGGGAGCGTGGCTGGTTGAGACTCCGTTCACGGTCACCGTCAGGGGCCATGTTCCCGGGGGAACCCTCAGCCTGGCCATGTGGATCTGGGCCGGCATCGTCAGCCAGGCCCTGAGGTCAGCCCGGTCGGTCACCGCCCCGGCGATGCTCAGGATCAGGCCCACCACGTCGCCCACCCGGGAATCGTCGCTGGCGTTTTCCGCCAGTTCCTCCCCGAGCTGCGCCACCCCGGCCTTGACCAGGGTCCGGGCGGCGGCCCTCACCAGGTCCCGGGCTGCGTGGTCCTCCAGGTTGGCCCTGGCCAGCGCGTTCATGTCCTGCACCAGGAAAAAGCCGGTCCGGTGCCCGGCCGCCGAGGCCGTGGCGGTCACAGGCCGTCGGGGAAAGTCGGGGATGGCGGGAAGGGAAATCTGGAAGACCCGGTCCTCCGTGGTGACGGTATGGCTCACCTCGTGTCTTCTGGAGATGCTTCCGGCCTCCAGCACCACTACCAGTTCCCCGAATCCCCGGCCCGGACCTGTGTTCTCCCAGTCCGTATCCGGCCATTTCAGTTCCAGTTCGGACTGAAGGCTTTGAAAACCCGTCTCGAAGGACAACCGGAGGAGGTCCGCCCTGAGTCTTTCCGGCGGAGGAACGCCATAGTTCCTTGAGTAGTCCCCTTCGTATACCTGAAGCGCCCGCCGGTAGCTCACCAGGGCGTCGGACAGCTCTCCCCCGGCTTCGTAAAGGGTTCCCATGAAGTACCTGATGAAGGCGTCGTCTATGTACCTGTTGGGGTTTTCCCCGTACTCGACGTTGAACTCCCGGAGCTTCTGGTTCACCCGGCGGGCCTCCACCAGGGCCTCCTCCAGGTTCCCCTCCGATGCGTAACCCGCCGCGAGGGCGTAGTTGATGAAGACCTTCTCGTAGTCGGCGCCGCGGAACTCCCGGGCCAGTTCGCCGGTGAGCATGGACGCCGCCTCCTGGTCCACCCGGATGCCCCGCTGCCGGTCGCTCAGGGCGGCCGCCCTGAGCAGGGCGGCCCGGGAGACCGGAAGAAGCCCGGCGTACCGGGACAGGTTCCCAAGTTCCATCAGATACAGGAGTCTGTCGTTCCCGGTGGAATCGGGGAAGACTTCCCGAAGCCTTTCCATGGCCGCTTCGGGCCTTTCGTCCTCCAGCATGTCAACCACGGGACGGACGGTGCCAGTGTAGCCCGTCGCACAAGCCAGCGTCAACGCCAGCAGTGCGGGAACGGGAAGGAATTTCACCACTCGATGATCTTCTTGATCTCGGTGGAGCCCATCCAGACCTTGAGGGCCGTCTCTACGCTCACGAGTTCCAGGTTGACCTGGTAGTAGACCGCCCGGACATCGCCTTCCTGGTCCTCCACGGAGTTGACGGTCCCCACCATCACGAAGTCGGCACCCACTTCCCTTCCGAAGGCCGCCGCCGTTTCAGGGGACGCGAAGATGGACTGGTCGCGACGTTCCTCCCGCACTTCCTCCCGGGCTTCTCCTCCCGCGGCGATGAGCACCCGGCCGCTGTTCAGCAGGGCCCTCTCGATGTCGCTCATGAAAACTCCGGTATTGATGTGCTCCAGGCTCTGGTTTCTGACCCCTCCCACCACTATCACGGGTTTCGGCGTCTCGCCCCTGCCCTGCTCGCCCCGAAGGGACGAGAGAAGCCAGTTTCCTGCCAGACACTGGGCCACCATGGAGTCGGCCACCATCCGGGAATCGGTGTCGTTCCAGTAACCGCTCAGGTCGGTGACGGTCCCGGGATCGGTCCTGGTGACGGTTCGTCCCCCGCACCCGGCGACCAGGGCCGCCAGGGTTGCCGCGATGACGAGTTTTCTCAAGGCGGTGCTCCCTTCACTCAAAGCCCGGGAGGTCGATGGCCCCCCGGAAGACGACGTTGAAGTATCCCATGTCCCTTCCCGCACCGGCTGTCACCGGCACTTCCAGGGGTTTGAACAGGGTGACGACAGGCCCTTCGTCTCCGGGAGCACCGGAGAGGGGATCGCCGCGGAACCCGGTACAGGTGAGTTCCCACATCACCCTCTCCTCGGCGGTGCTGAATCCGGCGAACATTGCCTGCCGGGAAAGGGCTCCCAGCACGGAGCCCAGGCTGCTCTCCAGAAGGGCCGAGTACAGCTGCATCTCGCTGTAGGCGCTGAAAGGCTGGATGATCCCCAAAGCACTGGCGGAGTGGAGTTCCGCCAGGGTGGGAAGCCGGAGACCCCGGGAGGACAGGAACCAGTCCGCCCCGGTCCATGTGAATCCCGCGGCTGGTCTGTCCATCACCGCCGCGGGGACCGTGTAGTCCCCGGAGGGAGATGCCACGAAGGGGGTGAAGGCCAGGAAGTGGCCGCTCTCGTTGTACTGCCCGGTGATCACCGAGGCCAGAACCCTTCCGTCCCGGCAGTTCTCACCAAGCCATGGAAGGACGTCCCGGTACACCACCGGGAACGAATCGATGAAAAAGGCCCCCACGTGAAGGGTATCGCCATCCGCCACCACGTCGGCGGCGGGAACGTACGCCATCCCCGCGGGAACCTCGGGCAGGCCGCAGTCGGCGCAGACGGTTCCGGCCTGCTCCGATCCGCAGGCGGGGCATGTCCAGGCGAAGGCCCCCGCGGCCAGGAGCATCAGGGCTCCCAGGATATTCAATCCCTTTCACCTCCCTTTACGGCCATCCTCTTCCCCAGGTACATGAACGGGGTGTCGAAGGCCGCCACAATGAACTTCATCAGGTAGGTTGACACCAATACGTCCAGGAACACCCTCTTCTCCAGAACGCCCCAGAAGGCGATTCCGCAGAAGATAACCGTGTCTATGAGCTGGCTCACCATGGTGGAGCCGTTGTTCCTGAGCCAGAGGAACCGGCCCTTCGTGCGTTTTCTGATAAGGTTGTACGCCCAGACGTCATGAAACTGGCTGACCAGATAGGCGGCCACGCTGGCGGCGGCGAGCCTCGGCATGAAACCGAACAAAAGCCCCATGGCCTGGTTCACCTCCATGGCCCAGGGGTCCGGCGCAGTCGTGAAGAGCAGGGCCGACTGCATCACCAGGGTCATGGCGATCATGGAAACGAAGCCGGCGATCACCGCCTTCCTGGCCTCGGAAGGGCCGTAGAACTCGTTCAGAAGGTCTGTGGCGAAGAAGATCACTCCGTAGAGGATGTTTCCCAGGGTCACCGTGACGCCGAAGAAGGTGGTGAGCTTCATCACCTCCAGGTTGCACAGGATGATCACCGAAGACACCAGGGCGATGAGACCCGTCCTTCCCCCGTACCGGAACACCATCAGCGTGGCGGACAGGGCGAGCAGAAGGCTTATGAACCAAAGGGTCTCGTTTCCCATCAGAACTCGGCTCCGAGGGTCACGTAGTGCTCGGGTTTGGCACTGACACCGTTCAGATCGGTTCTCCAGGCGCAATCCCACAGGAAGACGAAGAAGCTGAGATTGAACCTGAGCCCGAAGCCGAACCCCATCTTGAGATCCTCCAGCCTGTATCCGCCTCCGGTGGAGGCGCCCCGGAAATCATTCACGTCGTCCACGGCGGTTCCGATGTCGGTGAAGATCACCCCCCGGCCACCGGTGAGGGTGACCGGCAGGGGAGCCGCGAGACTGAGCTGATTGACCACCGGGAATCGGAGTTCCAGGGAGCCCAGGGCGTACTTCGAACCGTTGAACTCCACGTAGTCGAAGCCCCGGAGAAGGTCGGCGTAGCTGGTGTAGAAGCCGAACAGGTCCTCGACCCCCTCAACGTCGCCGGTGCTTCTCCTGTGGGGAATCGCTCCCCCGAGGAAAAACCTCTGGGGGTCGTCCCCGAAACTGGCGCCCGCCGCGAGTCTGGTGGCCAGGGTGACCTGCCCGGATATCCACGTGTAGTTCCTCATATCCGCCTGCAGGGTTGTGTACGAGGCGTTGTCCCCAAGCCCCGGGGCCCAGTCCGCGGTAAGCGACAGCCGGCTTCCCACCCTGGGTCCGGTGGAACCCCACAGGGCGTTGTCCTTCACCATCCGGCCGGTGATGCTGAAGATGTTCTCCCGAAGGTTGATGTCGGTGGACCAGAGACCCTCCCGGTCAAGCCGGCGGTAGGACGTCCCCAGGGAAGCCCTCAGGGACCTGGTGAAGGGATACCTGAACTCCAAACCCGCCCCTATCTCAGTGTCCCTTACGTAGTCCCGGTCGCCGGTCACGGTGTCGGTGAAGCGGTACCTGTTGGCCTGCCGATACAGGGAAACCCCGAACTGGACGGGCTTTTCGATGTTGGAGTAGAAAACCCCAGCGTCCACGTCGCTCACCTCTCCGTTGAGGTCCATCAGAAGTGCCAGCTGATGCCTTGCGAGGACGTCGCTGAAGATGAACTGAGAGTAGCCCGCCAGCCCGGCGTAACTGTCGAATCCCGCCGAAGCGCTCACGTAGTCTATGCTCAGAGCCGGATCGTACGGAGATATGCGCCATTCCGGGTTGAATCCGGGAACCGGGGCGTAGGAGGAATCCGGTTCCACACCCTCCCGTGGGCACTCCGTGGACCGGCCTTCCCGCAGGGACAGGTCCCTGGTGATGAAAAGCCCGGCGCCGCTCCAGTCCGAAGCCGAGAAGAGTGACAGCGCCGTTCCGGAGGCCCTGGAGAGGGAAGATGGGGTGCGGTAGAGGTCGGTGAGTCTGGCGACCTCCCCGGTCTCGGAGGAAAGCAGGTGGAAGTTGGCGCCGCAGCCGGTATCCATGATGAAGACCACGCCCTCCGGATAGGACACCGGGTTCTGGATCGGGTAGGGGGTTTCGTAAAGGATCTCGGAATCGCTCCCGGGAGTGACGGAGTTCAGGGTGTAGATCCGGCCGTTTTGCCTTTCGCCCACGAACAGGATTCCCGGGTCGCCCCACCAGAGGTCCCTGGGGCTGCTGTCGCCCCGGGTGAGTTTCTCCAGACGGCCGGTTGCGGGCTCCCACAGGAAGATGTCCAGAACGCCTTCATTCAGGGCGCTGAAAGCCACCGCTCCCCCGGAGGGGTTCCACACCGGGTCCCTGACCAGCTCGAAGTCCCGGGAAAGCCTTCTGGATCCGCCGCCGATCTTCAGAACCATCAGTCCGTCGGAGAACAACCCCTGGTATGCCACCGCCAGGGAGTCGGACCCGGGGGAGAAGGCGACGGTCCTGAACATAGGCGACGGGCTGTATTCCACCAGTCCGCCTCCGGAGAGCGGCCGGAGTATCTCCCGGCCGTCGCCGGCGTCACGCACCACCGTGGAGAACCTTCCCCGGTGCACCTCCACTCCGGCGGCCATGGAACCGTCGGGAGAGATGACCGGTTCCGCCAGAACAACCCTCTTCCTGCCGTTCCGTCCGTCGAGAATCACCGGGGACCCTATGTCCGACGGGCTCTCGCCCGTGGACACAGGGGCCCAGTAGGTTTCCCTGGCCCACTCCATGAACCTCTCGCTAAACTGGTCCACGGTCATGTCGAATGCTTCCCTGATCGCCGCGGAGAGCCCCTCGTTGTCCCTGAGGTGCCGGACGAAGGTTATGTACCGGGCCTCGCCGTATCGCTGCACCATGAAGTGATAGACGGCCTGGCCCTCCCGGTACACCAGGTAGTCGCCCCGGGCGGACAGTTGCGGGATGGGTACGATCATGTTGGCGATTACCATGTCCCGGAATTCCGACTCGCTGTCTATGTCCCACCCCTGGGAGGTGTACTCGGCCAGCCCCTCCAGGGACCACAGGGGGGCCTTCGTGCGGACTATTCCATACAGACTTCTGTCGTAGAGCATGTCGTAGACGAAGGCGTGGTTCACTTCGTGCTCCAGCACGTGGCGGTACTCGCTGAAGACCCCGCCGTAGGGAACAACCACCCGGCCCTTGAAGAACTCTGTGAAACCGCCGACCCCCTCGCCGACCTCCCCGCTGATGATGGTTGTCTGGCGGAACCTGCCGGGGGAGCGATAGACCACCACAGGTATCGGCTGGGAAGGAAGGTACTCGAAGGTGGACGACAGGCCCTGCATGGCTCTCTCGGCGATCACCACCGTACTCTCCGCAACCTGTTCGTTGCCCTCTTCGTAATAGACGGTGAACCGGCTGGAATGAAGCTCCCACCAGGGATTATCGCCGGTGTACACCCGGTTCCTTCCGTATCCGGTTGCCGATGCAGCCGATACCGAAAAGACGACCGCGAAGGCGAACAGGAACCTCGATGCCATTAGGGCCCCCTTCATTGTGAATGCCGCGACAAACAACTATAGTGGCGGCGGAATGAAAGCTGCAACAATCGTGCTGTCGGCCCTGGGCGCCTTGATCATAGCCGTCTCCGGATGCGGCGGTTCCCCTGGGTCCGGCGGTGATCTGACCCCCGACCAGAGAGATCGGCTCAGGGATGCCGGCGGGGCGGTGGCCAGGTACCTAGCCTTTCCCCCGGGCCATCCCCTGCGCAGGGAGGCTCCCTCCGATTCCCTGGGCAGGGCGGTGGCCGAGCTTGGAAGGCACAACCCGGCCGCCTGGACCCTGTTCTACCGGGCCGCCTCGGACACGCTGCTTCTCCTGGAATCACCCTTCGGGGAGAGCCCCCTGGAACCTCCGGCCACCCCCGGCGGAAGAATCTGACACGCGCGGGTCGGTCAGACCCTGGTGACCACCCTGGCCACGTCCCGCCAGATCACCGCCACGAAAAGCAAAAGCAGCAGAAAGAAACCCACCTGCTGGGCGATCTGGATGTGTTTTTTCGACGCGGGCCTTCCCCTGACACCCTCGTAGAACAGGATAAGGAACTGCCCCCCGTCCAGCAGGGGAACCGGCAGAAGATTGAACCCCATGATCGCCAGAGACAGGTAGGAGACCGTCTCCAGAAGCCTGGCCAGCCCGAAGGCGGCCTGCTGGCCCAGGGTTTCCGCCACGAACACAGGACCGCCGGACATGCGCACCAGCTGAACCGGCCTCAGGATAAGGGCCAGGATTCCCGTGAAAAAGGCCCCTGCACCTTCCGCCGTCGCGGCGGCGGCCACCGCCAGGGCCCTTCCCGGGGGCAGGGTGACGGTGCGGGTTCGGGTGAGGGGCGTGACCCCGATCAGATTCCTGCCCTGGTAGTCAATGGGTTCCACGAAAATCGTGTCTATGGCGCCGCCCCTGGAGAAGACCACCTCCAGATACCTTCCCTGGAACCCTGCCACCCTGGCCTGCAGGTCGCTGAAAGCCGACAGGGGTACCCCCCCGGCGGAGATGATGCTGTCTCCGGTTCTTAGCCCGGCCTCGTAGGCGGGAAGACCCACCGAGGCCTCCCCTATCACCGTGGGCAGAAGCGGGGTGAATCCCGGGGCTGACTCGGGAGTGAGGGAGTAGGGAACCTCCAGCTCTGTCGAACCTTCCCTTGCCACCGTAAAGAATCCCCCGGGGGCGCGGAGCGTCTCCTCAAAGACCTGCTCCCAGCTCTCCACGGGCAGGTCGTTCACCGCGACGATCCTGTCGCCCCGGAGAAGACCGGGCACACCGTATGGGTCGTCCACCAGCGGGTCCGAGTCGGGGACCCGGGTTCCGATGGCGCCGAGGACCAGAAGAATAAGAAGGAAAGCAAGAACGAGGTTCATCCCCGGTCCCGCAAGCACCACGAGGGCCCTCTTCCACCACGCCACCTTGACCGGCGCCTCACCGTGGTTTCCGGAGGTGCCCAGGTCAACCTTCACGAATCCCCCCAGGGGAACGGCTCCGATGCAGTACTCCGTCCCGCCCCGCTTCAGTCTGAACAGGATCGGAGGGAACCCCATGGAGAATCTCTCCACGGGAAGGCCCACGGCTTTGGCCATGAGGAAATGGCCGAGTTCGTGAAAAAACACGATGATCCCAAGGCCGAAAACCACCGCCAGCGCGCTGTTCACAGGACCTCCATCATGCGCCGGGCCGCCGCCCTGGCTCCGGCGTCCGCCTCGAGGATTGTCTCCAGGTCCGTTACCGGCCGGGGGCGGTGTTCACTGACCACCCCGGCGATCACCAGGGCTATGGCTCCGAAGGGAATCCTTCCGGAGAGAAAGGCTTCCACCGCCTCCTCGTCCGCGGCGTTGGCCGCCGCCGGGGCCGTCCCTCCGGCCCGGAAGGCCTCAAGGACTGCGGTGAAGGCGGGATAACGGCGCTCGTCCAGCTCCCTGAAACTCAGGGTTCCCCAATCCACCGGGGACTCCCCGGTATCCGGGGCCGCTGCGGAAAGATCGGGCCAGTGGAGTGCGAACGATATGGGAACCCTCATGTCCGGCAGCCCCATGAGCCCCTTCCAGGCCCCGTCGGCGGTCTCCACCATGGAGTGCACGATGCTCTCCGGATGCACCACCACTCCTACCGGAATTCCGGGAAAGAGCCTCCGGGCCTCGATCACCTCGAAGGCCTTGTTCACCATGGATGCCGAGTCAACGGTTATCCTGGGCCCCATGTGCCAGTTGGGGTGAGCCAGCACCTTTTCCACGGTAGCCCTGTGAACCTCCTCCAGGGGTGTGTCCCTGAGGGCTCCGCCGCTGGCGGTGAGAAGAATTCTCAGCGGAGGCCGGGCTTCCCCCGAGAGGCAGCGGAAAACCGTGCTGTGCTCGCTGTCCACGGGGATCACCAGACCCTTCTCCAGATAATCCGTCAACAGGTCGCCCCCGACGACCAGGCTCTCCTTGTTGGCCAGCGCCAGGGGGATTCCCATCTCCCGGGCGGCCAGGCTGGCTTCCAGGCCGGCGCTGCCCACGATGGCGTTGAGCACCATGTCGGCGCCTTCAATCATCCTTCGGAGGCATCCGGGACCCGAACACACCCCCTCGGGAGGGGTTCCCCCGGGGGGGGTGGCGATGCCCGCCAGTTCCGGCCGGTACCGTCTGACCTGGTCGGCCAGCGCTTCGGCGGACGATCCGCAGAAAACCGAATGCAGTTCGAGGGAAGGACTATCCTTGATCACCCTCAGGGCCTGAACCCCTATGGATCCGGTGGATCCCAGAACCGCCACCCGGCGCCCCATGTCACGGCATCCCGAGGAGCGTCAGAAGGGCTGCCGCCGCAGGCGCCGCCGCGGCCACGCTGTCGAAGCGGTCCATCACTCCGCCGTGGCTCCCCAGCAGGGCGCCCGAATCCTTCAACCCGGCATCCCGTTTCACCGCGCTCTCGAACAGGTCCCCCAGGACCCCGGTCACACCGCAGACCACCCCTATGCCGGCAAACAGGACCACCGGATGGCGCCCCCAGCCCAGAGCCGCAGCCGCCAGACCGGAGCCTGCAACCCCTGCGGCGAATCCTTCCCATGACTTCGCCGGGCTGACCCTGGGAAGCATCTTGTGGCGGCCCCACCGGCATCCCGCCAGGTAGGCCAGGGTATCGCCGACCCAGCAGGTGACCAGGGGCAGCAGAACGAAGATCCTGTCTTCCCGTCCCACGGCCAGTCTGCCGAGAATCCCGAAACCCAGGGCGTAGAAGACCGCGAGACCCAGCGCTCCCATGGGCTCCCGCCGGAAATCCTCCGGACCCCTTCGAAAAAGCCGCCCGGGAATCAACACCGCCCCGGGAAGCAGAATCACGGGAAGGGCCAGAGGGGAACCGGCACCCACGAGCCATGTGAGCAGCGCTGACGAAATGCCCAGTGCCGGGCCCTGGTATGCGGGCGGAGAAGTGCGGCACAACCGGGCCGCCTCGTATCCGGCAAGGCCCGAGAGAAGCGAAAACAACGCGAGAGTCAGTGTATCGCCGGTGAAGAGGACCACCCAGAGGAAAATCGCGATTCCGGGTATGGCCACGAGAAGCCTGCCGCCGAGCCCCGGGAAACGGCTCAACTGGTCAGCCCGCCGTAGCGCCGGCCCCTCTGGGAGTAGTCGTCGAGGGCCGACTGGAAGTGCTCCCTGCGGAAGTCCGGCCAGAGAACCGGTGTGAAATACAGCTCGCTGTAGGCCGACTGCCAGAGCAGGAAGTTGCTGAGCCGCTGTTCCCCTGAGGTTCGAATGATCAGGTCGGGGTCCGGAATGTCCGGGTTGTAGAGCAGAGAACCGATGGTTTCCTCGGTGATGTCCCCGGGGGAAAGCTCCCCCCGGGCTACCCGTGCCGCCAGGTCAGCTACGGCGTCACGGATCTCCGCCCTTCCTCCGTAACTCAGGGCCAGAACCAGGGTCAGCCCGGGGTTGTCCGAGGTTCTTTTCATGGCTGCGGTGAGGTCATCCCGCTGCTTCTTCGGAAGGTCGCCGAACCGGCCGGTAACCCGGAGCCTGACCCTCTTCCGGTCCAGCTCGTCGATGTTCCTGGAGATGAAACTGGAAAGAAGCCTCATCAGGAAGGCGACCTCCAGCCTGGGTCTGCTCCAGTTTTCCGTGGAGAACGCGTAGAGGGTGAGAAACTCGATTCCGGTCTCGCCGCAGAACTCCACCGCGGTGTGAATAGCCCTCTCGGCGGCTGCATGGCCGTCGGTCCGGGGAAGCCCCCGTTTTCTGGCCCACCGGCCGTTTCCGTCCATGATTATGGCCACATGGCGGGGAACGGGCATCAGACCTCCAGGATTTCCTTCTCCTTGGCCTTGAGAAGCCGGTCTATCTCCGCCGTGGCTTCGTCCACCGCCTTCTGGACCAGGTCCTGGGTTTTCTTCTCGGTGTCCTCAGTGATCTCCCCGGCCTTGCACGCCTTCTTCAACTGGTCGTTGGCGTCCCGGCGGACATTCCTGAGGGCGGTTTTCCCATCCTCGGCCAGTTTCTTCACCAGTTTGGTCAGGTCTCTGCGGCGCTCTTCGGAGAGCTTCGGCACGGGTATCCTGATGACCGGCCCGTCCACGGTGGCCCGGAGGCCCAGTTCGCTTGCCTCCACGGCCCTGGCGATGGCCGGCGCGGTGGACTGGTCCCACGGCTGGATCACTATCATCCGAGGTTCAGGAGCGCTGATGCCGGCCACCTGCCTGATGGGCAGGCTGTCGCCCCAGCACTCCACCCGGATGTTGTCCAGCAGGGCGGGGCTGGCCTTGCCCGTACGGATCACCGACATCTCCCTGGAGGTGTTCTGCACGGTTTTCGACGATTTCTCGCGGACCTCTGAAAGTATCTGCTCCTGCATGATCAATCCTCCACCACCGTGACCGGAAGCCCGCCGGAGAGGACGCTGCTGAGGTTGCCGGGCCCGGTCAGGTCGAAAACGGCGATTCTGATTCCCGCGTCGCGGCAGACTGCCACGGCGGCGGCGTCCATGAAGCCCAGGTCCATGGCCAGGACCTGCCGGTAACCCAACCTCTCGAACCGGACGGCGCCGGGGTGCTTTTTGGGGTCGCGGTCGTACACTCCGTCCACCTTGGTGCCCTTGTAGAGGGTGGAACAAAGGGTCTGGGCGGCCCTGAGAGCAGCCGCGGTGTCGGTGCTGAGATGGGGGTTGCCGGTGCCACCCGCGAAGAACACCACTTCGCCGGCTTCGAAAAGCCGCTCCGCCCGTCGGGGGCTGAAGACCTCGACACCGGCCTCGGGAAAGGGGAAGGCGCCCAGCACCGTGGACCTCCCTCCCGCCCGGAGCACAGCGTCGGACAGGGCCAGGGAGTTGATGACCGTCGCCAGCATGCCCATGTAGTCGGCGGTGGTGCGGGTCGTGTCGGTGGTGTCGCGGCCCCTGAGGAAGTTGCCGCCCCCGGCCACCACTCCGGGCTGATAGCCCCGGGATGCCAGGTCAGCCAGTTCCCGGGCGAAGCGGACCACAGTGTCGGGATCTATTCCGTGTCCCCTGCCGCCGGCGAGGATTTCGCCGCTGAGCTTGAGCAGGAACCGTTCCCGGTGGGGAGGGCCCTCCTCCACGTCAGGATCCTATGTTGAACCGGGAGAAGCGGTTGATGACTATGTTCTCGCCTACCCGGCCGATAAGGCTGTTCAGCACCGCGGAAACGGTCCCGAGGGTCTCGTCGTGGAACCAGATCTGGTCCAGAAGGCAGGTCTCGCCGTAGAACTTGGCAAGCCTCCCCTCGACTATCTTGTCGAGGATGTTCTGGGGTTTCCCGGAACCTTCGAGCTGCTTCAGGAGAATGCCCTTCTCCTCCTCCAGCCTCTCGGCCGGGACGTGGGCGCTGGAGACGTACTCGGGCATCATTGCGCCGATGTGCACCGCCAGTTCCTTGCAGAAGGTCATGAAGTCATCGGTGCGGGCCACGAAGTCGGTTTCGCAGTTCACCTCCACCAGGACGCCCATCTTCCCGTTGAAATGGATGTAGGATTCCACGCGGCCCTCGTTGGCCTCCCGGGTGGCCTTCTTGGCGGCCACCTGCATGCCCTGCTCACGGAGGAGCTTGAGGGCCTCGTCCACCTTTCCGCCGGTGGCCTGCAGGGCCTTCTTGCACTCCATCACTCCGACGCCCGAAACCTTGCGGAGTTCCTGTATCGTTTTGACATCCATGACGCTATTCCTTCTCTTCGGTGGTCGGTTCCGTTACAGGGGCCTGCTCCTGCGCCGGCTCCCCGGTCCGGGTTTCCGGAACAACCTTCCCGGCGGCTGCCTCAACAGGCATTTCCGCGGCGGTTTCCGGCTTCTCCCCGGTCTCCCTGGGATTTCTGCCCTCGGCTCCCAGCAGGGCCGCGTCCGACAGGGCGCCGATGATCAGGGAGATGGACTTGATCGCGTCGTCGTTCCCGGGAATGGGGTAGTCCACCTCGCCGGGATCGCAGTTGGTGTCCACCACGCCCACGCACGGAATGCCCAGCCTTCTGGCCTCCTGTACCGCGATGGCCTCCTTCTTGATGTCCACCACAATCACAACGCCCGGAAGACCCTTCATGTGCCTTATGCCCCGAAGGTACTTCTCGATCCTCTCCCGCTCACGGGTCTTCTGAAGAATCTCCCTCTTCTTGAGACCCCGGGGGAAACCCTCCTTCTCCTCTTTCTCAAGCTCATTCAGCCGGAGAATGCTGCGGAAGACCGTCTTGAAATTGGTGAGGGTTCCGCCGAGCCATCGTTCGGTCATGAAGTACTGGCCGCACCTTTCGGCGTGGCTCTCCACGCACTCCCGACCCTGCTTCTTGGTGGCCACGAAGAGCACGTCCCTGCCCTGGGCTACGGTTCTGGAGACCAGGTTCACCGCATCCTCCAGGGCCTTCTGGGTCTTCTTGAGGTCTATGATGTGTATGCCGTTCCGGGACATGAAGATGTAGTTCTTCATGGCGGGGTTCCAGCGTTTGTCCTGGTGGCCGAAGTGAACCCCGGCTTCCAGCATCTGCTGAATGGAGGGAATCTGCATCGTTCGATCGTCCTTTCGGTTGAAACCGCCGGCGGAGGCGGGCGCCAATCCATTACTGGACACCGGACGCCCGCTTATTCCCGCCGTGAGTTAGTCCCGCCTCCGCGGGAACTGAAACACTACCTCTTGGAGAACTGGAACCTCTTGCGCGCTTTCGGTTTGCCGTACTTCTTGCGCTCGACTATGCGTGGATCGCGCCGGAGCATTCCCTGGGTCTTGAGGGTCTGCCTGTACTCAGGATTGGCTTCCACCAGGGCTCTGGCGATGCCCATCCTGATGGCGCCGGCCTGGCCGGTGATACCGCCGCCCCGGACGTTTACCACCACGTCGAAAAGACCCATGACCCGGACCGCGTGAAGGGGTTCCAGGGCGTGGTCCTTCTGGGACAGCTCGCCGAAGTACTCACCCGGGGTCCTGTCGTTGATGAGAATCCTTCCGGAACCGGCTCTGAGGTAGCACCGGGCGGTGCTGGTCTTCCGTCTACCCACTCCGATATGCTGATCCATGCTAACCTTTCCCGATGCTAGAACTCGAGCACCTGGGGCTGCTGGGCCCCGTGGGGATGCTCGTCTCCCGAATAGATCTTGAGTTTCTTGAGCTGGGCCCTGCCCAGCCTGTTCTTCGGCAGCATCCCCTGTACTGCGTGCCTGAGAACCCGGTCGGGGTGCTTCTCCATGAGGTCGCGCATGAGCACGGACTTCTGCCCTCCGGGATAGCCCGAGTGTCTGTAGTAGCGCTTCTGGTCGAGCTTTCTTCCGGTGATGTTCAGCTTGTCGGCGTTCACCACTACCACGAAGTCTCCGGTGTCCAGATGGGGGGTGTAAACCGGTTTGTTCTTGCCCTGAAGCAGCATGGCGAGTTTGGTGGACAGTCTGCCCAGGGTCAGGCCGTCGGCGTTCACCAGCCACCAGTTGCGCTGTATCTCGCCGGCCTTGGCCGAATAGGTTTTCAACGTACTACCTCCGAAAAGGGCTGTTCTCTATGCCAACTACAAATCAACGAATCAAGATGTTATGGAAACAACTCGCCCCCGCCCTCGAGGGGTTGTGCGTGTTCAGGCATGGGGACGGCTAATCTATTCCGACCCCCCGGGAAAGTCAAGTTCGCAAAGGGCTTGTGGAAGCGTTGCAGGGGTGCACACCACGCCTCCCCCGGCGCGGATCACCGCCCAGGCTTCGGGCTCCACCCTGGCGCAGACCACCAGAAGCCTCATTCCCAGGGCCGCCGAGGCGGCCGCCTTTCCCGCCACCGCCAGGCTACGGAGGTGGAGCGGCACCCTCGGGGAGAAACCCTGGGGTATCGCCCCCACGGGGCCGCGGAAGAAGGGAATCAGCAGGGGCACCCCCGGCCAGGGTTCGAAACGTCCGGGCCTTCGGAACCCTGCTGGGCGAAGGATTTCCCAGGCGGCGCCGTATATCCTGCGGCACCTGTTTCCCGTGAGACCCTCCCCGGGGTATTCCCGGCCGGGAAAAGGCTCCGGCGCCGGCATCTCCAGGGCCCGTAACATGGGCTCCGGAAGCCCCGGGGGCGGAGAGGGAGGCCGGTCGCCGGTAACCATGCACCCCACCGCGGTGTAGAACCACCTGGTGTGCGGATTCTTCAAAGGGCCTTCTCCAGCACCCGGGCGATGATCGAGGGGGCGTAGCCCCGCCGGGCGAGCCAGCCGGCGGCCCTTCTCATGGCCCTCTCCCTGTCGTTCAGGGAGCCGTACTTCCTTCTGATGATGTCCGTCAGCGCCTCGGTCTGCCCGGCGTCGCATGCCCCCGCGGTCACCTCCGCCACTACCGCTTCCGGGACACCGTTCTTCCTGAGCCTGGCCCTGAGCGCGGCCCTGCCCAGGGTGCGCCCGGCGGCGAAGGCTCTGGCGTACCGGAGATCGTCCACCAGGCCGTACTCCCGGGCCCATTCCAGACAGCCGCTTACCACCTCGGGCATGTATCCCCGCTCCCGGAGCTTACCCGCCAGCTGACCGGTGCTTCTCTCGGCCAGAGCCAGGTAGCGGTTGGCGTACTTCCTGGCGTCGGCGGTCTGAAGCAGGGCGGCCTCCCGGCGCACCACCTCCCCGTCCACCGAAGAGCCGGGCCTTAGGTCCATGGCTTCGGCGGCCTGCGAGGTAATCAGCACAGACCCGTCGGAGAGCACCGCGGCCACCCAGCCCCGCCGGACCTCCGACATGGACAGGACTTCCTCGGCGCTCACTGCCCGGCCTGGGACGTGGCTTTTTCAGGTTGTGCGGGAAGCCCGAGAAGAGTGCGGAGATCGGTCTCGAGTTTCAGGGTGATCTCGGGGTTCTCCTTCAGAAAAATCCGGGAATTATCCCTTCCCTGGCCAAGCTGAAGGTCGCCCAGGGAGTACCAGGTTCCCCGCCGGTTGATGACCTTCTTCTCAAGACCCAGGTCGAGGAGTTCCCCCTCCCGGGATATCCCCTCGCCGTGGAGGATGTCGAATTCGCACTCCTTGAAGGGCGGGGCCATCTTGTTCTTCACGACCTTCACCCGGGTTCGGCTGCCTACCACATCTTCACCGTTCTTTATGGAGGCCACCCGCCGGACGTCCAGCCGGACGCTGGCGTAGAACTTCAGAGCCCTGCCTCCGGAGGTGGTCTCGGGATTGCCGAACATCACGCCGATCTTCATTCTGATCTGGTTTATAAAGATGACCGAGGTGCGGGACTTGCTCACGGCTCCGGTGAGCTTCCGCAGGGCCTGGGACATCAGCCGGGCCTGAAGGCCGACGTGGCTGTCGCCCATCTCCCCTTCGATCTCGGCCTTGGGAACCAGGGCGGCCACGGAATCTATGACGATGGCGTCCATGGCATTGGAGCGCACCAGGGTTTCGGTTATCTCCAGAGCCTGCTCACCGGTTTCCGGCTGGGCCACCAGAAGGTTGTCGATGTTGAGCCCGAGGCGCTCCGCGTAGGCGGGGTCCAGGGCGTGCTCGGCGTCTATGAAGGCCACCTCCCCCCCGGCGCCCTGAGCCTGGGCGAGCATGTGCAGGGCCAGGGTGGTCTTGCCGCTGCTTTCGGCGCCGAAGACCTCAATCGCCCTGCCCCGGGGAATCCCTCCGATGCCCAGCGCGGCGTCAAGGGAGATGCTGCCGGTGGGGATCACATCGACTTTCATGGCGGTGTTGTCTCCCAGCCGCATGATGGCGCCCTGGCCGAATTTCTTCTGAATCTGCTGGAAGGCGGCGTCCAGCGCCCGCGCCCTCTCCTGTGACGAATCTTCCGGTTTACTCATGGCTACACCTTTCTTCCCGCAAGGCGACCCTGCAAAGGGGACCCCGCTCCAGCCATCGCCGTAGAATAGTGAACATGTGTTCTCATGGCAACCCCTCAACTCCAGAGGGTGGCCTGTCGGTAGACAGAACCCCCGGAAGCGAGAGTGCTCTCCATCAGCGCCATTCCCTGAAAACCGCCGGAAAGCCCGGAGGGGAGCGAAGGCGGAGGGGGCGGCTCTCCACGGGAAATCCTGGCCACGGTAACGTGGGGCCTGTGGTTCCTCTCCCCCAGGGCCGTAGCCAGAAGCCCGACCCCGGACGAGAAAAAGCCCCCGGCCCAGAGCACCCTTCCGCCGAAGGATCCGGTCTCGGTCAGGTCGAAACGCAGGGGTTCGTCGCCCAGGAGCGACCATGCCCGTTCCATCTCCCGCCGTGCTTTCTCGAGAGGGTATTCCCCGTAGAACTTCAGGGTCAGGTGGAGGTTCTCACGGGACACCCGGCGCACCCCTGGCCGCCCTTCGAGCCACTCGCGGGACCACCGATCCAGTATGTCCACGGTGTCCCGGGGAAGAAGAAGGGCCGCGAAGAGCCTCAACCGCCCTCCCTGATCAGATCCAGCAGAGTGCCCAGGGCGCAGGAGGAAGCAGCAGTTCGGACCGATTCCCTGCCGCCGGCGAACTTCCAGAGGGAGGCGGAGGTCCCGGAGCCGGAGCAGGCGGCTATCCATACGGTTCCCACAGGCTTCTCCGGCGATCCCCCGGAGGGGCCCGCTATCCCTGTGACCGCCACGGCGCACTGAGCCTCCAGGGCGGCACAGGCTCCACGAGCCATGGCAAGGGCGACCTCCCGGCTTACGGCCCCCCGGGTCCGGATCAACTCCGGCGGCACTCCCAGCAACCCGGTCTTGGCCCGGTTGGAGTAGGCTGCCACGCCCCCGGAGAACCATGCGGAAGCGCCGGGGACTCCCGTGAGCCCCGCCGCTATCATTCCCCCGGTGCACGACTCCGCCACGGCGGCGGTGAACCCCCGGGACAGAAGCTCCCGGGCGAGAACCTCCTCCAGGGTTATGTCCCGTTCCAGGGCGTACACCCTGGAACCCAGCAGTTCGACGGCCCTGCTTCTGAACTCTTCGGCGTGTTCGCCGGAAAAATTCAGATCCACCCTTCCCGGGAAGGGAAGGTACGCCGGAAAACAGCCGAAGACTTCGTGAAGCTGGGCCAGTTTCCGGTACAGGTCGATCTCCCTCATTCCCCAGGTCCGGGCGTAGAATTCGGTTCCCCTGCGCTCCGGAATCCCGGCGGCGTCAAGACACGGCGGCAGAAGAGCCAGGGCTTCCGAGGGAACCCCGGGCAGGCAGATCACCAGGGATTCCCCGGCCCGGATTACCACCCCGGGGGCCATGCCCGCGGGGTTCCTCACCGGCGTAGCTCCCCGGGGTATCTCCGCCTGCCGCAGGGCGGCCGGCGGAAGGGTCTCGCCCCCGGAGGACGCCCGTTCCTCCAGCATTCTCACGGCTTCGGGGGATGTCTCCATCGAAAGCCCCAGGGAGGCTGCCACTCCCTGCAGGGTCATGTCGTCGGGGGTGGGACCGAGCCCGCCGGTGGTCACAAGAAGGGTTCCGGGGGCGAGCAGTCCGGTTACCGCGGCGGCGATGGCTCCTATGTCGTCGCGAACAACCCTGGCCTCCCGAAGGGGAAGGCCCCGGCGCCCCAGAATCCCTCCCAGGGCGTAAAGGTTCGAGTCCCTGGTGCGTCCAGAGAGGAGTTCGTCCCCGACCGCCAGCAGAACTGTTCCGGCGGGAATCACCATGGCAGGAGCCTGCCCGCCGCCAGGAGGACCGCCCCCGCCAGAAGTCCCGCCGCCAGGTCGTCCAGGAGTATCCCCCAGGGGGAGTCCACCTTGTCCAGGGCCGACACCGGCCACGGTTTCAGAATATCCATGATCCGGAACAACGCCAGGGCCGATGCGAGGCCCCAGAAGCCCCACTCAGCGGGGGTCGCCAGGCATGCCACCCAGCAGCCTGCGAACTCGTCGACGTTCACCCGGGAAGGGTCCTTCCCCCAGGCGTTCCTCCCGTAACGGCACCCGACCCACGCCAGGGCGGTCACCGGCGCCAGCAGATACACCCTCCAGGAGCCCGCCGCCGCGAAAGCGGCTGCTCCCAGGACGCTGCCCAGGGTGCCCGGCGCCACGGGGAAGTACCCTGAGCCCAGGCAGGTCGCCAGGGCGGCTCCTGCGAACCCGAGGGCTTTTTTCACAGCCCGAGCCTCCCCACGATGCGGCGGTTGACCCAGAGGTAGTGCAGGCCGGAACCCAGGGTAATGGCCACCGAGCCGGTCATCACCCACCAGCCGACGGTCATGACGGCGGGAGGGAATCCGGCCCCGCCGGTTTCCATCACCGCAGCCAGAAGGTAGAACAGCACAACGACCATCTGCATGACCGCCTTCAGTTTTCCAATCCTTGATGGGAGTATGAGAACTCCGGCGTAGGCGGCAATGGATCGCAGGCCCGTGACCAGGAGTTCCCGACCCACCACCGCGTACACCGCCCAGACGGGCACCAGAGACAGCTGGGAAAGGCCGATGAAGGCCAGGCTCACCAGCAGCTTGTCAGCCAGGGGGTCCAGGAACTTCCCAAGGTTGGACACCCAGCCGTGCCTCCTGGCGAGGTAACCGTCCACGAAGTCGGTAAGGCTGGCCGCGAGAAAGACAGCGAAAGCCGCGTACCTGCAACCGGGACGGCTGGAGAGCAACAGGCCCATGAAGACCGGGGCCATGATCATCCTGGCAACGGTCAGCCGGTTGGGCCAGTTCATGCCCATCAGACCCGGCTGCGTCCCTTCAGCGCCTGGCTGAGAGTCAGGGCGTCGGCGTACTCCACCAGGGCGCCCGGGGGAAGACCCCTTGCCAGCCGGGTCACCGGCACCCCGAGGCTTTCCAGGGCCCTGGCGATGTACGCGCAGGTGGCCTCACCCTCGGTGGTGGAGTCCAGGGCTAGTATCACCTCCTGGGCCTGCACCCCGGCGACCCTCTCCAGCAGCGCCGGGATTCCCAGTTCTGCAGGGCCTACTCCGTCCAGGGGAGCGAGACTTCCGTGCAGCACGAAGTAGGTCCCCCGGAAGAGTCCCGTGTCCTCGATGGATCTCATGTCCGCCGAAGTGTGGACCACGCATATGGATCTCGACCTGGACCCGTTGCCGCAGACCTCGCAGACAGGATCCAGGGTGAGGTTTCTGCATAGAGGGCACTCATGGACGTTTCTGGCGGTCTCGGACAGCACCGCCGCCAGTTCCTCGGAAAGCCTGCCGTCGTCCACCAGGGAGAAGGCGAGCCTGAGGGCGGTCTTCCTGCCGATGCCCGGGAGCTTCGCCAGAGCGTCGGCCAGACGGTCAACCGGAGAGCCGGTCAAAAAAGGTCTCCCAGGCCCGGGGGCATCCCCAGACCCCGCATCTTCTCCCGGGCCAGCTCCCGGCTTCTGTCCACCGCGTCCTTCACCGCCGCGAGGATCAGATCCTCCAGCATCTCGACGTCCGAAGGGTCCACGGCCTCGGGGGAGATCCGCACCCCCCTGAGTTCCCCCTGGCCGCTCACCACGGCGGTCACCATCCCGCCCCCGGAAGTGCCCTCCACGGTGGCTGCGGCAAGCTCCTCCTGGGCCTTCATCATCCCCGACTGCATCTTCTGGGCCTGGGCCATCACGTCCCGCATCTTACGGTTCACCGCGTGCTCCTTCTCCGCCGGGTTCGGGTATCAGGTCGAAAAGCCCGGCTATCTCCTTGATGTCTTCATTCTCCTTCTTCCTGAGGGCGTCGCCATCCTCCCGGGGGGCGGGAGAGGGCTCCTCCGGAGAGGGTTCGTCCTCGAGGGACTTCGAGTCCTCCGGAGAAACCGCGCCGGCCCCGGACCGTTCCGCAGCAGCCCCGGCTGCCCCGGGAATCCCTGAAACCGGATCGTCCCCTCCGGCTGTCTTCCCTGTCGAAGGCACCGCCGGGACGGCGGCTTTCACGGTAACCCGGGGCATGTCGTCCAGTTGAAAGACGCTGGAAAGCCTGGCGGCCGTGAGAAGGGCGCCCTCGATGGTGATTCTGGGATCGGCCCCCTCCCGGACCTGAGCTGAAGCTCCGGCCATCACCCGAAGCACGTTGAGCACCGCAATGTCGGGAACTCCCGCCACGCACGACCGAACGGTCTCCATCTCGCTCTCGGACAGGTCGGAAATACCTTTTCCGGCGCCGGAGGCGGCGAGCATCATGTTCCTCAGGAACCCCGAGAAGGCCTCGGTGAACTCCTCCACGCTGTATCCCCTTCTGGACGCCTCCTCCAGGAGGTCCAGGGCCGCCGGAGCGTCCGACGAAAGAACCGCCGACGCCACCCCCGCCAGCAGGTCGGTTTCCACCAGCCCCAGGAGTCTGGACACTATCTCCGCCGAAATAGTGGTTCCTGCGAAACTCACCAGCTGGTCCATCAGGGACAGGGCGTCCCTCATGCTGCCGCCAGAGGCTCTGCACACCAGCCCCAGGGCATCCTGCGAAATGGTTATCCCCTCCCGGGAGGCTTCCCCGGATATGTACTCCGCCATGATCCGAAAGGGAATCCTGCGGAAATCGAACCTCTGGCACCTGCTGAGAATGGTGGCGGGAACCTTTCGGGGTTCGGTGGTCGCGAAGATGAAAATCACCTTTTCGGGAGGCTCCTCCAGGGTCTTCAGCAGGGCGTTGAAGGCCTCCTTGGTGAGCATGTGGACTTCGTCTATGATGTAGACCTTGAAGCCCCCGGCGGCGGCGGCGTACCTGGCCTTCTCCCGCAGGTCCCGGATCTCGTCTATTCCACGGTTGCTGGCGCCGTCAATCTCCAGCACGTCCAGGTGGGAGCCGGCCGCGATCTGAAGACAGGACGAGCATTCCAGGCATGGCTTCGGGGTGGGCCCTTTCTCGCAGTTCAGCCCCTTCGCCAGGATCCTGGCGGTGGTTGTCTTCCCGACGCCCCGGGGGCCCGAGAAAAGGTAGGCGTGCCCGATGCGTCCCGTGTCAATGGCGTTCTGAAGGGTTACGGTGATGTGTTCCTGGGCCGCCACTTCAGAGAAGGTCATCGGGCGCCATTTCCGGGCGAAGACGAGGTAACTCATGGACTCTCCCTTCGAAAGGGCGGTTCAGGACCCCGCCGGACACGGAACACCCGGGCGGAAACGGAGTGGCCGCGTCACCCGAAGGACACCGCTTACGGCTGCTGCCTTCCGGCCCTGACCGGGTTCGCGGGCTTTCGCCGCGCGGGCTCCGTTCCCTTGTGCCCGGGTGCCGCCACCGGCTCGAAGCCGGCGGCGGTTCGAATATAGTGCAAAGGTATGGGGCCGGTCAGGGAATTATCAGAATCCTGTAGCAGGATTCGTTCCGCCCCGTCGGAATCCCCGGCACCGAATCACCCAGAAAGCCCCCCCCCAGCCCCTGGTTGGCCCGGTTCCCGTTTATGAAGACGGGGTAGTTCCTGATCCAGGAAGCGCCTCCGGCGACACTGCTGCCGGTTTCCACCACCACCCCCACCCCAGAGGCGGAGCCGGGTTCCAGATTCCTCAGCCACGGCGACATGGCGGCCACTTCGGCTTCCCTCACGGTGATGATCGTGGAAAGCGGTATTACGGGGAGTTCGGGGTACCTTTCCCTCAGGGATTCCGCCAGGAACACCGCCCCGGTGTCCCCGGCCAGGGGGTAGATCCCGGGCCGGAAGTTCTCCCACTGCAGGTCTGGGTTCAGGTTCCCGGCCAGGGCGAAGGTGTCCGGGGAGAACGCGGTGGAGTCACCGCCCGCCAGTACCCCGGCTACGGGAAGGTATGCGGAAAGGTCCGGCGGGGCTCCGGCCGGGTCGGCGGCCAGAGCCGACAGCCGCGAGTAGCTCCAGAATCTGGAGGACGAATCGGTTTCCAGGGGCATCACCACCTCCTGGACGGTGGAATCGGCTCCGGAGAAAAAGGTATCGGTCTCTTCAGAAGGGCTTCTAGAGTCGAAGACCCCCGCCGCAAGAAGCACCCCGAGGACAACCATGGCCGCCACAGCCACGAAGGGCAGAACCGGAATCCTGCCCCCTCCGGAGGTGCTGCAGCAGGCCGCCGCCGCGGCTCCGCCCTGACGGCGGTAGGCGGTACGGGCTTCCCTGACCATCCCCGCCACCCAAGCGTCGAGGTTTCTTCCCACGCCCCGGCGGGAGACGCTTCCGTCCTTCATATGCATCCACACACCGGGGGTTGCCGCGAGAATGAGGCTGTCCGGCCTGATCCGGGTGTGCCCCGCCGAGAGTTCCTCCCTGCCGCTTCCGAGCCAGCGGGAAAGCTCCCGGACCTTCCGGGAATACTCCGGATGATCCCTTCCCGTTCCGGATGCCGCCGCAGAGGATTCGTCCATGGCCAGTACGGCGGCGGACTCCGGTTCGATCTTGATCACCCGGCAGGTTCCCGTGGAGACGAACCAGGCGTGGGTGCCGCAGAATGCCACGGCGGCTGCGCTGCAGCCCGCGAAGCCGCCGCGGCGGATTATGTCCGCGGCTTCCCTGAAGGCGTCCGCCAGGGCCTCCTCGATGCCGTAGGCAACCCCCTCCGCGAAAACGTCCCTGACAGTGTTCACCGCGATTTCGGCGGAAGGGTCGTCGTCGGGTTCCAGCCCCTCGGCCACCACCACCACACCGGCGTAGGGGTAATCACCGACGTAGCCGTCGGAACAGATTCTGCGTTGGAGTCTGCTTCGCCCGGGCTGAACCTTCCAGGCTCCCGCACATGCCGGCTGAGCTGTGTTGCCGTTGCTCATGGAACCCCCGGTTCATCGAGGGAGTGGTGGAGATGAGCGGGATCGAACCGCCGGCCTCTGCCTTGCGAAGGCAGCGCTCTACCAACTGAGCTACATCCCCACGCCACCCGATCAAACAACCAGTTCAACGGGTCAGCTGGACAGGAGAACCCGCCCCTCTCCAGAGACCCTCAGCCAACCTCCGGGCAACTCCTCAATCCGGACATCATGGTCGGCGGCCACCAGGGTTTCGGCCCTGACTTTCATCCCGCAGTGCAGGCGCACCGCCCGGGTTCTTCCGGCGCAGAAGAACAGCAGGTCTCCCCGGGCGTCCCCCTCCAGCGTGGCCAGCGAGGGGATGGACCCGAATCCCATGGACTCATGTGTGACCCCGTCCGGCCTGATGGCCAGCATGTCGTATCTGGCCGCCATTCCAGGGGTGTAGCCGAACCTGACCGGCGACTCGTAACCCTGTCCCAGCAGAACCGTTCCGGTCCCGGCGAGGTGGGTTACGCCGTCTTCGTCCACGAAAGTCTCCACCCCTTCGTCCATGGCCACCAGGAATGCGGGTCTGGCGGACACCGATCCGGAGTGCAGATGCATCACGGGAATCTCGGCGTTCTCCACCGGATGGGCGGTATACCGGGCTGCCGCCGGAGGTTCCGGCTTCTCTACGGGAACAGGGGCTTCTTCGACCTTCGCAGGTTCTTCCTCGACGGCCCCAGTCTCCGGGGTCTCCTCCCCGGACGGGCCTTCATCCGCCGACACACCCGCTTCAGCCTCGGAAGGCGGTTCCGGGGCGAGATCCTTCTCCTCGGTGTCCGTCGCGCCCACCGCCGACAGGGTGTCCTCCACCTCGACGGGCGGTTCCGC
>CAZSKU010000011.1:61172-74996 GCA_964607515.1 uncultured bacterium | reverse complement strand
CAATAATAACCTCAACCAGTTGTCTCTCTTCGACTTATGATGGGACACTAGTGGTGCGATGGTTGTGGATCGGGACAAAGAATAATAGCCAGCCAACGGGCAAGCGGGTAGCCGGGTCTCACCGGTCGCCGCCGGATTCAGTCCGCCTCTGGAAAAGTGACCGCGAAACGGCATGCATCGTCACCGTGGAGCAGGGAGGAAAGGATTTCCACCCGCACCGGGACTCCGGTGGCCCCCTCCCACTGCTGCCGGTACCATCCCGCACCGCAGTAGCAGAAGAACCTGGGCATCCCTTCTTGCAGCCGTTCCCTGATGATCGGGCAAAAACACGCCGCCCTGGCCCGGTCTGCCGGGCTCGAGGCCCGATCCCAGGCTTCCCTGTCCCGGGGCCCTTTGGAGGTGTATACAGTGGTTCCTTCCCGGACGGCCTTTTCCCCCCAGCCGGGGTCCTGCTCCATGAAAGCCGTCACCCGGTCCACCGACCGGTAGAATGAAAGCCCTTGCTCCCGTGCCGCCAGGAACACTTCCCGAAGCTTGGCGATCTGTTCCCGGGGGAAAACGTGGGCGCATCCCGACAGGGATTCGTACCGGGCATAACCGTCGCTGACGGGCTCCAGGCGCTCCAGGGCGGCTTTTACCTCGCCGAATCTTTCATCAAGGGAACTGCCGAGGTGCAACCGCCGGCATCCGCCGAAGACGTCCTCCACCTCCCCGGGAACCAGGTGCCTGCCGATTCCTTCGTGGAAAAGGTCCTCCCACGGGTGAACCACCAGCCTGGCCTCCACGCGGCACCGGTCCGTGTCGGAGAATTCATGGAGTATCTCCAGGCCGTACTCGTCGCTGACGATCCCTCTTTCGGATGCAAGACCGAAGAGGGCGCCGTACGCATCCCCCAAGCCTGACAGGGGGCCGGAATGGATGACCGAAAGGCAGCGGCACGGACGAAGGTGAACCGTTTCGACTCCCTTGCGGACGACAGGTTCTTTCACGGGAAAACCCAGATCCACCAGGGTTCCATCCCGCACGCTGCTTACGTAACGCAGAACCAGGACAGGCGGACCCGTCGCCACGTCCCCGGGCACCAGCGCCGCGAGTTGTTCCAGAAGCGGGATCACCTCGGCCCTGCGCCTGATCACGGACCTTACCGCCGCCAGGGTCATCCCGTCCTGTTCCACAGTGTTCACTTCAGGCATGGCGCACCCCCTTTCATCTAACCGAGCTATAATAACCCGTGGACGCCGATTCGGGGCGCGCTTCTCGAAAGGGGGATTATCCCGTGGGAGTGTTTTTAGTGCTCATTGCGGTTGTCGGAATGGCAGCCCAGGGGGTCTTCACGGAGGATCCGGCTATCTGGCGGAGGATTGATACGCTCAACGCGGAGCTTTCCCGGACGGACCTCTCGTCGGAGGAACTGGAGGATCTGTTCATGGAGGCCGTGGAGCTGGCGATGTCCCCAGAACTCTCGTCCCAGTTCGAGGCCCTCCGGTCCGACGCCTTCAACCTGGGCCTGTACGCCAGATCCGACTCCTTCTCGCTGCGGGCCGCTCCGGGGATAACGGTCCATATCCTGGGCGAATCGGACAACATCGGAGTGAACGTCATTCATTTTCTCATGCGCAGCGCTCCGGGAACCGAGGCATTCCGTTTTTTCGACCTGGCCTGCGGCGGGTTCTACGTTGACGGGACGGAGGGACGGATAGGAACCGCGGAACTCCCTGTCTGGATGGACGGTGCAGGTTCCAGTTTCCAGGCCTCGACCGACACTGCCGTAGCCGGTGAGATGCTGGAAGCCTGGGAAACCGGTATGGCGGAGTTTGACGGTTACTTCCTGGAGATATCCATGGAGACGGTCCTGGGGCTGGGCGGGATACCGCCGGATGACCTGGGCGAAGACCGTGGAAAAAGGCAGGAAACGGATGGGAAGTGATGCCGGAGGAGCCTTCTCCTCCTGCGGGGCCCGGGTACGTCACCATAAGGGCCTACGCGGAGCTTAACGACTTTCTCGCCCCGGGCAGGAGAATGAGGGATTTCGATTATCCGCTCAACGGCGGCCGCAACATGAAACACCTGCTGGAGTCCGCGGGAATACCCCACACCGAGATCGAGATGATACTTCTCAACGGGAATCCCGCCGGCTTCGACGCCTCGGTTTCCCCCGGCGACCGGATAAGCGTTTATCCAGTGTTCGAGTCCATGGACGTCGGCCCACTGGTCAGGCTCCGTCCAGAGCCCCTTCGCCGGACCCGTTTCGTGCTGGACGTTCACCTGGGAAAGCTTGCGGTGATCCTCCGGGCCCTGGGTTTCGACGCCCTTTTCCCAGGGAACGTGGAGGACGGGGTCCTGGGGGAGTTGTCCCGGTCGGAGGAGAGGATCCTTCTCACCTGCGACAGAATGCTTCTGAAGAGGAATTCGGTGACCCACGGCTGCTGCATAAGGAGCCGGGACCCCGAAACCCAGGCCCGGGAGGTGCTGGACCGGCTGGATCTCCGGCGCCTGGTGAAGCCCCTCAGCAGGTGCCTCAACTGCTCCGGCGAGTTGATGCCCGTGGAGAAGTCCGAGGTGGAGCACAGGCTTCAGCCCCGGACCCGGCTTTATTACCGCCGGTTCACGGTGTGTGCAGGCTGCGGAAAGCTTTACTGGAAAGGGAGCCACTACCCGGCGCTGCTGGAGCTGCTGGGCAGGCTGGGAGTGGATCCCCCCGCATGATGCGCCGCACGGTGTTCACCATGGCCCTGTCGGGGGCTGCGGCTGTGGCCCTCGTGCTCCTGCTGAGGGACCTGGGAAGGGCGTCGGAACTGGGGTTCGTCTCCAGGACCACGGGCATGTCCTTCCCCCGGGCCTGCACCGATGTGGACCTGCAGGACAACGGAGAGAGCTTCATGACCGCCCATCTCAGGATTCCCGGCGGGGCCGTGGACTCCTTTGCCGCGGAGTACGGTTTCCGGGACACGACGTTCTCTCTGGACCCCTGGATCGGAGCCCTGAGGCCAGATAACCGCCGGGTCCCCGGGGATCACCGGATCGCCTGCCTGGAGGGGACAGGGCGGAACAACTCCTGGATTGCCGCACTGGACATGGATGACGGCAGGTTGTGGGTTGTGGTGTTCTACCCCGATCCCGGAGGAACAGCCCCGCCCTGAGTCTTAGGGGCTTTTTTCGGTGCCGTTTGTATGCATAATCGGCAGAATCGGCGAGAAGCCGCCGCGGTATCTCAAGCCCCTTGCAGGGAGGACGCCATGAGCGAAACCTTGGATCATCTGCTGGAGGCCTTCTCCGGGGAGTCCCAGGCGAACCGGAAATATCTGGCCTTCGCCGAGAAGGCCGACCGTGAGGGGTTCCCCCAGGTGGCAAGACTATTCCGGGCCGCCGCCGAAGCGGAAACCATCCATGCCCATTCCCACCTAAGGGCCATGGGAGGAGTCCACGGCACCCGTGAGAACCTGGAGGAGGCCATTGCCGGGGAAACCCACGAGTTCAGACACATGTACCCGGAAATGATCGAGACCGCCAGGGTCGAGGGTGACCGGCAGGCCCTGCGTTCCTTCCAGTTCGCCAACGCTGTGGAAAAACTTCACGCAGCCCTGTACCAGGGGCTCCTGGAAACCCTGGACGACCCCGACCAGGAGCAGTTCCCCTACTTCGTGTGTCCCGTGTGCGGTCATACCGCGGGCCGGGAGGCTCCGGAGGTCTGCCCCGTGTGCGGAACCCGGGGAAGCCTCTACCGGCGCATGGACTGACCCGGGGGATACAGCCTTCCCTGATAGGTTTCCCGCCGGGACAGCTCCGCCCGGATCCTGTTAAGCACCGCCATCTTGTTGACGCTCCACCGGGGCGCTACGGTGAGATCCTCAGGCGCCTCGCCGGTTAGGCGCAGGATGACTGTGTCAGGGTTGAGCCTCTCCAGGAAGTCCACCGCCAGCTCCGCGTACCGGTCCAGGGAAACGGGCTCGAACTCACCCTTCGAATAGCTCTTCTCAAGGAGAGTGTCCCGGACCACGTGCAGATTCTGGATCTTTACCCCGGCGGTTCCGACCTGATTCACCAGGTCGGCGGTGGACAGCGCTTCTTCCCTGGTCTCCCCGGGATAACCCAGGATTACATGGGCCCCGGTGCGAATACCCCGGCGGTGCAGCTCCCGGAAGGCCCTTCTGACGGTTTCCGTGTCGTGCCTTCTGTTCATCCTGGCGAGGGTTCCGTCGCTGCCGCTCTGAACCCCCAGCTCCACCCACAGGAAGTTCGCCCGGGAGATCTCCTGAAGCATGTTCAGAACCGGACGGTGGAGGCTGTCCGGCCGGGTGCAGAGACACAGCCCTACCACTCCAGGGAACCCCAGAGCCTCACGGTACAGGACCTCCAGGGTTTCCGGCGGCCCGTAGGTCGTTGTGCAGTCCTGGAAATACGCCAGGAAGGCTTCGGCTCCATGCCTTCGACGGATGTATGCGGTGCCAGCTTCCAGTTGCTCCCGAAGGCTCATACCCGGCCTGTAGTTCAGGGGAAGAGAGCTCAGGGGATTGCAAAAGGCGCAGCCGCCTGCGCCCAGGGCGCCGTCCCGGTTGGGGCAGGTGAACCCGCCCACCAGCCCCACCTTGTAGACCTTCCTTCCGAAGATCTCCCGGAGGTATCCGTTCAGGTCCCTGTACCCCTGCCCCATGAAGGAAATATGGGGACGGACTAAACAAAGTAAACTAATCAGTATAAGGTATTGTACAGCAGATGAATACATTTCAGCTGCCCCGGCCTTGCACAGCCTGTGCAGACCTTCCCACCCAGTACCGGCGCTGTGGTATGATTCGCCCATGGAACCACCGGATCACGTCTTCTTCGATCATTTCGGAATACTGCCGGGAACCGGGCCGGACACGCTCTTCCTGGTGTCCGAATGCTTCAGCCGGATACCATGGGAGAACCTCACGAAGTTTCTGCTCAAAGCCGGCGGCCGGGAGAGGCTCCGCATGCCCGGCGAGGTATTCGAGGGTTTCGTCCGCAACGGGACGGGGGGAACCTGCTACTCCCTTACCGAAGCCCTCTCAGGAGTGATTTCGGCGTGCGGCTGGAGTGCCAGACCCCTCACCGGTCACATGAAGCACGGCAGGAACATACACTGCGCGCTGCTGGCGGAGGGTCCCCGGGGAACCTACCTCCTGGACCCGGGTTTCGTGGTTCCCCGACCGGTGCCCCTGGGACCCATGGGCGGGATCCTCGAGCTTCAGGAAAGAAAACTGGAATGGATCCGTCGGGAGGGAGGCTGGGACCTCTACAGCCGGGAGGGAGACTCACCGGCCCGGTGGAGGTACCGGCTGGAGGACAGGACGCTTTCCAGAGAAGAGTTCCTCGGCTACTGGCGCCGTTCCTTCGACGCTCCGGGACTGAACAGCCTTCACATCAACCTTGCCCTGGAAGATCGCAGGCTCAGCGCCCACAACGGAAACCTGCGGATCTCCGGCGGCGGCGGGCGGGAGAACGTCAAGCTCTCGGCGGGCTACGGCGAAGCGGTGGCCCGATTGTTCGGCATGAGCCCCTCGGTGGCGGAGGAGGCGTGGCGGGAGCTGGCCAGGCTTCGATCGGGAAGGGGAGAACGTGCAGCCGAATGACGGTTCGCCCAGGGTGATGCCCGTGGTGAGCGTGATCTCAGGAGATCCCTTCCAGGTGGAGGCCGTACTGCCGGAACTGATCGTTTCCTTCGGTCCCGTGGCCCTTCAGAGCGGAGCATATCCCTTCGACATGAGCAGTTACTACCGACCGGAGATGGGCGAGGAGCTGCAGAGATGCTGGCTATGCTTCGCCGTTCTCAGGGATCCTGCGGAACTTCCGGCCTGGAAAATCCTGACCCGGGATCTGGAAAACACCATGTCCAGGGATGGAAGAAGAACCGTGAACCTTGACCCGGGCTACCTGGATCACGGAAAACTGGTGCTCGCCAGCTTCAAGGAAGCGCCCGACAAGGTTTACATGGGAAGCGGAGTTTGGGCCCATACATGCCTCAGATACCGCTTCGGGGATTTCACGGGGCCTGACCACAGCTTTCCCGATTTCCTCGACGGCCGTTTCAACGGCTTTTTCCGGCAGGCCAAAGGTGTCTACAGAAAGCTGCTTCGGGAGCGACCCGAAACCGTCGAGGACCACTCCGGGGGATGATGGAGAACTGGCAGGACCTGTGGGAGAAGTACGCCGCCGAGGAGAAGCGGCTCATGGAGGATAGGCCTGTGAAGGAACTCCTTTCGGACGTGGCGGAGGGCCGCTTCGGGAACTACTTCACCATCTGGTGCGCCATCGCTGACAGGGCCTCCCTGAGGGAAGCGGGATGGATTCTGTACGGAGTGCTCGAATCCGGGGCCGATTACCTGCCCCGCTATCACTGCGCCACGGCTCTGTTGACCCTGATGCGGCACCACGGCATGGAGCCGGTGGATATCAGCGCGGAACACCCCCGGCTAAAGGAGAACCTGGCGGCCCTGAGAAGCATTCTGATCGGGATTCTGGGGCCGTCCCCCGGAACTCCCGGGAACCGCAGGGAGAGGAAGAGATGATCATCCTTCGACTGGTCCCCGTTCTCATGGCGCTGTCGGAACACCCCTGCCGGGGCGTCTGGGTGGACAAGGGTCTTCCCGGGGAGTGGTCCGCGGCCGCTGAGGCTCTCTCGGAAGCTGGGGTGGATCATGTGCTTCCATGCCTTCTATACGGGGTGTCTCCGGCCTTTCCTTCATCCCTGGTTCCGGCATCCGGAGGCTTTGAACCTGACACCGGGTGGGCGAACGAGCTGATATCCGAGTGCCGGGTCAGGGGGATTGAGGTGCACGCCTGGGTGATCCTTTGGAAGGCGAACAGGGCGGACAGCGTTTTCCTGACATCCCTGGCCCGGGAAGGAAGGCTGCAGGTGGATTCCTCGGGGGACACCCTGCCATGGCTGTGCCCTACGGACCCTCGGAATCTTGAACTGGAAAAATCGCTCATTCTGGAGATGCTGGATCGCTTCTCCCTGGACGGCGTACAGCTGGACTACATACGTTTTCCCGGTGATGAATCCTGCTATTGCATGGGATGCAGGGATAGGTTTACCCGCGGCGCCGGGTGTTCCCCGGACGACTGGCCGGAGGACGCGCTTCCCGGAGGCAGGTATCACCGGGAGTTTTTCCTGTGGCGGACGGGCAGGATCACCCATGCCATGATCCTGCTCTCCCGGGCGGCCGCCGAAAGGGGGGCAGCGGTTTCCGCGGCGGTGTTGCCGGACTACGAAGACGCCCTTGGTTGCGGGCAGGACTGGGCTTCCTGGGGGAGGCTCGGAGTTCCGGATCGCATCTACATCATGAACTATTTCCGAACGGCTATGGAGATGCGGAGCCTTCTGGAAGACCAATTGGACGGGCTGCCCCCGGGCACCTGGGCGGTCTGCGGGCTGGGCACTGGGATCGCAAGGTTGGATATATCTCCCGGTGAGGCTCGGAGGCAGGTGGAAACGGCCCTGGAGGCAGGTTTCGACGGAATCTGCCATTTCCACCTCAATCAGACCCTCCTTCGAATGCTCCCTTCGATGGCGCCCTGACCGTTTGACCTACCCTGGTCCGGTCCGGTCATCATCCCGGTATCGCCGTTAGTCTCACCACCAGGATCACCACCAGGGCTATGCCGGCAAGACCCACGAAAACCCGCCCCGCTGGGATCACCGCCTTCTCCGGAAGGAAGGTGAAGATGCCGGGAATCTTGAAGAAGCCGTTTAAAAATGACGGCGGCCGTACGAAGGCGAACACGATGGAAAGAATCGAGTAGACCGCCATGAAGATCAGAAACGGAAGTATGCCGGTGATATTTTCCATATTATTCTTCCTTTGCCTATGCTTTCCGTTGGATCATGCCCCGCACGGTCCGGAACAATACGAATTTCGAACCACGCAGGGTATCCTCTTCGGTCGTCTCCGGCAGATGGTTCTACCTGGCCAGCACCACCCTGGTGGAGGAAGAGCCCCACGGTCCCGAGGCGCAGACCAGATAGACCCCGTCGGGCATCCCCCGGGCGTCCATCTGGAAGAAGTGGGCGCCGGGACCGAAAACGCCTGAAGCGGGGGTTCCCAGCAGCCTTCCACCGAGATCGTAGACCCGCAGGTCCACCCGGGTGCCCCTCGCCAGGACCGCTTCCACCCGGATGACCCCCCGGGAGGGGTTGGCCAGGGGCCTGAGGACGACATTAGCGGCTCCTTCACCGGCGGAGGGCTCTTCCGCCGAGAGCTGGCTTTCGCCGATGTCCAGGATGATCCCTTCGATGATGTTCATGGAGTAGGGCATGCCGGACAGCGGAAACTGGTACCATCCGTTGTATGATCCGTTCCATCCGAAGTTCAGGTGGTAGTACTCATCGGTGTTGTACCCGTCTATAACCAGGTTGTGACCGTAGTTGGGCCCTGAATCCACCACCGCCAGATGGGCCGGCATTGCCTCCATCATGTTCTGGGAGAGTTTCTGGTAGAGGCTGTCCGAAGACCCGTCCAGAAGCTGGCAGTCCTGGAAACCGAACCTGATGTACGCGTCGTGGGCCTGATCCACGCCGAAGGTTCCGGACACAGATGCCGTGTACACCTGTCTGCATGCCGCTCCGGAGGCGTACACCAGGGCTGCCTTGTCCGGGTTGGACAGGGGCTGCTGCGCCAGGTAGAGGGCGTCTATGGTTTCCATGTAGCCGTTCAGTTCCGGCCAGGAAGGGAAATCGTGGGCATCCCAGTCGTCGTCGATCCAGTAGTACTCGTGGTAGTTGTGGTAGTAGTCGTCGGAGTCGTCGAAACGTGTGCCGTTGGTATTCTCCTGGAAGTTCAGGATCGCCGCCATAGCCACCGCCGGACACCCCGCCACGCTCCTGACGCCGGCGATCAGATCCATCGGGCAGTACTGGTTGTAGGGCGCCCCCTGGTGCCAGTTTTCCATCAGCCATCCCCCGGTGGGCGTGGAGCCCTCCGGGGGCCATTGCTCCAGCACCCCGGGAAAAATGGGCTCATCCCAGGCGCAGAAGGCCCACAGGGCTCGGTTCTCTCTTTCAGCCCCGGGATCGGGGTGAAGAAGCCGGTTCTCCAGGTCGGCAACAATCAGGTCCATCAGGGGATTGCCCGGGGTATTCCCCTCGGGCCAGTCGGAGTCGTATGAGTACGCCAGCACGGGCGGAAGACGGTCGTCCCCGGATACCACCACGAATCCCCGGGGATTCAGCGGGAAGACGTAGGCGAGAACCAGGCCGGATCCGGTGCTCTCCACGGTCAGCGCCGGGGAGCGGGCAAAGCAATCCTGCTGCCCGTCCCTGAGGAGCCGCTGGGCGGCGGCGGTGGCGCCCGTTTCCATGGAAACCCCCGACCCCCACGCAGCGGCGAGAATCAGTCCCACCGGCAGCAGCAGAACCAGTTTCATACCAACCCCGTTTCCACAGTGTTCGTGTTTCTCAGACTCAAACCAGGCACACCGAGGCCAGGGTTTCCATGGCCTCCGATACCATCCCGTCGGGCAGGCAGCCGAAACTGACCCGCACATGCCCTTCCCCCGCATCGCCGAAGGCGCCACCCGGAATCGTTCCGATGCGGTACCTTTCCAGAAGAACCTCGGCGGCCCTGTAGCCGTCCATTCCAGGGCAGGCGGCCAGGGTGAAGAAACCTCCGCCGCATTCTCTCCATTCCAGTCCCCTGGATCTCTCCATGGCGGACCGGCAAGACTCGAGCCTGTTTCTGACCTCCGAGGCCATCCTCTCGGCGAACCCATCGCACTTCAGGCAGTGCTCCAGGAGTATCTGCGCCGGGGTGGGCGGGCAGATCACCACCGAGTCCTGCACCTTTAGCGCCTCCTCCATGAGTCTCCCGGGGCCGAAAAGGTAGCCCAGTCTCCAGCCCGGGATTCCGAAGCTCTTCGAGAAGCTTCCCAGGGTCAGCACGTGGCCTGCCTTTTCGGACTGCCAGGGATGCCAGCCGCTGCCTTTAAAGTTGAATCTCTCATAGGTCTCGTCCACTATCATGGCGCACCCCTCCCGGGCGGTAACCTCCGAGACGGCCTCCAGTTCATCCCTGCTCAGAACGGCGCCGGTGGGATTGCCCGGATTGACCAGCACCAGGGCCCTGGCCCCCCTTACCCGTACTGACACCTCATCCATCGGGAACTCCCATCCCCGGGTCTCCCTCATGGGAATCACATCCGGAATCATGCCGCAGAACCGGACCGCGAACATGTGATCGAAGTAGTAGGGTTCGATCATCAGGACCCGGTCGCCCTGATCCGCCACCGACAGCAGGGCTCCCAGAAAGGCCTGACTCGCTCCGCAGGTCAGGTGCAGCTCCCGGCCGGGCTCGACCTCCACGCCCCGTCGCCGCCGCAGATCCCCGGCCACCGCTTCAAGGGCGGTGGAGGTTCCGGGGTCCGGGCTGTAGAGGTGGGTCCGGGGGTCGTCCAGGCTTTCCTTCAGGGCCTCAAGAGCGGAAGCGGGTGGGCCGTACCAGGGGACCGCCTGGGCCATGGAGAAGACCTTTTCCCCCCGGGCCCTCATTTCCCGGACCCTGTTCATAACCGTGTGTATGGGCGGCATGTGAACCGCCGTCATCCTGTCGGATGCCCTCATGCGACCTCCCGGAGTTTTCTTCCCGGACACCGGGCAGTATAAAACCGATTCCGAAGGAGGAAAACGGTGAAACTGGTGGTCATGGCGAGTTGCCGATGGTGGAACGCATCGGTCCAGGGAGCCGTCATGCAGGCGCTGGCGATGCAGCTGCGGGGCCACCGGGTCACCCTTCTGGTGTCCCCCTCCGGCCCGGCCTCTGAGAAGGCCAGGGCCGCGGGGCTGGAACGGGTTGTGGCCGGGAATCCCTGGTGGTTCATGGCCCGGGCGGCCGCCGACAGGCCCGACGCGGTGTGCGCCCACCGGGGTGAAGACCAGACGGCGGCTGCATTCATGATCCCTGGAACCTTCCTGACCAGGATTAGAAATGATCAGAGGAAAGCCTCCGGCGGGGCGGCCTGGAGTTTCGTGGACCGGAGGACCTCCCTTGTTGTCTTTCCCTCACCGTTCATGGCCAAGCGCGGGTATCAGGGAGACAGGAAGGGCCCCGTGGCGGTGGTTCCGTATCCGGTGGACACGGAGAGGTTCATCCCCTCCCGGGGACCAAGGGAGCCGCTGGTGGTGTCCCTGGGACGCCTCAGCCCCGTGAAGGGGCACCGGACGTTCATCGCCGCCATGGCGGAGATGCCCGGGGGTTGGAAGGCGGTGATCGCCGGTGGGGAGGACCAGCAGACCAGGGAGGAACTGGCGGCCTTCGCCCGGGAGAAAGGTGTGGGGAACAGGATTTCATTCCCGGGGGTTCAGGATGACGTCAGGCCCCTCTTGGCCTCGGCCTCCATAGGTGTGGTCACCAGCCTGGGCAGCGAAATGGTCAGCCGGGCCGGGCTGGAGATGATGAGCTGCGGTCTTCCGCTGCTGGCCGCGGCCACCAACGGACTGTGCGACATTGTTCAGGACGGAGTGACGGGCCTTCTCCATTCCCCCGGAAACCACCGGCAGCTGGCGAGTCAGATGAGGTTTCTGGCGGAGAACCCCGCCCCCGGCGAGTACCTTGGAAAGGCCGCCCGAAGGTATGTTTGCGAAGTGCACTCACTGGCCGCCGTGGGCAGGGCGTGGGAACACATTCTTGAAGACGGGCGTATCACCCGGGAAAGGTATACTGGAAAGGCACCGAAATGAAGTTCATCCTTTGCGTCATACTTCTTGCATCAGCCCTGCAGGCAGCCACGGTCTGGGACTGGGGCGACTACAGCCGCCGGTTCGTCCCGAACAGCGCCTGGGGCCCCGGGGAGAGGTTCGTGTTCAGCGTTCAGTACGGAATCATGAGGGCGGGAACCGCTTCCCTCTCCGTCACCGGGCCCGAGGACATGGACGGCCTTCTGGCCTACAGGATAACGGCCGAGGCCCGGAGCAACCCGGTCTTCGACAACTTCTTTCCGGTGAGGGACGTGAACGAGTCGCACCTGGACGTCTTCCAGCTTCACACCCTGAGGTATTTCAAGGACCTGAGCGAGGGAAGCTACGCCAGACGTGAGGAAACCGTCTTCCATCAGGAGGAGGGCTTCGCCGAGTACCCCGACGAAACGGACCCCGAGAAGATGGAAGATCCCATTCCTCCCCACGCCCTGGACGTGCTCGGAGCCTTCTACTACGCCCGCACCCTCTCCTTCGACGTGGGCGACCGGTTCAGCATGGACGTTCACGTGGACAACGACAACTACCCTCTCTGGGTGAACGTACTGGAGAGCAATACCATCAGAACCCCGGCGGGAACCTTCCGCTGCCTTCTTCTGAAACCGGAGCTTCGGGGCGATGGAATATTCAAGCAGCAGGGCGAGATATTGGTCTGGGTAACCGATGATGAAAGGCACATGCCGGTACTGATGACGGCCTCCATGGTGATCGGGGAGATTTCCTGCCTGCTGGAGTCGTACACTCCGGGAACGGTTCTGGAGCTGGAAAACCCCTTCGAATGATTTCCTGCCACGGCCTGGAAGCCTGCGCCGCGGCGGCCCGTTTTCTCCTGGCCGCGGAAGGCGTGCGAACCGGAACCGAGAAGCGCCTGTCAAACGGGCTGCAGGTGAGCCTTTCCTCCGGAAACTCCTCCTGCCGGATGAACTACTACTGGTCGGTCAGAAAGGGCTTCTCCGCGGTTGCCGCCGGGGGTGACCGGGACCTGCTGGAAAGGGCGCTTTCACTGCTGGAGGGAAAATCGCCCCCCGGGCCGGTCTCCGGGCTCAGGATCGGCACCGACGAGGCCGGAAAGGGCGACTGGTTCGGGCCTCTGGTGGCTGCCGGCGCGGGTTGCGACGACCGGGTCGCCGAAAGGTTGACTTCCCTGGGGATAAGAGATTCCAAGACTCTGGACGATCGCCGGGTTCTCGAGCTGTACAGGGCGATGTCCTCCCTTTCCGGACTGACGCTGTCGGTGAGGATCGTCCCTCCAAGGGAGTACAACACCCTGTTCCAGGACTACTCCCGCAGGGGAATGAACAGCCTGGACATTCAGGCCATGGCCCACGGAACGGTGATCGCGGATCTGCTGCGGTCAGTTCCGGCCCGTACCGTGGTGGTGGACAGGTTCTGTTCCGAGGAAAGGCTCTCGCCATGGCTCCCGGCGGGGGACTACAGACTGGTGCTGAGGTGCCGGGCGGAGGACGATCCCGTGGTGGCTGCGGCATCGGTGGCGGCCAGGGCCGGGTATCTTCAGGAACTGGAGCGGCTCTCCGCGGGTCTTCCGGAAAAACTGGTCTCCGGATCGGGTGCTCCGGCTGACTCCGTGGGAAGGAACCTGGTAAAAAGCGCAGGAGAATCTGTTTTATTCAACCTTGCCAAGGTGCATTTCGGTAATTACGCCAGAGCCGTCACCCCTTGACACAACGGTTTCCGCGAATGAATATTCCTGCCTCATAAGGCCATAACGGCCTGTGTTCGGGGTGCATCATCTGGGCTGAATGTCTCAGCCGCAGAAAGAGCGAAGTGCATACGTTACAGGAGGAATCCGGAATGAAGTACCTTGTGATCACTCTTCTTGCCGTCTTCATGGCTTTCGCCAGCCTTGGATGCGACGAGCCCGCCACCGAGACCACCGATGAGAACGCCGTCGCCGAGGACAGCATCGAGGTCGTCGAGGAAGTGAACGTCGAGGTCACCGAGACCGTCGAGACCGTCGAGGGCGAGATCACCGAGGCCGTCGAGACCGTCGAGGGCGAAGTCGTCGAGGCCGTCGAGGGCGAAGTCGTCGAAGCCGTCGAGGCCGTCGAGGGCGAAGTCGTCGAGGCCGTCGAGGGCGCTACCAACTAGCCTTCCCG
>CAZSKU010000011.1:0-61072 GCA_964607515.1 uncultured bacterium | reverse complement strand
CCGTCGAGGGCGAAGTCGTCGAGGCCGTCGAGGGCGCTACCAACTAGCCTTCCCGGTTTACCGAAAGACTGCCGGGGGGAGGCTCAAAGCCTCCCCCCTTTCATTATCGAGACCCCCCGCCGGGTTATCACCCTGGCGGGCATCCAGTGTTCCGGGAGCAGACCGGCGTAGGGTTCCCGGGTGAAACGTCTTCCCAGAAGCACCAGATCGGCCTTCTGTTCAGGGTTCCTCACGAGTCTTCCCGCCGCCTGGATCACCCGGTTCATTCCCGGAATCACGTATGCGTGCAGAAAGCCGTCGCTCCGCAGTGTGTCGTACCCTGCCCTGACCAGTTCCCTCCGGGTGTTAACCGTGGGCAGGAAAGGTCCCACCGCAAATCCGCCCCGCAGGTCGGGAAAACTCATGTCCACGCCCTCAGAGAAGAGGCCACCGGCCACCGTAAGGACCAGTCTTCCCCCGGCAGAAGCCGACGACAGGAATTCTTCCCTTTCTCCGGGAGTGGTGATGCGGGGCTGCACCAGGGGGGAGCATTCCGCCAGGCGCTCCGCCACCTCCTCCATCCATGAGAATGAGGGAAACCAGACCAGCCAGGTTCCCGGGGTCTTCCGGCAGGCGGAAGCTATCCGCTCCGCCACCCGGCCGGTGGATTCGGCCCGGGCCTTCCAGCGGGTGTCGATCGTGGAGTCTATCCAGACCCTCAGATTCTCCCTGGGAAAGGGCCAACCGGTGCCGGTCCAGCCGGAGTCCTTCCGGAACCCCAAAAGCGGCCTGAAATGGGATGCCGGCGACAGGGTGGCGCTGAAGGCGGTGACCGACCGGCAGCGGCCGTGCACTTCCGCGGAGAGGTCGGAGGGATTGGAACAGAACCACTGGACGACCGTTTCCCCCTTCTCTCTCCTGGCCAGGAGGTGAAATGGTCCGTCGGACCTGTCCGCCACCAGTGAAAACCTGACCACCGCCCGCCAGAGATCCAGGGTTTCGATGGGCGGTTCCGGGGATGCCCTCAGGATGCGTTTCCACCTCCGGGCATCCACCCTGGGGGGGCTCAGGTCTCCGGGCAGGGGCAAATCGTCGGTTTCTTCCCCCTGAAGGAGTTCACCAGCGGCCTTGAGCATCTTCGTCCAGGGCCGGATCAGCCCCTTCATCTTCCGGTCCCCGGTCTTTCCGGCGTGAAGTGCGGTTCTTTTCAGCCATGATTCCCTGATCTCCGGCGACCATATCCTGGCCACCCGGTCCGGCAGGTTCGCAGCCTCGTCCACCAGGAGATCTATTCTGGCGGCGGTCTCCTCTTCCGCGAAGAACCTCTTCAGGCTCGCTGACGGGTCGAAGACGTGGTTGTAGTCGCAGATGACCAGATCGCACCTCTGGGCAAGACAAAGCCCGGTCTCGAAGGGGCACACCCCGGCCGCGGAGGCCCGGTCCACAAGGGTTTTCGTATCCACCATTCCCAGTTCCAGCAAGTCCTCCAGAAGGCCCGAATCAGCAATCCTGTCGGCGAACACCTCCGCCAGTGGGCAGTTGTCCGGGGAGCAGCGGTCGCTGTCCATGGGGCAGCTGTCCTTCTTGGACGACAGGGCTACCGCCCTCAGGGGCAGACCGGCGGCCCGGAACAGCCCCCCGGTTTCCAGGGCGAGTTTCTTCTGGGTGTTCTTGGCGGTTAGGAAGAAGATCGTGTTCCACGCTTCAACCGCGGGTTTTACCGCGCCGAAGAGCACCGCCGCGGTCTTGCCGGTTCCCGTGGGAGCCTGGATCATCGTCTCTCCGGCCGACTCCACCGATACCGTCACCGCCCCGGCCAGTTCCCTCTGGCCCGGACGGTACTCGGGGAAGGGAAAGGCGAACTCCCCGATATGTTCCTCGAGGGTTCTGTGGTGATCCCACTCCCGGCGGACCAGCCTGGCGGCCCCCCGGAGGAAGGTTCTCCAGAGCCGGGCCAGTGCGGCGGTTTCCAGGGGGAGCTCCCTCTCCTCGCCATCCTCCGGGTTCACGTACAGCAGTCGGCCGGAATCGATTCCCAGCGCCTTCATGTAGAAGTACAGCTGAAGCAGATGGCTGCGGGCGGGCGCATCCCTCATGGGCGAGCAGGTCTTTACCTCCCACACCCCGGCGGGACTCACCACGTCTGCCCTGCCGGAGAGGTGGAACCTGATTCCCAGGGAGGAGGTTTTCAGCACCGCGGCCACCTCCACGGAACCTCCCGTTTCGCCGGCCTTCCTCTTCTGCGCCATGTGGTGGTGCCTCACCCTGGTGGCGAGGTCCAGCGAGTCGTCACCCTCCCTCAGGCTCTCCGGAAGAAGGCAGAGGTCCAGAAGGGTTCCTATGGAACACCTGACGGTTCCGGCCGCGGGATCGAAGGGCAGTATCGTGGCGGGCCTCCTGAGATTCTTCGATTAGGGACCGATGTATATTACCATCAAATCACGAAAGGAGAAGCCTTGGACAGGAAGGCCCTGATCAGCGCCTCGGAGCGGCTGAGCAAGCTCCCCCCATACCTGTTCGCCGAGCTGGACCGCAAAAGGACCGCGGCGGTCAAAAGGGGGCTTGACATAATCGACTTCGGTATCGGCGACCCCGACACGCCCACACCGCCGGAAGTGGTGGAGGCCGGGCGCAGGGCCCTGCTGGAACCTTCGTACCACCGCTATCCTAGTAACCGGGGAAGCGGCTTCTTTCAGGAAGCCGCCCGGCGCTTCCTGGAAAGGGATTTCGGAATCGGAGGCGGCGTCGAGGTGGCCGCCCTCATCGGGTCCAAGGAGGGCATAGCCCATGTGCCCATGGTCTTCTGCAACCGTGGCGACATCGTACTGGTGCCCAATCCCGGCTACCCGGTCTACCGCGCTTCGGCCATCCTGGCGGACGCGATTCCCGTGGACGTTCCGCTGCTCTGGGACAACGGTTTCATTCCCGCACTGGACAGGATTCCGCCGGAAGTACTCCGGCAGGCCAAAGTCCTTTTCGTTAACTATCCGAACAACCCCACCGGCGCCGTGCTCACAAGGGAGCAGATGGAAAGGATCGTCAGGTTCGCCCGGGAGAACGACCTTCTCCTTGCCAGCGACAACTCCTACAGCCACATTCGGTTCGACGGCGCGCGCCCGGCGTCGCTTCTGGAGGTCGATGGGGCGGACGAGGTGGTTCTCGAGTTCCACAGCCTGTCCAAGACCTTCTGCATGACCGGGTGGCGGGTTGGTTTCGTGGCCGGGTCGAAAAGGCTGGTGGCCAGTTTCACCAGCGCCAAAGAAAATATCGATTCAGGAGTTTTCACTGCGATACAGGCCGCGGCCGCCGCCGCCATGGACCTCCCCGAAGATCACCTGAAGGGTCTTCTCGCCATGTACCGGGCCCGACGGGAAGTCCTGACCGCGGGGCTTCAGAAACTGGGCTGGGAGGTTTTCCAGGCTCCGGGGACCTTCTACCTGTGGGTCAGGCTTCCCAGGGGCGCCGACTCCATGTCCTTCGCCGGCAAACTGGTGAACCGGGCGGGAATCATGGTGACCCCCGGAAGCGGATTCGGTTCCTGGGGCGAAGGGTACGTAAGGTTCGCCCTCACCGTGCCCGAGGCCAGGATTCATCAGGCGGTGGGCAGGCTTGAGGAGATGGAGCTGTACAGGAACAGGCTCCTGCGATGGCTGAGGAAGAAGGAGGAATGAGGGGCCGTCTGGCGGTCAGGGGGATTCCCCTCCGGGTGTTCTTGGGAATAATGCCCGAGGAGCGGATCTTTCCCCGCACTGTCATCCTGGACGCGGTCCTGGAGGGGGAGCACCGGGAGGAGCCGATGGCGGACTACGCATGGGTCTGTTCCCGGGTTTCATCCCTTTCGGAGGAGAGGTTCGGCCTGATCGAGGAACTGGCCCACCGGGTCCACGAGATGCTGTCCTCCGGGTGCCCCGGGAAATGGACGGTCACCGTGGCCAAACCCTTTCCCCCGGTAACCCCTCCCGCGGCGAGGGCGGAGTATACCGTTGAAGGCTAGGCTGTTCGGACTGGGGCTGGGAGGAAACTCCCCCGGCACCCTCGAATGCCTCGGGAAGGCAGCACTGTACCTGCGAAACTCCCCGGAGACGGAGGATCTCCGTTTCTCTTCGGTCTACAGGACCCAGCCCTGGGGGAACGTGCAGGGAGGGGAGTTTCTGAACTGCGTGGCGGTGGGAGGCTGGCGGGCTTCGGATCGGGCTCTTCTGAAGACATGCCGGGAGATCGAAGCCCTCTGCGGGGCTCCTGTGAAAAAGCATGGCGGGGCGCGCTCCATGGACGTGGACGTGCTCTTCCTGGAGAGCGGTGAAAGCGTCGAAGACATGATCATCCCCCATCCGCGGATGCACCTTCGCCGTTTCGTGCTCGTCCCCCTGGCGGAGGTGCTGTCGGAACCGGTGCCCGGCCTGGGACTGACACCAAAGGCGCTTCTGGCCCGCACCGGGGATGATGCTCGAGTCAGCCTGTTCGAGGGGGCGGCATTTGACTGACTTTTGCAGCCTCTCTACCCTTTCCGTGGAAGGCCCTCCGGGTGCGGGAAAAACCACCCTGGCGGTATCCTTGGCGGAGAGGATGGAAGGGCGGCCGGTGCTGGAAAAGCCCGAGGATAATCCCTTCCTGTACCTTTTTCACAGGGACATGGAGAAGTGGGCCTTCCAGACCCAGGTCTCCTTCCTAATCCAGCGGCACGGAAGACTGGAGGAACTCCACCGGGTGGACCTCCTCAACGGCCCAGCCGTGAGCGACTTCTGCTTCCACAGGGACGGCATATTCGCCCGGGCGACCCTTTCCGAGAGGGAGCTGGTCCTGTACCGTAAGCTCTCCGAGGTCCTTGCCCCGCAGGCGCCGGAGCCCGATCTGGTGGTCTACCTCCAGGCCTCCGCCGGTTTTCTGAAGGAGCGGATGGTGCGCTACGGAAGACCCTTCGAACGGGACGTGAGCAGGAGCTGGGTGGACAGGCTGGTGGATTCGTTCAACAGCTTCTTTCTCAGGGAAAGAAGGCTGCCCACTCTGGTGGTGAACGCCGAGAGGATCATGGGTGTGAAGGACCCTGCGGACGCCCTTCTGGACGCCATAAAGAAGCACCGGGGGGGGCTGGAGAGCTTCTCCACCGGGAATGAGAGGCTGTTCTGATGCGGCTGGTGCGGCTGGAACGGGAACTCCGGGAATTGACGGCCGCGCGGGGTCCGTCCGGCATGACCGTGGGTTTCGTGCCCACCATGGGTGCTCTCCACCAGGGGCACGCCAGTCTGGTGCGCAGGGCCCGGAGGGAGTGCGACCGGGTGGTCGTGTCGGTGTTCGTGAATCCGACCCAGTTCGGCCCCGGAGAAGACCTCGAGAAGTACCCGAGGGATCTGGGCCAGGATCTCCGGCTGCTGGAGAGGGAGGGGGCCGACCTGGTCTTCGCCCCGGAACCCGGAACGATCTACCCGGAGGGGTTCAGCACCTTCGTGGAAGTCACCGGTCTTACTTCCGGCCTTTGCGGGGCGGCCCGTCCGGGGCATTTCAGGGGAGTCACCACGGTCTGCTGCGTGTTGTTCCGAATGATCGCGCCGGACAGATCCTACTTCGGGGAGAAGGATTTCCAGCAGCTGGTGGTGGTGGGAAGGATGGTCTCCGACCTCAGGCTCGGAACGGAAATCGTTGCCTGTCCGACCGTAAGGGAAGCGGACGGGCTTGCCATGAGCAGCAGGAACTCCTACCTTTCACCAGGGGAGAGGGAGCAGGCCGCGCTGATACACCTGGGGCTCGCCCGGGCCGCTGAAGCCGCCCTCGAAGGGCAGACAGAGGTGGGTGAGATAAAGGAACGTTTCATGGAGGTGGTGTCGGAAGGCGGGCTTCTCTCGGTTTCATACCTGGAGGCGGTGGATCCGTCCACCCTGGAACCCCGCGGTTTCCTGGACCGGCCCCTGAGGCTTCTCACCGCCGTTTACGCGGGAAGAACCAGACTGATAGACAACATCGAACTGGTCCCCCCCGCATTTCCACGGAGGAACCGATGCTGAGAACATTCCTGGGGGCCAAACTGCACCGGATGAAGGTCACCGAGGCCAATCTGGACTACTCGGGCTCCATCACCATCGACAGAGACATGCTTGACCTGTCCGGCATCATGCCGGGAGAGAAGGTTCTCGTGGCGTGCATAGAGACGGGAGCCAGGTTCGAGACCTATGTTGTGGAGGGCGCGGCGGGTTCCGGCGTCATCTGCATAAACGGAGCCGCCGCACGGCTCTGCTCGCCGGGCGACCTGATTATCATCCTGCAGTTCGTCCTGGTGGATACATCCTTGGAAACCCCGGCCTCTCCGGTGGTCGTAGTGGCGGATCGGGACAACCTTCAACCCAGGGTGCTCTGAATGCTTCACTGCGTGATTCTCGCCGCGGGCAGGGGGACCAGGATGAAGTCGCCGGTCCCCAAGGTCCTGCATCCGGTTCTGGGCACGCCGATGATCCTCAGGGTGGCTGCAACCGCCCTGGAGGCCGGCTGCCGCCGGGTGACCGCGGTGATCGGCTTCGGACGGGATCTGGTGGCACCCGTGCTCCAGGCCCGGGGCGTGCAATGGGTGGTTCAGGAACCGCAGCTGGGCACCGCCCATGCTCTACGGTGCGCCATGCCGGCGTGGGAGGGTGCCGTCGAGGTGCTTGTTCTTCTGGGTGACGTTCCCCTGCTGAGGGCCGGCACCTTAACCGAACTGATCGAAACGAGAAGGAGAACGGACGCCGTCATGGCGGTGCTCACCGCGGAGCCTCCGGATCCCGCGGGGTACGGCCGGGTTATCCGGAGCGCGGATGGGTCGGTGGCCAGGATCGTTGAGCACCGGGACGCCTCGGACCTGGAGAGGAACTGCCGGGAGATAAACACCGGAATCATGGTTTTCCGGGGGAAAGACCTTCCGGCGCTGCTGAATTCCATAGGGAACGGCAATGCCCAGGGGGAGTACTACCTCACGGACGCCGTGGAGAAAGCCCTGGCTCTGGGGCTGGGGGTGGAGGCCCTCAAGGCCGGTGAGTGGCTGGAAGTCCGGGGGGTCAACGATCCGCTGCACCTGGCGGAGTGCACCCGGGCCCTCAAGCGCAGGGTGGTGGAGGAACTGCTGCTCTCGGGAGTGGTGATCCCCGACCCCGACGGAGTCTGGATCGAGGACAGCGCAGTGGTGGCGCCGGGGGCCTACATCGGGCGACACTGCCGGGTTTCCGGCAGCGCTCACATTGCCTCCACCGCTCGATTGCTGGACTTCTGCGTGGTGGAGAACGCCCGGGTGGACTGCGAACTGCCGGAAGGTTCCGTAAGGAGCGGTTCGTGAACCGGCTCTGGGCACCGTGGAGGAACAGCTACGTAACCTCCTCCGTAGCTTCCGACTGCATCTTCTGCGGGATTGGAGCCGACGGCCCCGGACGGGACCGTGAAAACCTGGTGCTGGCCCGCGGGAAAACCTGTTTCGCGGTGCTCAACCGCTTCCCCTACATCAACGGTCACCTTATGCTGGTCCCCTTCAGGCACGTTCCCGACTTCACATCGGCCTCCCGGGAGGAGATCGGGGAGCTGATGGAGATGGTGCGCCAGGCCGAGAATGCCCTGCGGAGTGTGATGAAGTGCCAGGGGATGAACGGCGGCTGGAACCTGGGCTCCGCGGCCGGGGCCGGGGTTCCGGGGCACCTGCACCTCCACGTGCTTCCCAGGTGGAACGGAGATACCAGTTTCATGAGTACCGTGGGCGGGGTGAGGGTGCTCTCCCAGTCCCTGGAGGAAACCCGGGAAAACCTCTCCCGGCTGTTCGGGGGCCGGGGTTGACCGCTGCCCGGAGGAACCGCAGAGCAGCCCGGGAGGAATCCGGCAGAATCTGGCGGGTGGTCCTGGGAATCCTCACGCTGTGTGCCATAGTGCTGGCGGTGGTCTACTCCCCGGAGGCTCCCGACCCGGAGCCGGAACCCGGGCGGGAGGCCCAGCCGGGATACTCAGGGCCGGTGCCGGACACCGTCAGGGTGATAGTGTGCAACGGAAGCGGCATTGACGGAAAGGGCAGGGAGGTTCAGCGCCACCTGGAGGGCCGGGGCGGCGAAGTCTTCTTCGTGGCCCCCATGAGCGCAAGGGATGCGGACCGGCACGACTACCACGAGACCGTGATCGTCTCCCACGTACCCGGGGCTGGCGCAGCCAAGGCGGTTGCGGAAAGGCTCGGGATTCCCGACAGCAGCATCGTGTGGAGCCTGCCAAGTTCCGGCCCGCCGGAAGTGGACGTAACGGTGTACATAGGTCGAGATCTGGCGGGCAGGACGTTCATGCCCGTCACTCCCAACTGAAACCGGAGGTCGGTTTGACGGAGACAACCGAGGGCGCCGACATCCTCCAGACCGTGGTTGACGCCATACACCAGCGCCACGGTCGCGGGGTGAGAGCCATGGACATGTCCGAGTTCCCGCTCACCATGGACGTTTTCGTCCTGGCCACCGCGGATACCAGGATACAGGCCAGGTCCATAGCGGACCATGTGGAGAGGGAGGTCCGGAAACTGGGAAGGAGGATCCACCACGTGGAAGGATACGATCAGGGCAGCTGGATCCTTCTGGACTTCGTGGACTTCGTGGTGCACGTGTTCCTGCCGGAAACCAGAGCGTACTACTCCCTGGAAACCCTCTGGAGCGACGCTCCCTGCCAGGAATACCCCGACGCCGCCGTAGGGGCGGAAGATGAATTCCCCGTTCTCCGTCAGGACTAGTCTCTCCAGGGGCATGGCCGAGGCCCTTTCCCGGGAATTCGACTTCCCGGGAATCAGCGTGACGGTCGGGGATCCCGGCAATGCCGCCTTCGGGGACCTGTCCAGCAACTCGGCCATGGGGCTGGCCAGAATGCTTCGAAGGTCCCCGGAGGCCATCGCCGAAGTGATGGCCCGGGGGGCCGGTGGATTCGATTTCGTGTCCTCGGTAAGGGTGGACGGGCCGGGGTTCGTGAACGTCACCCTGAATCCCGGCTACCTGGTTTCCGTGGCCGGAAGGCTGGCCCGGGAGGGGCTGGCGGGCATGCTGGCCGGGGGAGATCCCAAGGGCAGGGCCATGGTGGAGTTCGTCAGCTCAAACCCCACGGGCCCGCTGACCGTGGGCCACTGCCGCCAGGCTGTTCTGGGCGACGCCATCAGCAGGCTTCTGGAGGCGGTGGGATGGTCGGTCCACCGGGAGTACTACTTCAACGACGCCGGCAGGCAGATGGAGCGGCTGGCGGAATCCCTGGCCGCCCGGTACGATCAGGTGTCCGGGAGGGACACCCCGGTGCCCGAAGGCGGCTACCATGGTGATTACATCACAGAATGGGCCCGGAACCTGGCCTCGCGGGACTCAAACCTGTCATGGCCCGGGGACAGGGACGCATTCCGGACTGAAGCCGTGGACAGGGCGTTCCGGCTCATCCGGGACGACCTGGAACTCCTCGGAATCCGCTTCGACAGGTATTTCGCCGAGAGCGAACTCATTCCGGACGCTGTGGAAAGGGCTCTCGAGGCCCTGAAGGCCGCGGGGCTGGCGTGGCCCGACCCGGACGGTTCCGGCAGGACATGGCTGAAACTCACCGCCCTGGGCCGCCCCGAGGACCGGGTGGTGAAGAGGGCCGGCGGGGGATACACCTACAGAATGCCTGACATAGCCTACCACCTGGACAAGTTCGCCAGGGGATTCGATCTGCTGGTGGACGTGTTCGGCAGCGACCACATAGACACCAGCCGGGACGTGGAGGCCGCGGTGGCTGCACTTCTCGGGGCGGAGCGGGTCAAGTCGGTTCTTCGGACGGTGATCCACCAGTTCGTAACCCTGTCCCGGGGGGGGGAGTCGGTGAAGATGTCAACCAGGTCCGGCGAGTTCGTTACCCTGAGGGACCTGGTGAAGGAAGTGGGCAGCCCGGACGTGACCCGATACCTTTTCCTCACCCGGAAAGCGGAGGCCCACATGGACTTCGACCTTGAGGCGGCCGCCAGGAACACCGAGGAAAACCCGGTCTACTACATTCAGTACGCCTTCGCCCGGATCGCGGGAATCCTGAGAACCGCCGACGGGGGTTACTCCGGACCCGGAGACGAACGGGGGGAGGACCTGCTCACGGAACCCCGGGAAAGGGAACTTCTCCGGCTTCTGGAGGCCCTTCCGGTGAGGGTCGCGGAGGCGGCCGACGAGCTGGCCCCCCACAGGATAACCGACGCCGCGGCGGAACTTGCGACGGCGTTTCACGGTTTTTACGCGCACCACAGGGTTATGGACCCTGAGAACCCTGCCCTCAGCAGGACCCGGATGATGCTCTGCCTGGCTTGCAGAGAGGGTTTGAAGGGTCTTCTCGGAGTTCTGGGCGTATCCGCCCCGGAAAGGATGTAGAGGTACCGCATGGCTATTCTTGTTGTGGGCTCTGTGGCTCTGGACACCCTCACCACCCCGGCCGGGAAGGTGGAGGACGCCCTCGGGGGCTCCGCGGTTTACTTCGCCTTGGCGGCATGTCCTCTGGACTCCGTGAGGGTGGTGGGGGTGGTGGGCCCTGACTTCCCCAGGGCGGAGATGGACTTTCTGGCCTCCAGGAACATTGATCTGACAGGGCTTGTGACGGGGCAGGGCCCGACCTTCCGCTGGGAGGGGGTTTACGGGCCGGATTTCGGCGACGCCAGAACCCTCAGAACGGAGCTGGGGGTGTTCGCCGGGTTCGAACCAAGGCTTCCCGAATCCTACCGCGAGACGCCCTGCGTGTTCCTGGCGAACATAGACCCTGAACTCCAGCTCAGGGTCATGGATCAGATCTCAGCCCCCAGGTGGGTGGCCATGGACACGATGAACCTGTGGATAGACCGGCGGCGGGAGCTGGTTCTGGAGGCCATGGGAAGGGTTGACATCCTGCTGGTGAACGCGTCGGAGGCCCGACAGGTGTCTGGAAGCGGAAACCTGTTCGAGGCGGGCCGGTTCCTCCTGGACCGGGGACCCAAGTTCGTGGTGGTGAAGATGGGCGCCCAGGGGGCCATGGTGCTGGGGGGCAGGGTGCCCTTCATGATGCCCGCGGTGCCTGTGGAAAAAGTGGTGGATCCAACCGGCGCCGGCGACAGCTTCGCCGCCGGCATGCTGGCGTACCTGTCGGGATCTCAGAGTGAACTCAACCTCGGGAGCGTTGCCCGGGCCATGTGCTACGGGTCGGTCACCGCCGGCTTCGCCATCGAGGGCTTCGGGGTGGAAGGGCTCAGGAAAATTGATTCCCGGACCGTGTCGGAGAGGCTGGCCTACTACCTGTCCACGAACCAGCTGGACAGGATCGAGTGATGCCGGCCATGGACTACAGGGCCAGCGGTGTGGACATCCGGGAGGGAAACCGGGCGGTGTCGCTGATGAAGGCCGAGGTCCGGCGAACCTTCACCCCCAGGGTCCTTTCCGATCTGGGCCATTTCGGGGGGCTGTTCAGGGCCGATTTCCCCGGAATCTCCTCCCCGGTGCTGGTGGCCAGCACCGACGGGGTCGGCACGAAGCTGAAGGTCGCCTCTTTGGCCGACGACTATTCCACCGTAGGGGCTGACCTGGTGAACCATTGCGTGAACGACATCCTGGTGCAGGGGGCCTCCCCCCTCTTCTTCCTGGATTACATCGCATGCGGTTCCCTGTCCGCGGCCACGGCGGCGCGTATCGTCACCGGGATGGCAGGGGCGTGCATCGAGAACCATTGCGCCCTGCTGGGAGGAGAAACCGCCGAGATGCCGGGGTTTTACAGCCCGGGCGACTACGACGTGGCCGGAACGATAGTTGGAGTGGTGGACGAATCCCACATCGTGGATGGATCGAAGGTGAGACCGGGACACCGAATCGTGGGGCTGCCCTCCACAGGCCTGCATACCAACGGATTCTCCCTGGCAAGAAGGGTTCTTCTGGAGAAGGCGGGCATGCCCCTGGAACTGAAGCCCGCGGAACTCATGGGAGCCACCCTGGGGGAGGCCCTGCTGGCGGTGCACAGGAGCTACCTCCGCCCGGTGCTGCCCCTGCTGTCCAGGGGATTGCTCACCGGGATGGCCCACATCACCGGCGGGGGGGTGCCGGGCAACCTCGAGAGGATACTTCCTGAAGGGGTCGGAGCGGTGATCGATCCATGCTGGCCCGTACTTCCGATTTTCCGCCTCATATCCGGGCTGGGTGGCGTGGCGGAGGAAGAGATGAGACTGGCCTTCAACATGGGGGTCGGTTTCCTGATGGTGACGCCGGAACCGGGCGAAGTCATCCGGATTCTCGAGGAAGCGGGAGAGAAACCCTTCCCCGCCGGAGAGATCATCACCGGCCGGGGCGTGCTCTACAGGAAGGCGGAGGCATGAAGACAGGGGTGGAACTGGCCGAAGGCCTGGCGGTTCCCAGGGGGGGCTCCATTCTGCTGGCGGTGCTGGACGGGCTGGGGGACGTGAACGTCCCGGGGTTGAACCGCCGGACCCCCCTGGAGGAGGCGGAGATTCCGAACCTCGACGCCCTGGCCCGGGAAGGGGCCCTGGGGCAGCTGGTGCCCGTGGCCCAGGGGATAACCCCCGGAAGCGGACCGGCTCACATGGCACTGTTCGGCTACGATCCCGTGGAGAACCTCATAGGCAGGGGCGTGCTGGAGGTTCTTGGAATCGGGTTTCCCCTGCTTCGGGGAGATCTGGCGGCCCGGATAAACTTCTGCACCCTCGACGGCGACGGGATCATCACGGACAGGCGGGCCGGAAGGATATCCTCCGGGCAGTGCGGGGAGCTTGCGGCGATTCTGGACACCATCACCATCCCCGGAGTCGAGGTCATGGTGAGGCCCGTCAAGGAACACCGGGCCTGTGCCGTGTTCCGGGGGGACGGGCTGGCGGACGGCCTGGGAGACACCGATCCGGGGGCCGAGGGGCTGGCTCCCCTGCCCGTGGAGGCCCCTTCGCCGGAGTGCCGCAGGAGCGCAGAGGTGGTGGGGGAGTTCGTGAGACAGGCCCTCGATCTGCTCCGGCCCCGGCCCAGGGCCAACGGCATTCTGCTCCGGGGCATATCGGTGAACCGGAATTACAGGAGTTTCGCATCCCGCTTCCGCCTCAGGCCCTCCGCAGTGGCGGTGTACCCCATGTACCGCGGGCTGGCTTCGCTTCTGGGAATGCCCCTTGCCCGGCCGGCCCCGGAAAACCTCAAGGACCAGGTGAAGGCGGTCCACGACTCCCGGGCCGGTGGGTGCGACTTCGTCTTTCTGCATCACAAGCCCACGGACAGTTCAGGAGAGGACGGCGACTGGGAACGGAAGAAGGCTGCCCTGGAGGAGTTCGACAGGGCGCTTCCAGAAATTCTGAGGGCCGGTTTCGATGTGGTGGCGGTCACCGGGGACCACAGCACACCGTGCGCCATGAAGATGCACAGCTGGCACCCGGTGCCCCTGCTGGTGCGAGGCGGTTTTCAACGGGCGGGATGGAGCGGAGCCTTTTCGGAACGCCAGGCGGCGGCCGGCGCTCTGGGCACCCTGAACTCCCTGGACCTGATGCCCCTTCTGCTGGCTTCCGCGGGAAGGCTGGAGAAATTCGGTGCCTGACGCCCTGGTCTGTGTTTCCGGGGGGGTGGATTCCACCGCCGCGATGCTGATCTGCGCCGGGGAATACGGTTCCGTGAGGGCCCTTTTCGTGGACACCCGGGGGAACGGTCCTCCCCCGGAGGCCCTGAAGGCGTCGGCCCGGCTGGGGATCAGCCTGGAGGTGGCGGATGCCCGGGACCTTTTCCGCAGGGAGGTACTCGGTCCCTCCGAGGAAGCTTACCGGAAGGGGCTCACGCCGAACCCCTGCGCCCGGTGCAACGCCCGGGTGAAGCTGGCCTGCGCCCATTCCATCCTCCGTCCGGGGGAGGCGCTGGTCACGGGACACTACGCGGTCAAGACCGGAAAGGGGCTTTTCAGGGCCAGGGACCGTTCAAAGGACCAGAGCTACTTCCTGGCGCTGGTTCCCCGGAAGGTAATGGCGGAGTGCGTCTTCCCCCTGGGTTTGTTCACGAAGGAGGGGGTGAGGAGCATGGTGGAGGAGGCGGGGCTTCCCTTCATCGCCAGGGAAAGCCAGGACCTGTGCTTCGTTCCTGACAGGGGAGGTGAACCTGGCCCCGTGGTGACCACCGACGGAAGGTTTTCGGGATTGCACCGGGGGCTCGGGCACTACACCGTGGGGCAGAGGAGGGGAGTGGGAGCCCATGGAAGGCCCGTGTACGTGGTCAGGCTGGAGCCCCGGGAGAACCGGCTCGTGGTGGGGGAATCGGAAGAGCTGTACTCCGCGGGTTGTGTGGTGGCCGGGGTCAACGACCTGGAAATGCCCCGGGAGGACGTTTTCGAGGGGGACGTTCAGCTCCGCTCCAGGCACAGGGCCTCCCGGGGGACCGTCACCAGGAGGGGCGAACGGTGCGCCGTGACTTTTCACAGCCCGCAGAAGGCCGTCGCGCCCGGTCAGCTGGCGGTGTTCTACCGGGAGGATCAGGTTCTCGGGGCTGGAACCATAATCGGGAGGTCGGCGGATGAAGGACCTTGACAAGATCGGGATGGCGCGGCTGAAGGAGAGGACCGGCGCGGTCGTCCTGGCCCACAGCTACCAGCCCCGGGAGATTCAGGAACTGGCGGACATGGTCGGGGACAGCCTGGAGCTCTCCAGGTTCGCCCGGGACTCCGGCGCTCCACTGGTCATTCTCTGCGGAGTCAGGTTCATGGCGGAGACCGCGAAGATTCTGTCCCCGGGCTCGGTGGTGAGGCTGGTGGCTCCCGGGGCGGACTGCTCCCTGGCTGCCTGCATGAGCGGGGAGGACGCCCGGTCTTGGAAAAACGAACACCCGGGAGCGGCCCTGGTAAGCTACGTCAACTCTCCGGTTGAGGTGAAGGCTGAGAGCTGGGCGTGCTGCACCAGCGCCAACGCCGCAAGGGTGGTCCGGGCGGCCCCTCCGGGGGACGTCCTCTTCGGCCCCGACAGGAACCTGGCGGAGTACACCGCCTCCAGGACAGGCCGCCGGGTGATCCCGTGGCCGGGAGGATGCCACACCCACTCCGGGGCTGACGTAAGGGACCTGCGCCGGGCCCGTTCCCAGTGGCCCGACGCGGCGGTTCTGGTGCATCCCGAGACGCCTCCGGCATTCTGGCGGGAGGCCGACGCGGTCCTCGGAACCGGCGGAATGATAGATTACGTGGCTGGTTCCGACAGAAAACGCTTCATCATCGGAACCGAGGAGGGGATGATACACAGGCTGTCTGTTCTCTTCCCGGACAGATCTTTCGTCGCCGCGGGAGGCATCAGTTGCCCGGACATGAGGAACGCCACCCCGGCCATGGTTGCAGGGGCTTTGGAAAGCGGTGATCCGGGGATAGTGATTCCGGAGGCCCTCATGAGCGCCGCCCTGAAGGCCCTGGAAAGGATGACGGAACTGTGAAGCCGAGGATCGGGCTCACCATGTTCTGGGAAGCCAACCCTCCGGAGAGGGAGAATCTCTACGGCCCATGGAAGTTCACCCTGAACCAGAGCTACATGAGGCTCTTCAGGGACCTGGACGCGGTTCCCCTGGGAATCCTGCCGGGTACCGGCCGACCAGCCTCTGAACAGGTCGGGGAACTCCACGGCCTGGTGATGACCGGCGGCAGGGACCCGGCCCCGGCGCTGTTCCACAGGGAGGACAGGGGCAGCAGGAACCCCGAGACGGATCGCCCGCTATGGGACATGGAAGTCTACCGGGCTGCACGGGAAGCCGGGCTTCCGGTCCTTGCGGTGTGTCTTGGGATGCAGCTGGCCGGGATCGTCCAGGGAACGACTCTGATCCAGGACATCCCGTCGGCTGTGCCCGGGGCCCTGGATCACCAGGGGGGGCTTCACGAAGTGGAAACCGTCCTCGGAACCCCCCTCAGAAGGCAGCTGGGAGGGAAGTGCATGGTCTGGAGTTCCCATCACCAGGCGCTGGAGGAGGTTCCATCCGACTACCGGGAGGCCGCCAGGAGCTCCGACGGGGTTCTGGAGGCCATGGTTTCCCTGGACGGACTGGTCACCGCGGTTCAGTGGCACCCCGAGAGGGACGGCACCTGCGGCCCCCTGGCGGAAAACCTGGTGATCGCGGCCCGGGGGAAAATGTGATATACCGCTGCGTACCCAGGAAGGTGAAGAGGGTTTGGGGATCACTGCCCGGGGGAGTGGGGGAGCTATGGTGGGTGTACGACGATCCCGGCGAGTCGGCGGTTCTTGAGCCTCTTTCCGGCGGTGAGCCCACGGAACTGGCGGCGGTCTGGCAGGATTCCCGGTTTCCCCTGCTGGTCAAGACTCTGCACACCTCCATGAACCTGTCCATTCAGGTCCACCCCGGTTTCGGGGGCTGCTACCCCGGCAAGGACGAGACCTGGGTGGTGCTGGAGGGGCGGGGCGCCATCATGGCCGGACTGGTTCCCGGCACCACCAGGGAATCCTTCCTGGCGGCGGTTGAGAGGGGGGCCCCGGAAAGGCTCTTGGAGATCCACGAGGCGTTTCCAGGGATGACCATGCACCTTCCCGCGGGCACGGTGCACTCCCTTGGTCCCGGGCTGTCGGTACTGGAGGTTCAGGCCAACTGCGACGTGACCTACAGGATCTGGGACTGGGGAAGAACCGGAGACGACGGAAAGCCCAGGCCCCTTCACATGCCCGGGGCGCTGGACTCGGTGGACTGGGGGAACCTGGGAAGGCCGGTCCTGCCTGTGGGTCCGGTGATAGACGGCGGCCCGTACATGATGGAAAAGGTCGAGGGCCCCCTGGTCCTTTCCGCCTGGGAGGTCCTCTTCATGCCCGGCAAGAAGGTCTGCCTGCTGGCCGATCGGGACGGCGGCAGGGTGCACGCTTCGCCGGGAACATGGAAGGCGGTGATCAGAGGATGAGCGGGAGTCCGGTGGGGGTAGTCATGGCCGGAGGCAGGGGAACCCGTTTCTGGCCCCTTTCCACGGCCTCCATGCCTAAGCAGTTCCTGGAACTGCTGCCCGGCGGCACCATGCTTCAGCTCACCGCTGAACGGCTGGCGGGAGTCTGCGGCCGGGAGCGGGTGATGGTGGTCACCGGAAGGGAGTACGGAGATCTGGCTGCAAAGCAGCTGCCATGGCTTCCGTCCGACAACCTTCTGCTGGAGCCGGTTGGTCGGAACACCGCCCCCTGCATAGGGTGGGCCGCGGCGGTTCTCGCCCGCCGGGGGCTGCGGGACGACGTTATGGTCGTGGTGGCCAGCGACCACAGCATCCACCCCGACCGGGGCTTCCGGCGGACCGCCATCAGGGCTGCGGAGGCGGCGGAGAAGGGCTACCTGGTCGCCATGGGAGTCCCCCCGGTATTCCCGGCAACGGGCTACGGCTACATCAAGACCGGTGAAGCGTTGTCCGAAGGGGTGTTCAGGGTGGACTCCTTCCGGGAGAAGCCCGACGGGGCCACCGCTGCGGAGTACCTGGCCGCCGGGGGCTACCTGTGGAACTCGGGGATGTTCGTATGGAGGGTATCGGAGATACTTGCCGCCCTGCGGGAGCACCTGCCGGGGCTTCACGGGGCGCTCGGTTCCCTGGATTCGGTCACTAGTCCCGACGCCGCCCTCTTCGAGGCTCTTCCGCCGGTTTCCATTGACGTGGGCGTCATGGAGAAGGCCCGCAACGCCGCGGTGGTTCCGGCGGACTTCAGCTGGAGCGACATCGGTGACTGGCCCGGAGCCAGGACCGCGGGGGTGCAGCGGGGCGAGAGGATACTGGTGGACTCGGAGAACGTTCTTGTCTACGATTCCACGGGAAGGCTTACGGTTGTAATGGGATTGTCCGACGTCTCGGTGGTCTGCACCGGCGAGGCCACCCTGGTAATGTCGGACGGATGCGCCCAGAAGCTCAGGGACGTGGCCGAGGGGGTTCAGCGGATGGTTACCGGCGCTCCGGTAGGCATCCAGGAGTAGGCCCACCGGGCGGTGACCTCTCCGAGCCTCACGCAGCCGTGGGATAGGGGCTCCCCGAGCCTGGCCTCCCCCGATCTGCCGGCCTGGTGAAGGCCGATGGCCCCTCCCGGAGTGATACAGAGCCAGTATGGCATCCGCACGTTGTAGGTGCTGGACATGGGATTTCTCAACCGGTAGAGCACCCGGAACTCTCCGATGGGAGTGGCGAAGCCGGCCGGCCGGCCGGTGGACACCAGGGCCAGATTGGCCTCACGATCCCCTTCCATGAATACGATGTACTGCCCGCCGATATCCACTGAAGCACTTCTCTGGGCATCCCGGGGCTGCGCCGGGCATAACCCGGCTCCGCAGGAGGAATAGATCAGAGATGACAGAATCCAGGCTGCCGTGCCGGCAAAAACGGCCATAATCCACCTCCGAAGGGCTTTGATACTGCACAAGTCGAAGGTCCCGGTCAAGCCCCCGGTGTTGACGTGAAGCCCCCGGCAGGCGAGATTACCTTGTCTTTTCAGAAAACGAGAATTACCACAACGCATCCGAAGCGATTCCCGAATGGAGGAATGAATTGTTCAAAGCACTGATAACCATAGCCGTCGCAGCCGTTCTGGTGCTCACAGGGTGCAGCTCCCCTTCCACCACCGGTATCAAGGTGCACATACAGAACGGAGATTACGCCCGGGCTATTCTTCTGGCGGACAGTGTCCTGGCCGGCCCCGAGGCGGGGAACGCCGAGATATGGTACTGGAAGGCCAGGGCTCACAGTTTCCAGCACGACTGGGAGAATGCGGCCGCCGCCTTCGGCCAGACCTACCGGCTTGACCCCGCCCGGCAGCCCGAGATAGCCGATTTCTGGACGGCCTTCTACAACACCGCCAACTCCAGATTCACCGGGGGCGACATCCCCGGCGCCATGGAGATGCTCGACCTCGGGGCCGAGATCGCCCCGGACAGACCCGAGTTTCCCCAGATGAAGGGCGACATCCTGCTGAACCAGGGCGAGACCGCGGAAGCCCTGGATCTTTTCGAGGACGCCTTCAACCTGGGAACCGCCATGGTCTCCTCCATCGAAACCGAGATGGCCGCCGAGGGCGACGCCTCCCGGAAGGAGTTCCTGGAGAACGAGTACTACCGGGTGCTCTCCGGCGCGGTACTCTCCAGCTACAACAGCGCCAGAATACTGGAAAACCTCTACCTCCACACCGAGGACGATGCTCTCAAACAGGAGTACGCCTCCAGGGCCGTCTCCATGCTCGAATCCGGAATCGCTCTTGACCCCACGAATCCCGACCTCCTGGAGACCTTGGCGGAGATCTACCTCATTCAGGGCAAGTACGATGAAGCCCTCGAGGTCTTCGACAACGCCGAGGCTTCCATCAACCAGAACGAGTCCGAGGGGTGGCTCACCCCCGAGGAAGCCGACGCCATGCGGGGCGAGTTGATGCTCACCAGGGGTTTCGCCCTCCTCGAAATGGAGCGCAGCGAAGAAGCCCTTGTGCAACTGGAAGCCAGCCGGGCTCTGTTGGGCGACACCTACAAGGTCATGGCCACCATCGCCCATGCAAACGTTCTTCTGGAGCGTTACGAGCAGTCACTGGACGCACTCCGTCAGGCCCTGACGCTTCCCGGGCTGGAAGCCGGGGAAATGGCCAACCTTCATTACATGGTGTTCGTGAACGAGAGCAGGCTCGAGAGGGACCAGGCCTCCCTGGAAGCCCTTCTCAACGCCATCCAGTACGACCCCGAGAACGCCATGTACTATGAATACCTGGCCTCCACCTACAGCCGCCTGGGCCGCAGGCAGCAGGCCATAGACGCCATGGAGAAGGCCGAGGAACTCCGCTCCCGGCAGCAGTAGCAAGCCCTTAAGACGATGAACGGGGCGGTCCTTCGGACCGCCCCGCCCTCTTTGTTAAGGAAGCTCAGCCCTTCATCAGCCTGACCAGGAGTTGTCCCTTCTCGACCCGGTCTCCCCGGGAGACAAGTACGTCCCGGACGGTTCCGTCGAACGGTGAGCACACCTCGTTGTGCATCTTCATGGCGTCCAGAAGCAGGAGGGTGTCCCCCTCCCCGACCCTTGCGCCCGCCCTGGCCATGACCTCCACGATGGTTCCGGGAATGAAAGCCCTGACCATCTCCGGGTCTGGCAGTCCGCGTCCCCTGCCCAGAGCCTTGTCAGGTATCTCGGTCTCGTAATGAGTGTCGTCTATGATGAGCTTCGTCCCCATACCCCCCCCTTATAGAGGCATGTTGCCGTGGCGCCGGAAGGAGTTGCCGGGATCGCTGCCTCCGGCGAACTCCAGGGCTGACAGGAGAGCCTTCCTGGTGTCGGAAGGACGGGCAATCGCATCCACGAATCCCCTGGAGGCGGCCACGTAGGGGTTGGCGAACTTGGCCTCGTACTCCTTCACCTTCTCGGCCCTCGTCGCCTCAGGATTCGGGCTTTCCATGATCTCCTTGCGGAAAATGATATTGGCGGCCCCTTCGGAACCCATCACGGCGATCTCCGCGGTGGGCCATGCTATCACGAAGTCGGCCCCCAGGTGCCTGCTGCACATCGCTATATAAGCGCCGCCGTAGGCTTTTCTCATGATCACGGTCATCTTGGGCACCCTGGCTTCGCTGTAGGCGTAGAGAACCTTGGCCCCGTGCCGGATGACCCCGGAGTGTTCCTGGTCGATTCCCGGAAGGTATCCCGGAGTGTCCACGAAGGTGAGCAGGGGGATTCCGAAGGAATCGCAGAAACGGATGAACCTGGCGGCCTTGTCCGAAGCGTTCACGTCCAGCACCCCGGCCAGGATCCGCGGCTGGTTGGCTATGACCCCCACCGTTCTTCCGCCCAGCCGGCAGAACCCCACCACAATGTTCCCGGCGTAGTGAGACTGGACCTCCAGGAAGTCGGAGCCGTCCACGATGCCCTTTATCACGTCATGAACGTCGAAGGCCTTCCTCCTGTCCTCCGGAATGATGTCCTCCTTCAGCGGCCGGGAAGGTTCCGCGGACTTCGCGGCAGGAGCCTGTTCGCGGCAGCTGGAGGGCAGGAAGGAGAGCAGCTTCCTGATCTGCCCGAAGGCCTCGTACTCGGAATCGGCGTAGAAGTGGGCGTTACCGGTGATGGAGGCCTGGGTCATGGCGCCGCCGAGTTCCTCCTGGCTGATCTCCTCCCCCAGCACCGCCTTGATCACCTGTGGGCCGGTGATGAACATGTTGGACACCTTGTTCACCACGAATACGAAGTCCGTCAGAGCCGGGGAGTAGACCGCTCCTCCGGCGCAGGGGCCCAGGATGAGGGAAAGCTGGGGAACCACTCCGCTCAGTCGGGTGTTCCTGTAGAAGATGTCACCGTAGCCGCACAGGGAGTCCACGCCCTCCTGGATCCTGGCGCCGCCCGAGTCGTTGATGCCAATGAGGGGGATCAGCCTGTCCATGGAGGCGTCCATTATCTTGACGATCTTCCCCGCGTGGGCTCTGCCCAGGGAGCCTCCGGCGACGGTGAAATCCTGGGCGAAAATGGAGACCGGTCTGCCGTCTACTTTTCCGAAGCCCGTGACAACGCCGTCGCCCGCCAGTTTCTTGCTGTCCATTCCGAAATCCGTCGCGGAGTGCTCCACGAAAAGGTCGGTCTCGAAGAAACTTCCGGAGTCGAGAATACCGTCCAGCCGTTCCCGGGCGGAGAGCTTTCCCTGTTTCTTCTGCTTCTCAAGGGCTTCGTCCCCCCCGCCCTTGACCAGCCTCGCCACCCTTCCAAGGAAATCGTTAATAGCGGTGAATATGGACATCATTTCTCCGTTTCTCGTACCGGGCGCAGGCCCCCTCCTGCTCGAACCGATGAGGTTTGAATATACGGTCTGTTCCGGGGGCGGGGGAATGCCGTGGAAAAATCAGAGGCGGCGCTCCGAAAGGAGGCCGATCCTCTGGATCACCGGTACCGTCCGGGCGTGTTCCATGGCTCTTTGCATTGCATCCCTTCGGGCATCTCCCCGGGACTGCACCATCCGGAGGGTCCACGCTTCCGCCGCCAGATCGTGGGCCATGGCGTCGGGAGACCGTCCGGACCAGTTGAAGATACTGTAGGAGCCCCAGTCCGGCTCCTCCCCCGGGGGGCCGAAGAGGAGCCCGGAAAGGACCAGGGCCGGATCGTCCCAGGCTCTGGTGGAGTACACGGGCCTTCCTCCAAGGCTTGCGGGAAGAGGCCTTCGCAGGGAGAGGAAGAAGAAGTTGCCGTTCTGGTCGCAGGGTATCAGGTCCGGGCGAACACCCTCGTTGAAGAGCATGTACCCGATGTAGAAGGTCGAGTGGCCCTCGGTGTGGATTATCGCCCCGGGGGGGAGCGAGGCCAGGACGTCCTGGGTGTACCGGCAGGCGGCGTCGTCGCTTCCCCGCCACGCCCTGACAACCCCGGAGAAACCCAGGGGCAGGAGCAAGCATCCCAGGGCCAGCTTTCCGTTTCCCCCCAGGCTTATCAGGCGCCGGGCTCCCACGGAGACGGGCAACGCCAGGGGCAGCAGAGCCAGCCATGCGAAGCTCTCGGGATCGGGAACCCGGTAGATGCTGAGGAAGAGGATACCGCCGGCGAAGGAGATAACCGCCCTGAGGGACGGTCTGCCACCGGCGGCGGCCATCACGGCCACCGCCGAGCCGCAAACCGTTCCCAGGGCTCCGGCGGCGGCAATGAGCCCATCCGTGGATGGAGCCCCAAGCCTGCCGGCATGCATGGTGAAATAGGCGAAGGCGTGGGAAACCGTGGAAGGCCTGGTGAAATGGGCCACCCCGGCGCCTCCGGCCCGGAGTGGAACGTACAGGAGAAGGGATGCCGGCAGCGCCGCCAGGGCGGCCCATCGGGAGAACCATCTCCGGGAGGCGGCCAGGGGCAGCATGAGAATGCCCACGGGATGCCCGCCGAACAGGGCCATGGATGCCAGGAACGGCCCCGCCCTGCCTTTCCTTCCGGCTACCGCCAGGAGAATCAGCAGTACGGACAGCCCGTGAACCTCCAGAACGTTCAAATGGGAAATCACCGGGGGCAGCAGTAACAGCGCAGCAGCGCCGGCAAAGGCTCCGGGCCTGGAAACCCCCAGACTGGAAAGGGCCAGGAAGGCAGCCGGAAAGCAGGCGCCCGCCAGCAGGCAGGTAATCAGCCTTAAATGCCCGTAGAGCGGGCCCAGAACCATGGAACCGACCCTGAGGATCATCATGAACAGAGGATACCCCGGGGAATGTGGAATTTCCAGCCGGTGACCCGCCAGGGCGAATTCGGCGCCGTCCACCGCGTCGAAGGAGGGAGGGCCGCCGATCCACGCCAGCAGGGCCGCAGCCAGAGCGCCCAGCAACAGCGGCAGGGTCCCCGCGCGGCTCAAGGGCTGAGGCTCCCGGCGTACCTCATACAGGATCGGGCTATGTCCTCCCTTCCTGCGGCCCTGGCCGCCCGGATCGCCAGGGAGAAGGATCCGGGGGTCGGGACGGTCTGGGAGGCCATGGCCCTCAGGGCGAAGTTCATGGCGGAATCCGGTTCATTCGCCGCCAGATGCCAGCGGGCCGCGGTTTCCAGGATCTCGGTGTTCTCAGGGCTCAGGAGCAGGCACCGGTGGAGGATACCCCGGTCGCCGGCCTCCGGGGCTGCCGCCGCCATCCCGGCTCTCAGCCGGGCCAGGGCGATGCCCGTGGAGAAGCCGAACCATCTGCGGCTCAGGTTGTAAAGCGAGTCGTAGTCGCCCCCGGTGACACCCGCCAGGTCCAGTGCGTACTCCCAGGCGGGTTGACCCGCTGAGGGGAATGACAGGGCGGCCCTGGAGTAGGCTACCGCCCCGGCGGTGTCGCCCAGGACCATGTGGGCCCTGGAGTACATCACCAGCAGCCTGTCCGATAGACCGGCCCCGGCATGGGCCGTCCGCAGGAAAGCCGTGTCTCCCCGGGCGGCGGCGAAGCTCAGGAGTATTTCGGCAGCCTGGGCCCCCTCTTCTCCGGAGACGTTCATGTAATTCAGAGCCCGGCTCCAGAGTACCGTGCTGTCCCCCAGGGCGGCAGCCAGGTTCACCCCGACCTTCAGCATCTCCACCGAAGAGTCGCCCAGGGCGGTTCCCACCTCGTAGGCCCATTCCGCCCGGCTGTGTAGACCGATGAGGTGCGCGCCCTCCGCCAGGGTTCTGAATCCGCCCCCCCGTGCTGCGACTTTCATGGCGGACGCATGCCCGTGGGTGGACATGCCGCTCCGGTAGAAGCTATCGGCCTGTCTCTGGTAGCCCTGAAGCCTTCCACCGCCGGGGAACCCTGGGGGAGCCAGCCCCGCGGGAAGAAGAATGAGCAGGCCCGGAACCGCGAAGGCCCACCTTCTGCGGTGAAGGAATCCCGTCAGAGCCGCCGCCGCCAGGAGGGCCGCAAGTCCCCAGGTCATTCCCGGAAGCCCCGCGGAGGACATGGTTCCCAGGGCGGCCGCGGGACAGGCCAGGGTACGGGGAAGCCAAGGGGGGCCGGGAAGGTGCAGAAGGGCCGCCGTGAGCATGGCGCCCAGCAGGACGTTCCATCCGCAGGCCCATCCCACCAGCAGTGAAACCGCCAGGGCGGAGATCTTGAAGGGCCCTTCCAGCGCCCCGGAGACCATCACCCACAGGAAGGCCAGGAAGGCCCCGGAGATACCAGCAGCGTCGGCGAAGGTAAGACCCCCTTCGGGCACCCCCGAGAAGGCCGCCACGGAGCCGGCCAGGGCGGCGGCGGCACCTGCCAGGATTCCCGGGGCCTCCCGCCGGACCAGGCGCCACTGGGCGGGGGCCAGCCGGGAGAGCATCCAACCCGCTAGAAGGGTGACCGGGGCCATGTCCACCAGAAAGATCGTGAAGTGGGCGGCGCCGTGGATGGGTATTTCCGTGGCCGACCGCCACTGGATGAATTTCTGGGCTATCTCCTGGACAGGAAAGAAGCGTTCCGCCGCAATCTGCACCAGGTGGGGCCAGGTGAAGAACACGAGGAACATGGGCATGAATACCAGGGTGGTTCCGACGCCCCTCAGCAGCCTTCTGTCCGGGGCCGTGCTCCAGGAGAAGACTCCCGCCAGAACGCACCCCAGAAAGGCTTCCACCCGGATCCCTGCAGTGGTGCCCGGAAGGGTCGCCGCCGGATTGAAAAAGTTGCTCAGGAACCAGACCGCGTTCTCCCGGTGCAGCGGGAAGTAGCCTATGTCGCCGGTTTCACCGGTGACGAAGTCCAGCAGGGGCGGGAGCAGGGTAAGGGTCCAGGCGAGAATCATTATCCTGAGAAGGTTACCCAGGTGATATCCGCTGAACATGTGGAGAAGGGCCACCAGCCCGAGCATGGGGAAGAGGTATGCCACCGGGAAATGGAGGATGAAGGCGGGAGCTTCGAACAGGATTCCCAGGGAAGCCGCCTCCAGGAGGTTGCGCACGATCACCGTGGCTGCGAAGAGGCTTCCCAGTTGTACCGGTGAAGCCTTCATCGAGGCCCCCCAGTCAACCAGCCGTACCACCGCTTTCCGGAATCCCCCGGTCATGGTTCGCTCCCCAGCAGTACCGCCGCTGCCGGGACTCCGGAGGCCGAGGAGGGATCCCAGGGAAGCCCGGTGATGATCCTCATGCTCTTAAGAAATCCGGAGTACGATAGCCCCGGAAGGAAACCGGGCTCGAGACCCCTCCATGCCAGGGCGCACCATCCGCGCCGGCCCGGGGCGGGAGCCGAGAACACCGCGAGTCGGAAATCCTTGTTCAAAGCCGCGTCCCTCCAGAAAGCCACAGTGGAACCCAGAGCCATCCGGTCCGGAGTATCCACGGAGATGAATGCAATGTCGGGCCTGTACTTCTCGAAGAGCCCCAGTATCACCGACTGCCCCTGGGAGTCGGGCGTCATGAAGATCCCCTCCAGTTCAGGCGTGAGCCCCCCGGGGCGAACGGAAACCGGAGCCGCTCCCTGGTCCAGAACCACTTGGATGTGCTGACGGCTTCCCTCCAGGGGTATTTCCGGTTCCTGCTGAACCAGAAGGAGCAGTTTGCCCGCGGAGTCCGCCGAGAAGATGAATTCCTCCAGGGTATCGCCGAGGCCTGAGTCGTCCAGAGAGAAGACGCTCCACGAAAGGTCTTCGCCGGAGGGTGGACGGAGTTCTCCGCGGAGTTCCAGGAGTACAAGGCCCTTCACCCGAACCGGAAAAAGCTCGTTTTCCCCGGGTGACGGCACCCCCGGGCCGCATCCGGCGGCCATGGCGAGGGCAAGCGGAGCAAGCCGGCCGATGGTCATGGGGCGAATATAAAGGGATGCGCCCCGAAGGGCGCATCCCGCTGGGTCGGTTGAGGGTCTACCGGGAGATGATGACCTTCACCGTTTCGGCTCCCTCCGGATGCCGGAGCATCAGGAAGTAAGAACCCGTGGCGAGCCCGTCGTCTATCCCGGCGGTGTGTAAACCGGCCTCCATAGGTCCCCGGGCCAGTGCGGACACCAGCCTGCCGGAGAGGTCGTAGAGGTCAAGCCTGACGTAGCCCGGCCGGGGGATGCTGAAGGAAACCTGGCTTCCGGGCGCCATGGGGTTACCGGGAAGGGTGATTCCCGCACCGGGATCGGGGCTGCCCCCCTCTACGTCCTGGGAGTAGGTGATGTCGAAGGTGTAGTTCATCGTAAGGGTTGTGATGCTGAGCATCGCCGGGAAGAAGATGGCGTAGTCCCAGCCCGAGGTCGGCACCGCCACCTCGGCGAGACCCGAGGGGCTTTCCGCGTTGAGCCAGGTGAACTGGGAGTTTCCGGCGGTGTCCCACAGGATGGCTCCCAGCCTCCAGTCGAAGCCGTCGCGGCCGTCGAAGCTGAAGTTGACCCAGCCGCCCTGGTAGTTCTCCAGGTTCACCTTGATCCAGTGAAGCCCGAAGGTTTCGGGCGCGTACACCCCCTCGTCCCCCGAAGCCGGGAGGGAGCTGAAGTTGTGGAAGCTGAAGACGTAGGGGTTGCCGGCCCAATCCGCAGCCTCGGCGAAGTACATGCCGCCGTCGTACCAGTTGTCCGCCACGAACCAGCGCCAGTAGCCGTACTCCATGAAGGCGTTGTTGAAGGGTGTGCCGTACTCCGTGAACATGTCCTGGATGGCTTCCAGCATGTTGGCCCCCCGGACGTCGGCGCAGTTGTTCCAGACGGTCCTGACCGCCTCGACGTCGTAGCCCTGCCACATGTAGAAGGCCCAGGTGACGCCGCCGTACCAGTAGAGGTTCGAGCCTCCTCCGGAGCGGATGTCCCACCAGGGTTTGCGGATCGGGTTGTCGCCACCCCCGAGGTACATCATGTAGTCGTCGGTTTCGGGGTAGACCATCTCCTCCATGAACACCGCGCAGTTCTCCATGAACCATACCGGCTCGGTGTAGTCGTAGGCCATCTGGACGGCGTGCTGGAACTCGTGGGCCATGGTGGCTTTCAGGAGGTTTTCGCCCATGTTCCTGCTCATGACGATGTGGCTGGCGGAGGCGTTGTGGGTGGAGTCAGGCGGCTTGAACTCCCCGCCGGAACTCGTGTACCCCAGTACGTCTATGGCCATGATGTAGACGTCGTAGCGGTTGCAGCCCCCCATGCCCGCGTCCGGAGGTGGGCAGAAGTAGTTCATCTCCTCGCACTGCACGTGCCACGAGTAGTCCGCGGCGGCTGCGACGGCGTTGGCGTAGCTCTCGGGGACCGCGTCCCCGCCCTCGGTGGTGTAGTGGATTCGGAAGTGGTCCTGCGGGGAGATGAAGGTTATCTCGGGCCCGCTGAGGGTCGGTCTGGCCAGGTTCCTCGAAACCTCGTCCCTGACCGGCACGGAGATCATCCCGAGCATCCGCTCCGCTTCGACCACCGCGGGAGTTCCGCAGGGCTCGTCCACTGCGCCGTCGGTGAAATGGACCGGCAAAGCGTCGCGATCGCGGACGCTGAGCACCATGTACAAAGCCGCTTCGTCGGCGGTTATCCCGCCCGTGGACAGCGCGTCATGGATCCTATCCAGCACCGTGTCCGCGGAGGCGAGCGAGACGACCAGGGGAAGCAGCATCAGGAACAGCTTCAAATCAGAGCTCCCTTCGGAAAGAGCGGGGGGCCCTCAGGGGCCCCCCAGGAATCAGTTGAGCACCGTAACCCTGGCGGTGACCCCGCCCCCGGGCCCGGTGAGCCGGACGAAATAGGTGCCGTTCTCAAGCCCGGATGAGTTCCAGCCCACTGTGGACTCGCCCTCCGGGAGTTCACCCGCGGGGATGGTCTGAACCATGCGCCCCGCGGCGTTGTAGACATTGATGGTGGCCATACCCGCCCGGGGCATGGTCACCTTGAGGGTGCCGGCGCCGCTGAAGGGGTTGCTTCCCGCCTCGAGCCGGAAGGGTTGTTCCTGGTAGCCTTCCTCGATGCCGGTCTGATGGGTGATGTCCAACTCGTAGAGGAGCTGGAGGGTGGTGATGGTGACGGGCTGGGGGAACACGATGACGTTGTCCCAGCCGGTGGTCTCCACTCCCCATTCGATGGTGGCGTCTTCGTTGTCCACGATGGTCCAGTAGAAGTCGTCGGTACCGTCGTCCTTGGTGCGGATGACGCCGAAGATCCAGTCGAAGTTGTCACGCCCGTCGAAGCTCAGCTGGATCCACCCCTGGTAGGGTTCCACATCGATCTGAATCCAGTGGTTCCCGTAGGTTTCCGGAGGGTACACGCCGTTGTCCACGGAAGCCGGAAGGCTTGTGACGTTGTGATAGCTGAAGACGTAGGCGCCGGGAGTCCAGAGGGAACTCTCCTCGTAGGGATAGTGCTCGTCGTCGGCCCGGGTGCCGCTGAACCACCGCCAGCAGGTGTACTCCGCAAGCCAGTCTATGAAGGTGAAGCCGTACTCGTTGGCTGCGGCTTCGATGGACTCCATCATATTGGCGCCGTAAGTGTCGGCGGCTATCTCCCATATCCTCTGGACCGCCTCGACGCTGCCGCCCGTACGGTACTGCATGTACATGGGCCAGGGAGCCGCGCCGTAGTGGTACATGGCGCCGGTGCGGATGTCGTACCAAGGGCGGCGCAGACAGTTCTCGCCGCTGTGGAGGTAGTCGGCGTAGAGGTTGGTTTCGAAAACCACATTCTGGGTCCAGACGGAGCAGTTCTCCTTGAACCAGGACGGCTCCGCTGCATCGTATGCATTCTGGATCGCATGCATGAACTCGTGGGAGCTGGTTTCGATCATCTGGTTCTGGCCGTAGCCCTCGTTGTTGCTCATGGCGATGTGGCTTGACCAGTCGTTGTTGGGGGTCATGGGATCGGGCACTTCTCCGGCGGTGCTGCAGTAACCCAGAGTTCCCGCGGTTAGGCTCATGATGTAGACATCGTAACGGTCGCAGCCCCCCAGGCCCATGTCCGAGGGGGGATCCCAGAAGCCCAGGGTGTTGACCAGGGTGTTCCAGGACGTGTCGAAGGCGTCGGCCAGGATGTTCACGTAGTTCTCGTTGGTGGCGTTGACCCCGGAGGTGGTCCAATGGATTCTGAAGTAGTCGTCCGGGGAGACGGTTGTGAAGTAGGGGTCTCCGGGGTACGGGCGCTCCAGGAGCATGTCGAGTTCATCCCGGACCGGCGCGGAGCACCGGTCGTGAAGGGACCTGATGAGGTCGAACGCGGGAGTGCCGCATGGCTCGGTCTCGGTACCCTCCCGGTACTGGGCCGGGACCTTGGAGATGTCGTAGACACTGTTATACAGAATAAAAACCGCTTCATCCGGAGAAACGGCGTCGATTTCGAGGGAAGCGGCCACCCTGGATACCACGGTGTCTCCTGAAGCCAGGGAAACCGCCAGGGCTGTGAGGAGTAGAACAAATCTCACTTTATAAGCCTCCTTAGTGAATAATGATCGCATCTTTCGTACTCACCATCACTTGCTCCGTAACCTATCAGGAATCCCTCCCGGTGTCCATATGCAAAGGCTTAGCCGGCCGCGGCTATTGCCCGGCTCCGGAGCGGCCTTCATACTTCACCTTCGAGGGTTCGACAGAGGGACAACAGGATAGGAGAGTCCATTGAAGCTGACATTCCTCGGAGGAGCGGGCTGCGTCACCGGTTCATGTCATCTGCTGGAAGCCGCGGGAAAACGGATCATGCTGGACTGCGGCCTCAGCCAGGGCCGGCGGGAGGAGAGCGAGAGACTCAACAGGACTTTTCCCGTGGACCCTGGTTCGGTGGACGCGGTGATCCTCTCCCACGCCCACATAGACCATTCGGGAAAGCTTCCGGGGCTTGTGGGGGCGGGCTTCCGGGGGCCGGTCTACTGCACCGCCGCCACCAGGGACCTGGACTCCATAATGCTGCCCGACTCGGCGCACATACAGGAGGCCGACGCGGAATACATCAACCGCAAGAGGAAGGCCAGGGGACTTCCCCCGGTGACTCCCCTCTACGGGCTGGACGAAGTGATGGCCACTCTGGGGCTCTTCGTCACGGTTCCCTACGGAATGCCGGTCACCCTTTTCCCTGGAGTTTCCATGAGGGCACTGGAGGCGGGCCACATTCTGGGATCGGCCCAGATAGAGCTGACGGTGTCTGAGAACGGCTCCGAAAAGACGGTCCTCTACAGCGGAGACATCGGACGCCGGAACAGGCCCATCCTGAGGGACCCCGACCTTTCCGCCAGGCCCGACGCCCTGATAATGGAGAGCACCTACGGCGGAAGGGTTCACGAACCCTCCGAGGAGAGCCTGGCGCGGCTCAGGGACGTGGTTTCCGAGACAGCGGCCGCCGGGGGCAAGGTGGTGATTCCCGCCTTCAGCGTGGGCAGAACCCAGGAGGTGCTCTACTACCTGAGACAGCTGGACTCCCGGGGGGAGCTGCCCGACATCAGGGTCTACGTGGATTCGCCTCTTTCATTCGACGCCACGGGAGTATACAGACTCCACCCGGAGTGCTACGACAGGGAAGCCCTTGAAATGCTGCAGGCCGGTAACAGCCCTTTTTCCTTCGAGAAGCTCAAGTTCATACAGGGCGTGGAGGAATCGAAGGCGCTGAACTCCATGAAGGAGAGCATGATCATCATCAGCGCCTCGGGCATGTGCGAAAACGGAAGGATCAGGCACCACCTGAAGAATACCGTGGAGAACCCCAGAAACACCATTCTCGTGGTGGGCTTCATGGCCGCCGAGACCCTGGGCAGGAAGATCGCCGAGCGCCGGGAGACGGTCAACATCTTCGGAGAACCCTACAGGCTGAGGGCCAGGGTGGAGGAGATCATGGGCATGAGCGCCCACGCGGATTCAGGTCAGTTGCTGGAGTTCTGGCGCTCGGTGGGGGAAAGGGCCGGCAACGTGGTTCTGGTCCACGGCGAGAAGGAACAGGCGGAAAGCCTGGCCGGAAGGATCCGCGGCGAATCGGCGGTTGCCCTGATGATTCCAGGCGCCGGGGACATTCTGGAACTCTGAGCTATATTCCGCGCTAGTCCGTTCAGCATCGGAGGGTCATGTCAGCGTTCTTCTTCACAATACTCGTTCTGTCGGCCGGTTTTGAACCCGCTTTTCTGCCCCCGGCCGGCGGCATAGGGAAAGAGGCCGGATTTCCCGGGGCCCGGGCTTACGCCATGGGCGGCACAGCCGCGGGAATACCGGATTCCTGCACGGTCTCCGTTTCCAACCCCGCCGCCGCGGGATGGGCTCCCGTTACCGGGCTGACCTGGGGCATGGCGGGAATCTCCGGGGATGACCGGAACTGGACAGGAAAACTGGGCTTTCCGCATGTCTCCCTGATCTTCCCGATTCCCTGGGGGATAACCCTTTCCGGAAGCGTTTCGTCCAGAAGCCGGCTTTCCGCGGACACAGCATTCACCTTCGAGGGCGGCCAGGGAACGGGCCACTGGAGCGGCGGTCTCACGGAGAGCTGGGCGGGGGTCACCCTCAGGACGGGAAATTCCCTGGCCTTTTCCCTGGGAAGTCGGAGCACCTTCGGAAACATCCTGGGCGAGTTCGTAACCAATCCCGACTCCCTGCCAGGTCCCGAGGTGCCCCTTTCCACCAACTACCGCGACGACGTGGTGTTCACACCCTCCGCAGGCATGCTCTTCGGAGCCTTCCTCAACACCGGCCCCTTCAACGCCGGCGTGTCAATCACCACCGACCGGCGGGGAGACCTGGAAATCCACCGCGACTGCGTGGGCACGGTCAGCGCCGATACCACCATGAGGTACACCATTCCCGGGGATCTGACCGCCGGGGTGTCCTTAAGGCCCGTGGAAAGGCTTCTCCTGGCGGCCGACCTGTACCAGCGCAAGAGACTGAGCCTTCTGGACGCCGAGGTTCAGGCCGGAAGTATCTTCTCCGGGGGAGTTGAGTACTCCGCCGCCCGGGGCCTTTCCCTGAGGGCGGGGATTTCCCGGATAAGCGGGCTCTGGAGGGACGGCGCCACCAGGTACACCGCCGGGGCGGGCTATTCCTTCGGAGGTGGCAGGGCCTCCCTGGACTTGTCCGCGGGATGGGAGACCTGGGGCGACGACCTGTCCGAGACCACGGTCTACGCCACGCTATGGGCGTCAGAGAACTGGCTGAAGTAACCGTCATCGTTCCGGCCAGGATGGGTTCCACCCGGCTGCCGGGTAAACCCCTGGCCGATGTGGCCGGCAAACCTCTGATAATCAGGGTTCTGGAAGGCCTGGGGAAGACTCCCGGGGTGGAAGTTCACGTGGCAACCGACAGCCCCGAGATCGCCCGGGTGGTGGAGCGCCACGGTCATCATCCGGTGGTCACCGGAGACGCGTCCTCGGGAACCCGCAGGGTTCATATGGCCTGGAAGTCCCTGGGCTGTCCGGGGGGATGGATCGTCAACCTTCAGGGCGATGAACCGTGCGCCACCATGGAGTGGGTGCGGGCCCTGGTGAATGCCGCACAAGAGGGGGTATCCACCCTCGCATCGCCCCTGACGCCCGAGAAAGCCACGGACCCTTCCTGCGTGAAGGTCGTGGTGGGGGCCCGGGGAAGGGCCATCTATTTCAGCCGGTCGGTGGTGCCCTGGGGCGACGGCCCCCTTTTCCGGCACGGCGGTGTATACTGCTTCACTCCGGAAAGCCTGGAGATGTGCGTCCGGGCGGGGGAAACAGGGCTGTCCATTAGGGAGAGGCTGGAGCAGCTGGCCTGGCTGGAGGCAGGTGTTCCGATAACGGCGGTCACCGGGGAATGGAACACCCTGGGAGTGGATACCCCGGCGGATCTGGAGATGGCGAGGAGGTTGTTCTCGTGAACCGGCCCCCCCTGTTCATCATGGGTCCCTGCGGCCTTGAAGACCTCGGGACGGTCATGGAGACTGCCCGTTTCGTGCTGTCCCTCGCCTCCGGCAGCAGCGCAGGGTTCATTTTCAAGGGCTCTTTCCTGAAGGACAACAGAACCTCCGGGGAGTCATGGTCCGGTCCGGGGCTTCGCCGCGGGCTTGCCATGCTGGAGAAGGTCAAGTCGGAAACCGGCCTTCAGGTCCTCACGGACATCCATGATCCGTCCCAGGCGGTTCCGGCGGCGGAGGTTGCTGACGTCATTCAGATACCCGCCTTTCTCTGCCGGCAGACCAGCCTTCTGGAGGCCGCGGGAGCGGCGGGCCGGACGGTCAACGTAAAGAAGGGCCAGTTTATGGCCCCCGGGAACATGCAGGGATCCGTGGCCAAGTTGAAACGGGCGGGTTGCCCGGAGGTCTGGCTCACCGAGCGGGGAACATTCTTCGGCTACGGAGACCTGGTGGTGGACATGAGATCCCTCACCGTGATGGCGGGAATGGCCGACGCGGTGGTGATGGACGTGACCCACTCCTTCCAGAGGCCCGGAGCCAGGGGAGGGGAGAGCGGAGGCGACAACCGTTATGCCGGGGCCATGGCCAGGGCGGCGGCGGCCTGGGGTGTGGACGGGCTCTTTCTCGAAATTCACCCGGAACCCTCCCGGGCCCTGAGCGACAGGGAAACCGTGCTGGACTTCGCCCGGGCGGAAACACTGGTGGCCGGAGCCCTGGACCACTGGCGCGGAACGGAGGGCTGATGGGAGTCGAAATCCTGGAGATGGAGCCGGGAAGGGATATGAGGGAGTTCATTTCGGTACCCTTCCTGCTCTATCGGGAGGAACCCCGGTGGGTGCCCCAGCTGGTCTCCCAGGAGAGGGTCTTCTTCGATCCGCGCAGGAACCCGGCCTTCCACGGCTGCGAGAGCATTTTCCTGGTGGCCCGCCGGCGGGGTAGGCCATGCGGCAGGGTGGCCGGAATTATCTCCATGGAGTACAACAGGAAAAACGACTCCAGCACCGGCAGGTTCGGGTGGTTCGAGGCGGACTGCCCGGAGACCGCCGGCCTGTTGCTGTCCCGGGTGGAGGAGTGGCTGTCTCGCCGGGGCATGAACCGGGTGGTGGGTCCGATGGGTTTTTCCGACAACGATTCCACGGGTTTTCTCGTGGAAGGGCACCAGGAAGACCCCACCATAGTGGGAAGCTGGTCGCCCCCCTGGTACGCCGGTTTCCTGGAGGAACGGGGCTACGCCAAGGAAGTGGATTACGTCGAGTACAGGATAACCGTTCCCCCGGAGATGCCCGAGAAGGTGACCAGGATGGTGGAGCTTATCCGGCGCAGGTCCTCCGTCCGGGTCGTCACCGAGAAGAACAGGAAGGTTCTCGCCGGGAAATGGGCCCCCCGGGTGTTCGACGTGCTCAACCGGTCCTACAAGGACCTATACGGAACCACTCTCCTGTCGGAAGAAGAAATCGGATTCTACATAAGAACCTATCTGGGCCACGTGGACCCCGAGTTCGTGAAGATCGCCGTGGACGGCGACACGGTGGTGGGGTTCATCATCGCCATGCCCAGCCTCACCGATGCCTTCAGGAAGGCCCGTGGAAGGCTGCTGCCCCTGGGATTCCTCCACATACTAAGGGGCATGAAGAAGAGCAGGGTTCTGGACTTCTACCTGGCGGGAGTGCTGCCGGAGTACCAGGGCAAGGGGGTGGACCTGCTCATGAGCTACGAGATGGGTCTTTCCGCCCTGGCCCGGGGAATGACCCACGCCGAGAGCAACAGGGAGCTGGAAAACAACACCAGGATCCAGGCCCAGTGGAAGTTCTACGACAAGAGGCTGCACCGACGCTCCAGGGTCTACTGGAAAAGCCTCTGACGGGCTTCTGTGGCGACGGGAAGCGAAAACCTCCGGGGGGGGACGCGAGATGTTTGAGCTCTCAAGGATCAGGCTGGTGTGTCTGGACGTGGACGGAACCCTCACCGACGGAAGACTTCTGTACGGTCCCGACGGTGTGAGCCAGTTTTTTTCCGCCCGGGACGGAGAGGGCGTCATGGGGTTGTTGAGGTCGGGTCTGGAGGTTGCACTGGTGTCCCTCCGGGACTTCCCGGCCACCCGGCGCCGGGCGGCTGACCTGGGAATCCCGCATCTGGCCCTGGGATGCCGCCGCAAGGAGGAGGCCCTTCTGAAGCTGTGCGACTTCCTTCATGTCTCCCCGGAAGAGGCTCTTTTCATGGGGGATGACCGGAACGACCTGGCGGCCATGGAACTGGCGGGGGTTGCCGCCTGTCCGTGCGACGCATGCCCGGAGGTCCTCGAGGTTTGCTCCCTGAAGTCGTCCGCCCCCGGCGGGGGCGGAGCGGTCAGGGAAGTGGCGGAAATGATACTGGAGGCCAGGCGGTGAGCAGTTTCGACGAGGCCCGGCGAGTTATGGAGATCGAGGAGAAATGGCTCCGGGAGACCCTGAGCCTGAACTCCGGTTCTTTCGATGCCGCGGTGGAGGTGCTTCGCAGAGCCCGGGGCAAGATCGTCGTGTGCGGCATGGGAAAATCGGGGATAGTGGCCCGCAAGATCGCCGCCACCCTCACCAGCACAGGCTCACCTGCGTACTTTCTGCACCCGGCGGAAGGGATCCACGGGGACATAGGCATACTGGCCAGGGGCGATGCGGCCCTGGTGCTTTCCAAAAGCGGCGCGACCCCTGAGATTGCCGCAATGCTGCCGGCTCTGGGCCGGCTGGAGATTCCCGTGGTCTCCATCACGTCCCGCCGGGACTCGGTTCTGGCCCGGGCTTCCGGAGTTCTGCTACTGCTGCCTGACCGGGAGGAGGCCTGCCCCTACAACCTGGCCCCCACCGCCAGCACCACCGCCATGATGGCCCTGGGGGACGCCCTGGCAATGGCTTTGCTGCGGCTGAACGGGTTTTCTCCGGACGACTTCGCCCACGTGCATCCCGGAGGGGTGCTGGGCAGGAAGCTGCTCCTCCGGGTGAGGGATCTGATGATCCCGGAACCGCTGCCCCTGGCTCCGGAAGGCGCGCCCCTCACCGAGGCGGTGGAGATCATGACGGGACATCGGGGAGTTTGCATCACCACCGACGGCCGGGGAAGGCTTTCGGGAATCTTCGTCTACGGCGACCTGGGAAGGCTGATGAAGAACAGGGCGGATATCCTGAACCTGAAGCTCTCCGAGGTGGCGGTGAGGAACCCGGCCACGGTCTCGCCCCTGGACCTGGCCTCCGTAGCGGTGGCAGCGATGGAGAAACGGGGCATCACATCCATTGTGGCGGTGGACCCGGAGGGCAGACCCCGGGGAATCCTCTACCTGCACGATGCCCTGAGGGAAGGCGTCAGGTAGATCTTGCTCCGCTCCTTCAGGCACGGCTTTGTGGAACCCGCCCTGATGAGGGCTCTGATGGGGTTCGGCTCACGGCTTCCCCGAAGGCTGGGCTGGGCGGCGGCGGGTCTGGCGGGAAGGCTGGCAGCCCTGATTCCAGGCCGGTCCAACCGTTTCATGTCAAAAAACATCCGTCTGGTGGCGGACCCGATGGGGCTTTCGGTGAACCCGGCCAGGGTCTACCGGCACATGGCAGGGGGCATGCTGGACTTCCTGCACCTTTCGTCCAGGGACGACGAACTCTTCCGCAGGGTGGTCAGGATGGAGGGGGCAGAGCACCTGGACGGAGTGATGGCCCTGGGCAGGGGGGCGGTGGTGGTGACCGCCCATTACTCCTCCTGGGAGCTGATCCCCAGGGCGGTGACCCTTATGGGGCACCGGGTGGGAATAGTGGGCAGAAAGCTCTGGAATCCCAGGGTATCCCGGGAGCTGGACCGGCTTCGGGGCCGTTTCGGGGTAAAGACCATAGACCGTGGCCGGGGCGCGGCCAAGCTCATGCGGGCCCTGCGGGACAACACCGCGGTGGGGATTCTCATAGACCAGGAAACCAAGGCGGTTGAGGGGAGTTTCGTCCCGTTCCTGGGGGTGCCCGCCCTGACCCCCACCGGGCCGGCGTCCATCTGTCTGAGGTTTGGAGTTCCCGCGTTGACGCTTCATATAAGAAGGGTTGGAATGGAGTACCTTCTGAAGATGGACCCGCCGGTGGACACCCGGGAATTCCAGGGGCCCGGCGGGGCGGAGGCGCTTACCGGAGTTTTCAACGCAAGAATCGGGGAGTGGATCGTTGAGGAACCCGAGCAGTGGATCTGGTTTCATGATCGCTGGGGCCGCAGCCCTGCTTTCAGGGCTGTCCTGCGGTGAAGCCCCCGGGGCCGTTTCCCAGGAGTCCGGAAAGGTCCAGACCGTGTCGGATTTCCGGCTGACCCAGGCGGAGGGGCCGGACCGGGCCTGGAGCCTGGCCGGGGACACGGCGGTCTACCTCGAGGACGACAGTGTGGTGACCCTCAGCGGGGTCAGGCTCACTTTTTTTCAGGACAACCTTCCGGAGAGCACCGTAACCTCCGACTCCGGCCGGGCCGGTCTGAACACCGGAAGGACGGTCCTCTGGGGATCCGTAGTAGCGGAGAACGTCCGGGGTCGAAGGCTGGAGACCGATCTCCTGGAATGGGACGACTCCCTGGGCGTCTTCTACACGGATTGCCTGGCGGTGTTCACTGTGCCGGATGTGGAGGGCGTGACGGTTCTCCGGGGCAGGGGCGTCACCCTGAGCACCGGGCTGGGAGCCGTCGGGGACGTTACCGTGAGCCAGTCTTTCCAGGGGATCTACAGCGGAGAGGTCACCGGAATTGATTAGGATGCTGCTTTTTCTGGCGGCGGCGGCCCCGGCGGGGGTCTTCACGGTAACCGCCCTGCGGGCCTGGACCACCGAGTCCGAGGACGGCACTACGGTGCTGGAGCTCCGGGAAAACGTGAACGTCACCGACGGCGAGGTTACGGTAACCTCCGAGTCCGCCACCCTTCACGAGGACGAGGAGCTGGCGGAGTTCAGGGACAACGTGAGGGTGACCCACGATTCGGTCACCGCCACGGGCGGCTACCTATCCTACTCCCGGCCCGAGGGGCTTCTTCTGCTCACGGGAAACGCGGTTCTCGACGACGGCGAAAGCATTATTCGGGCGGACAGGATCACCTGGTTCAGATTTGCCGGGAAGGCCACGGCCCTCGGGGGCGTGTCAATGACCGGCGACTGGCTGGGAGTGGTCACCGGGGAGTACGCCCTTTACGACAGCGACAGGGGCAGCTTGTTCGTGACCAGCGAGCCGGTCCTGAGAAGGGTGGAGGGGGGCGATTCCCTGACCATAACCGCCCAGAGGCTGGAGTTCTTTCTGGATGACGAAAGGGCGGAAGCCCAGGGGGACGCCCTGCTTCTGATGCCCGCCAGGGAGTTCACCGCTTCCGGGGAATACCTGCTCTACTTCGGGAAGGAGGAGAGGCTGGAAATGGTGGGATCGCCCCTGGTGCAAGCCCCCGAGGGGGTGCTGGAAGGCGACTGGATGGAGATCCACCTGGGCGGAGGAGACCTCGAGTCCCTGAGAATAGAGGGCAACGCCCGGGGAAACCTGGCCCGGGCGGACACCTCCACCGTGGAGTTCAGTTCCCAGAGGGCGTTTTTCGGTTTCCTCCCCGGCGAAGAGACGGAGCTGGACTCCCTGCACCTGTCGGGAACCGCCACCCTCACCGCCGTGAACTCGGGGCAGGCCCGGGCCGAGGCCAACACCATCACCGCGGAGGACCTGGTGCTCAGGTTCCTGGAGGGGGAGTTGGACCGGGTGACCGCCTGGGGCACCGTTCGGGGCACCTACAGCTGGAGCGGAGACTTTCGTGAGTGACAGAATGCTGCAGGCCAGGGACCTGGTGAAGGCCTACCGGAAACGCCGGGTGGTGGACGGCGTCAGCGTCGAGGTTCATCCCGGCGAGATAGTGGGACTTCTGGGGCCCAACGGCGCCGGGAAGACAACCACTTTCTATCAGATGGTGGGATTCATCCGGCCCGACTCGGGAACCGTCTGGCTGGACGGCCGGGAAATCACCGGCATGCCCATGTACCGCCGGGCCCGGCTGGGGATCGGATACCTGTCCCAGGAGTCCAGCGTCTTCAGGAAGATGAGCGTAGAGGACAACCTTCTCTCCATCCTGGAAACCATGAAGCTTTCCCGGGAGGAGAGACGAAGGCGGTGCGACGGTCTGCTTCGGGACCTTGGGGTGGCCCACCTGGCGGCCCAGAAGGCGTACACCCTCTCCGGCGGGGAGAGGAGAAGGGTGGAGATCGCCCGGGCTCTGGTGACCCGCCCCGGCTACATGCTCCTGGACGAGCCCTTCGCGGGGATTGACCCGATCGCGGTCAACGAGATTCAGGAGATAGTGGCCGGGCTGGCCAGGATGGGGCTCGGGGTGCTGATCACAGACCACAACGTCAGAGAGACCCTTGCAATAACCGACCGGGCCTATATCATGTACGACGGACGCATCCTCATCTCCGGGTCGGCCGCCCAGCTGGCGGAGGATCCGGAGGCCAGGAAGATTTACCTCGGGGAGAAATTCAGGCTATGACCCCCAGGCACGAGATGCGGCCCCAGCTTGAACTGACCCAGTCCCAGAGGCTCGTGATGACCCAGACCCTCCGGCAGCAGCTAGAGATGCTCCAGCTTTCGTCGGTGGAGCTGGAAGCCCTGATAAGGCAGGAGCTGTCGGACAATCCTCTCCTGGAGGAAGTCGATCCAACAGCCTCCGGCGCCGAGGAACCCGAACCCGAGTCACCCCCCGAACAGGACACCGAGGGAGAGCCCTCCAGGCAGGACGAAGCCGAGGAGGACACCATGGACATCCTGAGGCAGCTGGAGGAGGACGCCGGTGAGCTGCCCTCCGGAGGCGTGTATCAGGACGAGGACCCCTGGAGGCCCGAGCCCGAGAGCAGGACCACCCTTTCGGAGCATCTGATCCGCCAGGTGCAGAACCTCGGCCCCGGTCCCGGGGTGGAGGAGGCGGCGGCGTACGTCATCTACTCCCTGGATCGGCACGGCCTTCTGTGCTTCGGAGAGCAGGAACTCCTCCAGGGGTGGGAGGGAGACCCTTCGATGCTCTACCGGGCCCTTGACCTGGTGAGGACCCTGGAGCCCCAGGGCGTGGGGCAGTACTCCGCCCAGGACGCTCTGAAGGTGCAGCTTGCGGCGGCCGGGTATCGGGAGGATTCCCTGGAGTTCACCATCCTCGACCGGCACTTCGACGACCTGGCGGCCCGAAGGATACCAGCCATGGCCCGGGCCCTTGGGGTGACCCCAGCCCGGGTGGAGGAAGCCGCGTCGGTGATCCTGTCCCTGAACCCGTGGCCCGGGGCGGACTTCACCCCGGATACCAATTCCGTGGTGATTCCGGACCTGATCATCGAGAGGACCGACGAGGGGTTCGTGGTGTTCCTGAACGACGGAAGGTTTCCAAGGCTCCATATCAGCGAGAGGAACCGGAGAATATTGGAGTCGCCCTCCACCTCGCCGGTGGAGAGGGACTACGTGAAGGGCAAGTTCCGGAGGGCGGGATGGTTCATCAGGGCCATAGCCCAGCGCCAGGACACGGTTCTCCGGATTGGAAGGTTCCTGGTTGAGGCCCAGAGCGATTTCCTGGAGCACGGGGTTGACTTCCTCAGGCCCCTCACACTTCAGCAGGCGGCGGACGCGCTGGGCTACAACCCGTCAACCATCAGCAGGGCCGTGAACGGCAAGTACGTCCAGTCCCCCCAGGGGATTCACGAGATGAAGTTCTACTTCAGCCGGGCTGCGGGGAGCGGCGAGACCGACGCTTCGGCGGCCAGGGTGAGGGAGGAGATCCGCAGGCTGGTGAGTCAGGAGAATCCCGGAGCGCCGCTGTCCGACGAAAAGATTTCCACGGTGCTGAGAAACATGGGTATGCCCGTCAAGCGCCGCACCGTCGCCAACTACAGGATGGAGATGGGCATCGAATCCGCCAGGAGAAGGCGGAGATTCTGAGGGGACCGCAATGAACGACGACTCCTTCAAGGGTTACAGGGATCCCGCCCGGGCCGTCATGGAGAGGCTGGGCATAAAGGTATGGGATGACGTGGCGATAACAGCCGGCCCCAACACCTTCGAGGGGGTGGTGCTTCCCCGGAGCGAGACCGCCGACGAGTACCACCTGGTTCTGAAACTGGCCACCGGGTACAACATCGGAGTCAAGGCGGAATCCATTGACGGAGTAACGGTCCGGGGCTCCCGTAAGGCCAACTACCACATCCCCGAGCAGCAGTTTCCTAACGATCCCGCCCACCCCAGGGTGATGCTCTTCGGAACCGGGGGCACCATCGCCAGCAGGCTGGACTACAAGACCGGAGCGGTGATCCCGGCCTTCAGCCCGGGGGAGCTTTACGGCGCCGTGCCGGAGCTGGCGGACATCTGCAACCTTGAGACGGAGAAACTCTTCGGGATATTCAGCGAGGACATGGGTCCGGTCCAGTACAAGGCCCTGGCCGAGGGGATAGCCCGGGAGATAGAGAAGGGGGTTGCGGGGATTGTCATCGGCCACGGCACCGACACCCTGCACCACACCGCGGCGATTCTCACCTACATGTGCCAGAACCTGCCGGTTCCGGTGGTGCTGGTGGGCAGCCAGCGCTCCAGCGACAGGCCCTCCAGCGACGCCGCCCTGAACCTGATCCACGCCACCCGCACCGCCGCCTACTGCGACGCCGCGGAGGTGATGGTGTGCATGTTCGGCCCCACCAGCGACCGGTACGGCCTTCTGCACCGGGGAACCCGGGTGAGGAAGATGCACTCCAGCTACAGGAGCACCTTCAGAACCATCGGCGACCGGCCCCTGGCCATGGTGGACAGGGACTCCTTCACGTACCTTAAGGACGACTACCGGAGGCGCGATCCATCCCGAAAGCCCGACATCAGGCCGGTTTTCGATGAAAGGGTGTCCATAGTCTACTACTACCCCAACATGAAGCCGGACATCATAGACAGCCTGGTGGACCACGGCTACAAGGGCATCATCATCGCCGGCACCGGGCTGGGACACGTGAACAAGCCCCTCTACGAGCCCCTGCGACGGGCGACAGAGGCGGGAGTCCACGTCTACATGACCGTTCAGACCCTTTGGGGATACACCCAGATGTACGTCTACGACACCGGAAGGCTTCTCATGGAGAGAGGCGTGGTGCCCCTGGCAAACATGCTGCCGGAGGCCGCCTACGTTAAGCTCTGCTGGGCGCTTGCCGCGGCGGACGGCCACGAGGAGGTCAAAAGGCTCATGCAGACCCCCATCGGCGGTGATATCACCGAGAGCGAGCCCCCGGACGGCTACATGATCCTTCAGGGAGGCGTTCCCGAGGTGAAGGACGTGTTCCGTGGCATTTTCAGATAGAGGGAGGCGGGGATGAAACTGGAAAGCGTTCGTCTTCAGTTCCCCGAGGGGTGCAACGTGATCCTCGGGCAGTCCCACTTCATCAAGACCGTGGAGGATCTCTACGAGGCGGTTGCGGGGACGGTCCCGGGAACCCCCTTTGGCCTGGCCTTCAGCGAAGCCTCCGGACCGTGCCTCGTGCGCAGCGACGGTAACGACCTGGAACTGAAGAAGGTGGCGGAAGACAACCTGCTCAGAATAGCCGCCGGCCATTGCTTCATGATCGTTCTGGCCAGGGCTTTTCCAATTCAGATCCTGCCTGCGGTCCGGGCTGTGCCGGAGGTGTGCGGCATATTCTGCGCCACCGCCAACCCCGTGGAGGTCATCGTCGCCAGGACCGGCCAGGGGGGCGGAATCCTGGGGGTGGTGGACGGCGAGCCCCCCACAGCAGTGGAGTGCCGGGAGGATGTGGACGCCAGGCTGGAATTGATGAAACGTTTCGGGTATAAACGGTAGGAATTGTTGGAGCACGGATTCGAAAGAAGGCACACATGAGATCTGCAGCACTGTTGCTGGTTCTTCCCGCGGCGCTGGCGCTCGCGGGTGAGTTCACCGTTTCGGTCACCTTCGACCGGGCCGACGTCCTGATAGAGCGGGAAGGGGTTTACGACGCGGTGGCGGTTCCGGGGCTTCCCTCGGTGGCAACCCCCGGGGCTCCCATGCTTCCCCTGATGCCCGTGAAGATCGCCCTTCCCACGGGCTGCGGCGCCACCCGGGTGGAGGTGCTCTCCTCTTCCTACACCACCCTGCCAGGTTCCTTCAACATTCAGCCCGCCTGTGCGTCGGTCCCCATCTCGGCGCCCCTGGACTTCGTGCAGGCTCTTCCCGATCCCCTGTTCTACGGCCGGGACAGGGCCTTCCCCGCTGACCAGGCCGTGCTTACAGGCTCCAGCGTTTTCTGGGGCATACCCCTGGCCTACGTCACGGTGCACCCGGTGCGCTGGAATCCCGCGGACAAGTCCCTTCAGGTACTCTCCGCCATGGTCCTGCGGGTCACATACGGGGAAGACCCTTCCATGAACCTCATCTCCGCGAGAACCGCCTCAAGCGAGGCCCAGGCAATGGCCACGGCGGCCCGGCTGGTGTTGAACCCCGACATGGTGAGCCCCTCCGGGGCCGCCATGGTGGAACCCCGGGACCTTGAGTACGGACAGTACGTCATCATCACCCACCCCGACTTCCAAGCCCAGGCCCAGGAACTGGCTGACTGGAAGACGGCCAAGGGAATTCCCACCGGGGTGTACACCACCGACTGGGTCCAGTCCCAGTATTCCCTGGCGGACCTTCAGCAGGAGATGAGGGCCTTCCTCACGGACTGCCGCGACCAGGGAACGGACTACGTGCTCATATTCGGCGACAACGACAAGGTGACCTGCCGCCAGGCCAAGTTCGTGGGCGACGCCAGCTACTCCACCAACGGACCCACGGACCTGTACTTCGCCGACATCAACGACACCTCACCGGGGGCCGACCTCTGGAACGCCAACGGGAACGGGACCTGGGGGGAGGTTCCCTACCCCTACCAGTCGCCCCAGCCCTCGGGCTACGACCAGGTGGACTACCACCCGGACCTGTGGGTGGGGAGGGCCAGCGTGAGCACCTCCTCCGAGGCCGACATCTTCGTGGAAAAGGTGTTCCTCTACGAGGGAATAGGCGGAAACGACTACTTCGAGACCGCCCCCAGGGAACTCAGGATCGGGTACTCCACCGGCATCCTCTGGTACAGCCCTTACATTCCCGGCAGCGCCAGCGCCGAGTCCATCTCGACCTTCGTCCCCTCCGACGAGTGGGAGGAGGAGAAGCTCTACGAATCCGCCGGCACCAACAGCGCCGCAAACACCATCGCCATGATCAACGCCGGCCCCCACCACGTTTACCACGCCAGCCACGGTTCCCAGACCTACATGTGGACCTCCCAGAACAGCAACTACACGGTGGCCCACATCATGGCCCAGACCAACATCCAGTCCGGCGGCCTTCCGGCGCTGTGGCAGTCCATATCCTGCCTCATCGGCGCCCTGGATTATTCCGGAGGCGACTGCTGCGGCGACGCCTGGCTGGCGTCCCCCAACGGGGGAGGCTTCGGCTGCTTCAACAGCCGCTACGGTTTCGGCAACTTCGCCGGCCCCTGCACCGGCCCCAGCGAGATGCTCTGCATGAGGTTCTACCAGGACCACTGGGAGAACGACATCTTCAACCTCGGAATCGCCCACGGCACCAGCATGGATTTCTACTGCCCTCCCGACAGCACTTACATGGACTGGTGCCTCAAGGCCTACAATCTCTTCGGCGATCCGGAACTGCCCATCTGGACCGAAGTTCCCACGGACCTTTCCGCGACCCACCCGGCCTCGATCGACCAGGCGGGAACGGTAACCGTTACGGTGACCGCGGAGGGCTCTCCGGTGGAGAACGCCAGGGTCTGCCTGCAGAAGGGCGGCTGGCAGGAGGGCGACGTCTACGCCGTGGGGTACACCGACGGGTCGGGAGCCGCCCAGATCTACGTGAATCCCGCTTCCACCGGCACCATCACGGTCACCGCGTGGGCCAGGAACCGCAATACCTACCAGGGCTCCATCCAGGTCACCGGCACCAGCCTCGAGAGACAGGCCGCCCCGGCGGTGGCCGCGGGGATAAGAGCAGCCACCCCTAACCCGGCCCTAGACACCGCAACTCTGGGATTCAGCCTGGCCCGGACCGGCCCTGCCGTCCTTGAAGTCTTCGACCTGACGGGAAGGAAGGTGGTGACCCTGGTGGACGGGGAGGTGAACGCCGGCAACCACGCGGTGCTCTGGGACCTCACCGACTCCGCTGACAGGCCGGTGCCCTCGGGACTCTATTTGGTGAGGTTCGCCGGGGGAGGGTTCACGGGGAACACCCGGCTCATCGTGGCAAGGTAGACAGGCAACTCCGGCGCCGGGTCCGTTCCGGGACCCGGCGCTTTCCGTTGACGCTCCCTGCAGCCGCTGCTATCCTTACGAGATGAAAACCATTTCCAATTCGGTTTCCTGGGCCGGGGTCCTCAGGGAGGTGGGCGTCCGGCTCACCCTGCCAAGACGGGCTGTTATCAGGGTTCTGTCGGAGCACCGGGAGGGGCTTACTCCGGAGGAGATATGGAGACTTGGCCGGAAGATCCATCCCGGGCTCGGACTGGTGACGGTCTACAGGACGGTGGATCTGTTCGAGAAGCTGGACATCGTCAGGCAGGTCCATTTCGGGGGGAGTCGTAACTGCTTCCGCGCCAAGCAGGGAGACACCCACTTCGTGGTTTGCTCGATGTGCGGCAGGGTGACGGAGTTTCCGTGCTACGGGCTGGCCTCCCTCTACGGCCACGTCCGGGCCAAAACGGGCTACACCGCCACCGGCCATATTCTTGAGATATCCGGGATCTGCCCGTCCTGCATGCAGGACCGGAAGGGGGATGTTTGAAACTCAACGACCCGGCCCGACTTCTGCCCCTGTTGATCCTGTGCGCCTGCAATACACCGCCGTCACCCCCTTCCGATGTCCCCACAGTCTTCGTCAGCATCTCCCCCCAGAAGTACTTCGTACAGCGGATCGCCGGAGATCTGGTGAACGTGGAGGTGATGGTGGAGCCGGGCGGCGACCCCCATACCTACGAACCCCGTCCGGCGCAGATGGCTTCCCTGGCGGAAGCGTCGGCCTACTTCACCGTGGGAGTTCCCTTCGAGGATGTCTGGATGGGAAGGATCTCCGCCGCCAACCCTTCCCTGATGATCGTGGACACGGCTCACGGGGTGGAGAGGGTTGTGCGGGGGAACGACAACGGGCGCCATCCCGGCGCCGGCGCGCCGGATCCCCACATCTGGCTTGCCCCGTCGCTGGTGAAGACCCAGGCTGGAAACATATGCGCGGCCCTGGCGGAGATGGATCCCCGGCACGCCGGGGTATACCGGGCCAACCTCGAGACATTCGAAGACCAGCTGGACTCCCTCGGGCGGGAGATAAGAGCTTCTCTGGAGCAGTCCGGTCAGAACCGTTTCCTCGTGTTCCACCCCGCCTGGGGGTATTTCGCCGACGAATTCGGGCTGGAAATGCTGGTCGTGGAAAGGGGCGGCCAGGAACCCAGCCCGCCGGAGCTGGCCGAGACCGTGGCCCTGGCCCGGAGCCACGGTATCAGGGTGGTGTTCGCCCAGCCCGAGTTTTCCCTGGACGCCCCGGAAGCGGTGGCCCGGGAAATAGGCGGGACCGTGGTCACGGTGAGCCCTCTGACGGAGGACTGGCCCGGAGCCATACGGACCATCGCCGGAACCCTTCTGGAAGTCTCCGGTGAGTAGCCCCGCCCTGGAGCTTAAAGACGTCGAGGCCGGCTACGCCGGAGCGAAGGTGCTCAGCCGGATTTCCCTGACCGTTCCGGAGGGGGATTTCCTGGGAATCATCGGCCCCAACGGCGGAGGAAAGACGACCCTTCTGAAGGTTATCCTGGGGCTCATTCCCCCCGGCGCCGGTTCGGTCAGGGTGATGGGTCTTCCGCCCCGTCAGGGACGCAGACACGTGGGTTACGTGCCCCAGAGCGCGGGCTACGACCCGGGGTTTCCCATCACGGTCCGGGAGGCGGTTCGCATGGGCAGGCTTCACGGGGGAAACCTCCTGGGAAGACCCTCTCCTGGGGATAGGGAGGCGGTGGAGGAGGCCCTGGAGAGAACTGGAATCCAGGATCTGGCCCACCGCTCCATGGGTGAGCTGTCCATGGGCCAGATTCAGCGGACCCTCTTCGCCCGGGCCCTGGCGGTGCGTCCGGTGATCCTTGTTCTGGACGAGCCTACCGCCAGCATGGATCCGGGGGCCGCCGCCTCGATATACGAGCTGCTCAGGAAACTCAACGAGACAGTTACCATCGTCATGACCAGCCACGACCTGACCGTGGTGTTCTCGGAGGTGAAGACCATCGCATGCCTCAACCGCACCCTCCATTACCACGGCCGGGACATGCTCACGGCGGAAGCCGTCAGAACCACCTATCAGTGCCCGGTGGACATCATCACCCACGGCGACGTTCCCCACCGGGTGCTGTCCACCCACGGGAAGGAATCGCAATGACCGGGGAGATGCTCTCCTTGGGATTCATGCGGAACGCCCTGGCGGCGGGATTCCTGGTGAGCATAGCCTGCGGGGTCATCGGAAGCCTGGTGGTGGCGAGAAGAATCGTGTTCATCAGCGGGGGCATAGCCCACGCGGCCTACGGCGGGGTGGGGCTGGGCTACTGGCTCCAGTACGGAGTGCTTGCCGGGGCGGCTGGATCGTCCCCCGGGGTTTTGCCCATGGCGGGGGCGCTGGTGTTCAGCCTGGCCGCGGCGGTCATCATGGGGTCGATCACCCGCCGGGGGCGCCAGAGGTCCGACACCGTAATCGGTGTGCTGTGGGCGGTGGGCATGGCTCTGGGAGTTCTTTTCGCCGACATGACTCCGGGATACAAGGCCAACCTGATGAGCTACCTCTTCGGCAGCATTCTGGCGGTTTCCCCGTGGGAGATATGCGCCATGGCGGTGATGGACCTGCTGGTGCTCGCCGGGGTGGCGCTGTTCTTCCGTCCCCTTCAGGCCGTGAGTTTCGACGAGACCTTCGCCGAGGCCAGAGGTCTGCCGGTGGGAGTGCTTCACCTGGTCACCCTCTGCATGGTGGCGGTATCGGTGGTGATGATGATGAGGGTGGTGGGGCTGATCATGGTCATCGCCCTGTTGACGATACCTGCGGCGATCTCGGGCATGTTCAACAGAAGGCTTTCCGGGATGATGATCTGGGCGGTGGTTCTGGGAAACGTGTTCTCCGGAGCGGGGCTGGCCGCCGCGTGGTTCTGGAACGTCTCCTCGGGGGCCGCGGTGATCCTGACAGCCGGGGCTTTCTACTTCCTGGCCCTGGCGGGTCGGAGGCTCCGGGAAAGGAGGACCTGATGCACAACTTCTCCGCCGCGGGAGCCGGGGAGCGATACGTCTTCGGGGCGTGCAGGCCGGGGGTTGCCGACGGACAGGTGGCCCGGTGGCTCTCGTTCATGAATTCCGCGGGGATGAAACGGGTGGTCTGCCTGCTCTCCCAGGCCCAGATGGATGACTACGAAACCCCCCTGTTGGAAAGGTACAGGTTTTTTTTCGGCCCGGAGCACGTCCTGTGGAACCCGGTTGAGGATTTCAGCCTGATCAGTCTCAGGGACATGGACCAGAAGATCATTCCTTTCCTGATGGAATCGGAGGAGCGGCGGATGCCCGCGGTGGTCCACTGCTGGGCGGGAATGGGGAGAACCGGGATAGTGATGGCGGCCTGGCTCTCCCGGGTCCGGGGGCTGTCCCCCGGGGAAGCCCTGCACGCGGTCACCGCCGGGGGCAGACGACCCATGGAGGTGGTGGATGCCGGCCGGGCCACCCTGAAGGAGCTGCTGGGCCTGGTTGGGGGGCGCCGGTGACCGGGCCGGTGCTGCTGATCCACGGTTTCACCTCGGGTCCCTTCGCCTTCGAGTTCCTGATCTCCAGACTGAGGAAGGAAGGTCTGGAACCGGAGGTTCCCCTGCTTCGCGGGCACGGGCAGGATTCCTGGAGGAAACTCGCGGGCTTCACCTGGCCGGACTGGCTGGACGACGCCAGGGCGGCCCTGGAGCGGACGTCCTCCCGGGGGCCCGTCATTGTTGTGGGGCACAGCATGGGGGGGCTTCTGGCACTGAACCTGGCGGTGGAGCATCCGGACCTGATTCGGAAGCTGATACTTGCGGGTGCCGCGATATTCCCCTCCACCCCCTTCGGCCCCGGAAGACCTCTGGGGTTCCTCAGACCCATGATGGAAAAGCTCTTCCGAAGCTGGGACATGACCCCGTTCTACACCGACAGGAGCATGCTCAGGTCGGATCTGAACTACCGCAGGGCTCCCATGGAATCGATATCGACATTCATGGACCTGGTGGTACAGACCCGCAGAAGGCTTCACCGGGTGGTTTCCCCGGCCCTGGTCCTTCAGGGAACCGGGGACAGGAGGGTCCACTGGCGAAGCGCGGGAATGATTCTGGACGGTATCGCCACACCGGCCGACAGAAAGAGGGCCGTGATGTTCCCGGAGACGGACCACGAGATGTTCCGGGACTGCGAGCGGGAAGCGGTTATACAGACCGTGATGGACTGTCTTGGGGATCAGGACCGGATCAGAACCTGAACTCCCTATAGACTGAGCTGCACGGCGGGCCTTCGGCGATCTCCAGACACCGTTCCCCCGGGGATCCCACTACCGACCACAGTGTTCCGAACCTTCGTCCCTTGAAGTGTTCGCCGTGGGAACAGATCCGGCCGGTGTGATCCCCGAGGGCATGCCTGATGTCCTCGATGTCCACGATTCCGCTGCCGAGGAGGTCGCTCAACCTCTCGTACCTGATCCGGGAATCCGGAGGGACGTACGACTCTGTGCCGGCCCATTCGGGACAGACCGCATGGTTGGTGAGTATCAGCAGTCCGTTCTCGGGTCTTCTTACCGAAACTCCCTTCACGGTTGGCTCCACCACGGCAGCATCCCCCCGGGCATCCGCCAGCAGGTATGTCCAGCTGGCGCAGTGAGGCGTCTCCTCGAGAAGCGCAATGCCCTCCTTTACCGTGGCGCACCGGTCGAGCAGCATCCTGACCAAGAACCAGAAGGTCACCCCCGGTTTCAGGCCCGGGGAGAAGAACGCCGCCTGGCCGACGAACAGGCCGGCTTCATTGATTCCGTCCTCCCTGCCGGTCCAGATGTCGCAGTTTCCCAGATGGGCGTAGCCGTTCCCCGGGTACGTAGCGTAGGTGGCGGCGCTTTCAGCGGAGACGTCGTGAAAGAAGTCGAAGTTCCGTCCGATAAGGGGCTTTTCCCGGGCGCTTCTGTCGGGCGTCACCGCTACTACGGTGCAAGAGCCCAGAGGAAGTTCTCCGGGATCCAAGGGGGCCGTGATGGAAAGGGTAAGCAAAGAGTCCCAGTCGATCCCGGCGGAACGGCCTGTAGCCCGGAGTTCCTCCAGGAGTTCAGGTGCGAGGGATTCCATGATGCCTTCGCACTACCCTGGCAAAACAAAGCATTCCGGGTTCAGGTGAAGGAAGGGTGAATCCCGCTTTTTCGAGGGCTCTTCCCTGGGCCCGACCCATCTCCTCCGGATTTCCCCTTAGTTCGAAGTAATCCGTGCGGACTCCTCGCTATTCCCTGCCGCCCCCGATGAACCTGTAGACGACGGCTCCCAGGAAAGCCCCTACGATGGGGGCTGCCCAGAAGAGCCAGAGCTGCTCCAGGGCCAGACCCCCCTGGAAGACTGCCACGCCGGTGCTCCTGGCGGGGTTGACCGAGGTGTTGGTCACAGGAATGCTGATCAGGTGTATCAGGGTGAGGCAGAGGCCGATCGCCGCAGGGGCCAGGGCCCTGGGGGCCCTCTTGTCGGTGGAGCCGAGGATTACGATCAGGAACATCATGGTCATCACCACTTCGGTCACCAGAGCCGCAGCGAAGGAGTATCCGCCGGGGGACCCGGCGCCCCATCCGTTGGTTGCGAATCCGGCGGTAACTTCGAAGCCGGGTTTTCCGGAGGCGATCAGGTAGAGCACCGCGCCGGCTGCGATTCCACCAAGCACCTGTGCGATGATGTAAGGCAGTAATGCCCTGCCGGGGAACCTTCCTCCGGCCCAGAGCCCCAGGGATACCGCCGGGTTCAGGTGGCAACCGGAAATGTGGCCGATGGCGTAGGCCATGGTGAGCACGGTGAGGCCAAAGGCCAGGGACACCCCCAGGAGCCCGATACCCAGCCCCGGAAATGCCGCCGCAAGAACCGCGCTGCCGCAGCCTCCCAGGACCAGCCAGAAGGTTCCGAAGAACTCCGCTCCGTACTTTCTCATGATTACAATCCCTTCTTTTCCGCCGCACACTGCCGGAAACCCGGGACCGGCCGATGATAACCCTCTATTGTTTCTCAGGGAGAATAGGAGGATGGAGACCCGAGGTCAACCCGGGCAGTGCCCTTAACGGCACTTCCCGGATGTATAATGCTCTCCGTTCCGGAGGTTGAATGGACACATCTACAACGGCGGCGGTGATCTTCGGGGTTACCTACTGCGGGGTGGCCCTGGGAGGGCTCCCCCGGCTGGCCATCGACAGGACGGGCATAGCATTGCTCGGCGCCCTGGCAATGGTGGTCTTCGGGGTGCTGACCCCCGGGCGGGCGCTGGGTTCCGTGAGCCTGGGAACCCTGCTGCTGCTCTACGGGCTGATGATAGTATCGGCCCAGCTGCGGCTGGGAGGGTTCTACACCTGGCTGGCGGTGAGGCTCTCCCGATTCAGGGGAAGCCCCGGACTGTTCCTGCTGGTTCTCATGGCCACCGGTGGGGTACTGGCCGCGGTACTGGCCAACGACATCATCTGCCTGGCCTTCACTCCGGTCCTGGCGGTGGCATTGAGGAAAAGGGGCCTTAATCCGGTGCCTTTTCTTCTGGGGCTGGCCATGGGCACCAACCTGGGCTCCGCAGCCACCATCATCGGCAACCCCCAGAGCATGCTCATCGGGCAGACAGCCGGCCTTTCGTTCCGGGAGTTCCTCTTCTGGTGCGGGCCCCCGTCGCTGGTATGCCTGGCGCTGACCTATCTGATGCTTCGGCTGCTCTACCGGGACCGGTTCACCGTGGATCTTTCCGGTGAGACGCTTCGCGGGGAGAGCTGGCCGGACTTCAACCCCTGGCAGACCGCCAAGGGTCTTCTGGCAGCTGCGGCGGTGGTGGTCCTGCTGTTCTCTCCCCTTCCGCGGGAATGGTCGGTGCTGTCTGTGGCCGGGGTGCTGCTGCTCAGCCGGCGGATGCACACCAGGTCCATCCTGGGGCTGGTGGACTGGCACCTGATAACCCTGTTCTGCGGCTTGTTCGTGGTGGTGGCCGGTTTCAATTCCACCGGGCTGCCCCAGGAGTTCCTGGCCTTTCTGGAAAAGAGGGGGGTGCCCCTCTCGAATCCCTACGCCCTGTCCCTGGCGGCGGTGGCCCTGAGCAACATGGTCAGCAACGTGCCCGCCACCGTGCTGCTGGCTCCCCACATGCCCCTGGGAAGCCCCATTCCATGGTATGTGCTGAGTCTGGCCACCACCTACGCCGGCAACCTGTTCACCATCGGCAGCATGGCCAACCTGATAGTCATAGAACAGGCCCGGCTGGAGGGAGTGAAAATTTCCTTCCGGGAGTATGCCTTGTCAGGGATTCCCGTGACCGCCATGAACCTTTTGGTTCTGGCGGTCTGGATCGCCCTTCGGGGCTGATGATCCCAGGGAGATCCGCAGGGCCTCCACCAGAGGGATTCGGGGATTCCACCCGAGAATCCTCTCCACCTCCTCCTGCCTTATCACCCAGCTTCCTGCGGTGAGTTCCCGGGCCTTGTCCCGGGTGACGAACGGGCAGGCGCCGGTGACCGACGCCGCCGCCTCCGCCATGGCGCCGGCGGCGTGAATGAGGCCCGGGGGGATCCTTAGGTGAAGGATCCTCCTGCCGGCGGCCTTTTCCATGGCCCGGTGAAAACCCTTCCAGGTGATGGTCTCGGGGTACGACGGCTGAAGCACGGCGCCCCGGATTCCGGGGCGGTCCATTACTTCGGCCAGGAGGTGGGCCAGATCCTCCACGAAGACGGCGCAGAAGGCTCCCCGGGTCCACGGCGTGGCCATCAGCCCCTTTCCCGCCCAGCGGAACAGCCCCCGGGTGGCTTCGTCCCCGGGGCCGAACACCGCCGGCGGGCGAACTATCACGTGGTTGGGGAAACCGGTGACCGCCCTTTCCGCCAGGAGCTTGCTCCTGCCGTAGGCGGTTACGGGCCCGAGGCCGCAGGGGCCGGCGGCGGACTGGCTGGAGGTGAGTACGAAGAGAGCCTCGGGGCATGCTTTCTCCGCGGCCCTGACCAGGGCTGCGGTGGTGGCTGCGTTGGCCAGGTCGAAATCCTCCTGGCACCGCGCCTTCACCGCGCCGGCCACGTGCTGGACCACGTCGGCTCCCTTCATATGGGGGGCGAGACTGTCGGGGTTCATGAAGTTCACCCTTGCCGTGTCGCAGCCTTCGGGAACCCTGTCAGCCCTGGAGGACTCCCGGATGGCCGCGATCACCCGGCAGCCCCGTTCCGCCAGAAGCCTTGCCAGAGCGCCTCCCACGAAACCCGTGGCGCCCGTGAGAAACACCTTTTTCATAACACCTCCGGATTCCAGCAGGGAAGATAATAAAAGGGGTTGTTTCCATTCACCCCGCAGGGTGTTAGATTCCCGCGAGTTGTTCCACAGGCGTCACTCAAGCAGAACAGGGTTCACCGGCCATGGATATTTTTCGCAAATGCGGCGAGTTCGACAGACCTGCCAAGGTGAAGGCCCTCGGACTGTACCCGTACTTCGTTCCCCTCTCGGGCCATGTGGGCGCCGAGATGCTCATGCAGGGCCGCAAGGTTATAATGCTGGGTTCCAACAACTACCTGGGTCTCACCGACCATCCCCTGGTTGTGGAGAGGGCATGCGATGCCATCCGGAAGTACGGTACGGGGTGCACCGGCAGCCGGTTCCTCAACGGAACGCTGGACATCCATCTGGAACTGGAGGAGAAGCTGGCGTCCTTCCTGGGCAAGGAAGCATGTGTCACCTTCAGCACCGGTTTCCAGGCCAACCTCGGGGTCATCGGCACCCTGGCGGATCGGGGGTCGGTGGTCTTCATAGACAGGAAGAACCACGCCTCCATAATCGACGGCACCCGGATGGGCTACGCCCGGGTGGTGAAGTTCCGGCATAACGACATGGGCAATCTGAGACACCTGCTGGAAACCAACAGGGAACACCCCGGAATGATCATAACCGACGGCGTCTTCAGCATGGAGGGCGACCTGGCGGACATACCCGCCCTCGCAGACCTGGCCCGGGAATTCGGAGTCAGGCTCATGGTGGACGACGCCCACGGGGTGGGGGCCATGGGGGCCCACGGCCGGGGGACCGCGGAACACCTTGGCTGCGAAGACAGTGTGGACATCCTGGTGGGCACCTTCAGCAAGTCCTTCGCCTGCATCGGCGGATTCGGGGCCGGGCCGGCGGTGGTGATAGACTACATCCGACACGTGGCCAGGACCAACATCTTCAGCGCCAGCCTTCCGCCTCCCGCTGTGGCCACGGTGCTCGCGGTTCTCCAGATACTCCAGGAGGAGCCCAACCTGGTGCAGAAGTCCCACGAGGCCGCCGAGAGAAGCAGGGTGGGTCTTCGGGAGATGGGGTTCAACGTGGGCAACAGCGAGGCCCCCATCGTTCCTGTCATAATCGGGGACGATCTGGTCTGCTTCCGGTTCTGGAAGGAGCTCTTCGAGCACGGCGTTTTCACCAACGCGGTGGTGAGCCCCGCGGTGGATCCCGGACAGGCCATGCTCCGCACCAGCTACATGGCCACCCATACCCCGGAGATGATTGACCGGGCACTGGAGGTGTTCCGGACCGTGGGCGGGAAACTGAGGCTCATCTGAGGGGTTGAGATGGCGGTAACCGTCGAGAGAGTTGACAGCGCCCGGAGCCGGAGGGACTTCATCAAACTCCCCTTCCAGGTGAACCGTGACGACCCGCTGTGGGTTCCCCAGTTGTACATGGACGCCCGGCACGTCATGGATCGCAGAAGGCACCCCTTCCACGAGCACGCCGACGTGGAGTTCTTTCTGGCCCGGGATTCCGCCGGAAAACCTCTGGGCAGGGTGTGCGCCACGGTGAACCGGGCTTTCCTGGAGTATCAGGGAGAGAAGACCGGGCACTTCGGCTTCTTCGAGTGTCTCCGGAACCAGGAAGCGGCTTCGCCCCTTCTGGACACCGCCTCCCGATGGGTGGCCGACCGGGGAATGGAGAGGATCCAGGGGCCGTTCAACTTCAGCACCAACGAGACCTGCGGCTGTCTGGTGGAGGGCTTCGACACCCCTCCCATGGTCATGATGCCCCACAATCCGCCCTGGTATCAGGAACTGCTCCTGGGGGCGGGATTCGGCAAGGAAATGGACCTTCTCGCCTACTGGGCCGAACGGGACAGGCACAGATTCGACAGGCTTTCCCGGATCGCCGAGATGGTCCGCCGCCGGGAGAACGTGACCCTCAGACCCCTGAACATGAAGAGGTTCCGGGAGGACCTAAGGGTCGTGATGGACATCTACAGGGAGTGCTGGGCGGAGAACTGGGGCTTCGTGCCCACCACCCAGCGGGAGTTCGACTCCCTGGCCCAGGAGATGAAGCTCATGCTGGTGGCCTCCATGGCTCCGGTGGTGGAGTTCGACGGGGTGCCCGTGGCCTTCGGGGTGGCCATGCCCGACGCCAACATGGGAATCGCCCGGGGACGTGGAAGGCTGCTGCCCACCCTGCTCGCCCTGAAGGTTCCGCCCTTCAAGGTCAGGATAGACCGGGTCAGGGTTCTCCTCATGGGGGTCAGGAAGGAGTACCGGGGCCGGGGGCTGGAAGCTCTCATCGTGGACTCCATAGTCCGGGAGAGCGGAAAGCTCGGCATGGGCCGGGGCGAACTCTCCTGGGTCCTGGAGAACAACACCCCCATGCGCGCCATCCTCGAAAAGGACATCGGCGCGGACCTCTACAAGCGTTACAGGATTTTCCAGAAGGAGATCTGACACATGACCACCAGCCGCCTGGTAGAACTCTACATCGAGTTCTTCCGGGGCAAGGGGCACTCGGTGATTCCCGGGGCGTCCCTCATCCCCGAGAATGATTCCACCATTCTTTTCACCCCCGCGGGAATGCAGCCCCTGGTTCCCTACCTCCTGGGGGAGAAGCACCCCGTGGGAAGACGCCTGGTGAACGTGCAGAAGTGCATCCGCACCGGCGACATAGACTCGGTGGGGGACCCTTCGCACCTCACCTTCTTCCGGATGCTGGGCAACTGGTCCCTGGGGGACTACTTCAAGCGGGAGGCCATAACCTGGAGCTACGAGTTCCTCACCGGAAGGCAGTGGCTCGGTTTCGACCCGGACAGGCTGTACGTGACGGTCTTCGGGGGCAACGACCGGGTCCCGCCGGACCACGAGGCCGCGAACCTCTGGATGGAGGCGGGCATCCCCAGGGAACGGATACACTTCCTGGGCATGGAGGACAACTGGTGGGGCCCCACCGGGAACATCGGCCCCTGCGGGCCGGACACGGAGATGTTCTACGACACCGGCAGGCCCTCCTGCGGCCCGGACTGCCGGCCTGGGTGCTCGTGCGGCAGGTACTTCGAGGTGTGGAACGACGTCTTCATGCAGTACCACAAGACCGCCTCGGGAACCTACGAGCCCCTGGGCATGAGAAGTGTGGACACCGGGATGGGGGTGGAGCGCACCGCCGCAATGCTTCAGGGCCACGACAGCGTGTACGGAATCACCGAGTACCGGAACCTTTTCCGCGCCATCGGGGAGATGGCCGGGGTCAGGGGAGAACCCGACCCGGAACGCCTGCGCAGCATGAGGATCATCGCCGACCATATCCGCAGCGCCGCCCACATCCTGGGCGACGATCTGGGGGTGTCCCCCTCGAACCTGGACCAGGGCTACGTCCTGAGAAGGCTGATCCGGCTCGCCGCCAGGCACGGGATGAAGCTGGGGATTCCCGAGGGATTCTCCTGGAAGCTGGCGGAGCGGGTGGTGGACTTCGAGGGGGACTGCTGCCCCGAACTGCAGAGGAACGCCCCCAGAATCAAGGAAGAGCTGGAGCGGGAGGAGGAGCTGTTCGGGAAGACTCTTCAGGTCGGCGTCAGGGAGTTCCAAAAGCTCCTGCCCAACCTGAAGAAGAATCCCTCCGGAATCATCCCCGGCCGGGTTGCCTTCAGGCTATACGACACCTACGGATTCCCGGTGGAGTTCACCGCGGACCTGGCCTCCGAGGAGGGGCTCCGGGTTGACATGGAGGGCTTCCGGGAAGCTTTCGAGAAGCACAGGGAGCTGTCCCGGAAGGGCGCCGAGCAGAAATTCAAGGGCGGGCTTGCGGACCACAGCGATCTGGTCACCAGGCTTCACACGGCCACCCACCTGCTGCACGCCGCCCTGAGGAAGGTCTTGGGAGACCACGTTGCACAGAAGGGATCCAACATTACAGACCAGCGGCTCAGGTTCGACTTCAGCCATCCCGACCCCATGACCCCGGAGCAGATCCGGGAGGTGGAGGATATGGTGAACAGGGCCATCCGGGCAGGGCTGGACGTGAACGTCTGCGAGATGTCACCGGACGAGGCCCTGACGGGAGGGGCCCTGGGGTTCTTCAAGGACCGCTACGGCGACAAGGTCAAGGTCTACACCGTGGAGGGTTTCTCCAGGGAGATCTGCGGCGGACCCCACGTAAGGAACACCTCGGAACTGGTGGGATTCAGGATCCTCTCCGAGAAAAGTTCGTCCCGGGGTGTCCGCAGGATCCGGGCTGTGCTGGAGGAGTGCCGATGAGCCTTATCCTGCTGGTTCTCGCGGCGGTTTCGGATTACTCCGGAACCTGGGAGACTACCTACGGCAGAATGGTTCTGACCCAGGACGGCGGCGAAGTCTCCGGGTTCTACTCCTACGGCGGCGTCAGCAGCATCGCCGGCACCGTGGAGCCCTCGGGCAGGCTGGTGTTCACCTACACCGAGCGGGACGCAGAGGGGGAGGGCTGGTTCGAACTGGAAGGCGACGTCATCCGGGGAATGTGGCGGCCCCGGGGGGAATCCGAATGGTCCCCCTGGGAGGGCTGCAGGCTGGGTGCCGAAACCGGGGGCCGGTGGCTGGTTGTTCTGGAGGCGGAGTGGGAGGAATCCCTGGACGAGTCCCACTACTCCTTCGGAGGAATGCTGGCCGAGTGGTTCCGGAGGGTTCCCGGAGTTTCGGTCAGGCACCGCTGGTTCCACGACGCGGAGGACCTGGCCGGATTCTGCACCGAGGCGTCCATGCTGCCCGGCGACATCTACCTTGTTATCTCGTCCCATGCCACAGCGAACGGCGTGAGCTGCCGGGGAGGCACCATCCCCCTTCCGGTGCTGGTGGACTGCGTGAAATCAGTGGCCGCGAACGCCGTGATGGTTCACTTCTCCACCTGCGAGATCATGGGAGGAAGGTTTCCCGCACTGCTGGAGAGGGCCGGAACGGAGGTCTTCGTGTCCGGCTACGACCGCTCGGTGGACTGGGCCGCCAGCGGCATTATCGAGATCTATTACCTCAACCTGATGCTGGAGTTCGGCCTGGAGCCCGCAAGAGCGGCGGAGGCAGTGCTCCAGTCCATATCCTTCGCCGGGGACGAACCCGGAGCGCAGGATGAAGCAGCGGGGTTCTCCTGGACGGGCCCCCCGGAAAGGGAGCGTTGAGATGGACCTTCTCAGAAGGCTTTGCGAGACCGACGGCATCAGCGGCAGGGAGGACGCGGTGGTGGAACTACTCACCGCGGAACTCGGGGAGAGGGCTCACGAGACCTACGCCGACCCGATGAAGAACTTCATCGCCGTAAGGTACGGGACCGAAGGGGAGAACCGGCTCAGGGTTATGCTCGCCGGGCATATAGACGAAATTGGTTTCCTGGTGTACAGCGTGGACGAGAACGGGTTTGCCTCCCTCGCCCCAGTGGGCGGATGGCAGCCCCAGAACATCTACGGCCATAGCGTCAGGGTCCACACCAGGAAGGGTGGAATACTCCCAGCCGTGGTCTGCCACCACCCCGCTTTGACCCCCGAGGCCGCCAAGCAGCCCATGGAGATGGACAAGCTGTTCCTGGACTTCGGGATGCCCGGCGAGAAGGTTAAGGAGCTGGTGGAGCGGGGGGACTGGGTGGCCATGGACACCCCCTTCTCGGAACTGGGAGACTGCCTGCTGGCTAAGGCCTTCGACGACAGGGTGGGGGCGTACATCATCGCCGAGGCCTTCAAAAGGTACGAAAACCCCAACATCGACGTCTACTGCGTGGGCACCTCCCAGGAGGAGGTCGGGCTGAGGGGGTCCACCGTGGCCGCCCTGGCCGTCGAGCCCCACATCGGCATAGCTGCGGACATCACAGGCGCCGGGGACACCCCGGGATGGCCCGTCTCCAGGAAGATCTGCGACCTTGGCAAGGGCGTGGCGGTGAAGGTTCAGGACTCCAGCGTCATCAGCTCCACCAGTCTGGTGGAGTTCATCCGGCAGGCGGCCGAGGAAAAGAAGATAGACCATCAGCTGGAGATCCTTACCGCGGGCGGCACCGACACCAGCTCCATGCAGAAGTTCGGAGGCGGCACCCACACCGCGTGCCTCTCCATCCCCACCAGGAACGGGCACAGCCCGGCAGCCGTCATCCACAGGCACGACGTGGAGACAGCAGTGGAGCTGCTGGTGGAGGTGCTGAACAGGGCCCACCTGTTCCAGGTTTAGAGAACAGAGAAGCGGAGAACCGGGAACACCGGACGAAACTCTCAGGCCAGATTGTCCAGGGGACTTCTCGCCCGGGGGTTCATACCCTTTGCCACGTGAAGATAGATGCGGGTGGTTTCAAGGCTCCTGTGCCCCAGCAGTTCCTGTATCTCGCAAAGGTCCGTTCCAGCCATGAGCAGATGGGTGGCGAAGCAGTGCCTGAGCGTGTGCACCGTGGCATGCTTTCGCACCCCGGAAGCAATCACCGCGCTCCGCATCGCCTTCTGAACAACGCTTGCATGAAGATGATGGCGGCGGACTTCCCCGTTCTCCGGGTTGATCGAAGGCCCGGAAGAGGGGAAGACGTACTGCCATTTCCATTCAAGACCGGCTCCGGGATACTTCCGCTCCAGCGCGGAAGGAAGCGACACCGGCACCGATGAAGAGGAAAAAAGAGCCCTTACTTCGCTTATCCGGCGCTGAAGCGCGGGTATGATCCTGCCGCTGAGAACCGTGACCCTGTCCTTGTCACCCTTTCCTCCGCGGACAAGCAGAGAACACCCGGAAAAGTTGATGTCCTGAATGCGGACGGAAAGCGCCTCGTTCAAGCGAAGCCCGCTGGAATAGATCAGTTTCAACACCAGACCGGGAACTCCGGAAACAACACCGAGCAATGCAGAGGTCTCGTCCTGATCCAGAACCACGGGAAGGCGCTTCCCGGCTCTGGCTCGAACAGCTTCGATTCCGGAAGGTTCCCTGCCCCACACATTCCGTAACAGAAAAAGAACGGCATTGAATGCCTGGTTCTGGGTCGAAGCCGCCACATTCCGTCTTAATGCCAGATACGACAGAAACCCGGTGAAGGAGGAATCCTCCTGCGGATCCAGCTTCCGAGACAAACAATAGCCCATGTATTGCCTGCACCATAGCGCGTAGGTCTTCACTGTGCTCGCAGAATAATGCCGAACGCGCAACTGCCGGATCAGAACAACCACCGGTTCATCCGTTTCGACGGCGGCTTCAAGGGATGCCCCGGAGAAGGAGCGGAACACCCTGACCGCATCTAGGGCCTGCCTGATCTGCCAATCCTGCTTCCCGGAAGCGGAAAGCACATCGGAAAAAGCGCTGTCATCAGAACACCCTGACTCCAGGTAGCGCCTGACCCAGAAAACCACGAACGGAACCTGCTTCTCCCGAAATAAACCAAGCCGTTTGACATGCTCCTCAAAGGCAATCAAATCAACACTCATCACCCACCGCCCTTCTTACACCGCCGGCTGCATAACACCTTCAGGGCAGTGGATGTATACACATGTACACTATTCCATGTCAAGCTATAACCCTTGACAAC